>JAIPJM010000026.1 GCA_021734255.1 Fidelibacterota bacterium | reverse complement strand
CCCATCAATCACTTGACAAGCTGACTCCGGATGAAGTATACTTTAAAGAATCTATGAGGAAGCTTGTAGGATAATGAACACCGGAAGCTCCACACCTAAGATTCAAGAAAATGTGTCCAAGGGATGGGGTCCACCTGTATATTCTGAACTATTCAATTGATATGACCCAATTCATTAAAGGTTTCAGGTTCCAATATGGCTTGAGGGAAAGACATTCCTTTAGCTCAAACGGGCATGTGAACGCCAGCGACCTCAAGGTTGGAGCGGTATACATCATACCAAGAAATCCCACCATGCACCCTCTGGTCCGGGGGACCTACCTTCGGACAGATCTAGCCTACAGCACCAGGGTGGGATCATTTGAGGAGTGGCGGTTCCAGTATATCAAACAATTCAGTGCCCGTTTTAAGGCCCAGGGATTAGCCTCTTTTGATCTCCTCAGAGACAGCAAGTACTTTGAGGTTGGCATCTCATGGGATCTTGACGCATTTAGGACAACGACCAGTGTCAGAACGATTCGCTCCACACCGTCATTTATTCAAACAGCCAGAGGTTCCATGGGCTGGGATCGGAATACGAATAGCCTCCTGTTTGACAATCGCCAGCAGGTTGGCCGCGCAGGCGTTACGGTTCGTATGTTTGTTGACGATGACAATTCCGGGATCTTTGATGAAGGTGAGGAGTTGTTGCCTGGAAATGCATTGACCATTGAACGTTCATCCAGCCGGCAAGTTACACAGAATGGGATCACCCGAATGACACAGCTGCAACCCTATCGTCGCTACAATTTCAGGGTGAATGAAGCCCGCGTCGACAATCCAATGTTGGTCGCTAGTCATAAGAAGTTCTCCATCATTACCGACCCGAATCAATACAAGCAATTGGACGTACCATTTTATACAACCGGGGTTATCGACGGCCGAGTTGACAAGCGCAAGGACGGGGAGTTGGTTCCGCTCTCTGGTCTGCGGATCCATATCCGTGCCATTGATGGTAATTTTGAAAAGACGGTGAGAACGTTTGGAGATGGATCCTTCTACTCCATGGAGGTTCCACCTGGCCGTTATGAGCTTTCAGTGGATGATGCCCAGCTCGTATTTCTGAGAGCGGTCTCTATTCCAGCAGTACAGTCATTTTCGATTCAGCCCAGTGCGGAAGGCGACTATGTTGAAGGACTTGACTTCATCCTGGAATAGAACACCCAGGATGGATCAAATGGCCTAAAACTGTGGGGGAGGAGCTGGTTTATTCCCCAGAACGTCCTCAATTTTTCCCATCACATCAGATGTAAGCGCTGGCAGCGCATCCAGAGACTTCAAATTTTCCTGCAACTGTTCCATGCTGGAGGCACCCAGGATGACTGTACTCACATGAGGATTCACGGCGCACCAGGCGATAGCCATATTGGTGAGAGGAACACCGATCTCCTTGGCGATCTTTCCCAGCTCTCCAGCCTGTCGGATCTTTTCCTGGCCTTCTTCTGACTCAAACTTATCCCGCAACCATCCATATCCAGGTAGTTTGGCCCGGGTCCCATCAGGAATACCATTGGCATATTTTCCAGTGAGTAAACCGGAAGCCAATGGGGACCAGATCGTTGTCCCAAGACCCACCGTAGCATATAGCCGACGATAATCAGATTCAACTTTATGGCGGTTGAACATATTGTATTCAGGCTGTTCCATGCTGGGTGGTATCAACCCGTACTGTCGAGCCACACCGTAAGCTTCCATGATCTGCTGAGCGCTCCATTCAGAGGTTCCCCAATACAGGACCTTACCCTGCTGGATCAGGTCATTCATGGTCCGAACGGTCTCTTCGATGGGGGTGGATTCATCTGGACGATGGCAGAAAAACAGATCCAGATAATCTACTTTGAGTCTTCTTAAGGCTGCATGACAGGCATCTGTCAGGTGTTTACGACTGAGTCCCTTTTGCGTTGGTTTGTCGCCACCCCAGAAGGCCTTCGAGGAGACGATATAGGTATCCCTGCCCCAGCCAAGACGCTTCAGAGCATTCCCCATGATCTCCTCGGAAGCGCCTGCGGCATACGCTTCAGCGTTATCAAAAAAGTTGATTCCGGCATCATAAGCATGACCCATCATCTTTTCGGCCAGAGACAGATCGACCTGACTTTTAAATGTGACCCATGAACCCAACGATAGTGTGCTGACCTTAAGACCTGAACTTCCGAGATGTCTGTATTCCATATTTGCCCCTATTTGATTAGAAAAATGATATTTATACCTGCTGATTAGAATAAACTTCACAGGGAAAAATGCAAATGGTCAAAAGGGGATAAATAGAGGGAATAAGCGCCTTACGGGATGGGACATTAGAGGCTTTTCACTTGACTTGTGCGGTGGTGAACATAATTTCGACACAGGTCGAAAGGTCTAAAAAATTCAGTTCAGATACAGAAGAGGGAAATCATGAAAACAAGATTTATAACAATCGCCGTTTTAGCAACAACCCTGATCATGTCATGTAGTACATTATCATTCATTCCCACCGAGGGGGGCGCCTCAAAATTCAATCTGGCTACTGTAGAATATGTACAGAGTCGGAATGCCCAGCAGGAAGCTGAGATCATCTCAAATCTTTCCGACCATATAGTTAGCGTAATTGATTCTCTACTGACTGAAGATAGAGCGTCATTGGATGCATTCACTGACCAGCTCAACGTACTGGATTCTGCGCTGATGGTGCTTTCTGCCCGGATCGATACAACTGAGATGATGACGGACCGATCTATGGCCCTCATGTCCAAAGAGTTGACCAGTGTGAAGACCAATGCCAGCAGCACGCGAATGGTCATCCGCCGCATCAACGATAATATTGATAACCTGCCACTGAAAGCCCTGGAGACTTTCAATGAGGCCATCGATGCTTATCTGCACAAGGACGACCAGGAAGCCGCACCGGAAGAATAATCCCCTTCTCTTCTTAAACAGTTTGAATGTCCCTGTGATCCTGAGGATTTCAGGGACATTTTTATTTATGGGCGACCCTCTCCGCGGGGTTGATTAATATCAGGTCGGCTCGATATTTGCCAATAATTTACTGTCCAGACGATTTGGTCGAGAATATACTTTAGTAATACCCTCAAGGGAGATGCACCATGCGAAAATCTGTCGTATTGATCACGGGAGTAAATGGGGAAATCGGACATGGACTGGTTCGGGCACTTGCTCGTAAGGGAGTCGATAATATTATTGGTATCGATCTGAAAGGCGTAGATGATTTCATTCAGGAACGTACACAGGATTGCCTTGTGGGTAATATTCTGGATCGGAACCTGCTGGAACGATTAAACGCCCAATATGAGATCGAAGCGATCTACCACATGGCTGCGCTCCTGAGTACCCGGGCAGAATTTTCACCTGTCATTGCTCATGAGGTGAATGTGGACGGTACCTTGAATCTGCTTGATCTGGCCATGGAACAAGCGCAGAGTCGTGGAAAACCAGTAAAATTCTTTTTCCCCAGTTCTATTGCGGTGTATGGTCTATCCAGTCTGGAAGAAAAATCAAGCGCTGGCGCACCAGGCGAAGATGATCATCGACACCCCCAGACCATGTATGGTTGTAACAAACTCTACTGTGAAAACCTGGGCAACTACTATGGACACTATTTTAAACGCCTCTCAGCCAAGGATTCAGGTGGACTGGTTGATTTCCGAGCCATCCGGTTTCCAGGGATCATCAGTGCCCATACCCTACCAGCTGGCGGTACCAGCGATTTTGCCCCCGAAATACTTCACGCTGCAGCAAAGGGGGAACAGTATAGTTGTTTTGTACGTGAGGATGCCCGGATTCCCTTCATGACCATGGCAGATGCCATTCATGCCATTCAACTGCTCATGGCAGCCCCACAGAAAGCGCTCAGCCAGGGTGTCTATAATGTGAGAGCTTTCAACCCTTCTGCTGGCGAGTTTCTGGAGAAGGTGAGAGAGTATTATCCCGATGCAAAGATCGACTTTGTTATTAATGATAACCGCCAGTCCATCATTGACAGCTGGCCTGAGGATATTGATGATAACAAGGCCCGTCAGGATTGGGGCTGGGCAGAGGTCCACGATTTGGAAAAGGCATTTTCAGAATATTTAATCCCTGAGATCAGGAGTCGCTATGAACAAAGCTAAGGATCGTCTGCAGACCGAACTGGCTGATATCAGATCTGCGGGCATGTATAAAGATGAACGCGTCATAGAATCACAGCAGAGTGCTGAGATCCAGGTGGCTGGAGACTCAGTTCTCAATTTCTGTGCAAACAATTATCTCGGCCTGGCAAATCACCCCGTGCTGATCAAGGCGGCCCAGGATGGATTAGCCCGATGGGGTTTTGGCTTGAGCTCCGTGCGCTTTATCTGCGGGACACAAAGCATACATAAAGTGTTGGAGCAGAAGATATCCGCTTTCCTTGGTATGGATGACACCATCCTTTATTCCAGCTGTTTTGATGCCAATGGTGGGCTGTTCGAAACCCTGTTAGGACCAGAGGATGCGATCATCTCCGATCAATTGAATCACGCTTCCATCATTGATGGGGTTCGCCTCTGCAAAGCTGAACGCCATCGTTACGCCAATAACGATATGGAAGAACTGGAAGCGATCCTCCAGAAAACTCAAAATGCCAGGACGCGCCTCATATCAACAGATGGGGTTTTCTCTATGGATGGATATGTTGCCCAGGTTGACAAGATCTGTGATCTGGCTGATAAGTATGATGCGCTGGTCCATGTTGACGATTCTCACGCTACCGGGTTTTTCGGCCCAAATGGCAGAGGTTCCTATGAGTATCGTGGTGCCATGGGACGGGTGGATATCATCACATCAACGCTGGGGAAAGCAATGGGCGGTGCCAGTGGTGGTTTCACGTCGGCTCGGCAGGAGATCGTCGATATGCTCCGCCAACGATCCCGGCCTTATCTCTTCAGTAATACACTTGCACCGGCGATCACAGCAGCCAGTATAGCTGTTCTGGACTTACTCTCAGAGTCAGGTGATTTACGTGAGAAATTAGTGGGAAATACGCAATACTTTAGAACCAGAATGACGGATGCTGGCTTTGATATCAAACGGGGTGAACATCCCATTGTACCCATCATGCTGGGTGACGCTAAACTGGCCCAGGATATTGCTGCCGCCATGCTGCTTAAAGGCATTTATGTTATTGGATTCTCCTTCCCGGTAGTACCCAAGGGCGAAGCCCGGATCAGGGTACAGATCAGTGCTGCCCATACGCGTGATCATCTGGATAAAGCCATCGCGGCATTTACAGAAGTTGGTAGACAATTTGGTGTGATCAGCGAGTAGATTTGCCTAACCAATCATGATGATTTGTACTAACTTTTTCCCCACAGGGGGAAGTATAGATAATCATGAAAGAGATATTCATTATTAGGCACTCCAAGGCATCAGAAACCTCACCTGATAATACAGACTTTGGTCGCTGTCTCGCTCCCTACGGGGTGAACAAGGCAATACGGATATCAGATGTATTATCCAGGAATGTCAAAAGTGTTGATCTTATGTTGTCCAGCCCCGCCTGTCGTGCATTGGAAACATCTCAGATCTTTGCCCGGACCTTGAACTATCCGGAGGAAAAAATTCTGGCCCGAGACAAACTTTACCACTTTGGTGGGATTGAAAATGCACTGGAGATCATCTCTGAAGTAGATGATTCAGTAAAATCACTCATGTTAATCGGACACAATCCCACCTTTAATGCTCTGGCCTGGCACTTGTGTGAGGATTTCCGTGATGTCATGCCAACGTCAGCAGTGGTCGGTCTTGAGTTGAATATCAAACAGTGGCGAAATATACGGAAAGCTAAGGGTAAACTGATCGCATACTTGACCAAGAAACAGATCAAATCAAATTAGAACGTGAGCGCAAAGAAAACATTTAAAGTGGCAAAGCGCCACTCAAATGGGCATTGGTCTCCCGACAGCGAATACCGGTATGCTGCCATTGACATTGGTTCCAATGGTGTGCGCCTCCTCCTCTCCAAAGTTATCTCAAATGGCGACTATATCGTCTTCACCAAAGAATCCCTTGTCCGGATGCCCATCAGACTCGGTGCCGATGTGTTTCAAACGGGCACGATCAGTCAAAAGCTGGAAAACAAGTTGGTATCCAGCCTGACAGGTTTTTCACATCTTGTAAAAGCCTATGATCCAGTCACATATAGAGCTTGCGCTACCTCAGCCATGCGAGAGGCCGAGAATGGATCAACCATCTGTAAGCGAATCAAGCGGGAATGTGATGTAGATATCAAGATCATAAGCGGTGGGGAGGAAGCTGAGATCATCTTTGCCTCCCACATTGCAGAAAACCTGAACCCAAAACATGCCTACTTGTATATCGACGTTGGCGGTGGTAGCACTGAATTAACTGTCTTTGCAAAGAATGAACGGGTTGCCTCCAGGTCATTTCCAATTGGAACGGTTCGCATGCTGAATGGACAGGTGTCCAAAGAGCTGTGGAGATCAATGAAGCAATGGGTCACGTCCCATCTCCCTGCAGTTGCCAATATTTCTGCCATCGGATCCGGTGGTAATATGAACAAGATCTACCGCCTAGCCGGTAAAAAGTCCGGGGAGCCCATCACTTTTGAAAATATGATCAAAATAGACGAGATGTTAAATGCCCACGATCTGGAAGAGAGGATCCGCGTTCTCAACCTGAGACCAGACAGAGCAGATGTCATCCTTCCAGCCAGTAAAATATTTACTACTATCATGAAGTGGGGCAAGATCAGCAGGATCCATGTGCCCCAATTTGGTCTGGCTGATGGGCTCATACATATGATGCATGAAGAATATGCAGCGAACTGAGGATGATGTATCTAAGAAACACAGGGGGGCGCAATGAACATCCTTAATGATCTGCACTCATTGCTGGATGAAGATAGGGTCAAATCCAGACTGATCGATCGCCATCGCTATGCCCGGGATGCCAGTTTTTACCGACTCATTCCTGAGGTGGTAGTTCAACCGGTCAATGAGGAGGAGATCAGGGGTTTGTTCGCCCTCTCTCAGAGGACAGGAAAGCCGCTGGTATTCAGAGCCGCCGGTACGTCATTATCAGGGCAATCCATTACAGACGGTATCCTGGTGGAGGTCGCCCGAAAGTGGCAGGATTTCAATTTCAACGAAAGCGACCATACCGTCCATTTGGATCCGGGGCTCATCGGAGGACAGGTTAATCGTCGCTTGACACCCCTGGGTCGGAAAATGGGGCCTGACCCTGCATCGCTGGATGCCTGTATGGTCGGTGGCATCGTCGCCAATAATGCCAGCGGTATGTGCTGCGGTGTAAAGGATAATGCCTACCATACGATGGATTCACTGCGCTTTGTCCTGCCCAATGGGCAGATCTACGATACCCTGGATGCAGATGCGGATGATCAGCTGAAGGCAAATTCACCTGATATTCATGCGGGTCTACTGAAGCTGAGGCAGCGGGTGCTTGAGGATACAGATCTGCATGCCCGTATTCGAGATAAGTATACACGCAAAAATACACAGGGCTATTCCCTGAATGCATTTATAGATTATGATACACCCATCGATATATTAGCTCATCTCCTGGTCGGGTCCGAAGGCACGCTTGGGTTCATTTCCAAGGTGCGTTTGAGGACACTACCTGATAAACCCCACAAAGCGACAGCTCTGCTTTTCTTCAAGGATATTCGCTTGGCAACAAATGCGGTGAAGCCACTGGAAGCAGCCGGAGCCGAAGCGTTGGAACTGATGGACCGAGCCTCCCTCCATAGCATTGAAGACGAAAAGGGGATGCCTGAAGCGATCAAGTCATTACCAGAGAAGTCCGCTGCACTCCTATGTGAATTCCAGGGGGCTGATGCAGGGGAGATGCATGAAAAAGTTGAAGCTGGACAAAAGATATTAAAAAAAGCCAAACTTCTGCATCCTGCCGATTTTACCACTGATGAGACCCAGCGCCTTCAATACTGGAAGATCAGGAAAGGTCTGCTACCCTCCGTTGGAGCAGTACGAAAATCAGGGACAACAGTGATCATTGAAGATGTCTGTTTCAGGTTGGATGATCTGGCAGATGCCACCCTGGAGCTGCAGGGACTTTTCAAGAAGCACGGTTATGACGAGGCTATCATTTTTGGTCATGCAAAAGATGGTAATCTACATTTTGTCATTACTCAGGCTTTCTCAGATGACGCTGGACTTAAACAGTATAAAGATTTTATGGCTGATGTGGTTCAAATGACTGCAGGCAAATACGATGGAGCCCTCAAGGCTGAGCATGGAACGGGTCGTAATATGGCCCCCTTTCTGGAGACAGAATGGGGCCCCGAGGCCGTTAGTATCATGCGTGAGCTTAAAGCGCTCATTGATCCAGATTTTTTGCTCAATCCAGGTGTGATCATCAATGATGATCCAGAGGTCTACCTGAAAAACATCAAAGCCACCCCCACTGTTGAGGATGTTGTTGATACGTGCATTGAGTGCGGCTTCTGCGAGACCTGGTGTCCATCCCTTGATCTCAGTATGACACCCAGGCAACGCATTGCCACCTGGCGAGAGATCCAGATGCTGCAGGCAGGGGACTTTACTGAGCGTGAGACTGCCCAGGCCATTCTGAAGGACTATGCCTATGAGAGTGTGGATACCTGTGCAGTCGATGGACTCTGTGCTCTGGGTTGTCCAGTCAAGATCGATACGGGTGACCTAACCCGCCATTTTCGCACGCAAAAACATGGACTGCTTGGGAGAAGGATCGCCTGGTGGACCGTTCGGTACTTTAGTTTTGTTGTGGAAATGATCCGGATTGGTCTCAACTTCGCCACACCCATTGCGCGCTTCCTGGGCAGCGAAAGGATCGCTGCTCTGTCCCTGAAGATCCATCGCTGGAGTGGTGGTAGAATTCCGGTCTGGCATAAATTTATGCCAACGGGGGGCAAAGGTCTGCCAGTCATTAGCCTAAAGAATCCCCAGGGCAAGGATGAGGTGGTCTATTTTGCATCCTGCCTTAATCGGGGCATGCATAAGACGCCAGGGGAAGAAAATAATATCAGTACCGCCAGGGCATTTATTGATCTCCTACAGGAAGCAGACATCCATCCGATCTATCCCTCTCATCTAGAAGAACTGTGTTGTGGGACTCCGTATTCGTCAAAGGGATTTAATAAGGCGTTTAAACTCATGGCGGAGAATACGGTTCGATCCTTGTGGCGGACATCCAAACAGGGGACACTGCCCATTGTAGTAGATACCTCGCCCTGCACGTATAAGATGCAGCACTACGATACTGTTTTGGAAGGGGAGCACCTGAAACAGTGGCGGGAACTTAAAATTTTGGATATCATCGAGTATCTGCATGATACGGTTATCCCGCGACTGGAAGTAAGTCATACACTGGACAAGATTGTCCTGCATCCCACCTGCTCAACCCAGAAGATGGGCCTGGAGGGTAAGATGAAAGCTGTCGCTTGTACATGTTCTGAAGAAGCCATCATTCCTGAGGATGTGGGCTGTTGTGGATTTGCTGGTGACAGAGGTTTTCTGGTCCCGGAACTTACAGAATCAGCTACCAAGAGGGAAGCCAGTGAGGTCAAGCAGCTTGAAGGTGCACAAGGGCATTACTCCAGCTCCAGAACCTGCGAAATGGGCATGTCGAATGCCACGGATGAAAGCTATTCTTCCATCGTACACTTAGTTCACAGATCTGTATTCGGGCACTAATGTAACTGTCATTCACTCGTACAAAATTGATGTAATACACATAGCCCCAGGCTTTAGCCTGGGGTCTGTTGCCTGAATAATTAAAGACACCTCTGAGGTATCACATGGAGTGAGCGACTAGAACCTTTGTGGGTTCTAGTCACCCTGCGGGATGCGGAGTCCTCAGAGAGCGATGATAATGAAATACCATCATCACCGGGCTGCAGCCTGGTGCAAAGGCTCAATATCTCTACTACAATAGTAGGAGAATTCTCTTGTATCCGCACATGCTCTGCGCTAAATTACTACATAAGTAGGAGACGAATGATATGAGCAAAAATCCAAAGATCGATGCGCTAAGTAAGTTCGAGTGGACGATCATGAACGAACTCTGGGAACTTGAAAATGCCTCGGCTCGTGACATCATAGATGCTCTCCCAGAGAACTCTCAGCGCGCATATACGACCATCCAGACCTACCTGGAACGATTGGTAGAAAAGGGATATCTTTCCAAAAAAAAGGCCGGAAATGTAAATTTGTATCAAACGGTGATTCCGAGAGATGAGATCGTTGATGGTGCCACAAACAGTTTTATTGAGCGCGTATTTCAGGGGTCGGGCTCCAGCTTGGCAGCATACCTTATTAAAAACAAGCAATTGAGAAAAGACGATCTGGAGCAAATCCGACAGATATTAGAAGAGGGGGACGATGATGCTTGATCAATTCGTACAAATTCTGCTGCAATCTTCATGGCAAATTTTAATGCTTACAGCTATTGTCTGGCCTTTAAGCCGGCTGAGCCTGCGAGCTTACCCGAATTTTGCCTACATGCTCTGGGTAGTCGTGCTGATCAAAGCACTGATCCCTTATAATATTACTCTGCCAGCACGTCAATTACCGGTGGTTGAAATATCTCCGATCATCACAGGGCAATTCATGGTTGCGGCCGCTACAAAAGACACCCCGCTTATTACCTTTAGTCATGGGCTAATGTTGTTCTGGGGATTAGGGGTCACATTTTTTGGCATCAAACTGCTTATAAGTGAGATCGTACACCGGAAACGTCTGGCCAGGTCGGTCGAAATATCACCCAGCACCTGGTTTCATTCAATGGTGACTGAGATCGGACTCAAGCGACCTGTCAGACTCTTCACCCACGAATCCGTAGGCAGTCCCTTCATGCAGGGGCTGTGGAACATTCGCATTTACCTGCCCACCCATTTTTTATCCTGGTCGGATCAGGAACAGCAGAATGTGTTGGCACATGAACTCATGCACGCCAGGCGCAATGATATCATTGTCATCTATCTCCAGGCCATCGTACGCACGGTGTATTTCTTCCATCCAGCTGTTTGGTTGACCAATGATCAGATCGATCTGGAACGGGAGAAGATTTGTGATGATGCCGCTATCGCGCTTTCAAAGACAAGCAGGCAGACGTATGGGGATCAGCTCTTCCAGCAGATTTCAAATGATGCGCAAAGTCGGTCGTTCCCTGTGCTGGCGGGTGGGTTTTTCATGAGTGACAATAGTGTAATAAAAAGATTTCGGTATATCATAGAAAAGCGGGGGAATATGCAAAAAAAACTAAAATCACACCACATCATCCTCATTTTGGGTGTCATTATCACAGCTGTCGTGATCGCCTGTGATGTTGAAAAAGCACAGGGACCGATCGATTCGGCCAACCCTGATCCAGTACCACTATTAAACAAGAATGTAGTGTTTGAGGCCTATGATGATCCACCAAAACCAATCGGCGGCTATAAAGCTATTCAGGAAGCCGTTGAGTATCCAGATCTTGCTCGGGCTGCGGGAATTGAGGGGACAACTATCGTGCAAATCACCCTGGATAGTCTAGGAGTGGTCCAAAAGGTAATTGTATTAAAATCAGCTGACAATGAGTCATTGGATGCCGCTGCTATGGAGGCTGTGAAAAAAGTCCAATGGGAACCTGCGAAAAAATTAGGTGCAGCGGTCGCTGTAAGAGTATCAGTCCCAGTAGTGTTTAGACTCACTGCAATCCAGAAAGCAACAGGTTGGCGTCCTATGCGTGCTACGCAGCCAGTCCAAGTGGTTTTGAAAGGCACCTATAAAAAGGAGCATGCTAAAGAGATATCCATTATGCTATACATTGATGAGGATGGGGTATCTAACAACACCTCGATGAAATCACCATCACTTTCCGAGGGCTTTGACATTGATATGGATGTATTCCGGCAATCAATAGAACAGGGTCTCAGAGAGTGGTACGGAACCAGATGGGTCCCAGATCCTGAAGGAAGTACCCCAGAGCCTGGTTGGGTTGAAATCCCCTTAGAATTTGAGTTCAAATAGTAGATTGATCCCATGAAAAGGGCTATTATCGCGTTCATATTCCTTCCGCTGGTTATTCAGGCGGACTTCACGAGGAAGATGCTGATCAACACTATCTGGTTGAGTGGGAGCGATAGTCTGAGATTTTATTCCAGGCATAAATATCTTCAGCTGCCTTCGGAAGAAGGAAGCAATGCAGAGGGCTGGTATGATGTATCAAATGACACCTTGTACCTCTACCAAATTTCAAAGTATGGGATGAGTCCTGGTGATGACCCTAAAGCAATATTTAAGTATACATTTGATCCAGATATTGGATTGAAACTGGAAGAATTTACTACCCCAGAGCATTTCCCAAAGTATAAGATTCCCAAGAGATCTATCGTATATAGGGCATTGATCAAATAGTCACGCGTAAACGTTGAATGCCGGTCACCCCATCAACCAGAATATCCAGAGTACGGCAACCAGTGGTCCAAGGACACCCATGATCAACCCTCCCTTCAGGAAGTCGGTGGATTTTAATTTACCCGTTGCAAAGGCAATGGCATTTGGCGGTGTGGAGATGGGCAGGCACATGGCTGCCGATGCACCCAGGGCGAGAGGGATCACGATGATGGGCTCGAAGCCGACTGCAACGGCGATGGCGAGAGGTGCCAAAATATTGGTAGCCGCCGTATTGCTCATGAAATTGGATAGAATGGTCGTCGCGTAGGCCATCAGAAAAGCCAGGGCCATCATCCCTAGAGATCCTAAGGGCAGCAGACCTAGTAACCATTCTGCAAGACCGGTTTTCTGAATGGCGATTCCTAGTGAGAGACCACCCGCAAGCAGTATCAAAACATCCCAGTTCAGACGACGGACCTCAGCAGCATTCAGGATCCCGGCGACGGCAAACACCGTGATCGGCAGAAATGAAACGACAGCGGTGGGCATGCCATGAAGCGGTCCTGTCATCCATAGTAGGACCGTTACCATAAATACAGGCAGGACCAGGAGTCGTTTCCACATAGGCATCTGAGAACCGGTACGGGTTTCCCACTCCAAACCTCTCAGGTCCAACTTGGCCTCCTGTGCGGGATGAGCCGTTTTCAGGAACAACCAGGCGACGAAAAAGAGAATCAGCGCTGGGGGTAGCCCAGCTATCATCCACTGAATGAAATTGATGTCGTGCGATTCTGATAGCAATCCAGCTGCAATAGCATTCGGGGGACTACCAATGATGGTCGCCATGCCACCGACATTCGCTGCAAATGGGATACCCAACAGGAGCGCCTTGGCAAATGGGTCTTCCTTCTTGAGAGCTGAGATCACCGGGGCCATAACCGACATCATCATAGCCGTTGTTGCCGTATTGGACATGAACATTGAGAAGAGGAATGTGATCCCCATGGCACCCAGAAGAATGATGGATGGATTGGTTCCAAATCCTCGCAGAACAAATCGAGCCATCATTCGATCGAGACCGGTTGACTGAGCGGCCTGCCCCAGGACAAATCCACCCAGGAACAGCCACATGATTGGGCTGGCCCAGGGTGCGACGAACATCTGCCAGTCGTTGGGTCCTTTGGCGAAGACACCACCCGGTTCACCCAGAATGAGTATTTCCAGAGCAATGATGAGTATTGCGACTGCAAATGCAGGAATGGCCTCTGTCAACCACAGCCCAGCAGCAAAAATGAGAATGAAGAGGGTCCACATAGGCGCCGGGTCCAGACCGGTATAGTTCGGGACAAACGCGATCACTGCTGCAACGATGGCAGCACTGATCAGCTTCAGGAAACGAGTAGTGGAAGAGATCTGGAGTGCCCCCAGCAACCGCCCAGCTTGGCGTCTTGTATCTAACATAACTTAACCCCAGGTAATCTAGCTTGCCTGTCCGGCGAAGTCGAACCCCGCCACGGCGGGGGATGAGCGTAGACTGGTCGTCTCATATCTAGCATGTGATAAGGTTTCCAAGCTGATGTCGGGGTGAAAAATCATTTATATGAATGATTACCGCTCTGTCATCCCGAGCGGAGTCGAGGGACATAATATTGAACCTACTGATCTTCACCCTCAATTAAAACCTCAGTGACAGCCTGGGTACAATCAGCCAGGTCCTTGAGATCATAACCACCTTCCAGACCCAGTAAGAGCTGGGGAGAAACATCCAGACAGGAGCGAGTGAACTCTGCAAAATGTCCGGGTAGCAGCTGCATACTACCAATGGGATCATTGATGCTGGCATCAAATCCAGCACTGATAATGAGCAGCTCTGGTTCCCACGCTCTCAGAAAGGGCATGATCTTTTTATCAAAGGCAGTAAAATATTCATCTTTCCCTGAACCAATATTTAGGGGGATGTTCAGAACATTATCATACTCACCCTTTTCGTGAGCAGCCCCGGTCCCGGGAAAAAAGGGCCATTGATGCAGTGAAGCGTAAGCCATATTGCTATCAGCTTCCAGATTGTGCTGGGTTCCATTACCATGGTGGACATCCCAATCCAGAACCGCCACCTTATCCACACCCTTGACATATTTTGCATACCTGGCTGCGATAGCACAGTTACTGAAAAGACAAAAACCCATGGCATGATCTGCCTCTGCATGATGCCCAGGCGGCCGGGAGAGAACAAAGGAAGACTCCTTCTGATCAAGGACCTTGTCTACACCATCCAGCCAGGCACCGGTACTTTGAAGTGCCACATCATAGCTCTCTGGACTAACAGTTGTATCCGGATCCAAACTGAAACCGCCCCGTTCCGCAGTATTCTTAACATTTTGGATATGTGCTTGCGGGTGGACCAGCTGTACCTCTTCAATTGTCGCTCGCCTTGGCTCGACCCAGTGAAATGCGTCTTGCACCTCTATTTTCTGAATTCCTCTGATGCAGGCAGAGAGC
This sequence comes from Fidelibacterota bacterium, assembly GCA_021734255.1. Classification (GTDB taxonomy): domain Bacteria; phylum Fidelibacterota; class UBA8477; order UBA8477; family JABMPR01; genus JABMPR01. The sequence goes on along the minus strand of JAIPJM010000026.1, from coordinate 25,153 downwards.
CGTTCAGGACGTTCTGGATGGCCGTAACCCGTATCATGCAAAAGAAATCTGTCGCTGCTAATGATATTGATCATGAGCGCAATTTATTCAAAACCCGTGCCTGTCATATGGATTTAGTGCAAAAAGTTTTTACTTATGTTATTCTGACCCTGAGCTTGTCGAAGGGGAAGGATCTTGATCCAAGATTTCGTAATTAGGCTCAAGATTCTTCATTTCGCCGAAGGCTTCACGCAGAATGACAATAATGGGGTTATAAATACAGGCAGTCCTCGACCACCCGTTCCTTTACCCAAAACCATGAACCGTCTTCGTGAGCCTGAAGGGCGTGACTGGCCGCCTCGTGGAGTTTGCCCTGAGCGAAGTCGAAGAAAGACGAATCAAAATAATTTCATCACCTAATCGCTTTATTCAGGAGAACACAAAGGGGATTAGACACGGAAATCAGGATATTTCCTATTGCAAGGGTGACCAGTAAGTTTATAATGTGACCGAGGAGTCATATTATGAATATAAATTCACAGACTGACACATTAAGTCGCAAAGAAAGAGATAAGCTCAGGAATAAACAGGCTATTCTGGAAGCGGCTGTACACATCTTTGGACAGAAGGGATTCGCCGATACCAAATTAGAAGATGTGGCAGCTCGGGCTGAATTCGGCAAAGGTACCCTGTATAACTACTTTGAGAATAAGGATCACCTCCTCCTGTGTACCTTTGAGTATGCTGTCAATAATGTACTGGATTTTCTTTATGAACAGCTCTCCTCGGTGGATGATCCCATGGAGCGGATCGGCTTGATCGCAAATTCCCAATTCGCATACTATCAAAAAAACACAAATTTCATGAATGTGATCATGACCAATCAACAGTTACTCATGCATCACCCTGCCAGTCGGTCTGTCTTTGAACGCTTCCAGGAACTGAAAAAACTGGTGGTCAAGGAAATGCAGGCAGCCATAGACGCCGGACAACTACGTCCTGGGAATCCCAAACATTATGCCAGCTACCTCAGCGGGATGATCCATGCCCAGGTCAGGTCTCTAAGGGCCGGGGAATTACCTGAGGATCAAATGAATGCCGATGAGATCATCGATATTTTTCTGAACGGAGCCAAATCATGAGAAAAAATTTAACAATCACGCTTGCAGGAATCGCACTGGTCAGCATCGTTCAGGCAGAAACACTGGCCCTGGATTTGAACAAAGCCATTGATATGGCACTTGAGAGCAACATCCAGATCCAGAATGTGGAAGAGAATCTGATCAAGGCCAAGGCGCAGAAAAAAGAAGCTTTCTCATCAGCCTTGCCAGTGGTTTCTGCTTTCGGACAAGCATCCCATAGTTTTTCCATTGCCTCCCAACCCATCTCCTTCCCAATACCATTCGGAGTTCTGGATGCCAACGGAGATCCAATTGCTCTGGGAAGCCAGAATACGGACCCAAATGGAAATCCGATCCCAGGTGAATTCCTCCAGAAAACGGGCATCATGCTGGTGCCTTTTGATCTTGCCTTTGGTAATGATAATAACATGGTATACGGCTTAAACCTTACCCAGCCTCTTTTTGAAGGCCGAGTGATCGCGGCTATCCGTGGGGCCGATGCACTTGAGGATCTGACTGACTATTCAGCTGAGGTAACCAGACTAGCCGTCATCGAACAGACCAAACAGGCATTTTATGGTGTACTCCTGGCTGACAAAATGGTTCAGGTCTTTGAACATTCACTCACCGTGATGATTCAGAACCTGGAAAATGTGAAAGCCCTTTACGCTCAGGGGAAAACAGCTGAATTTGATGTGATCAGGGCTGAAGTACAGGTAGCCAACCAGACAACCATGGTCAGTAATGCCCGGAAGATGAAGGAACTTGCATACGCTGGATTGAAGCGCAATTGTGGTATTGATCTTGAATTGGATATCTCTGCAATAGGAGCGCTCCAGGTCAACATTGAGACTGATCTTGATCTTGGTGAACTGGAAGCACAGATGTTGGCAAAGCAACCCCTACTGAATCAGGTGGAAGCAAGTGTGAGGCTGATGAAGGAGAATATCCTCATGGTGAAGGCCGAATTCATGCCCTCCATTGCGCTGACTGGCTCCTACCAGCAAATGCTGCCCTACAATGATGGGGAGTTTACTGATGCTGAATTCAGAGAATCATCATCTCTAGCAGTCGGAATTAATCTGCCCCTCTTTAACGGATTCGGTTCAACAGCCAGGGTCCAGCAAGCGAAAGCCGAACATAGAAAATCTGAATATCAGCTCTATGATGTCAAAGAAAATCTACTGCTCGAGTTACAGAGTATTTATTTGAGCATTCAGGAATCAGCCCGAAAGATCGAAGCAGGATTGAAGGGGGTTCAGCAGGCTCGCAAAGGGGTCGACATGGCTCAACAGCTTTATAAGCAGGGGATGGCCAGCCAATTGCAGGTAATGGATGCCCAGAGTGCCAGTGATCAGGCGGAACTCGGTTTATACCAAGCATATTTTGAATACAATAATGCCCGTGCATCTCTGGCACGCGCACTGGGAGATGAGTAATGAAAACAGGATGGATGAATAAAATTTTAACCCTGACCGGTGTGATGATCCTCATATCATGCGGTGGAGGAGAGACTGTTGAGCAGAAGGTTGAATCAAAAGTTGCAGTTGCAGTTGATACCTTCAACTATCAACAATTTCAGATAGAATATCACAGTATTGGCAGAGTTCTCTCAGAAAACCAGGTGAATCTATTATTCCAGTCCAGCGGTCAAGTCGACTCTATCTGGGTCAATGTCGGGGATTTTGTCAACAAGAATCAGAAACTGGCCAGCCTTGAGAATAATGTATATCAAACCATGTATACCCAGGCTCGATCCATGTATGAAAAATCCAAACGGGACTTGGCAAGCTCAAAGGATCTATACGAATCCAATGTGATCTCGTCAGATCAATATGAAATGGCCCGCATCGGATTGGACAACGCCCGAGCAGGATATACCCAGGCGAAAAATACGCTGGAGAATACAGTGTTGAGAGCACCCTTTAGCGGCTGGATCGTATCAAAAAATCTGAATGTAGGTGACCTTGCATCACCTGCCGGCGCTATGCAGCCGCCCTTTGTATTGGCTGATATGAGACGTCTCAAGATAACGATACCAGTGCCTGAAGCGCAGATCGGGCAGATCAGGGTTGGCCAGGCTGCAACGGTCAGTTTTAAGACCTTCCCCAACCGTATTTTCCCCGGTGAAGTGCTGCGAGTAGGGTTAGCGCCCAAGGATTTTTCCAACAATTACGACGTCGAAGTTCGTTTGACAGGAGACACCGCTGATCTGAAGTTAGGATTGGTCGCTGATGTGCGGATCATATTGGAGAACTTTGATAACGCGATCGTACTACCCTTGAATCTGATTCAGGATGATGGAACCGATCAATTTGTGTTCATAGCTGAGGATGGACGGGCAGTCCGGAAACCAGTAAAGATCAAAGCGCTGGCTGGTGCACGCGTCATGGTGGAAGCGGAGATCGAGGAGGGTGAAAGCCTCATTATGAGGGGCTACAACGATGTCAGAGATGGCTCACTCCTTAATATTATTGAGTAGGGAAGGTCAGCTATGAAAATATCAAAACAGGCAATTGATCACCCCATGGGCGTCATTTTCGCTTCCCTTGGGATCTTTCTGGCCAGTGTAGCGGCCTACATGATCCTACCTCTGGAGTTGGTTCCCCGGATCGAGATCCCTTATGCATTTGTCTCTGCCACATATATTGGTGCCGCTCCATCAGAGATCGAAACCGAGATCATCAAACCCATTGAGGATAAGTTATCTCAGCTCCAGGATGTTGAGGAGATCAATGGCTATGCCATGCAAAATGCAGGATTCATTACTGTAAAGTTTTCGGCAGACGCGGATCTGGAGAGCAGTATCGATGAATTGAAAGAAAAGGTGAATGAAGCCCTCCCCGAACTCAGGGATGAAGTCGAGAATGTGACTGTTCGAGATGTGGATATTACCGATACACCCATTAGCATTTTAAATATTTATGGTGAATTTTCGCCTCACGAGCTCCGTTCCCAGGCTGAAATAATCAAGGATAAGCTCACGCGTGTACCTGGCGTTAACCAGGTTGAGATGTTCGGTGGCGAGGAGCGGGAGATCTCTGTGGAACTTGACCCAGACCTGCTGGTCGCAAATAATTTGAGTATGCCCCAAGTCCTCATGGCCCTCCAGAGGAACAACCTGAATTTCCCTGGCGGAACCATTAAACTCAAAGGGCAGGATATTTTTATCCGCACGGTAGGCAAGTTCGCAAAAATTGAAGATATAGAAAATACGATCCTTGGTGTGGATCAATCCGGCAACATCAAAAGGATCAAGGATGTAGGTACGGTCATTGATGGGTTTGAGATCCCCAGCAGTTACTCCCGGTACCAAAGTCAAAATAGTGTAACCCTTTTGATCTCTAAACGGACCGGCGCTCACATCGTAGAAGCCACCGAGGAGATAGAGGCGGTCGTAAATGCGTCAGCACTGAAATTTCCCGAGGGAATGGAATTTGCCTATACTGCGAGACAGGCAACGGATATAGAAACGCAAAACAGCCAGCTAAACAAGAATGCCATGTGGGGTATCATCTTTGTGATCCTCGTCCTCTTTGCTGGTATCGGTTTTAAAAATGCACTCATCGTTTCCCTGGCACTCCCCTTCGCGCTTATGTCCTCCTTTCCGCTCATGTATCTGTTCGAGGTTGACCGGACAGGAATATCCATGTTCGGGCTTATTATCGTTCTCGGTATCGTCGTTGACGGCGCCATCATAATTGCCGAATCCACATATCGACACATGGAGGAGGGGCTGAGTAGAAGAGACGCTGCCATCATGGCGGTGGATGAAGTAGGTGTGCCGATCATGACTGCCGTATTGACCACGATGGTAGCATTCGCCCCGATCATTTACATGTCCGGAACCATGGGACAGTTTCTCTCTGTGATCCCCAAAGTTGTGATATTCACGCTAGTCGGCGCCTTTTTAGCCGATCACTTCCTAATTCCTGTATTGGCCTCTAAAATAATGTCTGTGACGAAACGAGCCGGTGTCCTTAGTGGGGAATGGGTTGGGAAACGAATCTATACGAAGATCGTGGGCTGGTCACTGAACCACCGTTGGACAGTGGTCTTTAGTGCAATTTTCACCTTTTTTCTCTCCATAGCCATTGTTGGAATCTCAGCCGTAAGTGACCTGAAGCTGGTAAAACTGCAGATCTTTCCAAATGTCCCCCGCCCAAGGATCATCCTTGACATCAACACTCCGGCCGGGAGTCAGCTGGAATATACAGATCAAGTGGTTCGGGATATTGAGCGATACCTGCAAAGCATTGAAGAGGTCGATCGCTACGTTTCTACGGTGGGAGAAAGTGGTGTGCAGAATTTGAGAACAGCCCAGGGTGGAGGGAAGGGAGCGGAGATCGCTCAGATCAATGTTGATCTTGTGGATGCGACGCAGCGGGATCGTTCGGTTGATGACCTCATTGAGATCATGGGTGCTGAATTTGCCAAAATGCCCGGTATTGATATTTCCATTGAAACCATACAGGAAGGACCACCGGTTTCATCCAATGTCATCATCGATGTAAGTGGTGATGACCTGGCCGCCATCAGTTTTGTCTCTGACCAGATCAAAAATAAACTGCAAACAGTTGAGGGGGCGGTGAACGTTGTTTCCAGTCTTGGCGTCCGTAGAACAGAATTTCAGGCCAAGGTCGATCATGATCGTGCGGCCAGCTACGGACTTAGCAGTCAGGACGTTAGTAATACACTGGCGGCTGCCATGATCGGTATGGAAGCTACAACATACACAGATGGTCTGGAGGATATTCCCGTCGTTGTGCGGCTGGATGTGGATGAGGATGATGCCGTTCAGGCTATTCAAAATCTGAACGTCATGAACCAGAGGGGGCAGATGGTGCCTTTTCAGAATGTCGCCACGTTGGAGCTGGGTAGCGCTGAAACCCTGATCAAGCACAAAGATTTCAAACGAAACATCTCCGTCAGTTGTGATATGGCCAAGGGCTCTGATGTGACAGACATTCATCGCCGTATGGATCCATTCCTTGAAGGATTGACCATACCAAATGGGGTTACGGTTGAGTATGGTGGCATCGAAGATGAGGCGTCCAAATCATTTGCCAGTCTGGGACGGGCCATGATCATCGGATTTATCATCATCATGATCATTCTTAGTGCTCAATTTCAGTCCGTGATACAGCCGTTCATCATCGCTCTGGCTATTCCTTTGTCCTTTATTGGTGTGATCTTTGGTTTGATGGTCACGCGGGTACCCTTTGGGATCATGGCCTTTTTTGGTGTGGTGGCTCTTATGGGAGTCGTTGTGAATGATGCCATTGTTCTCATTGCCTATGTGAATGATCTGCGCCGGGAAGGAATGCTGATAAGAGAAGCCTTGATCAAAGCGGGGCGGAATCGACTCAGACCCATTATCCTTACCACGGTGACGACTCTGGCAGGAATGATCCCCCTGAGCTTGAACCTGGCAGGCGGAGCTGAATACTGGCGACCTCTGGCCGTTAGCTTGATCTTTGGTCTGGCAATATCGTCCTTTCTGACGCTGGTCATAGTGCCTGTTCTTTATTCGCTTCTGGAAAGCCGTGGAGAACGGAAGCTTTTAGAGAAGAAAGGCAGGACCTAGTATCATCAGTAGGGCAGACGCATTCGTTTTCTTGTGGCTATTATTTCAATGACTTACTATGTTAATAGCTGATTTTAGCGATGATTTATTCAGATTATTTCAAGGGGAGAACTATACAATGAGATTCGATTTAAAGACCCTGGTTTTACTCATCCTAAGCCTATCTGCCCTGGCCTCTTTTGGTGCCGAGCGTTTGGTTTTGGCTGAGTATTTTACCAACACTGGCTGACCTGGCTGCGGCCCCGTTGGGGACGAGCTGAGCGTGTTTCAGCAAGACCATTTGAACGAATATACGACCATTGCCTACCATATGTCCTGGCCAGGCGTGGACCCCTATCATAATTTTAATGTGACCGAGGCGAATACGCGTCGAGTCCATTACCAGGTAGTTTGGGTCCCCTGGTTTGTCTCGAACGGCAATAATAGCATGAATACAGAGACATCATCAACTCAGGATTGGAAGAATCACCTCCTTTCCCAGGCTACCACATCGGCGCCGATCGAGCTATCGATTGCCGGTAGCTTTAACAGTGAAACGCTGGTGGCAACTGCGATGATCACTGTGCTGCCCGAAGCTGGCACGAATGGGGATTACACCCTGCATTTCGTGCTGGTTGAAGACGACCTCTATCACCCAGGTTCCACTACCTCTGACGATCTGCACCAGGCTGTCATGCGGGATATGATTCCCAATGCCAGCGGTACATCTATTGCATTGGAAAGTGGTGTTGAGACCGTCAAACAATTTAAAATCGGTATCAATCCTGCCTTTGCCCCAGAGAATTGCCGCCTGGTCGCTTTTGTTCAGGGATCAGATGGGAGCATATTAAATGCAGCCACTGAGGATCTAACAGCGCTACCCACCCCACCGCTGCCACTACTATCCGTTAGAGACACGCAGGTGTCAGTCACTGATGATGACGGGGATATGAAGCTTAATCGAGGAGAGACGGCCCAGTATCTGGTTACATTGAGCAACGAGTGCAACTGGGAGAGTGCTTCTAATGTGCAGGGGATATTGACCAGTAATGATCCCCATGTCATTGTTTTAGACAGCGTTGGGACTTTTGGAGATCTGACTGCGTGTGAAGCGCAAACAAATCTGCAGTCTGCATTCCGGATCAAGGTTGCAGATGATACACCAGCAATAACTGAATTAGATCTGAGCTTGAGAGTTACCACCTGGGATGGTGGCACAGTATCCTACATCCCCTACGAGCAGGAATTACCCCTTAAAGTTAAGCTGGATCGGTTCAAGCTGAATTTTCCAGTAAAGAATTCTGAACCTCTGACCACAGGAAATGCTGTTGCTGACCTGGATGGGGACGGTATAATGGAGATCATTATTTGTGGTCTGGACAGCGCACTACATGTGTTCCAGAGTGATGGATCAGAATTTTCAGGCTTCCCCTTCCGGGCTGGCCATACAATTCTGGGCTCACCAGCAGTTGCCGATATTGACAATAATGGTGATCTGGAGATCGTCTTCGCCTCACAGGATAAGAAAGTCTATGTCCTGCATCATGACGGTACCGGCGGTCCTGTTGCAGAGACTTCCAGCCTGATCATGGGCACACCTGCCATCGCTGATCTTGATAAGGACGGAGACATGGAGATCGTTATTGGAAACTTCGCTTCCGAGTTATCCGTACTGCATCATGATGGCACAGCCTACGCCGGATTTCCGCTGATTCTCACCGCTGAGATCATATCCAAGGGAGCTGCCATCGCTGATCTTAATAATGATGGTAATAAAGACATCGTATTTGGTACCTGGAAGGGTTTGCTACACGCAGTTGACCTTACTGGTGCAGAACTTACCGGTTTTCCTGTTGATGTCTCCAATGGTTTACCCGGATCGCTGGTGAACTCACCCCCGGTTATTACAGACATAGATGGTGATGGGAGCATGGATATCCTGGTTGGCCAGGATAAAGGCCTCTTCCTGGCTGTCGCCAACACGGGTGACACCCTCTGGACCCACCAACTTTCCAGTGCCAGGATCAGAACGTCTGCGGCTGTCGCGGATTTTGATGAAAATGGTACCATGGAGACAGTGTTCAATACGCTGGACGGCATGATAACCGTGGTGGATCACCTGGGGAATGATCTCTCCGGCTGGCCCCAGACGGTAGGTGAAGGCTTTTACAGTTCACCCGTAATCGCTGATCTGACTGGAGATAGGGTGCCAGAAATCATAGTAGGCACCAATTCCGGTGAACTCTTTGCTTTCCATATTGATGGTAGCGTTGTTGCTGATTTTCCTGTTCCCCTCAGTAGTCAGGCTCAGGGTACACCAACAGTGGCCGATATCGATGGAGATCGCTGGCTTGATATCGTGATCGGAACCGATGAAGATATTACGATTGTGAACTCGAAGATCAGATCATCAGTTGGCTACAAATGGAGTACAGCCAGGGGCGATCTGCAGCGAACAGGCTTCTACAATCCGCTTTTAGTGTCCAATGACAGTGAAGTGGAGGTGCCGTCAACGCTTATTATGGCTCAGAATTTTCCGAATCCTTTTAATGCAAACACGACGATAGAATTTGGTATCCCAGAAGACAAACCAGTCACATTACGAATTTTTGACGCCCTGGGACATGAGGTGAGTCAGTTAGTAAATACGACTCTTTCTGAAGGATCTTATTCAGTTGTTTGGAATGGTATGGATAAACAGGGTAAGCTCGTGGAAACTGGTATTTACTTTGCCAAACTTGATGTTGCCAATGAGTCGAAGGTCGTGAAAATGATTCTGATGAAGTAATTGTGAGACTGAAACATATATAACTGAAAGAGGTCGCCCTGGGGTGACCTCTTCTTTTTTAAGGAATTATTTGTTTGGATCAATCCCCACTTATATTCAATCCATCAACTTAATATCGACCAGGATCTTCTAGATATAAGGAGCAGTAAATGGGTTTATCTGGAGATACACTGCGGGGAAAAACACTATTCGAAAAAGTCAGAAATGACTTCCTGGGTTTGGATACAACCTACGAGAATGCTCGCGGAGAGTTAACCCGGAGGATCTACATGGATTCAACGGCAAGCTCGCTCATGTTTCGCCCTTCAGCCGAGATCGTGACCTCCTTCATGAGTCATTATGCCAATACCCATAGCAAACTTCATCACAGTGCCTTCATATCAACTGCCGCCTACGATTGGGCCCACAGTCGGATCCTGGCATTTGTCGGTGCGCCAGAAGAGATATATACCTGCTTTTTTGCCGGGGCAGGAACCACAGCCGGTGTCAATAGAATGGCCCGGGTCTTCCGAGACCTCAGGCCGGAGAAGGATACGGCTGTGATCTCCATCATGGAACATCATTCCAATGATCTTCCACATCGCAAACATATGCAGTCAGTCATTCACATCCCCGTTCAAGGGATAGATGACAACCTCATGTGCATTGATCTTGCCAAACTTGAGGATGCCCTGAAAGCCGGGAAGGGGAAGATCAATTATGTTTCAATTACGGCAGTTAGCAATGTGACGGGCATTATTAATCCGATCCATGATATCGCCAGAATGGCCCACAAATATGGGGCACTTATTATGGTGGATGGAGCGCAAAGTGTGGCTCATCTGCCCACCCAGATCTTTCATGCTGATGATCCTGATGCCACCATTGATGCCCTCGTGTTCTCAGGGCACAAGACATACACCCCTGGTTCACCTGGGGTTGTTATTGCCCGGAAAGATCATCTACTTGGCATCGAACCAGAAGAAGTAGGTGGTGGTATGGTGGAACGTGTCATGGAGGATAAATACCTGGTAAAGGAAGAATTTCCGGACAGGGAAGAGGCAGGTACACCCAATATTCCCGGTGCTATTGCTTTAGCCACCACCATTGAAGTTCTGGATAGGATCGGCATGGATCTCCTCATGGAAATTGAGGATGAGATCATGCACTTTGCTCTCAGTGAATTTGCCAGGTTGGAGCAGGTCATCGTCTATGGTGGCACAGATTTCGAAAATTGTCCGCGAGCGGCGTCCATATCATTTAACATTCGCGGCTTGGACCATGGACTGGTGGCGGCAGTATTGAATGACTATTTTAACATAGCCGTCCGCAATCAATGCTTCTGTGCCCATCCCTATGTAAAGGAAATGATGTCTGATGAACTGAAGAAGGATTTCGGTGAGATCGATTTCGGTAATATGAGTGATGAGTTCATGCGTAAAGCAGGGATGGTCCGGGCCAGTTTTGGAATGTACTCCACCATGGATGATGCCAAGGTACTTATTGCCGCCCTCAAGGATATCATTGAAAATGGCGAAGCATATGGAAAGCTTTACGAAATTAATGATCAAAACGATTATGAGCATATTCACTACAAGCCTGACCATGACGCCATATTCAACATTAAGGACGCTCTGGATGAATATTTGGATTAAAGTAACTTTCACTCCCTGAGCTCATCCAATCTCTTGATGCACGACACGTTTTTAGAACAATTCCAATCTTTCAATCCGCCCTGGTGGCTTTCTAATGCCCACGCTCAGACAGTATATGCCTCTCTTTTCAAGCGAACACCCCTGCCGCCATATCGTCGTGAGCTAATCAACCTTCCGGATGGTGATGTCATTGCGGCTGATTGGTTAGATGGTGATGAATCACGACCACTTTTCGTGCTGATCCACGGTATGGAGGGTGATTCCAATAGTCGATATACTCGCCTGCTGATGAATGAAGCAGCCCGGAAAGGCTGGACCGGGGTGGTCCTAAATATGAGAAGTTGCGGTGGCCTGCTGAACAAGAAGCCGACCTTCTATCATGCCGGCTTTTACCAGGATATTCAGTATTTTATGGACCAGGCCTTACCAGAAAGAATGCCTGGCAGGCAGATCTACATTGCCGGTGTGTCTCTGGGGGGAAGTCAGCTTGTCCATTATTTGGCAAAGGGGCAGCCCTCAGCTGATCTTAAAGCTGCTGTCCTCATCTCAGCACCCTTGGACCTGCGGGGATCAGCAGATTACATGGAGAGTGGGCTGAATCGATTGTATATCTACAAATTCAGACGGACCCTGCTCCAAAAATACCGGGCAAAATCCGCACTCATTGATAATCCCATATTTGAGCAGAAGTTGGCCAGAGCGAAGAATTTCTGGGATCTTGACGGTGCTGCCACAGCGCCAATGCATGGATTTGAAGATGCCGCTGATTACTACCACAAGATGAGTGCAAAAAATGTGTTGCCAGAGATCACCAAGCCAACACTTTACCTGGCGTCCAGGGATGATCCATTTATTCCACCGGATTCCATGCCGGAGCGTATTGGAGAAATACCTGCACTCCTGACGGAACATGGGGGACATGTGGGCTTTATAGATCATAGCGGGGAATCGTGGATGGTTCCGACTGTGTTCCAATACTTTGAAAATTTTTAACCCCATAGATAGAAAGAGATAACATGAAAAAATTAATGAGTCTCGTCCTGGTAGCAGGATTAATAGTGAGCCTGAATGTCTGCTCACAAAAGGAAGAAATATCTGAGGAACGCTTCATCATCCTTACAGATACACTCCTCAATGAGTTAGAGTTCGAAGAATGGATGGATTTTGCTTACGAGCTGGCAAAAAACTACCCTGAAAAGTATGAAGCTGCCGTCATTCTGGCCCAGGGCTCTGAGCGGGCTCTCATGGAAAACGATTCGGAGCAATTCAGCAAATTCTACGGTCTGTTGAAGAATTATCCAGAGAATGGCGCGCTGGAGATGTCTGACCAGATCGCTATCGGAAATCAGCTGGCCTGGATCATGAGCACCCAGAATATGCTCCCCAATATGGCTCAGGAAGTTATTGAGTTTACCATTAAGTCCTTCAATGCAAATGCGGACAGTCTCGAGTATCGGGATCAGATCGGTGCAGCCGTATATGCCACCCAGGCTGTTGTCTATTCAAGTGCCGGCGATCAGGAGGGTGCCTTGGAGGCCTACAGCGCCTCCATCGACCATTATGAACAGCCCGAGGCATTGATCCAGCGCGCATTGATCCTGGAGGAACAGGGAGATCTGTCTGCAGCCCTGGAGGATTTTGTAACCGCCCTGGGACTTTCTCCGAACCAGCCCATGCTTACGAATAAGGTCAAGGAACTATATACAGCACTGAATCCAGGTCAAGATGCTACCCAGTTCATCAATGACCTGCAGGTAAGTCTGAACGAGAAACGACGTGAACAGGTCCTGGCAGAGACCATATACCTTGAGGCTCCTCAGTTCTCATTCTCTGACTTCTCAGGAAAAACCTATACCAATATGAATCAAATGGGTAAAGTTGTCTTTGTGGATTTCTGGGCAACCTGGTGTGGACCCTGTCGACGTGAGCTACCGGAATTCCAGAAGTTCTATGAAATGCATAAGAACGATCCAAGGGTATCATTTATTGCGGCATCAACTGACGCAGAAAAGCAGAAGGTACAACCTTATGTAGACGAGATGGGATTCACTTTTCCCATCACTTATGACGAGGGCAATGCCACAAAATTTGGTGTGGAAGGTATCCCCAGTCTGTTTATAATAGGACCACAAGGAAAAATCCGTTACAAGATCGTGGGATTTGATCCAGACAAGGACTTCATCGCAGAGATGAACTGGCGTCTGGAGAGCTTGCTCGATAGCTAATACGCATCAAAAGGAGGAGAGTCTTATGGTTCGCAAAACTTTAGCAGTTCTGCTATTGCTCGGGATCAGTATGTCCATGGCACAGGAAGCGAAAAGCGGGTGGGGCTTCGGAGGTGTGCCTGCTGTAGCCTACAATTCGGATACTGGTTTTTTGTATGGGATCGTATTTGAAGCATATAATTACGGTGATGGATCACATTACCCTGATTACAATTACACGCTGAAACCAACCTGGACGCGGACCACCAAGGGAAGCGGTGAGAATACGCTTTTCTTCGACTCAAAATATCTGCTGCCCAATGATATTCGTATCACTGCTTATGCAGGATATTTAACAGAACAGGCTCTCCCTTTTTATGGTTTTAATGGTGCTCAAACTAATTATACACCTGCTTTCGAACTCTCTGATTCCAGCAATTACAGGACCCGTATGTATTATCGGCATGAACGAAACACCCTGAGATTAACGGCTGATTTTCAAAAAAGCGTACTGAGTGAAAATCTGAGGGTGATCGCAGGGGTCGGCTACATCGATACTCAGGTTGACACTGTTGATGAAGCTGGACTGAATGAGGGAAAAGATGAAGATCTCCTGCCACTGGATGAACCTACGCTTTATGATGAATACGTGGCAGCAGGATTTATCGGCGCAGATGAAGCTAAAGGTGGGGCTACCAACTATCTGAAGCTCGGTCTTGTCTATGACACCAGGGATAATGAACCCAATCCAATGAGTGGCATCTGGACCGAAGCGCTATTCACAACCTATCCCAGCTTCCTGGGAAGTGATTTCGCTTTCTCAACCCTTACCGCTACCCACAGACAGTATTTCACCATCATCGAAAATGATCTGTCAATGACATACCGGTTGGGATACCAACAGCATTTTGGTGATGTCCCATTCTATATGCTGCCCTGGTATCAGAGTAGTTATAAGATGACGGAAGGTCTTGGTGGATCCAAGTCTCTCCGCGGGATCCTTAAAAACCGAATTGTTGGAAACTCCATCGTTATGGCCAACCTCGAAGCTCGCTGGAAGTTTTTCAAAACTGTGATCGCCAATAAAAATCTTTACCTGGCTCTGAATGGCTTTGCTGACATGGGACAGGTGATCGATCCTTACGAGTACCCCGAAATGGCGGCACCCAGCAGTCTACTGCCTATCCCCACAGGTGATGATGGATTGCATCTGTCGTATGGTGGTGGTTTGCGGATCGTGTTGAACGAAAACTTTATCATCGCTGTAGACTATGGGCTGGCAGCCGATGAACAGGACGGAAACTCCGGACTATATATCGGACTTGGATATCTCTACTAGCGATTAGCTGTAATTACTATGGAAAAGGCGTATCTGCGGATGCGCCTTTTTTATTCAGCGAAGGCAGTGCGTAGGCTGGGATCAACCACTGATGCCATTGATAGGGCGTCGCCCTGATCAATGAAAGTCGCCAACTGGACGGCTGCCGGCAATGGGTTTGCCAGGATATCTTCATACTGCAGACAGAGTAAGCTCATATTCTTCTGCGACTCTATGTAAGTCTTCACTCGCTGAATTTGACTGAGAAATGTTGCCCTGAGCAGGGTTTGACCGGCTGGGGATGTCTTTTCCTGCCGCTCCAGCATAGTATGCTGTGAATGGAGGATCTCATCAATGTTACGTTCCATGAATATGATCCGGTAATCGAAGGTCGCGGGTAGCTCATCGATGAATATGGAGACCACTTTGATCGCTTTCCCCTCTGCTTCACTCAGCCACGAGGTATCGTGCTTCAGCTTCTTCACCGCTTCATATTCATAATACCCCTTTTGGTTGCTCTCATCTGCTGACCGGATCCCATCTGTTAAAACAGGGACGCCGGCTTTTTCCACCATCTGCATCATCATTGAGGTTCCAGAACGGGGTAAACCTGAGACGATCGTGATCATTTCTGCTCCTTGAGTTGGTCCAGGATAAGCTGGTGCTCCCTTGCCTTATCTTTTTGATCCAATTTGTTCCGATACAAATTAACGACACGCTTCCTAGGCAGGATAAAGTTGGGGGTGATGGACATCGTGACCTCATATGCTTGAGAAGCACGCTCGAACTCTTCCATTCCCAGCAAGGCTTCACCAATATTGAAATGTGCTCGGGGATAATTATAGATCAGTCCGGTTGCATTCAGTCCGTAATCCAGTGCCCGGGGATAATCTCCTTTCTGAAGATATACTTCCGCCAGACCGTTGAGGGCAATGTGATTCTCAGGATCCAGATTCAGCGCATGATTGAAGGCCCGTGCTGCATCATCTGGTTTCTTTAATGAAAGATAAGCATTCCCGATCTGTTGATGCAGGCTGGGCAAATCAGGACTGTGAGCTTCAGCCGTGTTAAAATGTTTGAGTGCCAGCTCATAATCCTGCTCGGCAAGCGCCAGGGAGCCTTCCAGTAAATTGAGCTGTGGGTTGGAACTTCGGATCTGGCTGGAGATCTCCTCCACAGCGAAGCGACATTCCGCTATTTTTCCCAGGTTCTGGTAACACTTGGCCAGACGGAACGTAAAGCGGACAGCATCAGGGTCCTTTTCATGGAGCTCCTCCAGTATAGGTAATGCTTTCCCATATTGCTGTTTGTCCATAAGGGCCCGGGCCAGGAAGTATTGGGATTCGTTGATCGTTCGATCGACAGTTTCAGCCACATCCTTTTCTGGCTCATCCACATATCCCAGGGCAATGAGTTGTTCCAGGGCTTCCTGTTCAGCAATCGGATCGATATACTTATCGCTTGGATGTCTACCATCTGACCCCTCGCGGTCTTCCCAACTAGAGATGAAGTCCGGTGTGCGATCATCCTCAAATACCTGGACCAATGTCTTGCCATCCATATCCTCACCGACGGGTAGCCCCAAAAGAGTGAGCAAGGTCGGCGTTACATCCAGCAGACTGGCACCAAAAATGAGTTCATCCTGTTTAATGCCCTCACCATTCATGACCATAATACCATAGGGCCGATGTTGATGAGCAGGACCAGCCGGTTCTTTTGGTGGTGCCACCTTCAGGAGGTGGTCACTATGAAATCCATGATCAGATACTATGACAACGGTGGTATCGGGTCCAGCCAGCTGGATCATCCGCGCCAACATCATATCATGGAACTTATAACCAGAACGTACCACGTGCTGGTAGGTCTCGAAATCAGCTTCAGGCACCTGGGGTTGGCGGGGTGGATGGTACTTCATGAAGCCATGCCCGAAATGGTCAATAGCCGTATGGTAAACAGCCAGAAAATCCCACGCCTCATTCTCCATGATCCAGGTGGCAGCGTTGTGCACAGTGGCCGCTTCTGCCAGAATTTTCGCCACTGACCCCACGCGACGATCTGCTTTCTGATCGACCTGATCCAGGTTGGGGATGAAGGGCTTCAGGTGAGCAGACGTCAGCTCGTGGGGAAAGAGCCGGAGTTGATCAAATGTGCTGGCCATGGATTCCGGGTGGACCGTGCCCTTTGACATCTCAGCCGGCATCATGCCGTTTTTGGTTATATGAGGATAAAAATTAGAAATTGAGATACCATTGACGGGCTCTGAGGGGTGGCTGGGCCACCAACCGACCGTATGGACCTTATAATTCTCCTGCATGAGCATATTCCAGATAGCTTTCTTCTTTCGGGACAGCCCGGATACAGGTCGGATGCCCTGATTGGAGGGATCTGGTTCAGTGAAGTTGAGAATGCCATGTTTGTCAGCATGCATACCAGTAGCGATAGACGTCCACATGATAGGGGACATGGGGGGGTCTAGCGTGGCCAGATTTCCGGCTGACCCGGTTTCAACCAGTCTTTTCAGGGTGGGCATCATCCCGGCATCCATGAGGGGGTGGATCAGCTTCCAGTCGGCAGCATCCCAACCAATGAGGAGCAGTTTACGCTTCGCCATCATCCTCATGCTCCTCAGGTAGAATGAATTCTGGTTTGATACCGGCTTTTTCCCGTTTGATACGCCAGGGGATGACACCAGAAGCGCCCATGGCTAAAATACCCAGGGACCCCTCTACGGGAATGTCATCATAGAACGCATCGTAACTGGCGTAGGTTTTTTCTTCCAGAGGAGCGTCGTTGAGTTGCTGCTGATCTTTTTTCATAGCTCTCTATAGTTACAGCGTAAGTTGGAAATAAAAGAGCGGGTGATCGCCTGCCTGGTTGAACTCTGTAGCCAAGAAGGGGACCCCCCGCTGGAAAAATGACAGGTCTACTTATTTTACCAGGGTGATCTTCTGCATCTGGCGCTGAGCGCCTGAAATGAGTTCCACAAAATAAACACCGGCATCCATTTCACTGGCGTTCCAATTCACTTCATGGAAGCCACCGGTCCGCTCCTCGTTCAGGAGGGAGGTAACCAACTGACCCTTCAGGTTATATACGGATAATTGCACATTACCCGGCTCATCCAGAGTGAAGCCCAGGGTGGTCTCCGGGTTAAATGGATTGGGATAATTGGGATGCAGCTTGAAGGAAGAGGCGATCAAGGGATTTACTTCCACATCCTGAATGATGCGGGAGATTCCCTTGTACATGACCTGGTAGCTCACATCGGTGAGGCGGTAGCTGTAGCGCTTCCCGATCTCCACATTTTTATCCACAAAGCTGTAGTCCGTCCGGGTCACCTTACTGCCCTGACCCTGCAGCTCGGGATCAGAATCAAAATGAGCGATCTGCTGCCAATCGGACCCTGAGGCTCCCGAAGGGCCTGATTCTCGCCGTTCCAGGATGAAACCAATGTTTTCGATCTCAGAATCAGTAGACCAGTTCACAACCACGGTTTTGCCTTCCTGAAACCCTTTGAACTCAGAGAGGACTACGGGAAGAGAGGTTTCAAAGCCTGCATTGATTCCCAAATCTGCGGTAGTCTCGTAGGCAAACTTTTTAACTAATACATTAGGTGTAAGTGCTGGTACATTTAGCAGAATCCATCCATAATGAGTGTTCCCACCAATTTTAAATTTAACACCAACATATCTATCACCTTGGCCTGGGAACATAAATGAATTACCAGAACCTAACCATTTCGTAGCAATACCACCCCACTGGCCTTTTGAAAGAGTTTGTGCAATAAGATCACCAGAGTTCAGGGCATAGGCAGCAGTAATTGCAATATTTTTCCAAACAACTTCTCCTGATGCTGTTTTTTCTTTTACAGCAGCAATACTCCCATTATGATATATATCGAAATCGTCTGTTGCATCATCATTGAAGTCAATACCAAAGGTGGTATTGGTAACTGTTTCATCTGCTATATCGGTTATATCAACTGCCCCTCGTGCATTGCTTCCTGCCACGAATGCAGCAGCAAGAGCTGAATAGGTTAATATATGATTTTCATCGATACGAATGATCTTCTTCTTATCTGACATGGATGTATCCTCCGGTAGGGCTTAGGTCAAGCCCTCCAATATTTCCATTTTTAGCCTACAATAACCGCAGAAAATATAATGCAGGACTGGGTCCTTCCAATAAGGGTAAATACCTATTGTGACAGAGGTCAAATGGTGAAGCCAGAAAGAATAAACAGCCCCACCGCCCTTCGGACACCTCCCCCAGGGGAGGACTATTGCCCAGTCACCAGTAGTTGAAACAATTAGTCAATTCGTGTCGTCCAATCTTGGCGGGCATATTTAGTGATCTGCGTTCTTTGCGACTTTGCGGTAAGAAAACTCATGACTAAACCCTTGGTAAGCTTTTCATTCTGTCTAATTTTCTGCCGTGGAAAAATTGACTGAGGAGTCCCACTTTGGATAGTTTTATATATTTCTGGCAGCATCTCCCGTCACAGATGGACCCTGTCATCTTCAAAATTGGAAATTTCCCCCTGAGATGGTACGGCATGATGTATATCGCCTCATTCGCCACGACCTATCTGGTGGCTAAATATCGCATACAAGATGAAAAATTGCCCTATACCCTGGATTTTGTTGCCGATGCCATCATGTGGGCCATTGTCGGGGTTATCCTGGGGGGTAGACTGGGCTACGTCCTCTTCTATGGCTTCGAAGATCTGATCCAGGATCCCTTCCGCATCATTTCACCCGTGACGAAGATCAATGGCCATTGGAAATTTACCGGTATCTCGGGAATGTCCTACCACGGCGGAATATCCGGTGTGGCCATCGCTCTGTGGCTCTATGCCCGCAAACACAAAGTGAAATATTTTGAGCTCACCGATCTCCTCATGGCAGGTATCCCCCTGGGATTCACTTTTGGCCGGATCGGAAATTTTATCAACGGTGAGTTGTACGGTCGGGTCACGGACTCCTGGATCGGGATGTACTTTCCCCACGCCGGGGATGGCCAGCTGCGCCACCCCTCACAATTGTATGAAGCCTTCTTTGAAGGGATCGTTCTCTTCATTGTTGTCTGGTCTTTCAGGAAGAAGTCACCCTTTCCGGGATTTTTATCTGGACTCTACATCTTTGGCTATGGCTTTGTGAGATTCTTCATTGAATTTTTCAGACAGCCGGATGCTCATCTGGGCTTCGTATTCCTTAAATTCAGCATGGGCCAGATCCTGTGCTTCTTTATGCTGCTGGTGGCTGGTCTGGTTTGGTACCTGGGCTATACGCAGCATCAGAAGGAGTTGGAGAAAAAAGTATGACTCTGCTCGTCCTCGCAATTGTCGCCCTGATCGTCGGCCCTTTCATAGCCAAACTATTTGAGCGGCAGCCTGGAGTGAATCGCTTCCTGGATGGTTTCATCCTGGTGACCATAGGTGGTATCGCTGTGATCCACCTCTTGCCTGAGGCTGTGGTGCAGATCGGTGGGGCAGCGCTGGTTATGGTTGTGCTAGGCGCTTTATTACCCTATTTCGCTGAACGAGCATTTCATAATTATGAACGTGCCACTCATAGCGGAGTACTGATCCTGGCGTTTAGCGGTATTTTGACCCACACCATGTTGGATGGTATCGCCCTCTCGTCATATTCGGCCAACACTGACAAAGGAATAGCCCTGGCCCTGGCAGTCATTTTACATCGGCTACCGATCGGTCTATTGATCTGGTGGGCTCTGAAACCACTGACAGGGATGCGCTCCATCATCATGGCTCTCACGCTCATGAGTCTGGGTACGATCGCCGGATTCTCAGTAGGGGAGATCGATTTTTCATTCACACAATCCAGCGGATTGGTTTACTTCCAGTCCCTCGTAACAGGGTCATTACTCCATGTACTTTTCCACAGACACATGCACAAAAAAAATGAAGATGATCATGAACATGAAGCCCTGCATCCGAATAAAGAAAGTGCCCTTCCTGCAGCCCTGGGAGCTCTCATGGGGGCAGTTCTCCTCTATGTGTTACCCCTGGGCGGTGATCTGCCACATGACCATTCCATTGACTCAACTGCAACGATTACCCTATCACTGTTCCTGAAAAGCGCACCTGCCCTGCTGCTGGGTTTCATTATTGCAGCCGGTATCCAAAATTTTATACCAGAAGCAGGTATGAACTGGTTGAAAAGTCGCAATCGGTCTGTCCGGGTAAGCAAGGGGATGCTGTTCGGATTACCGCTGCCTATATGCTCCTGTGGGGTTGTACCGCTGTACCATAGTCTGGTGCGGAGAGGGGTGCCCATGGGCGCCGCGATCGCGTTTCTCATCGCAACACCTGAATTGGGCATCGATGCTATCCTGATCTCCATCCCACTGCTGGGAGCAAAAATGACACTGATTCGCCTGGGGGCAGCTGCTCTCATCGCCTGGTTAACAGGCTACGTCATGGATCTACTGGTACCTCCCGTTGAAAAAGTAGAGATCCCAACCATCGCTACTGAAAAGCTGGAAGATAAGCGTAGCGGTTGGGGCAAATTCTGGCACACCCTTAATCATGAACTGATCGATCACTTGGGGCCCTGGGTTCTCCTGGGTCTCATCTTGGCCGCCATAGCCGATCCCTTCCTGGCGAAACAGGACTGGACGCAATTTTCCTATGGTCTGGATATCCTGGTCATGGCTCTGATAGGTATGCCATTATATGTCTGCGCCACAGGTGCGACTCCTATTGCGGCTGTGATGCTTATGAACGGCGTCTCTGCTGGTGCCGTGCTGGCCTTCTTGATCACGGGCCCGGCTACCAATATTACGACTCTCGGTGTAATGAGGAAACTGCACAGTACCCGGGTGGCCGTTATTTTTCCAGTGGTCATTATCACGCTCACTATCGTGGTGGGCTTACTTGTTAATTTGATGCTTGGGGATGCTTCTAACATCATGGTGGATGAGCATCTGCATGATGATTTTACACTATTGAATGTGAGCTCTGGACTGGCCCTCTGCCTATTATTTGTTGGATCATTACTAAGAATAGGGCCAAGGGGCATGCTTGAAAATTTATACGAAGGTCTGGGCTCTTCCGAGGAAGAGGAAGAATCATGCAATTGCCATGATCACTAAGCAATAATGAGAGTTATGAGATGATCGAATGAAAGTATTATTGGCCGGTGGCGGTAGTTCCCATGAAAGGGAAGTATCACTTAAATCTACAGATGCCATGGAGCGAGCACTTCAGGATCTGGCCTATGATTATTCACGCATTGATGTTGAAAGTGAAATGGATGTAGTGGATCACTGGGAGGATGATTTTGATATCGTTTTGTTGGGATTCCATGGCCGTGCCGGTGAAGATGGTTTGCTTCAGTCCATTCTGGAATCGCACGAGATCCCTTACACTGGTGCTGGCGTAAAAGATAGTTTGCTGGCATTCTCCAAGGATGCTTCCAAGCGCATATTTAAAGCCAGAGGCGTTCCCACTGCTGAGTGGGAAATGAAGTTGCATGATCCAGGCACTGCCCTTCCGAAAACCACGATCGGGCTTCCCTTTGTGATCAAACCGGACAACGAGGGCTCCACCATTGGTCTCTCAGTCTGTCAGACTGAGCTGGATTTCAAAAATGCCGATGCAGTCTCAGGCCCTTTCAGTCGATTGATCTACGAAAAATTTATTCCGGGACGTGAATTGACGGTGGGGGTAGTTGGTGGACAGGCTTATCCCATTGTTGAAATTTTTCCCGGGCACGAGCTCTACGACTATGAATCCAAATACACCAAGGGGATGAGCCAGTATAAATGTCCGGCTGACCTGGATGATGATCTGGCCAGCCAGATCCAGACGCTGGCAAAAAAGGCCATGGAAGCGGTAGGTGTTCAGGTGTATGGGCGCGTGGATTTTCGATTGGATCCAGAGGGGAATCCCTGGTGCCTGGAAATCAACACATTACCTGGCATGACGGAGACTTCACTTTTGCCAATGGGAGCAAAGGCATTTGGTATCTCATTTCCAGAGTTGATTGACGAGATAATAAAGAAATCTCTAAACAAAAATTCCTAAGAATTGTCATTCTGAGCGGAATGAAATGAAGCGAAGAATCTTGGTCCCATCATGAGAATTCTGCTTTAAGGATCAAGATCCTTCGTTTCACTCAGGATGACAGTTATATTAAATTTTTTTTATTGGTAATGATATGAGCATACAATTTTATAACACGAAGAGTCGTCAGAAAGAATCATTCAACCCGATCGCAGCTGGAAAGGTCCGAATGTATACCTGCGGACCCACAGTGTATGACTATGCCCACATTGGTAATTACCGTACCTTCATGTTCGAGGATCTCCTGCGTCGCTATCTTGAGTTTCGAGGCTTGGAGGTCACCCAAGTAATGAACCTCACCGATGTTGATGACAACACGATCAGGAGAAGCCGTGAACGTGGAGTCTCACTTAGCGAACTGACAGATGAGTTCAAGACAGCCTTTCATGCAGACCTGAAAACACTCAATATCCAGCCTGCTCATCATTATCCGGCGGCCACACAGTACGTAGCAGAGATGATCCAGATGATCCAGGACCTGGAATCCAAAGGCTTCGCCTACAAGTCAGATGATGGTAGTGTTTACTTTGAGATCGATAAATTCAATGACTACGGTAAACTGGCCAACTTAAATCCTGAGGAGATGGTGAAAGCCGAGCGGGTCAGTGACGATAGCTACGAGAAGGAGGGCGCCAGGGATTTCGCGCTTTGGAAGGGCTACAAGGAGGAGGACGGAGAGGTCCAGTGGGATTCTCCCTGGGGGAAAGGTCGACCGGGTTGGCATATCGAATGCTCGGTCATGTCTACTGAATTATTGGGAAACCATTTTGACATTCATTGCGGGGGTGTTGACAATATTTTTCCTCACCATGAGAATGAGATCGCCCAGAGTGTCTGTTCAACAGGCGAGGCGTTTGTAAATTACTGGCTCCACTCTGAGTATCTGCTGGTTGATAATAAGAAGATGTCCAAGTCGCTGAACAATTTTTACACCTTACGGGATCTTATGAACCAGGGCTATCCTGCAGATGCCATCCGCTGGATGCTGCTCACCACCCATTATCGACAGAAGCTGAATTTCTCGGTTAAACGATTAGACGAAGCAACGAAAGCAGTCAATCGCCTGCGCGAATTTGTTGATAAACTTAAAAGCTATGATCGCAATGGTAGCGCATCAGCAAAAATACAGGTCGAGGAAGCTGAATCCAGTTTCACAGCAGCCATGGATGACGACCTGAATATCTCTGGTGGTCTGGCAGCTATATTCGATCTGGTACGCTGGGGGAATAAAGCCATGGATGATGGCGATCTCAGTGGATCAGGCGCACTGTCACTGTCAACGCTCATGGATCGCTTTGATCATGTCCTTGCCGTACTACGGATGGACAGTGGTTTGGAACAAGAATTTGATGCAGCCTTCATTGAGGCCAGGATAGCAGAGCGTAAGCAGGCCAGGGCAAATAAAGATTTTGCCCTCAGCGATACCATCAGGGATGAATTGGCCGAGCAAGGCATCGAATTGATCGATACGCCTGAGGGCACGAAATGGAAGGTCAAATAGCAGAACTGCCGTCGCCCTACCTCAGCTGAGATCCACCTAAATATTTCAGATCCACATGTCACTCCAAATCGAGATAAAAATTTCTCCAGGATTTCTTTCCCAATAGTCCTTGCAACGCGATAATTAGCTTATATATTCTTCGGCTTTTGAATAAAACGGCCAAGGTAGCTCAGTTGGTAGAGCAGCGGTTTTGTAAACCGCCGGTCGGGGGTTCGAGTCCCTTCCTTGGCTCGAGCAACGCTTTTGGGGTCGGTGGCCGAGTGGTTAAAGGCGGCAGACTGTAAATCTGTTCTCGGATGAGTACGGTGGTTCGAATCCATCCCGGCCCACGCTTTTAGACAATATTGGGGAGGCAATTCTTAGACGTTGCTGTCTGAACCCAGTGGGTGTAGTTCAATGGTAGAACACCAGCCTTCCAAGCTGGTCATGTGAGTTCGATTCTCATCACCCGCTCAATGACAGTGAATTGCCCCAGAATCAGGGGCTTTTTTATGCCGACCACTAAGCATCGGTATAACCGCGGTAAAGCTCGCAGAGCGAAGACGGGTAATCAATCCTAACTTCGGTAAGGGTCACCTGAATTGCTTGATGAGTTGAGCCGGGTAATGTCAATTGCTCGGATAGCTCAGTCGGTAGAGCACCTCCTTGGTAAGGAGAAGGTCGGCGGTTCAAATCCGCTTCCGAGCTCTAGCTTCCCCATAACATTTTAAATAACGAAGCGATACGGAGGAATTGAAGTATGGCAAAACAAAAATTTGAACGTACCAAGCCTCACGTGAACGTCGGAACGATCGGTCACGTAGATCATGGTAAAACAACCCTGACAGCAGCGATCACACAGGTGCTTGCAGCCAAGGGCTTGAGTGAAGTTCGTTCATTTGACAGTATTGATAACGCCCCTGAAGAGCGGGAGCGTGGAATTACGATCGCAACAGCCCACGTAGAGTATGAGA
>JAIPJM010000058.1 GCA_021734255.1 Fidelibacterota bacterium | reverse complement strand
CGGATATTATGCCCTGGGTGATGGAATCTCAGCCATTTTTAAAAGAAATCCGGGCCAAATCAACCCGGTTTATAAGAGAAAACATCGATATCGACAGTTGGACCTGATTTTTAACTGATATAACGGGGGAACTCCTGTAAATATTCAAGATTCGAATTGAGACATTTACTCTTATATTGATTAGATGGTAAAAAAAGCTACCAAAAACACTGAGAGCAGTACCCCGCTTATGCGGCAGTACTATGAGATCAAGTCCAAATATCCCGATGTGTTACTCCTTTACCGGATGGGCGATTTTTATGAAACATTCGATGAGGATGCCAAGGTGGCGGCCCAGGTTTTGGGGATCACTCTGACAAGTCGATCCAACGGCAAGGCGGCAAAGGTACCGCTGGCAGGATTCCCGTATCATGCACTTGATTCTTATCTTTACAAATTTCTGAAAGCTGGTTTGAGGGTGGCTATCTGCGAACAGGTAGAGGACCCGAAGCAGGCCAAGGGCATTGTCAAGCGAGAGGTTGTGGAGGTTGCTACCCCTGGAACAGCCATGAGTGATCAGTATCTAAATGCCAAGGAATCTAATTTCCTGGCCTGCCTGAATATCGATGATGACCAGGTCGGCCTGGCATTCCTGGATGTATCTACAGCCAAATTCGCATTGTTGGAGATATCAGCAGCACAACTCAGATCGTTTCTGGCAGGCTTAAATCCCAGCGAGATCCTTGTTTCGCAAGATGAAAGAAAAGCAATTGAGACCAGACTTGGCGCAGGCACGTGGATGCTCACAGAGATCGAAAGCTGGGTTTTCAATCTTGATTTTGCCACCAGTGAATTGAATAAACGATTTAAGACCAGAAGCCTGAAGGGCTTTGGTGTCAAACCAGGCTCACCCGGTGTCCCTGCTGCAGGAGCCATTCTGTATTATCTGCAGAGCTATCAGGGCAGAGACCTTTCCCATGTTACCCATCTACAAGTATTGAATCCAAACGATTGGATGACGCTGGATGATGACTCCCTGAGAAACCTGGAGCTATTTGACTCGCTTCGCAAGGGAGGCGAGGGGACCCTCATTTCTGTGCTGGATCGAACCGTGAGTGCAGGCGGGGGACGTTTGCTACGTGACTGGATCCACAAACCTCTGTTAGAGATCGACCGCCTGGAAAATCGCCTGGATCAGGTTCAATTCTTTTTCGATGACCACGAACTCTCGAGTCAGTTAACAGATATCCTGAAAGAGACAGCTGACCTGGAGCGTCTTCTGTCCAAATTGAGTTCGACACGGGGGTCCGCCCGAGACCTGGCAGGTCTGCGTGCAACACTCCAACGCTTACCCACACTGGCAGAGTTGCTGAACAGCAAGCGCACCAAAAAGATCGGTCTGGATGTGGGAGCGCTCCCTGATCTGAGTCATATGCTGAGTGACTTGGAACGGATCATTGTCGAGGAACCTCCCGTATCCGTAAAGCAGGGGGGCATGATCCAGGATCAGGTGGACCCTGATCTTGACGAAATTAGGGGTATTGCCCAGAACGCCAAGCAGTGGCTGGTAGATTTTCAAGCTTCAGAGCGGTCTCGATTAGGGATTCCTTCGCTAAAGGTGGCTTATAACAAGGTCTTTGGATATTATATCGATATCACCAATAAACACAAAGACTTGATTCCTGAGGAATATATCCGTAAGCAGACTCTGGTGAATTCTGAGCGATTCATTACTGAAGATCTGAAAGAGTATGAAGAAAAGGTCCTGACGGCAGAAGAAAAATATATCGAACGTGAGTTTGAGATCTTTGATAGTCTGAGAAAAGACATTCTTGTCGAGTCTTCCAGCATTCAAAAGATCGCAGATTTTCTTTCTCGGCTGGATGTCATGAACTCATTTGCTCGCTTGGCTTACGCCAAAAATTATTGTCGACCCAAACTGGACCAGTCCCTGGAAATTACCGTGCGCAACGGTCGTCATCCCGTAATCGAGCAGATCCTTCCCATGGAAGAAGCTTTCATACCCAATGACCTGCTTACCCACGCGGATCAGGATCAGATCTTATTGATAACGGGTCCGAATATGGCAGGAAAATCGACTTACCTGAGGCAGATCGGTCTGATAGTCCTCATGGCTCAGATCGGTTGTTTTGTACCTGCTGATGAAGCGAATATTGGATTGGTTGACAGAATATTTACTCGGGTAGGGGCTTCAGACAATCTGGCAGGTGGTGAATCTACATTCCTGGTTGAAATGAATGAGACGGCTAATATCCTGAATAATGCCACGAAAAGAAGTCTCATCCTGCTGGATGAGATCGGGCGCGGAACATCCACTTATGATGGGCTCGCCATCGCCTGGTCACTGGTAGAATATCTCCATGGGACGCCAGAGCGGGCTGCTCGAACCCTGTTTGCCACCCATTACCATGAATTGACAAAACTTGAGGGTATCCTTAAACGAGTCAAAAACTATAATGTTGCTGTCAGGGAATACGATGATAAGGTGATCTTTCTGCGGAAGATCATACCCGGTGCAGCCAGTCGCTCTTATGGGATCCACGTCGCCCAGATGGCAGGCGTACCGCTCCCGGTCATACAGAGAGCCGATGAGATATTGGCTGATCTGGACTCAGGTGAGATCAGCGTGCGCTCAGAACAGGTGCAGGAGGCAAACCCGACCTATGATTCTGCACAAATGTCGCTTTTCCGGCAGCAGGAACAGGTCTTAAGGGATAAATTAAAGGGAATTAAACTGGATCAGATGACACCGATCGAAGCATTGGTCCTGCTGGATGAAATGACTCGGACACTGGATGAAAAGAAATAGTATGGAAACAAGGGTGACCTCAAGGCGTATGGATTTTATGGTAAAATATTTCAGCATACTATTTCTGCCTCTGGTTCTGTTTGCAGAATCAGTCTCCTATGGAGAAGATCCGTTTATCCTGGGGATGTCCATCGATGCCTACGCAATGGGGAATATTAAAGCCTTGCCCATGTCTAGCCCCAGTCCTGGAGCAAGCTCAGCGTCGCGGGGCATAGATGGTCTGAGCCTTGGTTTTCAGCATACTGAGGGATTTGGTGGTGTCTATCAAACTGATGTACTCAGCGGGGCAAAAGATAGATGGTCGCTGCTCCTCTTCAGGGGCGGCGTGGGCAATATACCGGACACCCGTGATGCTCTACTCGATTATGGGACAGATGGTGTGGCCGGTACTGAAGACTCCGATGGCACAGAAGGAAATGGCCAGTTGGATCCTGGTGAAAGACTCAGCATAAACTCGATCAATTATTTCAGTACGCAGCAATTTCTAGCAGAACTGGGTTATTCTTACCCGCTCTCGGACAAACTCCTTCTGAACGGGACTGCCCGTATGCTTTTCCATGATCTGTACGCTGAAAGTGGATTTGGTGTAGGCTTTCACGCTGGCGTGTTATTTGAGCCCACCGATAAACTGCGATTAGGGCTGCAGGTCACCGATATGCTCTCCACTGTTATATTCTGGAGTAGTGGACAGACCGAGGTATATAAACCTCAGATCTATGCTGGGCTGGACTATCTCCTGGCATTCAGGAAAATTCCATTCACGCTTCACCCTATCCTGCAACTGGAGATCCCAGTTGGCGAAGAAGTAGCTGGTTTGAATCAGGAGAGTTATGGCGTGGCCGGCGGTGTTGAGATCATTTTTCAGAATCAACTCCACATTCAGATCGGTCAGAATGCCCTGGATCAATTACAGATCGGTGCTTTGATACGAACCAGTTTTCTGGATATTCAATATGGCACCGGTTTCTCAGAATTATCCAAACTTGCGGGCCAGACACATAGAGTGGGTGTACGCCTGCATCTTAGCAAATTCGATTTATTCTAAAACTTACCATCATATAGGGAGGAAGCATGCTGGACAGAGAAGAAGCCTGGAGCCTGCTCTGCGAGTACACCAAGAGCGATTCACTCAGGAGACATGCCTTGGGTGTTGAAACTGCCATGCGCGCCATGGCAGATAAGTATGGGGGTGATCCTGACCTGTGGGGGATCACAGGACTCCTGCATGATTTTGATTATGAAATGTATCCAACAGCAGAGGAGCATCCCTTCAAAGGCGTTGAAATACTCAGGGGCAAAGGCTATCCAGAGGAGATGCTCGAGGCGATCATGGGCCATGCTGAATATACGGGTGTGGCGAGAGAATCTACACTGGCCAAGGCACTGTTCGCTGTTGATGAACTGGTAGGATTTATTTTCGCCGTTACTTATGTACGTCCCAGCAAATCGGTACTGGAAGTTAAGCCCAAATCGGTGAAGAAGAAATTGAAGCAAAAATCATTTGCAGCGAGTGTGAATCGAGATGACATCACCATGGGAATGGAAGAGTTAAATCTGGAACCTACTGAACATTTTCAGTTTGTTATTGATGCCTTGAGCAAGAATGCAGACACCTTAGGCTTAGCAGGGGTTGCTGACGCCTAAGTGATCCGGGACAGGATCGCTTTGAATTCACTCAGGATCATTCCAGTGGCCCCCCAAACTTTGTGCCCCATTATTTCGAAGTAAGGGATCTCAAAATCTACACCTGAAAATTGGCGGATCTCTGTGCTGATATCCAATGCCGTAAAATCTTGCAGGGAGATCAGAAGGATCTCATCCACCTCCTTCGGCGCTCGCTGAAAGCTGGGCTGTCTATCCAGGTAACCAACAAATGGTTGGACGATGTGCTTGCTGACCGGTATCGGCAAGGGGCTGGTTCGACCAAGAATGCTCACCTGTGCAGCTGGAAGGTTTACTTCCTCCTGAGCTTCACGAAGGGCCGTCTCTACTTTAGTCTCAGATCCCTCCCGCCTTCCTCCTGGTAGGGCGATCTGTCCACTATGCGCATAGCCGTCCTCAGTCCTGCGAATCAGGGGAAAATACCAATCGTCAGCTTTTGGGAACAGACTGATCAAAACTGAGGCAGGGTGGAGGTCATTGTCATTGAAAGGTTTAAATTGACGTCTCGTTTCAGGCATCATGAGCTTTTGAGCTTCCCAGCCAGGAAGTGGGTCCCCTAAAATCTGCT
The DNA here is from genome assembly GCA_021734255.1 of Fidelibacterota bacterium. Classification (GTDB taxonomy): domain Bacteria; phylum Fidelibacterota; class UBA8477; order UBA8477; family JABMPR01; genus JABMPR01. The sequence continues at coordinate 2,465 of JAIPJM010000058.1, read as the reverse complement.
TCAGGGCTTGTATGATTTCCATTCTCGCCATTAATCTGCCGTTCTGATGCTACGGATTGAAATTCCAATGATACCTGTCAAAGTAGCACAGATTCCGATCACGAGGAAGATGGTTCTCGCTGACACCCATTCAGCAACGATACCCGTAAGCGCAACAGATATGGACATAAAACCGACCACGCCCAGGTTGATCATAGAAAAGACCCGGCCCTGAATATCACCTGGCACAATGGAATGGATGAGTGTTGTGCGGGTGACTTGAATAAATGGGATCCCCAGGGAATGGACAAATATGGTTCCCACAGTGAGCCAGAATGGGTCAACCGGAAGATGACCAACGAGAAACAGTGGGATGTAGGTTAAGCCATCATACATAAGCGCCAGCATAAGCCAGGTCCCTTTTGTGAAGCGACCTGAAAGCCTGTACACCAGGAATACGGACAGAAGCATACCTATACCATAGGTGGATTCAATGAAGGCAAACTCCTGGCCACTTCCATCCCAAACTTCCTTTATCAACAGTGGCAGCCCAACCACGGCTGGCCCCATAATGAAAAGATTGTTGAGAGCGGTGATCAGGATGATCCAGAATAATCGTCGATCGATCTTCCAGACATAATCGAGTCCCTTTTTCAACTCAGATAGGTGGCGATTTTCGTAGGTGGTAGATCTTACAGCTGGTCGTGGATAGCTGATCAGGAAGATCATGGCAAAGGAGATCAAGAATGTTGCCGCATCGAAAAAAAACAGGTTGGAAATACCAACCACGTTGAGGACGATCCCTGCACCAAATAAACCCACAAAATAGGCCAGGTATCCGGTGGATTGCATGAGTGTGTTTACCTTTAATAGATGCTGAGGGCCAACAAGTTCTGGTATGATGGCATCCCGGGAAGGGTTGAATAAGGTTCCAAATGATGCTGTGACAAATACGATTCCTGCCAGAACATAGGGAGATAGAAGCCCATTAATGTAGAGGATGGGGACAATAAGAATCAGCAGGAATCTGGCCGCATCACTAATGAGCATCAGTGTGCGACGTCGATAGTGATCGGCCAGCACACCTGCGAACAAGCCGAATAGCAGGGCAGGTACGGTGGCGGCGAAAGCAATGAAGCCTGTAAATGAGGGTGAACCGGTTATGTCCAGCATCAACCAGATCACAGCCATATGCGTAATGCTATCACCGGCCTGTGATACAAGCTGCCCTATCCAGAGATAAGATACATTCCGATTGAGCAGGAGCTTATGAAGTGAGGATAATGGGCTTCTCACGATACTGGATCGTTGCGATCACCAGTCTATCACTTGATCGACGGCAGAAATTCTTCTGGGATATTTTCTATATCCGTTTTGCGGATCTTGATACTGTACACATCGACGATCTCGGGTGTCAGCATGACCAGCAATTCAGTTTTTTTCTTGGAGGTCTGGGTATATTTGAAAAGTTCACCAATAACTGGAATAGATCCCAGCAGGGGCACTTTTTGAGTGGACACAACATCAGATTCCTGCATGAGACCGCCTAGGATCACGGTCTGACCATTCTTTACAATGACCTCTGTTGAGGCCCTTCTTGTGGAAACGATGGGAATACCGTCAGGCGTATACCCCTGCTGGACATTCGCCTGTGGCTGTAGCTTGATCGTCACAGTTGAGTCATTATTTACATGAACACGAATCGTGAGTTTGACAGTGGCATTTTTAAATTCATATGATACCTGACCGAATTCATTCAACTTTGGGTAGGGGATCTGGTCACCAACTTCTATATCCGCTTCCTTATTGTCCAGTACCATTAGATGTGGTGTAGAAAGCAGGTTAAGATCATTGCTTGAGGATAACATACCCAGAACAACATCAATATTTGAAGCGATGATCCCCACACCAAATCCAGCAGACATGTTGGGTAATACAGGTTCCACAAGCGGTCCTTGCAGTGTTGGAGATCGTAGGCCAAAATCTGTACCTAAGACACTTTGCTCGTCGTTAGCGCCCTCATGGGTCGTGAACCACTGCATGCCTCGCTCATGTTCACCTGAGACTGACACCTCAATAATGGCGCTTTTGATCTTTACTTGCTGGGTGTGTGTATCCAATTTATTGATCAGGGTAAGGATTTCTGCCACTTTTGCAGGTGTATCCTGAACAATGATCATATTGGTACGTACATCACCATATACCTTGCCAATATCGGGTGTAATGAAGGGTCTGAGGGATTCAGCCATCTCAACCGCCTCTGAGAATTGACAGGAGTATGATGATATCTGTGTGGGGATCGCAATATCGTCCTTGTTGGTGACGAGATATTTGCCTGATGTACCTAAGAGGTGGACCCCAAAAACTGGACAGTGGCTTAGGTGTTAACTCCGGATTAATATGAGTCCAGAAGGAGGACACCATGACAAAGAGAAAAAGACGTAACCACAGCCCTAAATTCAAAGCAAAGGTAGCATTGGAAGCAC
>JAIPJM010000057.1 GCA_021734255.1 Fidelibacterota bacterium | reverse complement strand
GATGGACCTTTGGCAGGCCAACCCAGATGGAGCTTTTTATCCATCGAAGTCTGAAAGACGCAGATGGACGCTTGGCAGGCCAACCCAGATGGAGCTTTTTATCCATCGAAGTCTGAAAGACGCAGATGGACGGTTGGCAGGCCAACCCAGATAGAGCTTTTTATCCATCGAAGTCTGAAAGACGCAGATGCCCCTTTGGCAGGCCAACCCAGATGGAGCTTTTTATCCATCGAAGTCTGAAAGACGCAGATGGACGCTTGGCAGGCCAAGCAAAACACAATTACAGCAATAAAACGAGGGAAAGCTCACCGAAGCACACCGTGCGAAGGAGACCACGCCCCTTCGATAAACTCAGGGTAAACTCCACTGAGTAACACGAAGCGTAGGCGAGACGTCACTCCAACCACATCACCCAATTCATATCAAGAAATAATAATAACTTAGGAGAAATCATGGTTCTTGATTGCATTGGGGATAATAAAGTGTATATACACGAGCCCCGCCATTAACCCTCACTGGCTGGCCCCAAAATGATGAATAATTTAAAACTGGACCTGTCAATCAAACGCTGCATCGACCCGCACATCCATTTTTGCTCGACATTGGCTCCTACATCATTGATTCAGCTACAACTGAGAAGCAATTGGTCTCATATAGCAAATAATTCTAAACAAATGAGGAATGGAGAAATCCCATGTTAGCCAGAGCTTTGGTGTACTGTGAAAACGAATTTGGACAGATCGATGGCAAGGTTGCCAATGGTCTGGCCCGCCACTCAGAGAAATATGATATTCTGGGCATAATAGATAGCACAAAAGCAGGCCTTGATTCGGGGGAATATCTTGATGGCATCAATAATGGTGTCCCGATTTTCTCGAGTATTGAAAACGCCATCGACACACTGAGCTATGTTCCAGAATATTTCATATATGGGATCGCTGCCCAAGCTGCTTTTCTTGATCAGGAGCAGCGCGAGCTCATCCTGTCCGCAATGAAAACAGGCATGAACTTTGTGAATGGTCTCCCTGAATTCTTTACCGATGATGATGAGTTTATTCGGAAGGCGATTGAATATCAGGTCCAAATTTATGATCTAAGAAAGTCTCCACCCCGAAAGAATCTTCACAATTTCAGTGGCCGTATCCATGACGTCAAAACGCCTGTACTGGCGGTTCTGGGTACAGATTGCGCTGTTGGTAAACGCACAACTGCGGTAAAACTGATCGAAGCTTTAAAGCTGGCTGGATTAAATGCCGTCTTCATTGCCACCGGACAAACCGGCCTGTTACAGGGAGCAAAATATGGTTTGGCTGTAGATGTGCTCACTTCAGGTTTTGCGACTGGTGAGATTGAATATGCCATTCTAAAAGCTGACAGGCAGGAGCAACCCGATATCATTATTGTTGAAGGACAAGGAGCCCTGAGTCATCCGGCTTATGGATCTACCTCTGCCATTCTGCGAGGAGCCGTTCCAGGTGCAGTTATTCTTCAGCATCCCCCTAAAAGAGTTAAGCATGCCGACTACCCCGAGCTACCCATGACTACATTGGCATATGAGATCGAGCTCATGGAATTGTTTTCAGATACCAAGGTAATTGCCCTTACCATTAATCATGAAGATATGACGGACACCGAATTAATCGATACGATCGAAGCGTATGAAGCCACGTTTCAACGACCAACAACTGATGTATTGAAGTATGGATGTGACAAGCTGGTTGAAGCTATACTCACTGCTTTTCCCGAGCTTCAAAAGCGAGTTGCCACCAAATGATCACACCCAGAATAGAGATCGATCTTGAGAAAATTGCCCACAATGCAAAGGCACTGATAGAGCTCTATGGTTCGAAAGGTATTGGAGTAATCGGCGTGACCAAAGCAGTGCGAGGGAACCCGCGGATAGCTGGAACTTTGGTCAAATCTGGAATTACCACCCTGGCTGATTCACGGATCGAGAATATCAAAAGAATGCGGGGGGCTGGTGTACAGGCCCAATTTCTACTCTCGAGAGCCCCTGCTCTCAGTCAGATCGAGGCCGTTGTAAAGTATGCCGACATTAGTCTTAATACTGAATTATCAGTTATTGAAAGTCTCTCGGCTCAGGCCATTGAGTCCGACAAGATCCATAAAATTATTTTAATGCTTGAGCTGGGTGACTTGCGGGAAGGACTGATGCCATCTGATCTAGATAACGTGGTGGCGCAAGTTATAAAAATGGAGGGGGTCAGCCTCGCTGGTATTGGGACCAACCTGGCTTGCTTTGGCGGGGTGATCCCTGATGACGAGAAAATGGGCAGATTATCTGCTATGGCGATTGATATTGAAAATAAATATGGAATAGAACTTGAGTATGTATCTGGCGGCAACTCCGCCAACTATAACTGGTACACGTCTACCCTGGATGTAGGTCGAATCAATAATCTGAGATTGGGTGAATCGCTCTACCTGGGATGTGAAACTGTTTCGAGGAAACCTATCCCCGGCTTACACACAGACGCCATGACCCTGGTCGCCGAAGTTCTGGAATCCAAACTAAAGCCTTCCTTACCGTATGGGACCATCGCTCAGGACGCGTTTGGCCATATTCCGGAGTTTGTGGACCAGGGAGAGATCCGAAGAGCGATTCTGGGGATCGGATTACAGGATGTTCAGGTCTCCGGCCTCACCCCGCGTGCTAATATTGAGATAATTGGAGCCAGTAGCGACCACCTCATCATCAATGCCAGCGACCTGGATCTAGTTGTTGGCGATGAGTTAGAGTTTGATCTGAACTATGCAGCTTTGCTTTCTGCCATGAGTTCACGATTTGTGAACAAAGTTTCCAGCGATAGAGTGAACGCCCATGAATATTGTGAAAAGGTTGAGCATAATTACCGCAAACACATGCAGCTGCTTCCCGGAATTTCAATTAAAGACGATCATACTCCCCTACTTAATCTGAACAAATCGGGGTTCAATTTGATGTTTGAACCATCCAGTCAGAAAGACTACCAGTTCATGGTAAGGGAGGCTGTATTTGAGAAGATCGGTCGGATCAGTAAACAATTGGATCTCGAAGATAAAACATTGTGGCTTCGTTCTGCCTGGCGTTCTTTTGACCATCAACGTCTTTTATGGCAAGAACGAGTAGCCCAGCTGCAACAGGATTACCCAAACAAGGAGCTGCAGGAAATCGAAGATCTGGTCTCACATTTTATCGCTCCACCCAATAAATCCATGCATGCCACAGGCGGAGCCGTCGATGCCCTCATATATGATTTAAAGCATAATGCCATCATGCGTTTTGGAACCAATGATGGTTTCAAAATCACCCTGAATGACAAGTGTTATCCCTATCATCCCTACATAACCCCAGAGGCAAAGAATAACAGAAAGCTACTTATCCGGCTCTTTGAAGTGGAAGGTTTTGTTGTAGATCTAAAGGAATACTGGCATTTTGATTATGGAAATATTAGCTGGGCCATGCACAAAGGGAAAGATCATGCTATCTACGGCATGCTTGAGGCGTGAGCCCTTCCCGAGTATGGATCACCCGGGGTCCCATTCATAATCCGTCTATGCCGAGGCTTCGACGGGACATGCATCGCGCCGAAGCGACTAACTTTACATTCATCCCCGTGTGAACACAGCGTGTCAAGCCATAGCTCGATAGAGCGACGGCTGAGGGTGTTCTGTTCGCACCCCCGCATCCTGCGGGGCTCGAGAAGGCGGATAAATATTACTAAACCCCTCATTTTCCTACCGACCGATCTTTCCCATTGCCTATTGATTCTTCTGATTGGATGGTAAAGGCTGACCTGTCCCCTGCAGGAGCTTATGATTCTCAACCAATAGTTCAGGATGAGGTGTCGTGCGGAGCCATCGCGTTTATTGCTTTTACCAATTCAGTCTCCGACCAGGGCTTACGGATGAATCCGTTAAAGCCAAAAGACAAATACTCCTGCTGCAGTTTAGCATCAAGATCACCGGTAGATAATAATAGCGGGACATGCTTGGATAGTGCACGAATTGCCTGACCTAGCTCAGCACCTGACATCTCAGGCATGGACAGGTCAGTGATGACCATATCAAAGGCTGAACTGTTGGCCTTGAACAAGGCCAGTCCTTCCTCTCCATTATCTGCAATCGTGACCGTGCAGCCCTGTTTTTCCAGAACGGACTTTGTAGCAGTGGAGATCCCTTCCTCATCATCTACGAACAGAATCCTCAATGGCCTGCTTACCTGATCAGTAGCTATCTCAGGGACAACTTCGGTTTCCTCTTCCATCCTGGTAGTCGGTAATAAAATGGTGAAGGTCGTGCCCTGGCCTACCTCACTCTCTACCTTGATCTGTCCATTCATGTCATTAATGATCTCATGCACAATGGATAAGCCCAGACCCGTACCTTTACCTACCGACTTGGTGGTAAAAAACGGATCAAAGATCTGTTCCAATGTCTCAGCGTCCATGCCTTGACCCGTATCACTCACCACCAGCTCAATATTTCCTGCCTCATTTGAGGACTTTTCACCAGGGACAGCTTCATTGGGTGTATCGACTTCCTTTAAACTGACGCGAAGGGTTCCACCTTTCTCCTCCATGGCCTGTACAGCATTATTGCACAGATTAAGAAAGACCTGGTTGATCTTGGTGGTATCACACAGAACCGGAGGGCAATTTGCATCAATGCTTTGTCTAACCTCAATCCCTGAAGGTAACGTCATTTGCAATTGAGTTAGCGACTCCTTGACAAGATATTGGATCTGAGCAGGGTGATGATCAGACTTGTGCTTACGGCTGAAGGTGAGTATCTGTGATACCAGATGTTTGGCCCGCTCGCTTGAGTCGATGATCTGCTGAAAGTCCGAATGCAGCCCATCATCATCCGGGAGTTTATCTTTGACAAGACTTGAGGATAGAAAGAGACCCTGGAGAATGTTATTGAACTCATGAGCGATGCCACCAACCATGGTACCCACTGCCTCCAGCTTCTGGGATTGACGGAGTTGAGCTTCAAGTGCTTCATGCTCTTCTTCTGCCTGCTTGCGCTCAGTGATGTCTGCGTTAAAACCATACCAGGTGATACTGCCATCAGCCAATTTCTCCGGTGATGATCTGGAATAGATCCATTGGATAGGTTTGCCTGGAATTTGCACCCGGAACTCACAGGTAAAGTAAGTCAGATGCCTGGCAGAATATTCAATCTCATTGAGCACCATTTCCGCATCCTCAGGGTAGAGAACATTGCTAATTGGCGCAAAATCCTCTTGGACATCTTCTGGGGTGCAACCAAAAATATTCTTTATCCCGTCTGAGGCTATGGGAACATAATAGCTTCCGTCAGGTCTCCTGGTAAATTGAAAGATCAGATCAGGCAGATTTGCTGAAAGCTTCCTAAACTGGATGTCTTTTTCATAAACCTTTGCCTCTACCTGCTTGCGATCGGTGATATCTTGCGCAGCGCCCCTAAGAGCGAATATCTCACCAGCTGGACCACTTATACTTTCTCCATGGACCCACATCCATCCGTTCGAACCATCTTCACGGACCGTTTCCAGTTCCAGATCATATGGAACTCCTGCCTCCACCGCTTTCGACACTGCCGTGGATAATCGTTCCCAACTCTCTTCTGTGAATAGCTTTTTGTGCTCTGAAAATGGAGGTGGCGGCATGGATACGTCGAAACCATACATTCTATATAGCTCCTCTGTCCACTCCACCTCATTCGTAGCAAGATCCAAGTACCACGTACCTAATTTTGCAATTTTTTGGGATTCATTTAGGGCTTCTAAAGATCTATTCAATGAGTTTTCAATTATTTTGCGCTCGGTGATATCGATAAAGCTGATCACTATTTCAGCTATTTCGCCTACCTTATCCAGCATGGGAAAACCACTGATAGTAACCCAAACAACTCGGTATTTGTCAGAATGAGGTATTCCTAATATCTGGTCTTTTATGGGCTGTTTACTACGTACAATCCGATTGACCGGATAATCTTCATGAACCAATGGAATGTTATATTCATCCACAAAATTCCAGGCAGGACCGATGGCAGTCTTGCCCATCAACTGGTCCTGACTTAATCCCAATAATTCTGATGCTCTGGCATTACTATTCAATATGGAAGTGTCAGGCGCATGAACAACAATACCCGCTTCAAGATTGTGGAATAAGCCACTATATCTTTCTTCGCTGTTCCGGATTTCCTGTTCTGCTCTATTCTGCTCGGTGATATCCTGGGTAAACCCTATTGCCGTTACTGGCTTACCCTTATCATCATATATCACCTCAGCCTTCTCACGTACCCAACGAGTTTCGCCTGCTACAAGTATTCTGTGCTCAATATCATAGTCGTTATGCTTCAGTCCAGCTGCCCAGGAATTGTTAACATAATCCATGTCCTCAGGATGGATGATCTTGATAAATTTTTCAAAGGTCATGGGGGTTCCCTGTTCGATCCCAAAGATATGGTAATTCATTTCAGTCCAGGAAAGCACATTAGTCTGGAGATCCAGTTCCCAGGTACCAACCCGCCCTAATTTCTGAGCCATTGCCAGCTTAAATTGCTGGTCCTTAATTACCTGAATGTTATCATCGATATGATATCCGAGCAAATTGGATAAATAATTGACAATTAAGGTAGTTACCGCGATGGACAACACAGCGATAATCGAGGTAATTATCCCAGCATTAACACTAGAATACCGGCCATAGGTGTGAACTAAATACACACTTAATATGACAACAAGTATGGTATAGGGCAGGAAATATCTTAGCAAATAACTTTTTGTCGATTGCTCAAAAAACAGCCTGATGGGATGGATTTGATCATCCGAAGTAAGAATTGCTAATGATAAAAATATAAATCCAAGGGTGGTACTGAGAGCCATTGGAATGATCGTATGGGTAGAATATAATAATGGTGATCCCAGGATATAGGCGAAGAAAAAAGTTGCAGCATATAATAAAGATATCAACCCGATCGTACTTACGACCTTTATTGTCACCGTTCGTTCTTTAGCTGCTGATGGATATCGAACCAGAAATAGGGTTGCTAGTCCTGTTAAGATGAATCCAATCCCAGTGGCAGGCGACATGCGTCCAATGGGGGCACCACCGAGATAACCCATATCTGGCATTAATTTATCTTCAAAATTTATTTCAATACCAGTCAGAAAGCTCATTACTTCAGATAATCCAAAAAGTACAACGAACGTGCTTAGCAGGATATATGTGAAATAGAGGGAACGCGTTTGATTGTTATGTTTTAAAAACAGAAGGATCGCAGCGGAGATCAAGAAACAAATGGCTGTACTGGGGGCCATTGGTATATAATCAGGGTTAACACCACCAAGCGCTCGTAAGCCGGGCAGGTATCCTAACATTCCCAATAGCGCAATTAATAATACCAGCCATGCAGTACCCACTGATAATTTTCCAAAATATTTCACAAACTCACCATTGTTGATTCCGCCCAGAGCTATAAGCCCCTCGCCCTGGGACTCCTGATTGCTATTAATTTGCTTACAATATGAATCACAGATACCCTGTGTCAGCGGGCACTTGAAAATAGGCCGGTTGTGGGCACTTCAAAACAGGCCACCCCAGCGAGTTCAGTTTAGTTGTTCATAGATTCATTTTCTACTTCTTTTTTTCTCGACATTCATTTCTCCTTTTTTGATGTTTCTA
>JAIPJM010000025.1 GCA_021734255.1 Fidelibacterota bacterium | reverse complement strand
ATGGAACAGGCTGAAGAATGGTTGACGGGTAGGCGCTATCTGGATATGGAACTTCTGGAAAAGCTTCATCAAGAAGCGAAAATGAAACGAGAAATCGTGGAGGCTTAATTCCTTTTTACAGAAAATTTAGGACTTGATCAGAAAATATAGATACTGAAGAAGTACTATATAGATGCTAACCAACAATATTAATGATAAGCAGGTATATAATAAACTATATCATGATAATATTTATCATGATATATCCCTTGATAATCAACAAACCGGTATTGAATTAATCAGTATTTGTAACTACCGTTTTTCGCATTATATTCAATTCGCAATTATTCATTAATATGAAGTATTAAAGACAAATTCTGTCACATTAGGGGTTACGGTGTACTGTGATCCTGACATGCTTTTTACTATACCTGTAAGAATGAAGAGGCTGAGAAGCCGACATTTAATAAAACCTTAGATCTTGAACTCATACGGAAAGGGTAACTGCATGGGAACACAATTGAAAACCGATGAGACCCTGAACCTGCCTTACTCTGAAGAGTTGGCCGCACAGGGCGTAACACGCAGAAGTTTCCTTAAATTCTGTACCGCTATTACAGCTGCCATGGGGCTGCCTGCAGGAATGGTTGCGAAAGTCGCCGAAACGGTAGCAAATCCGAAACGTCCACCAGTGATCTGGCTGCATTTCCAGGAATGTACGGGATGTACTGAATCACTGTTACGGGCAACACATCCAACCGTTGAGAGTCTCGTTCTGGATGTAATCTCTCTTGATTACTCTGAAACGCTGAGTGCTGCTGCAGGTCATCAGGTGGAAGAAGCACTGCATGCTTCCGTGGAAGCCAATGCTGGAAAATTCATTCTCGTGGTAGAAGGATCCATACCAACTGCAGAGAATGGGATTTTCTGCAAGATCGGTGGCCGTACCGCCATGGAGATTATGGCAGATATCGGTCCGAAAGCCGCTGCGGTTGTAGCGATTGGCTCATGTGCAAGTTGGGGTGGCGTGCAATCTTCCGCTCCCAACCCAACCGGTGCTCAGGGTATCCATGAAGTATTCAGCGATAAACCGGTGATCAACCTTCCCGGTTGTCCTGCAAGTCCATATAACCTTCTTTCAACGGTTCTTTACTATCTGACTTTAGGAAAATTGCCACAGTTGGACAAAAAGAATCGTCCCATGTTCGCATATGGTAAACTCATTCATGAGAATTGCGAACGCCGTCCGCATTTTGATGCTGGTCGCTTTGCACAGCAGTTTGGAGATGCCGGTCATCGAGAGGGCTGGTGCCTGTACAAACTTGGTTGTAAAGGACCAGAAACGTATGCCAACTGTCCTTCCATCCTTTTTGGTGACGTTGGTTCAGGTGCCTGGCCAGTAGGTACAGGGCATCCTTGTTTCGGTTGCTCAGAGGAGGGTGTTGGTTTTACCAAGGCCATCCACGAACAGGCTGAGGTGTACACAGTGCGGCCACCATCGCTCTATCCTGAAACCGAACCAACTCAAGGAAAAGGTCTGGGAATTGGTGCTGCTGCGGTGGTAGGTGCTGCTGCCGGTGTTGCTATCGGGGCAAGTGCGGCTACTGCCAAGAAAACCAAGGAAGCCGATCAATCCTCATCAACTGAATCCTAAGAGGCGTCATTATGCAAGTTGATAGAAGAGAGTTTTTTAAAATCCTGTCTGCAGGCGCCGTGACGATGTCGAGTATTAGCACCGTCCAGGCTCGCACTGCAACAGCCTTACCACCCGATGCCGAGGGCGTACTATACGACGCAACACTCTGCATTGGCTGTAAATCATGTGAGGTGGCATGTAAGCGTAACAATAGCATGCCCATGGATCATGATTCTTATGAGAAAGACCTTGGTGTCGATGGTGTTTGGGATGCCCCCAAGGATCTAAACGCAAAGACCCTGAATAAGATCCAGGTCTACCGTAATGGCAAGGCAAACACCCGTAATCAGGAGGTGGATGGTTTTTCATTTGTCCGCCGCGCCTGTATGCACTGTGCCGACCCGGACTGTGCCTCTGCCTGTCCTACAACGGCATTCACAAAAGATGAAAAGACCGGTATCGTTGCATGGGATAAGGATAGATGTTGTGGCTGTCGCTATTGCCAGATCGCCTGTCCCTACAACATTCCGAAATTCGAATATGATAAAGCCATTCCACTGGTCCACAAATGTGAGATGTGTTCACATGTCCAGGCGGAAGGTGGAATCCCCGGTTGTGCAGAATTTTGCCCGACGGGTGCGACTATCCACGGGAAGTTCACGGACATCCTGGAAGAAGCCAAGCGTCGAATTGCCTTACAGGAAGGAGCGGAATATCCTTATCCAGTTTCTTCGTTAAAAGGTGTTTTCAGACGCACCAGTGACAAGGATGGATCCTTTATACAGGACGAACCACAGGATAACTCCTTTATCCAGCGTAGACCTGTAGCAAAATATATTGATTATATCTATGGTCAAAGTGAGAGCGGTGGGGCTCAATACCTGATGCTTTCCGCAGTGCCATTCGAAAAACTTGGGCTACCCAAGCCAGGTTTTTCATCTGCTGCTGCACGCTCTGAGAATATATCTCATACACTCTATAAAGGTATGATCGCACCGATAGCCCTGCTTGGTGGTCTGGTATTCGCCGCCCATCGAAGCAGCAAATCATTGGAAAGCGAAGGGGAGGTGGACCATGAGTGAGACCTATGCTCCACTAGGTGGTAAACTTTGGACCAAACCATTCTCCATTCTGTTCACGCTGGCAGTGGTCGGAATTGCTCTGATGGGGTACCGGTTCTTATTCGGTATCGGTGCTGTCACAAACCTGAACGATGGGTATCCCTGGGGTCTCTGGATCGTTTATGACATCCTGGTCGCCACAGGTCTGGCTTGCGGTGGTTATGCCATGGCCATCCTGGTCTACGCCTTTAATCGTGGCCAGTATCATCCATTGATCCGACCGGCCTTATTGGCCAGTGTCTTCGGTTACACGCTCGCTGCTTTCGCTATTGTCATCGATACGGGAAGATACTGGAACCTTATCAATATCTTTCTACCCGGGACGAGCAATATCGGAAGCTCATGGATGGTGGAAGTGGCCATTTCCATCTCAAGTTATATCGTAGTTCTGTGGATCGAACTCTCTCCGGTCATGCTTGAGAAGTGGAATAAGACCAAACTACGCCGAGCCGTTCACCGTAGCATGTTCGTTGTGGTGGCCTTCGGATTGCTCTTCCCAACACTTCATCAGAGTTCACTCGGTGGCTTGATGATCGTGGCGGGGAATAAACTCTCACCACTCTGGCAAACGGACTGGCTGCCTGCACTCTTTCTGCTTTCGGCCATTTCCATGGGATTTGCCGTTGTGGTCTTCGAAGCCATTTTTTCAGCCACAGTACTGAAGCGGCCGTATGAGCAGAAGATGCTCAGCAAATTGGCGTGGACGATCCCATATCTTCTGGGTGCCTTCCTGGTACTTCGCTGGGTGACCCTGCTTGCGAATAATGGTCTCAGTGATCTGGCCTTCAATGCCAAGGGCATCATGTTCGTTATCGAGAATCTATTATTTATCTATCCCCTCATCGTCCTGCTGAGCAAGGCGAACCGGGAAAAACTGACACAGCTATTCTACGCTTCCATTTCAATCCTGCTGGCAGGCGCCGTTTATCGATTTGATGCCTTCCTGGTAGGCTTTGACCCAGGTGGTGGCTTTGTCTACTTCCCAGCTGTTGCTGAGATTCTGATCACGGTCGGAATCATCTCCATCGAGCTGGTGGCTTACTTATTCTTTGTTAAACGCTTCCCGGTTTTACCGGTACTAAAAGACGCCTAGGGAGGATTTCTTATGGCTAAACGAATTGTAGTAGATCCCGTGACCAGAATCGAAGGCCACCTGCGCATTGATGCGGAGGTGAATAACGGTAAGGTTACTAACGCATGGTCATCGGGACAGATGTGGCGCGGAATCGAGACCATCCTTGAAGGTCGTGATCCACGTGATGCCTGGATCTTCACCCAGCGCATTTGTGGAGTATGTACCACGGTACATGCCATGACCTCTGTGAGAGCTGTTGAAAATGCTCTGGCGATGGAGGTACCGCTAAATGCCCAATATATACGAAATATGATCATTGCTGCTCATGGTATTCATGATCATATCGTACACTTCTATCACTTGTCAGCGTTGGATTGGGTTGACGTTGTTTCAGCCTTGAAAGCTGATCCTAAGGCAGCATCAAAGCTAGCTCAGAGTCTCTCGGACTGGCCTCATAACGGTGCCCAGGAATTCAAGGCGGTTCAGGACAAACTGAAAACCTTCGTTGGCTCTGGCCAGCTGGGTATTTTTGCCAATGGATATTGGGGCCATCCGGCTATGAAATTGTCACCAGAGGTCAATCTGCTGGCAGCCGCCCATTATCTGCAGGCATTCGAAGTTCAGCGTCAGGCAAACCAGATCACAACGATCCTCGGCTCCAAGACACCTCACATCCAGAATCTGGCTGTTGGTGGTGTTTCCAATCCGATCAATCCTGACAGTGAAGATGCGTTGAATATGGAACGTCTCGCAGCGATCAAGACGCTTATGGATAAACTGGAGCAGTTCATCTACCAGGCTTACTTCGTCGATATTACAGCCGTCGGTGCTTTTTATGCGGATTGGACCGGATACGGATCTGGTGTGATGAATTATCTATCCGTTCCTGATTTTCCAACCGATACGAAGGGAACCGAGTTTGGTATGCCCGGTGGGTATATACCAAATGGTGATGTTGGCGCATTCAAACCGATCAACTCTTTTAATGATGCTATGTTTGAAAAGGGTGTCAAGGAGAGTATCAAGCACTCCTGGTATGATGGAGATTGGACACGTCATCCCTACAAAGAGGAAACCGTTCCCAAGTACAGTGAATGGGATGATGATGGTGCTTACAGTTGGGTGAAATCACCTACTTTCAATGGTGAACCTGCACAGGTTGGCCCTCTAGCCAATGTTCTGGCTATGTATGCCGCCGGTCATAAAACCACTCAAAAAGTTGCCAATCTTGCTCTGGAACGTGTATCCGCACTGGCTGGAACAAAGGTAGGCATCGGTGCTCTGCACTCAACCATTGGTCGCCATGCTGCACGCTGTATTCGTACAGCCGTCCTGTATGAGGAGTTAAAGAAGAACTATAACCTCCTTATCAATAATATTGCCGGTGGCGATATGGCAACCTTCAATCCACCCACATTTCCCAAGGGCGAGCAGATGGGCTTTGGCTTCCACGAAGCGCCCCGCGGAACCTTGAGTCACTGGGTGGTTATCAATAATGGCAAGATCAAGAACTACCAGTGTGTGGTTCCTTCAACCTGGAATGCTGGCCCGAGAAACGGTGATGACAAGCTCGGTCCCTACGAGGCATCCCTGGTGGGCAATCCCGTTGCGGATGATCAAAAGCCCTTAGAGGTGTTGCGGACGATCCATTCCTTCGATCCGTGCCTGGCCTGTGCCATCCATCTCCATGACAACGACCGCAAAGACATTGTTAAAGTCAATGTCCTCCCCTGATGTCGTAGTACTCGGACTTGGTAATCTGTTAATGCAAGACGAGGGCGTGGGGATCCACGCCCTCCGTGCTCTGCAGGAGAATTACCGGTTCGAACCTGAGATTGAACTGGTTGATGGCGGTACAAGCGGACTTGACCTGTTACCGTTCTTTCGTCCGGAATCACACATGATCATGCTGGACGCTATGACATTTGACCAACCCCCTGGTAGTGTCGGCAGGGTGGAAAATGAAGATATCCTGGCCCGCTTAAACACCAAGACCTCTGTTCATCATCTGGGGCTCAGTGATCTACTGGCAATGGCTAAGTTGACAGATGCAATCCCTAAGGAGATCATACTTTTCGGTGTCCAACCAGAGAGTCTGGATCTGAAAGTTGAGCTTAGCAAAACTGTGGAAAAGTCCATTCCAAAACTTTTGGAATATGCAATGCAGCAACTGAAAGACTGGAAAGTGAAAGTCATCCAGAAGACCGCGGCTGTTTAAAGCATTATTTTGAGGCGGGGTATTGCAAGGGGTGAGTCGATTCACCCCTTTTATTTTTGATCAACGCTTACACGTGTTAATTCATCACACCAGCTGTGACCAACATATAAGCAATGGCATCCCGAATATCCTGTTCGGAGCACTGGGGACACATCCCCATGACCGGCAACTCGCCATATTTGCCCTGATAACCATTGACAGTGTGACGGACCAGCTGCTCAAATCCTTTGTCAGCACTTTCTTGCCAGCGTTCGGTCTGCTCCAGGCGATGGGCACCTTCGATCGCACCCTGATGGCACAGTACGCAATCATCTTCATATACGACTTGTCCATTGGTCAGATCTGCATTCACAGCTTTCAGGTCAAGTTTTTCCGCGCCACCGCAGCCAGTGAAGCACAGAGCGAGTGGAATAATTAGGATTAAGTATAAAGATCGATGCATAGACTCCCCGCTTCATTTGATTAGAATGTAAACAGTCCAGTATGTCAAAAGTTAATAATCAGTGACATATTTCCCAAGTAGAGGCAAACATTTTCCATCCTCATACTAGATGATTTGGCTTAGATTTTGAAGGTTTCATAGTTATGAGTATATTCAAAAATGTAAGACTATTCCAGTTACTGCTACAACTCATTGCAGTGCATTCCCTTTTTGTCGGCCTGGGTCTCATTTTCCTTCCCTTTGGGGCGCTTTCCTGGTTGGGCTTCACGGTAGATCCATACCGCTTCTTCTCAACGCAGGGTGGTGTTTTTCATCTGGTCATGAGCATCGCTTACTGGCTGGCGGCCAGGGAGCCTCTCAGTGAAAAACGGTTGTTGATCTTTATTATCAGTGCCAAATGGATCGCCCTGTTGTTTTTAACCCTGTATTATCTGTTCATGGAACCTGTTACTATCGTTGCTCTCTCTGCTACGGGTGACGGACTCATGGGACTGGCTGTGCTCCTGTTCTTTCTGGAACTCTATTATGAAGAAGAGGAAGAGAATGAGCGAGAATAAGCTACCCGGACTCGTCATTACCGGAGCCTCTGGTTTTATCGGCAGAAATTTTGTCGAGGCGCATAAAGAACATTTTATTATCTACGCGATTGCTCGTCGAAGTCAACAGGAAGTCAATATACCACGGCACAAGAATATCAGGTGGTTTCTAGCTGATATCACTGATAGACAAGGTATCAGGGATATCTTCAGAGAAGTTCAGGAAAGTGGCGGTGCAGATTACTTTTTGCATTTCGCTGCTTATTTCGACTTCTCAAACGAACCTAATCCTGAATATGAACGGACCAATGTCGAAGGCTCCAAGGTCATCTTTGAAGAAGCGGCCGCTCTTAGCTTGAAGCGCTTTATTTTTGCCAGCTCCTTGGTTGTATCTGAATTTCCTGATCCTGGTGTAAGATTGACTGAAAAGAGCGCTCTCGACGCCGATTTTCCCTATGCTGTTACCAAGATCGCAGGTGAGGCGATGGCAAAGGAGTGGTCTCAGCGCTATCCCTGTACTGTGATTCGTTTTGCCGCTGTTTTTAGTGACTGGTGTGAATATGGACCGCTATACAAGTTTCTGGACACCTGGTCCTCCCGTTCCTGGAAATCACGAGTCTTAGGAGGAAGAGGTAGCTCAGCCGTACCCTATATACACATTAATTCACTTTTAAAGTTGATCCAGGCCATCATCAATCGATCCGAAGATCTAAATGATTTTGATGTGTTCATAGCCAGCCCGGACAATAGTACCAGCCACCAGGAACTGTACGACGCCAGTACCAGATTGATCTTCGGAGAAAAGAGAACGGCCATTCATATGCCTGTATTTTTATCGCGCTTGGGTGTCTGGATGCTTGATATCCTCGGGAGATTGATTGGGAGACGGCCCTTCGAACGTCCATGGATGATGAGGTATATTGATGAGCGAATGGACGTTGATGCTTCCTACACTCGTCAGGCTCTGGACTGGGATGTCATCCCCCGCTATTCACTGGAGCGAAGAATACTGCATATCATCGAACATATGAAGACCTTTCCCACCGAATGGCATTATAAAAATGACCTGGCCCTGCATAAATCTCCAGATAGACCCAATCTGCGTATCTCTGATGCCTTATCAGAGTTCGAAGATGATATTATTACAGAATTAACTGAAAGAATTACCGCCAGAGAGAATAATGAACGCTTTCCTTCTTATCAGCAGATGGAAGTTGACAAAGTATCATGGTATTTAGGTATTGTATTCAATCTATTGAAAGTGTCAGTTCGAACGGGTGACAGGCTCTCATTGTCAAATTATGCAAGATTCATTGCTAGTATTCGCATACACGAAGGGTTTAAATTAGAGGAGGTCGTAGATGTCTATCAGAGTCTATCTGAAATTGTGATACAGAATCTACTGGCGCAACCGTCCCTCCTCGATCTCGACCAGCGAATTAGAGATGATATAGACCTTACGATCCAGATGGCTATCGATGAGATCGAAGATGCTTATGAAATTGCGTTAGAACCAACGACGTATACGCGTGTTCACTTGCGATAGCGAGCTTAACCACCTGGGGGAGTATGGTGGACACAGCGAACAACGAAACAATATTGGTGACCGGTGCCTCCGGTTTCATAGGAAGACACTTAGTTTCAGCACTGCTTCCTAAGTTCACGATCATTGCTTTTGCCAGACGTACTCAAAAGGAAGCGGGTGTTAAATCACACCCAAACCTTGTATGGGTCCTCGTTGATATTATGGACGAAACCCAATTTATAACGGCTTTCAAGGAAGCCGACCAAGCATACCATATCGATTACATCTTTCATCTTGCAGCATATTATCATTTTGGTGATCAGGTAGATTCAGACGTTTATCAGGTAACGAATGTTGATGCCACGAGGATATTGCTGGACCTGGCAAGAGCTGCTAAGATTAAGAGATTCATTTTTACCAGTTCACTAGTTGCCAGTAAATTCCCTGAAAACGACGATCGTGTATGTGAGAAAAGTGAATTGAATGCCACCTTTCCCTATGCTTTGACCAAACATCAGGGAGAAAAAATGGTTCGTGAAGCATCTCTCGACTTTCCCTGTACCATTGTCCGTCTGGCCGCTGTTTATAGTGATTGGTGTGAATATGAACCCCTCTATAATTTTTTGAAAGTATGGTTGTCTGAGCGTTGGGATGCGCGCATGATCCCTGGTGAGGGAAGCATGTCCATTCCGTATATTAATGTATCCTGTATCATTACGATGTTTGAGAAGATCCTGGAAAAATCAGAGGATCTTGATCAATTGACCATATTCCTGGCAAGCTCTGATAGGCCCGTGGCGCTAAAAAAACTTTTCACCTTGGCAACACGGTATTATTACGGGAAGGAAAGAACGCCGATTCACATCCCGGTGATAATTGCAAAAATTGGCGTCATCTTCCGCGATCTTAGAGGTCGGTTACTGGGAAAAAGACCGTTTGAGAAACTCTGGATGATGGAATATATCGATAAACAATTCCACACGGACTGTTCCTACACACGGCAGACTCTGGATTGGTATCCAAAGGATCGTCACCATATCGGGAGACGAATACTGCATTTAATAGAGAATATGAAATCAAGACCAGATGAATGGGACCGGAAGAATATTGACAGACTCCAGCGATTTGAGGTCAATCGACCGGCCCTTACGCTGGCTGAGGAAATGGTTCGTCGGAGAGAGGAAATCGTAGAAGTGATCTACCGGGAAATTGTTGATCAGAGATATAAGAAGCAATTCCCCTTTTACCAGGGATTACCTCCTGAGGACTTGCGATGGAATATCCATGTCGTGTTCAATAATCTATTAGCTTCTGTTCGGCATGGCGATCGTTCAATGATGATGACATTTGCCCGGGATCTTTCACAGCGACGAATGGAGCAGGGGGTCTCTCTCGATGAACTGTGTGGAGCTCTGACGATCATTCGAGATACCATCACAAAAATACTATACAGCGAACCACGGTTGACTGACATTAAGCTTCAGGTCCACGACAATATTTATTTAGCTATTCAATTGTCCATGGATGAAATAAAGGATGAGTACGAGGCGGTTCCAAGATAGCGAAACGCCAGATCTGGTCTCAACGTTGATTCTCGCGCAATTGGGCAAAACAACTCGAGCACATGGTGGTCAGCTTCTGGTCCATCTCTTCAACATAAGTCGTTGGCAGCATGACACATCCTGGCTGCTGACAATGGATCAATCCAAACGCATGCCCCAGTTCATGGATCATACATTTTTTCAGACGATCCGCAAAAATATTGAGATCTTCCGGCAGTCCATACCTGCTGTTGTATAGCCGATATCCCGAGATCAATGCAGCGTTTCCACCCAAGTAGGCCTGGCCAAAAATATATTTCAACACGGGAATGAACAGATCAAGATCAGTGACCCCCACGATCTTCATTTCGCCAACGACCAGCTTGTTAAGCTCTACGATGATCTCATTGGCATCATACTGTGAGCGCACAGGATTGAAATAAGGCGACAGATCAAATCGAGGGAGGCTCCCCAGTATGACTTCGGTTCTGAAATGAGTTGACAGCTCCGGAAGTAGATCTTCAAGGATCTCCACCTGTGCAAATTGGATCGGAACGATCTTGATCGAGGGCATGGACTGAGCCTTGGGGCTGTTCACTGATGCTTGGGAATATTGTATTTCTTTATCTTGCTGTACAAGGTTGCTCTATCCACACCCAATGCTTTTGCCGACTTAGAAATGTTCCAGCTGTATTTTTCCAAAATGGACTCAATGTGGTGGTGTTCCATTTCATCGATAGATTCCCAGGTTGGATCTTCAGGCTTCTTATCGAAAGGAAGGTCCTTCAGTCGGATCGTATTTCCATTTCCTATGACAATCGCTCGTTCAATCAGGTTTTCTAATTCCCGGACATTGCCTGGGAATGGGTAATTTTCCAATGCTTTAGTCGCTCGTTTCCCAATATCACAGGTTTCTTTATTCATTTGCTCTGAATAGATCTTGATAAAATGTTTAGCCAGTGGCAGAATATCCTCAGGACGCTCGCGGAGAGGGGGAAGGTCTATGGCAAAAACATTCAGCCGGTAATATAGATCTTCTCTGAACTCACCGGCATCTACCATGGATTTCAGGTCGCGATTGGTTGCACAAATGATACGGAAATCGGATTTAAATTCTCGGTTCCCGCCTACACGAGTGAAGTGTTTGGTCTCAAGGACCCGGAGAAGCTCGATCTGCATCTTCATGGATATCGTTGAGATTTCGTCCAGGAACAGTGTCGCTCCATCCGCCATCTCGAATTTCCCCTTGCGCGCATATTGAGCACCGGTGAATGCGCCACGTTCGTGGCCAAAAAGTTCACTCTCCATGAGGTTCTCAGCAATTGCACCACAATGTACAGTCACCATGGGGAAAAATCGCCGAGTGGAGTTCATGTGAATTGCCTTGGCGATCAGCTCTTTACCCGTCCCGCTTTCGCCTGTGATGATTACTGTGGAATCTGATTCAGATACGACCCGGACCTGTTCAAGGACTTCCAGAATGCTGTCACTCTTTCCAATAATATCATCAATGTTGATCAGACTTTTGATCCTCTCCTGCAGGGAGAGGTTTTCACTACTTAACTGAATGCTCTTGCTGGCATTTCTGATGATATGAGTGACAGCATCGGGGTCGAAGGGTTTACATACATAGTCGTAGGCTCCATCTTTCAAGGCCTGAACAGCTGAGTCCACAGATGCAAAAGCAGTCATAACAATGACAATGATCTCATCGTTGATGGACTTGATTCTTCGATTAAGCTCCAATCCGTCCATGCCGGGCATTTTGATATCTACCAGCACAATATGAAAATTGAAAGACTCCAGCTTTTTCAGGGCAGACTTGCCATCTTCTGCAGTTTCTACAGTATATCCGTCTTCAAGAAACCAGTTGGAAAGGGAGTCCCTGACTGAAAGCTCGTCATCTACAATTAGAATGGAAATATCTTTACTCATTTTGATTCCCTCCATCTGCTAAGTCAAACATGAACCTCATGCTGGTCCCCTTGCCGGGTTCTGATTCCACAGAGACTTTAGCTTTATGTTGTTCCAGGATCCCATAGGTGACAGCCAGACCCAGCCCAATGCCAGACATCTCTTTCTTACTTGAGAAGAATGGTTCAAAAATGTGGTCAATATCTGCCTGCGGAATACCGATGCCATTGTCCTTGATCTGTACCACGATATGATCCATATCGGGGTTATAGCTCCTATAGGTAACAACACCATCCTGAACTGCTCCTATGGCCTCCAGTGCGTTGGTGAGCACTGCCAGACACGCCTGAATGATCTGATTCCCATTGGCAAGTATCACATCTCGCCGGGCGGAAAAATCTGTCACTAACCTCGTGTCAGATATTTGAAAACTGTGTTGGATCAATTGTTCTGACTCAGCCAACACCTGATTCACGCTGGTCCGTTCGTACTTCTGGCTTCGATCCCGTGAGAAGTTCAGCAGCCCTTTTACTATATTCCCGCATCTGGCCGTTTCAGATTGAATGATCTCCATATGTCTCAATATGCCCTCCTTGCGCTCCTCAGTAAGGTCAGGGCTTTTCAGGATACGTGTCACTAATTTTGCATAGGTCAGAATGCCGGCCAGAGGGTTGTTGATCTCGTGGGCAACTGATGATGATAAACGTCCAAGGGAAGCTAAGCGCTCTATCTGATAGATCTCATTCTGGGTACGGGCGATATCCTCAGACTTAGTTCGAACCTTATTTTCCAATTCATTGGACCATCTCTGGAGTTCACGACTACTATGGTGTATGGACTCCAGCATGCTATTGAAGGCCATTCCAACATGATGAATATCATTCAGGTCACCATCGTGAACATCTATTCGCACAGACATATTGCCTGCCGTTACCGCTCGACTTGCATCAACAACCTGCTTTAAGGGTCTGTTGATATAGCGCTGAACAAAAAATAACAGGGTGCCCATGAGAATGAGCAGGAAGAAAATAACCAGTGAAAAATATTGATATAGAATACGATTCAGAGCCAGGTCCATTTCCTGGAGTGGTAATTCAATTTCTGTATAGCCCAGGAGTTTATTGTTATCATCGTGACACCCGGAGGAACGGCAGCCCGGTGTAGCAGGAATGGGAGTATGGATGACCATAAAGCGTTGAGAGTCATCGAAGCGTTTATGAAAACAGGCGGATTCAGATGCTAATATTTCAGAATCTACCTCCTGGAAGTGAGTGGCTGGCGTGAACGTCGAGTCCAGGAAGAGGGGCTTCTCTGCCCCAGGAGTACTGTGTCGAACGTCACCCTGGTTGTTATAGATCCTTACGGTGTGAATACCAGGGACTTCGTGCATCTCCTCTATGGCCCGGGTCATTTCAGAGTGATCTCCGGTCACCATGCTGAATCGGACATTTAAGTTGAGAATGCCTGCTAAACGTTTTCCAAATCTCGTGGTGACGTCCTCTAAATAATTGTTGGACATGGAGAATATGAGCCAGGCCAGGAAAACAAAAAGAATTATAGACATGGAGAGCAACAACATAAAGAGCTGCCCATATAAAGAGCGTGGTCTAAAAAAGGATTTAAATGAAACACCAGAAGCTGCCTTCCCCACAAGCCCTGCTTTCTTCGCAGCCATACTGTATCCCTCCAAGCCCTTATGAGGATTTCCCCATATGACTATTAACGGTTGTGCAGATTACATGCCAACTAACAGATGAATAACTTTCCATCGCTGACAATTTGGAGGTATTTGCGAAAATCATTTCTTGGATTGGTCAAAATTTTACAGGACTGATCACCTTCTGAGTCGTCTTCGGTATGAAACATTTGTCCAAATTTGGAGCAGTCCTGGTCGACTCCCTGGAGATATAATTCTCGGCTTAGGCTGGGGATCAGTTTCTCATCAAAGGTCTCTAACTCAAGCAACCAGAGCTCATTATCAGGTTCTAGGTAGAGTTGTGAAGCGAACAGATTCTCCCCCATGAATCTAGGGTTGATGTTCTGAATTTTTCCGGAAAAGGGGGTTTTTACATAGATCATGCCACCTGAAAGCAACATCCAGCAAAAGCATTGGTTAGCGACGATTTGACCACCATTTTGCGGAAACACAACCTTATGGACCGATGTGAAGAGTTGCCACAAGAAATTATCGATCCCGATGCGTATCCGTTTATCCCCAACTCGCTTATACCAGAAGTGACCATTGAGATATTGCAAGCCTGGTTGAAATTGGCTCAGGGTTGCATCCGGCTTCCTGGTTAGTAGTATTCGACCTTCGGAGCGCTCCTGGAATCTGCATCCGCGTATCATCTCTTCGTGAAAGTCACAAACGTCACAATTTTTTTTGAGAGGGCATAGCTGATATTCAACAACACCCGCTTCCATCCAGATACATTTTTCATTGCTCATGTTCACACCGGTGTCCTGTTGTATCCATGGAGTGTCAGCACCTCGTGATCAAGGCGCTGACACCCCATGATTTAACTAACTTTTTGCAGCGTCTATGAACTCACTTTGAAATTCTTCCCAGATCTCAGGCGACAGAGATTCCAAAACATTGTTGGAAATCTCCCCACCTTCCTGAAGGAGGATGGGCTGAGGCGTCAGCTCATATTTCCGCATGGCAAATGCCAGGACATCCCTCAACCGGGCAGTTTCGCCCTGTAGCCATTGGTTGGCTCTTTCACCGATCACCATCATTCCACGTTCCAGGTCCCAGCGTTTTGGAGTGATGTCAAATAACCAGTTCTCAACGAACTCCTTATTCGTGACTTTTGAGAATTTCTTTAAGCGGCTTCTATTCACGGCAGTGAGTTTGCCACTAACTGGTGAATAGATCTTTAATTGGCGATCCTTGTTGACAAGTGTGGCCAGATGATCACCGCGTTGAACATTATCCCCAGCTGATTTAACAACTTGAAGCGTCACCGGTCCAGTAACTGCGGCTAAAAAATCATCAATTCCGACATGGATCTGACCAGCTGAATTGAGAAATGCCCATGTGTGGGTCTTATCAAAGAATACGCCTTTGGGAAGGCGAACATCCTTCAATGCGAACAGCGGACTTTCAATTTCTTTAAGCATGCGAAGAAACGGAACAAACAGAGCGAAAAAACTCAGGATCAGTATGTATTCGATTCCTTTTGTTGAGAATATGTTGATATAAGAATTGGCATCCATTTTCTTATCCTTTATGCATTTTTACTTTGTGTCATGGATTCCATCGTTCGCAGCACTGGCATCCGATGGATAACCCACCGATAGATCCAGACCTGGACAAAGAGGATGGAGATCGTTACGACAAATTCCATCCAGCTTGGGATGTATCGCGGTAATTGATCCCACCGATAGGCAATGACAGAGATGTTCATTCGATTCAAAACGATTCCAATCATGGTCAGTAATGAGGCAAGCTTGATCAGCCCAGGTGTTCCGATCCTGACACCCCTAACGAACATGACCATGGGAATGAACACGAATCCAACAACCTCAAGTAAATACCAGGCTCCCATAGGGGTTGTCAGGTATCCCAGTGTGTGATTGTGTACCATATCGACAACCTTAAGGAACAGGTACACGAACATTGCCATGGCGCAGACCTTGGCGAGCCCGCGGATCATGACGTTCTGGCGTTCTTCACTACCATCCTCCATCTGATAGGCAAATACTCGCTGGATGATACTGCCCTGGAAGATTACCACACTCAGTCCAGCGAAAATGCTGGAGATAAAAAATAGTGTCGGTATGAATTCCGAATACCAGAGCGGATGAATCTTACCCTTTGCCATCAGGAACAGGGCACCCAGACCGGATTGGTGCAGGGTGGATAGCGTGATGCCAAAAATTACAGCACCCACCGTCATCCTTTTCAGTATTTTTCGGGCGCGTTCAGACCCGAGCCATTCTGCTACTGCAGGGGAGAACTCGATCATCTGGGCGACGATATAGAGGATAAAATGCCAGGCTACCAGGAAGAGCACACTGCTCGTTCCAAACGAATTACCAATGACGGGATTGATGATATTCCATGGTTTACCCAGATCGAGGATCAGGGCAAAGGCATAAAAAGTGTATGCCAGGAAACCGTTCAGGACAGTGACCCGAACCAGTGGTTTGTATTTTTCCAATCCCAGTATGTAGACCATAAAGGTCAGGACATAGGCACCCCCGGCAAAGGCAACCCCGGTTACCACATTGAATCCCTTCCAGAGGCCCCAGGGTACACTCTGCGTAACATTCGACACTGCGGCGAGCCCAAAGATGAAGCGATAAACAATAATGACGGCTGCCACGGCTACAGTTGGAACCGATATCATGTTAAAGATGGTCCAGATACTTTTTTTGGGCTTTAATTCGGAAAGAATGAATTTCCAACGATTCTGAGGAGCTTCCAAGATATCAGGTATCGTATGCTCAGCCATTTTCAACCTCCTCTTCTTCATCTTTATGCGTTGCTTCTCTTAAGCCCATGAGCAATGCTGGCCAAAGCATAAAGATGGACGGTACACTGTACAGGAAACCCTTTGTCAGCTCTGGATATGGTTTTTCCTCCAGCCCTGTCTTGAACCCTAGTTCCTCAAATGGGACAGGGGACAGGTATAACCAGGAGGTACCACCTGCTTCATATTCACCATAGATATGGTCTACATAAAGATCTGGATCATCCAGGATACGTCTACGTGCTTCTTTAATGACCTCGCTCCGTTTACCGAAGAACATCCCTTCTGCGGGGCAGTTTTCAACACAGGCTGGTATATCACCCTCTTTCAGGCGTTCAAAACACATCTGGCACTTCCCGATCTTTGGGTTATTACTGCTAAATTCAAACTTGGGAATGTCAAAGGGACAAGAGACCATACAATAGCGGCATCCCATGCATTTCCCCTCTTCCCAGGTGATGGGACCCTCTTCATGCTTTTTCATAGCCTGGGTCAGGCATGCAGATGCACAAGCAGGTTGCGCACAGTGCATGCACTGCTGTTTGGTATAGACCTCCCCATAAGAGGTCTCCACTGCATTAACAACCGTGAACTGATCAGGTTTAAGCTCGCGCCTTATCGCAGAGTCAGGGTAGTCATCATCTGCTGGAGGTGGATTGTTGTTAGCTTCTGCACAGGCGTATTCACACCCCTGACAACCTTCACAGAGGGTCATGTCGTGCAGGATGGCGTAAAACTCTTCAGAATTGCTTTCTTGTTTGGATTTACCGAAAGCGGACACACCTGTTAATGTTCCTCCGGCAACCCCGAGCGTTTTTAGAAATTCTCGACGATCGATAGACATAAGTTGAAATCCTTAATTCGTACTATTCGGTATTGTATGTTATGCAGTCAATTCACTATTGGCTTCGTTAAGGATATGGGTTTGAAAAGATCCCCATAGACCCTTACCAGAGAATGCCAGAGCGCATTCGGCAATATCGCCACCTTCCTGGAAGACGACGGTGCCTGCTTCTGCATCCTGTGGTGCAAATGAATAAGCAAAAAAATCACGAATGCGTGAGATCTCTGTCTTTAACCAGGTTTTGGTCTTCTGTCCCAGGTAAAGGCGTTGGGTGTCAGCTTCCCAGTTCTCCGGCTCCATTTCGACAAGCCAGCCGTAGGCGTAGGGATCATTGTGTACCATGCGCATATTCTGAAGTGCATCAATGTTTACATTCTTTACCTTACCTGAAATAGGTGCAGAGATCTCCAGGCTCTTACCCTCGTGAATAATGTTGAATAGTGGATCCCCCTGTTTCAGAACGGACCCCTTCTCTGGTACTCGGATAGAGGAAAGTACTCCTGTAAGACCTTGGATAAATGCATCCACCCCGACCCTTGCCATTCCGCTGGTTTCAAGGTGGGTCCAACTATGTGTTGGACTGAAATAGATCCCATCAGGGATATTCATATCCTGCACTTTCAGCTGGTAAGCTGAATTGGTAGCGATGGGTGAAACGCTGAGCGCCTCATAACGACGCATTCCCAGATACGATGAAACTCCGATGGCGATCAATGTGAACCCGATTACTAATAAAACGACCATTTTGGGCCTCCTTTGTTTTCTGGGTTTATATAGTTCAAGAGGGGTGCCACTCTCAGGCAGCCTTGTATATTCATAAATATCAATTAATTAGAGTGATGCTCTGAATGCCGTTAAAAATGAATGTTTGATGAATTATTCAACACATGTGGGCGGTATGGCTTGAAAGCCAGGCGGACAACCAATTCAAATCACTGTGGAGTAATTCAACAGGTGGTGAATTACTCCACACATGCTTTTTTAGATAAAAACTGGAGGTAACTATAAATATTACAGTAGTATATGAACTTGTTGCCCAGGTTTTGATCTTATCTGATCTAAGCCTATCGAAGGGTTAAGGGGAGGCGCCAGATCCAAATGTGTAGAAAAATACAACGTATCCAACACACAAGAAACAGGTGTTGAAAATATCATCAGTATTACAATCTCGAGTCGTACTGAGATGGGACCACGAAAGCCTTCAATTAGACCTCGCCAGCAATTAGATTGAAGCATGACATTCATAGGAGCAAGAATTGTGCGCTATTTAATTACTTTGCTGATTTCAACATCCATGCTCTTTGCCTGGGGGAAGACCGGTCACCGTATCGTGGGGATGATCGCTGAGGAGAATCTCACACCAGAAGCAAAAGAACAGATTGCGGGTATTCTGGGACATACCGACCTGGCCCGTATATCGAATTGGCCTGATGAGATCAAATCAGATCCCAAATGGGATCACACTCACGATTGGCATTATTGCACCATCTTCGATGGTAAGGAATATGAAGGGCCGGAAGCTGGAGGGAGAGCCATTCAGAAAGTCGTGGAATTTTCAGACCTCCTCCCCAAGGGAGTTTTAAGCGATAGGGATCAGAAGAATATCCTCTGCTTTATTGTTCATATCGTTGGAGATCTCCACCAACCATTGCATGTCGGAAATGGAACGGATCGTGGCGGTAATGCTGTGGATGTGACATGGTTCAGGGACAGTACAAATCTGCACAGTGTGTGGGATTCGAAGATGATCGATCATATGCAATACAGCTATACTGAATATGCACAACAAATTCAACTCGCTCTTACTGATGAAGAGAAGGCAGGTCTGCTGAATCCGGATATCATGGCATATGTCTCTGCCTCACGGGCGGCGCATGGTCAGGTCTATGATATCGGTGATGGAAATCTATCCTGGAAATATATCTACAAGAATCGGGAACTCATGGAAGACCGGCTGCTTAGAGGGGGGTTTCACCTGGCTGCCGTTCTTAATAACATCTTCCAATAGCCCAGGGTATGCGGTATTTCATCTCATACATATTAGGTATACTTTTATGTATACCTGTCATTTCTCAGCAGCCCAACTCTACCGCGCTTGAAATAAAATTTAGCCAGGTTCTGCGAGGCGAAGCTGAGCAGGACTTTACAATCGGTCTCGCACTCGGGGCTGGAGCGGCCAAGGGATTTGCCCATGTCGGAGTTCTGAAGGCTTTGGAGGAAGCTGGTGTTAGAATTGATATGATCGCAGGCAGTAGCATGGGCGCCATCATTGGTGGTGGATATGCCTCTGGCCTCAGTCCAGCAGAGTTGGAAGAAATATCATTGAATTCAGATTGGTTGGATGTCCTCAACCTTATCGATCCCATCTTCCCTACAAGAGGATTCATCGACGGCCAGAAGATCAAGGAGTTCCTTGATGAGATCTATGGTGGTAAAAATATTGAAGACCTCAACATTCCTTTTTCCGCGACGACAGTCGACATCCTCAAAAGCGAACTCTATGTCATTAATAGTGGTAATCTGGCTAATGCTGCCAGGGCCAGTGGATCGATCCCCATTGTTTTCAATCCACTGTCAGAGGGTGACAAAGTGCTGGTGGATGGGGGAATGATCGATCCGGTTCCTATAGATGTGGTACGGTCGATGGGAGCTGACTATATCATCGCCGTGAACGTTCTTGCGCTTCCAGAAAAACGTGATGACTCTTTTCAGTACCTGAGTGGCAATAATCTGAAAATCAGTCGGTCCAGATGGCGTATCCCTAACGAGGGTGAGGCATGGTACACAGCGGGTCAACCCAACCTGGCAGAGATCGCTCATGAAACCGTCATACTGTCGATGGCATTGATCGCCGAGACCCAGGTAGAATTGGCGAAACCGGATATGACCATTAATGTGAATACAGGTCTATCTGCCTGGAATTTTCTTGATGCTGAGATCGCCATTGATAAAGGCTATGAGGATATGAAAAAGAGCCTCAACATCACCAGAGCCAAAAAGTAGTACGAGCGCTAGTTAGTACCCCAAATATTCAACGCCACACATAGTAAAATTACCCCCAGTTTTAATTTCGGGAATGAAACTATTCAAAGTATATCTAACAGGAAAAATTTAGATTGACCGATGTATGGCTGACCTTACTCTAAGGAAATTACTCAAATTCTGGCTGCCACTGGCCGGCACCTGGCTGATGATGTCTTTGGAGGGACCCTTCCTGGCAGCCATAATCGCACGACTGGCAGACCCAAAATTTAATCTGGCCGCCTACGGGGTCGCCTTCTCGCTTGCTCTTATTGTCGAAGCACCTGTGATCATGATGATGACCGCAGCTACCGCCCTGGTGCGAAATGCCCAGTCATTATCCAAATTGTATCGTTTTACCACGCTCTTGAATGTTGTCATAACCGGGCTTATGCTGCTATTGATCATTCCTGATATCTTTTATTTTATCACTCTGGATCTTATTGGATTGCTCCCTGAGGTCGCCAGGCTCACCCATATAGCGACGATTATTCTACTTCCCTGGCCCGGCGCGATCGGGTTCAGAAGATTCTATCAAGGTATCCTGATCAGAAATCATGCAACCCGTCGCGTTGCCTACGGGACAATCATACGGCTTGCATCCATGGGATCCACTGCATTTCTACTTTATCTGTTCTCCGGTTGGCCTGGTGTATACATAGGAACAACTGCCCTGTCTGCTGGTGTTGTCATGGAAGCACTCAGTGCGAGAGTGATGGTTCACCGCATCCTGAAGCGAATTCGGTTTGAGGAAGGAGCTGAAACAGGGGACAGGGAACTCACTTACCCGGGTATCTATAAGTTCTACTTTCCACTGGCCTTGACCTCGATCCTGACCCTCGGCGTTCATCCACTGGTGACTTTCTTTGTGGGAAAAAGTGCCATGGCACTTGAATCTCTTGCTGTGCTTCCTGTGGTTGGATCATTCGTCTTTCTCTTCAGAGGTATGGGTATCTCGTACCAGGAAGCAGCCATTACGCTCCTGGGAAGAAGTAAGGCGAATGACCGTCTGGTGACCCGTTTTGCTGTGTTTTTGGGTGCCACCCTTTCTTCACTGCTCCTGGTGACAGCATTTACTCCCCTGTCCACGATCTGGTTCTCCGTTGTGAGTGGTTTAACAACGGAGCTGACGAATTTGGCAAAAATGCCATTGATGATCATGGGTTTGTTCCCTGCCACCTCCGTCCTAATCTCCTTTCAGAGAGCCCTACTGGTGAAGAGGGACAAGACCAGCCCTATTACGGGTGCCACCGTCACCGAAGTCATCGGAATAATCCTGGTTCTTTATCTGGGCGTCATGCATTTTTCCTGGGTGGGGGCTGTGGCTGCAGTCTCGGCATTCATGCTAGGCAGATTAGCAGCAACCCTTTACCTCTGGTATCATCTTCGAGCGACCTAGATCACCTCAGATCAATGGTGAGCATAAACACTTGTTAGTGATCAGCATCCAAGCTATTTTCAGTTCTATTTTACGTACTAGACCACAAAATATTATGCCGTCATTGATGAATAATAAGTTCAGTCCGATCGCCATGTTGACAGCAATGGCACTCGCATCCCTGCTACTGGTCGGCTGTGGTAGCTCTGATCAATCAGAAGCGCGAGATGGTGTCCTGGATCTGCGGGATTACAAATTTGAATCTCCCATAAACCTGGACGGAGAGTGGCGCTTTATCTGGCAGGACTCCATGGCTTCGTCTGATCCCGACCCATCTGATTTTATACTCATTGATGTCCCTGATGCCTGGAATGGATATGAATACAAAGATCAAACGATTCCAGGAAAAGGGTATGGTACCTATCTCTTGACCATCCTGCTGCCGCAAAGAATTTCTGACTATGCTCTAGATTTTGCCACCATTGGAACCGCATATAATGTCTATGTGAACGATCAATTGATCAGTGGCGTAGGCATTTTTTCCAGAGGTGAGGAGTTTGCTTTACCGGAATATAAAACCAGAGGGCTTGACATCGGTGAGCATTCTGGGCAGATCAAGCTCAGAATTGATGTATCAAATTATCACCACCGTCTGGGTGGATTATGGGAATCTGTGTCTCTGGGTCTCCTTCAACAGATCATACACACGAGGGAAGCTCATGTTGCGTCCCAGTTGTTCCTGGCTGGAGCCATCTTTATCATGGGTTTTTACCATCTTGGTGTTTTTTCCTTAAAAACACGGGCACGAGCCGCTCTGTATTTTGGTCTCTTCTGTGTACTGATCGGATTACGTACACTGACCACGGGTAGCATCTATCTGCACGAGATCTGGCCGGCTATATCCTGGACCATGCTGGTCAGGATAGAGTATTTGACATTCTACATGGGTATTCCTTTATTTTTCCTCTTTATTCAGGAACAGTTTCCCGATGAGATCAAACTACTTTATGCTCGAATTGTCGGTGCCATTTCACTGCTTTTCATCCTGCTGGTACTTTTTACCAATGTTGAATTCTTCTCCGCAAGCTTGAGATATTTCCAACCCTTCAGTCTTTTTACCATGTTGTACTTGATCTATGGCTTGAGCATGGCCTTCATTAAAGGTGAAGAGGGTTCTGCTATGGTCCTCATCGGGTTTACATCAATAGTCGTAGCCTTCATCAATGACATACTCTATGTGGCGAATATTGTTAATACAGGGCATCTCATTTCACTGGGAGTATTGGTTTTTATACTGATGCAGGCGCTTCTTATTTCAGTTAGGTTTTCCAAGGCATATCAAACCATTGACACCCAGAGAGCTAAACTTGAGCGAACGAATACAGCGTATCAGGCAGAAATTGATACGAGGAAAGCAGCAGAAGAAGAGGTGCTGAAGCACAAAAACCATCTTGAAGAGTTGGTCAAGGAGAGAACGGAGAAACTTGAAGATGTGAATAAGCAGCTTCAGGAATTGACCCGCGTGGACCAGCTAACCGGTATTGCGAATCGCAGAAGGCTGGACGAGGATCTTGAGACGGAGTGGAAACGTATGATGCGTGAAAAGCGGCCACTCAGCGTTATCCTTTGCGATATCGATCACTTCAAATTCTATAATGATACCTATGGTCATCAACAAGGTGATGATTGTCTGGAAAAGGTGGCCGTTGCTATCAAATCATCCGTAAATCGACCCGGGGATCTTACAGCCAGATACGGCGGTGAGGAATTCTGTATTGTGCTGCCTGAAACGGTAACCAGTGGAGCTAAACGGATCGCTGAATTGATTCGGCAGAACGTCCTGGGATTGCAGATAGAGCACAGTAGCTCCAAGGTGTTGCCCTTTGTTACCTTAAGTCTTGGGGTGGCAACGATCATCCCAGAGAAGGATGGTGAACCAGGTGAACTTCTCGAGTATGCAGATCAGGCGCTTTATCAAGCCAAGGATAATGGCAGAAACCGTGTTGAAGTAAAGCGTATGGAGTAATTTACTCCAGGACCTCCCACTCGTGGCTCCAGCGCCACTGATCAAAATATAAATTTCCCTCAGACCATTCGACCTCACCTCGTTGACTGTCCACAGTCTCAGACCGGAAATGTGTTTTGGGAGGTGTGAACGGTTGGCTGAAATCATCGTTGTATATAATGCGGTAGCTATCCATACCGCTGAGGTAAAACCAGCGTAAGCGCTGATCCTCGCTATCCCTGAGCCCATAGGTCGCATCCATTGGCACCCAACCGTAGGGATGGAAATAGATCATGCCCCAGTCATGCATACTGTCATTCGGGGGCTGTAATTCCCAGCCAGACTGCCATCTTGTGGGGATACCGTTCATGCGGCAGAGGGTCATAAACTGCAAGGTTTGGATCCCACAATCGCCATGACCGTTTTCAAGAGCATATTGTGGAATGCACTGGATGGTTGAATACTCCCTGGCAGAGGCCCACGGTGTGTTTTCATCAACCCAGGCGAAGAGTTTTTGGGCGATGCGATAGGGGTTGGTCTCATCCCCCACGAGCTCCTCAGATAATCTTTTCAGATCATCAGTGAACTGGATGTGAGGGAGCCTTTCAGCTAAAAAAGGTTTTAGTTCTGGGTCATCGGGAGTAGGCAGGACCTGCTCCGGGTCAATATTTACATAAACGCCGTGACTGGTCATTTCATATTCGACCATGAATTCAGTAAACTCACCCTGCTGCGCTGGTGCTTCAAAATAGATCGTTCTCTGGAGCGCAGATTCCGGGGCGATGATATGTTTTTCTGGCCAACTGGCAATCAGTTTGATATCTACCTGCCGGTTAGGAATATACCGGGGGTAGGGAATCCAGCATTTCAATAGTTCACCCTCAGGGACCATGTCCGGTTTCACCTTGATACTCTGTTTGATACGCAGACGCTTGGGATGGACAAACATCTTATCCTCAGAGATCGCTGTTTCAATGATCTCCATATTGTGTTTATCAAGATCCAGACCAGCCCCTGACCCGCTGGTTAATCCGGCATCAGGATGAAGCTGCTTCCATAACTCACGCATTCCCTTGTCGATCCGGAATAGGTTCCTGCCGGCTCTGGCAAAGTACCATTTTTCGCCATCGATCACTTTGCATTCCAGTGATTTCTCCTGCTCCCACCGAGTCATATCCTCATCAGTAAGTTCTGGATAGAAACCCTTGAGGTATTCAACAACTTCTTCCCTGGTCTGATCAAAGTCCTTTCTGATCCGATCCATGCGTTCAACCTGGAAAAGCAGGTCCTGTTTTTCGGTATCATTTACCTGGCCCGCTTCAATTAGTGCCTGGATTGACTCAGTAGCTTCGGTATACTCACCCCTCTCGATAAGAAGGTAAATATTGTCTATTGTTGTGGATACTGAAGATCCTTCAGGTCTCATGCTGCACATATTGATATTTCCTATGAGTAATAAGGCTATAGAGATGGCAGTTAGTTTGAGTTTATTCATGATTATCCTCCCCCGATTCAAAAGCTTCCAAACCTGAATATATTCGCTCTCGTGTTATTTCCAATAGTGTCTGTGCATCCATTTCGGATACCTGATTAGGATCGATGATCGGTCCAAACCGTACAACGATATTTCCTGGAGTGAGATGAATGGAGTGTTTATTCTTCATATTGAAAACACCTGAGATGGCAATGGGGACAATATGAGCGCCACATTGCTCGGCAAAATGGAAGGGCAGCTTTTTAAATGGTAGGAGTTTGCCATCCAATGAGCGATTTCCCTCCGGTAATACTGTGATATGAATGCCGTCCTCCAATCTCTGTTTCGCTTCTTCAAAACTACGCAGCGATTTTCTCACATTATCACGGTAAATTGGAATATTGCCCATTCGTTGAACCACTTTCCCATAGAGAGGGTAATGCAACTGATCGTGAGCAATGATCCCCATAAAATAGTGAGGAATGACTGCCTTAAGTAGCGGAATGTCGATGAGGCTACTATGATTTGCCATAAAGATCAGGGGCTTATCATCTGGCAAGGGTTCAGAAAATTCTATAGTTGGCTCGCTATCCAAAAGCCGGAAAAGGGTTTGCAGCCTTTTACGCAACCAGGGGTCATAGCTTGTTGGCGTCTGAAAGTAGGATCGAATGAGAGTAATGAGCAGAACGGGACCAATGTAGCCCAGGCCAATGGTCCAGTAATAAATAGATCTAAGGAATATCATGAGCCTATGAAGAGAAGCTTATGGGTAGTCAGGCGACTCATTCCCAGAAGACATCAATGGCGTGCTTTAGACAGTTAACTTCCAGTGGCGTTGAGCCCATCAACTCACCATCCGGTGTGAGAACTTTGGGAATGTCCGTTTCAACTCGAATATAGCTGGCCTGAAACGTTTCTATCTCCTTCATATGGATATGCTCACCTGTAATGATCTTGGGGAAACTTCTGATCAAGCCAATTCTTCCTTTTGGACTAAGAATAGTGACATCCAGGAGACCATCATCTGTTTTGGCAAATGGCGCCATGAGAAAATTAGCGGTATAGCGGGTGTTGGATATTTCAACGAAAACATTTTCCCGTTTGATGGTTTTATCATCTATCGTTAACTTGATCTTATAGGGTTTCAGTCTGAGTATCTCGTACAGGCTACCAATTGTATATGAAATGTTACCCAGGGCCTTGAGCTTAAGGGCTGTTGCACCAATATCAGCGACGATCCCCAAACCAAGGATGTTTAGATAATACCAGGTATTACCCTCTGTGGTGAAGTGTCCGACATCGCACTTTCTGGTTTTTCCCGCCCGAATAATATCAATGGCTGTTTTCCAGTCGTGGTCATGCAGGTTCATATCCCTGATAAAGGCATTTCCCGTCCCGACGGGCATGATTCCAATAGGCAGTCGATTAGAAGATGAATTTTGGTAATATCCGTTGATCACCTCAAATAAGGTACCATCACCCCCAGCGGCTATTATTCCGTCATACTGACTAAAATCAGCCTGCCGGGTGAGCTCTATTCCATGACCCTTCTGTTGGGTGGCGACAAGGTCGTAGGGCATATCTATTTTGTTCAGGTAGCTCTCGATCTCACCCAGCGTTTTGCCGGCATAACCATGTCCGGCCCAGGGGTTGAAAATGATCAATTTTTTCATCACTCAGAAATCTCCAATTGTTCTCGTTTGGTTCAAGACAATATAGCCGGAAAAAATAAAAGGCGAGCCAGAATCTGAATGCAAAAATTACGGGCTGCAGATGAAGCCTCACTTGCGTGTAGCTTGGCTCTGCCTTAGTTTCACACCTCGTGATCATTCTGATCATTGAGCGCTTGATTTAATTGAAGGGAATAGAATGAATCCAAATCATTTATTGAATAGTATTGATGTGGCTGCTGACTGGGTAGGCCTTCGATATGTGAAAGAGGATACCACTTTTCGCTTGGTACGGGATGGGAATCCCGAAGCAAATACCAGAGAATCTAAACAGGGTATCATGGTAGAAGTCCTGGTTGATGGTCAGTTTGCTTACTACGGAACCAGCAGATTGGATGAATCAGGCATCGCTGAGGCAGCCAGAAAAGCATATCAGCTTGCGAAAGCAGCAGCAGCCTACAACATTCATCCATTCAGTGATAATGTTCGCCCTGTGGCGAAAGGATCCTATCGGTCCAGCTTTGAGGCTGCTACCAGTGCGCTCTCACCGGGTGTCCTGTCTGAGCTGCTGGTGAAAGCATCTAATGAGCTAAAAGTATCCGATAAGATTGTCACCACCAATGCGCTCGCACGCATCGTGGAGACAGAATCAAAATTTGCGTCATCCAATGGCAGTGATGTGGATCAGCAGTATGTCATGGTGTCTGCAGACTATACAGCCGTCGCTCAGGATGGGACGGTGACCCAGAAGCGCTCCGATGGTGGTATGATGGCCAAGAGTTTTCAGGCAGGTCTGGAGGTATTTGATGAAGCCGATGTGCTCAGGCGTTGTCGAATCATCGGTGAAGAGGCGGTAGAGCTTCTAACTGCAGAAGAATGTCCAACGGAAACAATGGATCTCGTACTGGCACCGGATCAAATGATGCTCCAGATCCATGAGAGTGTCGGGCATGCGCTTGAATTGGATAGAATTTTAGGGGACGAAAGAAATTATGCAGGCTGGAGTTTCGTACGGCCCGGCGATTTTGGTTCACTTCAGTATGGTTCCAAATTGATGAATATTACCTTCGATCCTACGGTGAGAAATGAATTTGCTTCCTATGCGTTTGATGATGGTGGCCTGAAAGCAGAAAAGGAATTCTTGATCAAGGAAGGTCTACTACTCAGAGGATTAGGTGGTATGGAGAGTCAGGTCAGGTCAGGGTTAAAAGGAGTAGCTAACTTTCGGTCAAGTTCCTGGAATCGGGCACCCATCGATCGAATGGCCAATCTGAATCTGGAACCTGGTAACTCTAGCCGGGACGAGATAATCTCTTCTGTTGAGAGGGGTGTGTTCATGACCTCAAATCGGTCATGGTCCATTGATGACTACAGAAATAAGTTCCAGTTTGGGTGTGAATATGGAAAACTCATTGAAAACGGTAAACTGACAAAAACAGTAAAGAATCCCAATTATCGGGCCATCTCCAATCCGTTCTGGAACAGCCTTAAAATGATCGGTGACCCGAGTACATTCGAAGTGTATGGGACGCCTTATTGTGGAAAGGGTGAGCCAAACCAGGCCATCCGGGTGGGACATGCGAGTCCACTTTGCCTGTTTGGTGATATTGAGATCTTTGGTGGAGCCTAAGGTTTAGCGATAGTCTAGATAGAGGTAATACATGAAACAATTGTTCGATGTGATATGTAAGGCAATTTTCCCAGATCTTGAAGCAGATGAGCATTTGGGCCTAAGCCTGGGCGGCGAGGCCAGCACCTACGTCAGGATCAACGGTGCAACGATCCGCCAGGCTGGGAACGTGGATGAATGTGATCTTGGTTTCAACCTGATCAAGGAGAAGAAACGAGCCACGGGTAGTATCTCACTATCTGGGGATGAGTCAGCGGATGTGAAAAGGGCGAGAACAGAGCTCTTGCGTTTAAGAAAGGAAGTTACTCAGCTTCCCGACGATCCGTATTTGGTCATCCCAAACAGTAAAGAAACCAGTAACAGTGTACAATCTGGAGATCTGCCAGAACCTGAGGACATAGTTGCAGGTCTGCTACCTCCAATGGGTGAGATCGATCTTACCGGTATCTGGGCCTCAGGAATGGTTTTCAGGGGGAGCGCAAATTCTGCTGGTGGATACCACTGGTTTGCGTCTGACTCATTTTCACTTGACTGTTCCCTGATCACAGCTGAAGAAAGAATGGTGAAAGCGACCTTCGCCGGGACAGAGTGGGATCCTAAAGCATATGAAGCATTTCTCAAAGATTCGGTTGCAAAGCTGGAAGTTATGAAACTGCCACCGAAAAAGATAGCCCCCGGTAACTACCGAACATTTATTGCCTCAGCAGGTGTGGCAGATGTGTTGGGCATGTTCTCCTGGGGAGGTATATCAGAGGCATCCATACGCCAGGGAGAAAGTGCGCTAGGAAAAATGAGAAATGAAAGTATCCACTTGTCCAAACACTTTACACTTTCTGAAGACTTCAGCGCTGGAACGACTCCCCGATTCAATAGCAATGGAGAAGTTGCTCCCCTGGAGACTGTTCTTATCGAATCCGGAGAGCTAAAAGGGACCCTGGTTAATACCAGGACTGCAAAAGAGTATGGTATTGAGACCAACTATGCGGATGATGAGGAGGGCTTGCGGGCGCCCGTAATGTCCAGTGGTGAGCTAGCTGAAGCAAACGTTCTGAAGCAGCTGGGAACAGGCGTCTATCTGTCCAATCTTCACTATCTGAACTGGAGTGACAGGATGGGCGGTCGGATCACCGGTATGACCCGTTATGCATGTTTCTGGGTAGAAGACGGTGAAATTGTAGCTCCCATTGAGAATATGCGGTTTGATGACAGCATTTATAATTTTCTGGGAGAGAATCTGGAAGCAGTCACAGACAAAGCACTGATCAACCCGGATGTTGGGACCTATGAGGGTCGCAATTTGAGTTCGATCGTTTGCCCCGGCATTCTACTTAAATCGTTCGCACTAACCTTGTAGGTGACTATGACTGAGCAAGCTGGCAAGCATCACTACCTCCTGATTGTCAATCCTGAAGCGGGTAGCCGTACAACGATGAAGGCGCTCCCCGATATCGAGCGGCTCTTCCGAGAGAAAGGGGCTGACTACGAATTCCATTTCACGAAGGAACGTGGCCACGCGACAGAATTAGTGAAAGAGATCGGCTCAGAATTTAACGTGATCGTCTCCGTCGGGGGAGATGGAACCATAAACGAGATCATTAATGGCATGCCGGAGATCGATAAACCGATGGGGATCATTCCAATTGGAACGGGAAATGATTTTGCCAGAAGCTGTTCGATGATCCCAGGAGATCTTGAATCAGCCGTTGATGTCTTGCTAGCCCACGATGTGAAAGCGATCGATGTAGGATTGGTCAATGGACGTCGATTTATCAACGTGATGGGTATGGGATTCGAAGGCAGAGCCAATGATATTGGAAAAATGTTGCCCTTCCTGCATGGTACACCCAAATATCTCTTAGCTATTGGAGGCACTTATCTCACTTACAGGCGAATGCCGCTGCAGATAGCCTTCAATGATACAAAGATCGACGAAAAGGTTTTCCTTATGAGTATCGGAAATGGCTGGAATGTTGGTGGTGGACTCCAGCTGACACCGAAAGCAAAGCTGGATGATGGCACCTTTGATATCTGCTATCTACAAAGCATTAGCAGGTGGCGAATTCTTCAAGTGTTTGCCAAACTCTATGATGGAACCATCGATGAAGTGGAAGAATACGAATCCTACCAGACAAAAGAACTGCACATCAAAAGTAACCGACCCATTCCTGCCCATATCGATGGGGAATCATTCGATCCGATTCAAACGGAATTCAAAGTCAGTCTCCTTCCGAAGGCGATCAAGATTATTGGAAACTGGTCGGCAGATAAGCGCTTTTCAAATTAACTCGAACTAAAATTAAATTTGTAAAAAAGGGAAGTCTCATGCGACGATGTGTAATCCTGATCATGACTCTACTAATAATTGTGAGTGTGGCCTGTGCCCAGGGTCTGAAGCCCTATATCCTTGGTGCGGTAAGTGAAGAGCCCCTTGATATTGCCAAGACATACACCCGCGCACATCTGGACAGCGCAGGCTTTGAGATCCTTGGTGAATATGCGCCAGCAGGTGATTATGATCGCTGGGTAATCGTAATAACCGACCCTGAGATCATAGCTGCTGTTGAGAACTTTGGGGGTTTACGGGGCTTTGCTGCAGCGATCCGGGTCGCGCTTACCGAGGAAAACGGCAAAGTTAACATCACCTATACGAACCCACTATATCTTGGGAATGCTTATTTCCAGGATGACTACCAAGAGGTCGCACATCACTGGATCTTTGTGAATAGAAAGTTGGACGACATGATGCGGAAACTTGGCGTGGTTGATGGACGGTCATTTGGTGCTAAGGTTGGTATGTCTGCGAAAGAGGTTCGAAAATACCATTATATGTTCGGTATGGAATATTTTGAAGATGTTGTTGAATTGAAAGAATTCCCCAGTTTTACCGTGGGCAAAAATACGATAGAAGCTGAACTGGAGAAAGGCGGAACGACTGATCTGGTGTACGCTGTTGAAATACCCGGCCAAGACCTGAAGTTGTATGGCATTGCTCTTAATGGCTCGGAAGGTGAGTCACATTTTTTACCGATCATCGATATCGCAACACCCAAACATACAGCATTCCTACCCTATGAGATCCTCCTCATGGGGGACACGGCTGTCATGCTCCACGGTAGATACAGGATCGCACTATCCTTCCCAGACTTGACCATGACTACCTTTGGTAAGATCATGTCTACTCCAGGTGATATTCAGGACCTGATGGAGAGCGTGACGGAATAACGAAGGTGCACTGCGTGTGGAAAAGCTGTTCCTGTAGCCGGTGAGACAGGCTGTTAAATGAAATTAATGCGCGTGGGGGTGCTTGGTCAGGGAATGGGGAACCTCAAGCTTATGATCTACCATTAATTGATGGTCAGCCAGGAGTGTTTTTGGGTCTCCACTGCAAATAACATTTCCCTCATCCAGTAAGACCATTTTCGAACAGGTTTCCAGGACCAGCTCCAGATCATGGGTGGCAAGGATCAATATTCCTTCCATCTCATTAAAAAGCTTAATGAAGTTCCTCCTGCCTTGAGGATCCAGTTCACGGGTTGGTTCATCAAATAGCGTAATGGATGTTTGCCTGGCGAGAGCAGTAGCCAAACAGACCTTTCGTCGCTCCCCATAGCTCAGATGATGAGCCGAACGCTGCTCGAAACCGCTCAGGGACACCTTGGATAAAGCTTCCGCAGTATGCTCTCTGACCTGGCTATCAGTCAATCCCAGAGTGTCTAGGCCAAAGGCGACATCCTCCTCCACAGTGGGCATGAATAGCATATCATCTGGGTTTTGAAAAACAAAACTCATCTCCGTGCGAAGTTTCTCTTTCGTTTTATTCTCCAGGTGTATCTCGTTGATGAGAACCTCCCCCTCAGCATCAATCAAACCAGCAAGTGCCATAAGCAGAGAGGTTTTACCAGCCCCATTTGGACCAACCAGAGCAGTATGATGAGTGGGATCAAAATCCAAATTAACTCGATTCAAAGCAGGAGTGCCATCACCATAATTATAACTCATATCTACAACACGGATCCTGCTCATGAAAGATCTCCTGTGAATCCTCGCATTTGCATGGCCTGGTATACACGCTCCGCTCGGTCAAAACTTCTGATCATGAGCATGCCCACCATGTTAGCGTAGGTTTTAAAGCGTTTCCATCCTGATAAACTGCTGTGCCGCATGGCCACTGCCTTTTCCAGTGACTCGATCTCCCCAACAAGCAGAAAGAAATAGCGGTACATAAA
The DNA here is from genome assembly GCA_021734255.1 of Fidelibacterota bacterium. Classification (GTDB taxonomy): domain Bacteria; phylum Fidelibacterota; class UBA8477; order UBA8477; family JABMPR01; genus JABMPR01. The sequence goes on along the minus strand of JAIPJM010000025.1, from coordinate 8,852 downwards.
TGAAAAAATGATGATCATGAGCCGGGAGGCACCCCACCTGGAAAGTTGTTTTAGAATGCTATTGAATGGTGTAGTGGAGATCAGGAGCAGGATGGCGAAAATTGAGAGCAGGGATTTGGACACCGTTATGAGCATCTGGTTAAAAGAAAAATTACCGGAGAAATAATTAACGACCACAATGAGAACAGAGAATGGCAACACCAGGGTCGATCTGGTGAGCAGGAAGGTGAGTGGCACACGGGAAATGATCGCCAGGAGAGACATCAATCCAGCATATGTAATGATCAGTACCCATCCCCAAGTGTGACTCACGAACGGGACCACAAGCAGTAGAAGCCCCAAAGCGCTAAGAGTAAATAGCATCTTGATCGAAGCCGGCAACCGGTGCAAGGGACTCTCCAGCGTAGCGTAGCGATCCAGAAAGGCGTGATTCATACCATGGACCCCATGATCTCTGGTTTTACTTTGCGGATGAACAGTACTATCATGAGGGTTGCCAGTCCCTCTATGAGTCCAGCGCTGCCATAGATCGATAGCATACTCAACAGACCGGCTGATAGGTCCAACATGTCAGACGCGTATAGTTCTAGTGCCAGGAGAGCTGAGGAAACCAAACCAGTAATAAGTCCTGCGATGACAATGGAGACCCGATCCCCAGGTATCAGTCGGTAGGTGCCATAGCCTAGAAAACAGCCAACGCCGGCAATATTCAGTGCGTTTGCACCGAGACTGAAAATACCACCATGCTGGAATAAAAGGGCCATCGCGATCAGAGCGATCGTGATGATAATAAACCCTGATAACGGGCCAAGAATGATGCTGATCAGCAGAGCCCCGCTAAGGTGAACCGAAGTACCGGCACCCACAGGGAAGCTGAAGAGCTGAATGAGAAAGACAAAGCTGGCCAGGACACCCATGAGCGGGATCTGCTGTGGTTCGACCTGTTGATTGACCTTTCTCAGACTGCCAGCCAGAATGGCTGCTGAAATCGCAGTCGTGGACACGCTTACAGCGGGATTGAGAAAGCCATCAGGGATGTGCATTTATTTCGATTTTTTCCGCTTCAAATAAATGGACCAGATGATGAAGATCAATGTGATGAGTAATAAGCCTATGATCGCATCGTCCCAGTGAAAATGATGGTGCTCATCATGGCCATGGGCCAAAAGGGTGGTCCAGGTGATGAGATTTAGTATAGCAAAATAGCAAAGCTTGAATCGCTTCATGTTTCCCCCTAAAATTCTTTTCCTGTTGTTGATCTGAGCAGATCTACGTGCTTGACGCCCTTCATGGACCGGATGGAATCGTGCAGTTGACCGATCTCCTTGGCCGCACCTTTGGCCATGATGATCTCCATACAGTTATCATGATCAAGATGGATGTGCTGAGAGGAGATGATGATATGATGGTGGTGATGCTGAAGCTCCATGAGCTTATTCACCAGCTTGCCCTTGTGATGATCATAGACGAAGGCGATGGCGCCAGCAATGATCTCATCCTCTGTCCACTGCTCCTTGACCAGGGCGTCACGCATGAGGTCTCTCAGTGCTTCAGAGCGGTTTTTATAATTTCGATCAGCAATGAACTCATCGAACTTGGCCAGGAGATCGCCGTCCACCGAAACACCAAATCTTTGTAATGTATTCATAATTTGTACATAATGTAGCACGAAATAAATAATCGTGCCACGTGTTTTTAAGAGCAAGTGCCGGGACGATTCAAAACTGGCATTCACAGGTATTCAGATGCAATTTCTACGCTAAATAACCATGGGGAGAGATCATGCAATACACTCAATTAGGTAAACGAGGGCCGCGGATTTCAACTATCGGATTTGGTGCCTGGGCCATCGGAGGGATGAACTGGGGACCTACCGATGACGAAGTTTCGATCAGGGCCCTCCATGCTGCACTCGACAATGGCGTAACTTTCATTGATACTGCGGATGTTTATGGATTTGGTCATTCAGAGGATCTTATTGCACAGGTTCTGAAAGAACGGGGCAAGGGGGAAATCGTTGTTGCCACAAAAGCAGGGAATGATTTCTATTATGCCGGGGATGAAAAAGATGAAGGATACGGCGCCATTCAGCAGAATTACGCCAGGGACTATCTCATCGAAGCAGCCGAAAAGAGCCTGAAAAGATTAGGCGTAGATGCCCTGGATATTCTTCAACTTCACAGTCCCGACCTTGAAAAACTGGAGCGGGATGAGCCCTGGGAAGCCCTGACCATCTTGAAGGAGCAGGGTAAGATCAAACATGCCGGACTCTCCATTCAGTCGTTTAAGGAGACAGAACAGGCACATCTGCTGGATGACCATGCTGATCTTCTGGACTGCATACAGGTCAGGTACAATCTGCTTGAACGTAAAGCTGAAAAACTACTCTTTCCTAAAGCGATCGAGCACGGGATTGGGGTCATCGTACGTATCCCCATGCTGTTTGGTCTTCTGAGTGGAAAGTTTGACCGGAATAGCACCTTTGGTGAGGATGATCACCGGCGATTCAACCTTGATGCCGAGAAGCTTGAGAGTTATCTGAGTAAGATGGAATCTATGGAAGCGCTCTATTCACGCTATGAAGATTGGAGCCCAGCTCAGATCGCGCTGCGCTTCGGAATTTCACATCCCGCCTGTAACGTATCCATTCCTGGTGGGAAGACGCCAGAACAGGTAGCGGAGAATTGCGCAGCTTCTGATATGCCAGCTATCACACTCTAGATGCTGGAACAAGCTTGAGTACCAAATTTAACAAGATTCTGATAACCGGTGCCAGTACGGGTATCGGGCGCCAGCTGGCCCTGGATTATGCACGGATGGGTGCATCCATCTGGCTTCTTGCACGGAGCGAGCAACGACTAAAGGACCTGGCTATTGAGATCGGAACGCTTGGAGGGGAAGGTCATGTCCTCGTCTGTGATGCCACGGATCAGCAAGCTTTGCTTTCTACTCTGGATCAGGCGCAGAATGATTCAGCCGGGTTTGACCTGGTGATCGCTAATGCTGGCTGGGGTGGTCGGATGAAATACCCCGGAGACAACAATATTCACGTATTCAATCAGATACTGGATCTGAACTTTCGAGCATCAATTCAAACCCTTGAATTTTTCGCCTATCAAATGGTCCAGGCAAAGCAGGGACATCTTGTCGGAGTCACTAGCATCGCCGGGTTCAGAGGCTTACCAGGAAGTGCACCATACAGCGCAACAAAGGCGGCTCTCAAGACATATATGGAGGCTCTAAGGTTCTCTGTACAATATTATGGGGTCAAGGTCACCGACATCAGCCCCGGGTTCGTCAGGACACCCATGACGGACAAAAACACCATTCCAATGCCTTTTATGATCGATGTTGATGTGGCCACTAAAAAGGTGATCCAGGCGATTGAACGGGGTCGTAAACGATTCACTTTCCCTTGGCAGATGGCGATCATTATACATCTTGTCAAAGCTATGCCCGATTTCATCTTCGATTGGATCGTCACTCGAGCATTCACCAAGATGGCTGTCCAGGGACGAAAAGGTAAATCAGAAGAGAATACGACCCATGATTGAGAACTTGCTATCGGAATGATTAAAACCGTAGATAGATACGTCTTTAAGGAGCTACTGTCTCCATTCCTGTATTCTTTACTGGTGCTGACACTCATCTTTTTGGTCAATTTTGTCATTCGAGCCATGGACCGGATACTCGGGAAGGGTTTGTCTATCCTGGTCATCCTGGAATACATCATTCTGAACCTTGCCTGGATACTGGCCATCGCCATGCCGCTGTCTGTACTTGTTGCTGTTTTATTAGCCTATGGCAGACTCGCAACAGACCATGAGGTCACCGCTATGCGGTCTGGAGGAATGTCACTGCCGCGCATCATGCTTCCGGCTATGGCCTTTGCTTTTCTCGTCGGTGGATTTACACTTTACTTTAATACCTCAATTCTTCCTGATGTGAATCACCGGGCGCGATTACTGGGCTCGGACATATACCGGAAGCGTCCTGATATGGATATCGTCCCCGGATATTTTATCGACAATCTGCCTGACTATAATATTCGTGTCAATGAAGTCACAGAGGAGGGACTGAAGGGTGTTATCATTTTTTCAAAAAGTGAAAAAAGAGAACAGGTCTCTATCTTCGCTGAAAGTGGCCATGCCAGAACAGTAGGAGGGCAGATCATCTTCACCCTCTACAATGGTGAAAAACACCTACTGGACCTGGAAAAACTGGATGATTATCAACGCGAGTATTTTGATTCCACACGTATCACGGTCAAAGTGAACAACATGGAACTAAAACGCCGTGAGACCGCCGTAAGGGGTGACCGCGAGATGACACCTGCAATGATGTATGAACGCATCGCTGAAAATGAAGGGCGCTATGATCGGACCATCGACCGTATGCAGTCTATTATAAATAGCAGTCCCCTCTTTGATGGTGACTCTACTGCTGACATTGTGGCACTTATGGATACGCTGAAACGCAAGCCGATAGAGGGTGTTAAAACCATCTCGTCAACTACCAGGAAATGGAATCGAACCGTGGATAAGCTGCAGAGTCAGGACCGACTTCTGAATAGCTACCTGAAACAGATCAACAAATATCTGGTAGAGGTTCATAAGAAATATGCCATCGCAGTCACCTGCCTGGTTTTCGTCCTCATCGGAACTCCTCTAGGCATCATGACCAGAAAGTCCAGTGGTACCATCGGTGTCGCCATGGGCATGTTTTTCATTTACTGGGCGTCCATGTTGGCGGGGGAGGAACTAGCAGACCGACGAATCGTGGATCCAATCCTTGCAATGTGGGCTCCAAATGGTCTCATGGCGCTGATCGGGCTATGGATCAGCTATCAGGTCTCACGTGAAAGAACGGTCGTCAATTGGCGCTGGATTAAGACGGTATTCAATCCCAAAAATTGGCGAATACCATTCATGAAAAATTAGTTGTTTAAGTTAGCATTTATAAAAGTGATGTATCTGACTATATTCATCAAACGTTTGTATTGAGGAGTAGAACTGAATGTCCCTTCACACCATCGTTCTTGTTAAGCAGGTACCCGATACCAGCAACATTTCTGGAGATGTCATGAGACCAGACGGAACGGTTAATCGGGCGAAGTTGCCTGCAATTTTCAACCCCGAGGATAAGGAAGCTCTTGAGCTTGCGCTTCGATTAAAAGATCAACACGGTGGGCACATCACTGTACTTACTATGGGTCCCCCAAATGCTGCAAATATGCTTAGAGAATGCCTCTATATGGGTGCTGATCGCGCTATTTTGGTCTCTGATCGTCGATTCGCGGCGGCTGATACCCTGGCCACGTCCTATGCCCTGTATAAAGCCATACAGCATATCGGTGAGTATGACCTCATTTTTGGTGGGAGACAGGCCATCGATGGTGACACAGCCCAGGTTGGTCCACAGACGGCTGAAAAGCTGAATATTCCGCAGATATCCTATACGCTTGAAATTCAGGATCTAGACCTGAAAAAGAGGCGGATCACCGCAAAACGGGCAATCAAAAATGGATACGAGGTATTGGAAGCACCCTTACCTGTGCTTCTCACAGTGACCAAAGATGCCGCTGACCCGAGACCATTTGATGTAAAACGATTATGCACATACAAACGTGCCCAATCAAAATTTGAGGTTCAGGCCCTTGCTGAAGAAAGTCACGATCTGGTGTGGATGGAAGACCTTCTTGAGAAATTGAAGGCCGAGGAACTGTACATCGAAACCTGGAACATTGAAGATATTGATGCAGATGTCAGCATGTGCGGGCTGGCTGGATCACCAACCAAAGTTCATAAAGTCGAAAACGTCGTACTGAGTGGTTCTGAATTCAAGGAGGTTCCTCCAACACAGGAGGGGATGACAGAAATGATCGAAGAACTCATGCAGGATCACATTTTCGGATAAATGATGATGAGTAAAAATATTAAAGATACGGTTTGGGTGTTTGCCGAACAGACCAACGGACAACTTGCCGATGTGAGTCTTGAGCTCATGCACAAGGCGGGTACCCTGGCTGAGAAAATGGATTCTGGAGTGAGTGCTGTCCTACTGGGTCATAAAGTAGGCTCTCTTGCGAAGATTTTGTATGCCCACGGTGCGGATAATGTCTATCTCCTTGACGATGAAGAACTGGAGGAATTCCGTAGTCAACCCTACGCAAATTTGATCACTCGTTTGGTAGAGAAGAAACGACCGCGTGTTGTACTCTTTGGTGCAACGCATATCGGGCGGGACATCGCGCCCCGGGTAGCATCCCACACCAGGTCTGGCTTAACAGCCGATTGTACTGAATTGAAAGTGGAGACTCTGACCATTAAGAAGATCGAACACCCAGACCTGTTGCTTCAGATTCGACCGGCATTTGGTGGAAACATCGTAGCCACAATTATTTCTCCAGATGTTGAGATACAGATGGCCACTGTGAGAGAAGGTGTCATGGAAATGGGTGAGCCTGACACTACCCGAAAAGGCAAACTTATTCAGGTCCCCGTTGAATTGGATGCCGTCGAAACAGCAGTTAGGATCATTGAAAAGCATCAGGAAGACTCGGCTGTCAATCTGAAATCAGCCCCGATCATCGTGGCCGGTGGCTATGGTGCCGACACACCGGAGAAGTTCAATCTCATCAAAGAGCTGGCCAAGGTACTTGGTGCAGAAGTTGCCGGATCCCGGGCAGCTGTTGATGCAGGTCTCATCGATGTGGAGCGACAAGTTGGTCAGACTGGAACCACCGTTCGCCCAAAACTGTATATTGCCATCGGTATTTCTGGTGCCATTCAGCATAGAGCCGGTATGCAGGAATCCCAGAAGATCATCGCCATCAATAGCGATCCAGACGCCCCTATTTTTTCGGTAGCCCACTATGGTATATGTGGCAAGTTGGAAGAAGTCATACCAAAACTTATCGCTGCCTACAAGAGTCAGTTACACTAAGGATGTATCATGTCAAATTTTTTCACAGATAACCCGGACCTGTTATTCCAATTCGATCACCTGGATCTTGAGGAGATCACTCGGATTCGTGAGCATGATTACAGCGATTCAGAAACGTATCCGCATGCGCCCCGTGATTATGAGGATGCCAAGGACAATTTTAGACGGATCCTGGAAGTCGTTGGTGATATAGCCGGAAATTTTGTGGCAGAAAGAGCCCGCGAGGTCGACGAACTAGGCTCCACATTTGCAGATGGTAAGGTCACCTATGCTAAGGGTCTGCAGGAGGCGCTTGACCGTCTGACACAGGCCAATCTCATGGGGTTTATTCTGGAAAGAAAGTACGGTGGGCTGAATCTTCCTATCACGCTTTACATCTTTGCCATCGAGATGATCTCCAGGGGGGATGCATCACTCATGAACCTGTTCGGGCTCCAGGATATTTCTGAAACGGTTGAGAAATTTGCCTCAGATGAGATCAAAGATGAATTTCTTCCCAAATTTGCCGCTGGAGAGGTGACTGGAGCCATGGTCCTGACGGAACCGGATGCGGGATCCGATCTCCAGGCAGTAAAAACTAGAGCCTATCAGGACGATGATGGTAACTGGTATCTAAATGGGGTCAAGCGCTTCATTACCAACGGGAATGCAGATGTGAATCTTGTTCTTGCCCGCTCTGAAGAAGGTACCAAGGATGGTCGTGGACTCTCCCTTTTTATTTGTTACGGTGACGACACGGTGCAGATCCGAAGAATTGAACATAAGCTAGGCATCAAGGGGTCACCGACGTGTGAAATGCAGTTCCATGATACACCAGCCAAGTTGATAGGAACGCGGAAAAGAGGATTGATCACCTATGTCATGGCATTGATGAATGGTGCTCGCTTAGGCGTTTCGGCTCAGGCGCTGGGAATTGCTCAGGCCGCGTATGTTGAGGCCAGGCGATATGCAGCGCAAAGGGAACAGTTTGGTAAATCCATCCTGAGCTTCCCTGCCGTTGCAGACATGCTGATCAATATGAAGGTTGACCTGGAGAGTTCTCGGACCTTGATCTACTCTACGGCCCATGCTGTCGATATGTTGACCACCAGTGAGATGGAAATGAAGCGCTTGCAGGAAGCTGGAGAATCTACCACGGATATCCGCAGTGCGATGAAGCACTGGAAGGCCATGGCAGAATTCCTCACGCCTCTGTCAAAATTTGTCATTACAGAAAAGGCCAATAAGATCTGCTATGATGCGATCCAGATCCACGGTGGAACGGGCTACATGCATGAGTTCAATGTGGAAAGACATTATCGCGATGTGCGGATCACAAATATCTACGAGGGGACGACACAATTACAGGTGATCGCTGCCATCGGTGGTGTCATCAAAGGTGTAGCGGACGCTGCGTTCGATGATTTCGAAGCCCGGGAATATCTGCATGAGGCCAAGCAACTCGCCAAGAAGCTGAAAAAGATACGTGAACTTGTTGAGAAGTGTAAGTCCTATGTCCTGGATAAGGATGACAAAGACTACCAGGAGCTTCATTCAGCCGAGTTGGTAGAGATGTATGGCTTCCTCCATGTGGGGTACTTATTGCTGGAAGAAGCGACTGATGATCCCCGAAAGATGCTTATTGCAAAGAAGTATATTATGGATGCGCTCGCAACATCACTTCATCACACAGAAGTCATTACCCGTGGATTTGATACCCTATTCACAGATGTGGAACAGATCCTTACGATGGAGTGATTTCAGAATATTTAACATTCAGGAATGTAAGAAGAGGCTGTCTCAGTACATGAGGCGGCCTCTTTTTTATTTAGCGACGGGATTTACACAGTTTTTCATGGATTGCAGCCTAAGTTAGGAATACAGCGTTAATTTCAGATATGAGAGACCAAAACCAGTCCTTCAGATGT
>JAIPJM010000024.1 GCA_021734255.1 Fidelibacterota bacterium | reverse complement strand
TACAATTCGGTTGAATGAAACGCGATTTAAGTTGCTGATTATCTGACTGAACAGGGTTACATTCATCTCGCCTCCGCTATTGTTGGGTTACAGAATGGCAGAGACACTCCTTATAGCCCTGCCCTCTAGTTGCGGGGCTGTTCTATTTTATTAAAGCCAGATATTCAATCGTTTTGGACAGGTATGCAGACTGGCAGTGACTGCACTTTTAAAATTGAATTTCTCCTTTTTAGTAGGTAAACTGTTTAGCTAAACGTATCAATTATAATTCCTGGCAGCAGGAAGTAGGAAAATATGAATTACGAGTTTAATGTCTTCAGCCTCTGGTTGTTGATATCCTCAGCCATCAGCCTGTTTATCGCAAGATACTCCTGGAAGATGCGCATCCAGAAAACTGGCTTTTATCTATTCTTCTTGACCCTGGCAGCTGCTCAGTGGTCGCTGGCGGGTGTATTCGAGGCCGCCGCCACATCAGTATCCCTGAAAACACTCTGGTCCCAGATCTCTTACCTGGGGATTGTCGCCGCTCCTGTTTTCTATCTGCTCTTTTCCTGGTCCTACAGTAATCGCGATGATCTGATCACCCCAAAAACCGTTACCGCCCTCTCAATCATTCCTGCGTTAACATTTCTCATAGCCATGACAAACGATTACCACCAACTCCTCTGGCCTGAAGTCAGCATTACCGAAACAGGTAATATTGGTATCTACGGTCATGGTATTGGGTTCTTTGTCAATATGGGTTACTCCTACTTATTGATTGTGATCGGGATCGGTGCCATTTTAAGATCGACAAAGCACACCTCCTTCTTGTACACGGATCAGCAACGCATCATCATTTCGGGAGCACTCATCCCGCTCGTAGCTAACTCCATGTATGTATTTAAAATCAATCCGATTCCTGGATTGGACTGGACGCCCATCTCTTTTGGTATTTCAGGCCTGCTTTTCGCTCTGGGTATTTTTCACTTTGGTATGCTGAACCTTGTTCCCATTGCACGCAATTTTCTCGTGGAAACAATGGAAGACGGCATGATGGTTTTGGATCTCGAGGACTACATCATTGATGTTAATCCGGCCATGGCAACCCTCCTGGGCAAACGTGATGCAGAAATAATTGGGCGAGAGATAAACGCTGTACTATCAGAATGGGAAAAGCTCCTGATCCTTTTGAACAGCAATGATGAGTGTGACGTTGTGGTCCCTGGTCCCGAGAACGGTGATCCTGGAGAACAGATCAGCGTCAAAGTGTCGTCCATCGTTTGGGCTGGCAGCCGGCTCTATGGCAGGCTACTTACTTGTCGCCGCAGCGCAAGTGATGCAAGCAAGCTTTGATCTCACCCACCTGACTTACAGCCAGTTTAGAATTTTAGACCAGCAGAGAAATAACTGAGATAGCGGAGCGATTTGGTATCATCTGCGTTCAGTTTGTCCCCAAGACCAAATGTAAACTCAATAGGTCCAACATAGGAATCATAGAGTAGTCCCATGCCATAACCGTTTATGACCTTCACATTCGGAGGATAGACGTAGTTCCCATCCAGGGCAGGGTTAGGGGCAATATTGTAACTCAGTTTAACATACCAATCTGTGAGGAATTCATGCCTGAGATCTACTCTGAAGGTCATAAATTTCTTCCAGGATAATTCATAAAGATCAGCACCAACGAAATCATCACTTCCCAGACTATGAAACCACTTGTACTGTAAATCCTCCAGACCGTAGCTCCCGCCAAGATGGGTATAGAATCTTATATTGCTTCTACTGTTTATCTCCTGGTAGGAAGCATAGGTGGCCTCAAACCGCCCATAATTTTTGCTATAAGCCAATGATCGCTGAATGTTGAGATCCATGATCCGCCCTGTTCTCGGGATCACAGCATCATCTAAATCGTCAAAGCCCAACAAAAGATTGATCTGTTTATACACATCGTCCCAGGCTACCAGCCCAGCTTGCCCAACTTCTGGCTCCACTACATTCTTTTCAAAGGCAAAATCAGCTTCTATTACCAGGTGGTTCGTTGGCAGAAAGCCCAAGCCAAAATGTAGCGCCTGTTCAAAGTCGTCATAGATCGCAGTTTTAACGCCAAAATCATAAAGCGTCCGTGATTCATCCACACCTGATACTTCCAGATATGGATAAGTGACTCGTTCCTTAAAACTCAGCGGATAAAACAAGCGGATATTGAATCGCTGTCGACCTGCAACTTGAAAATCTGCTTCCATTTGCATACCGGGTAACAGCAGGTTGTCATGAACGATACCAATGTAGCCAACCAGATTATGATAATTGTCATACCGCCACCCCAGACGCAAGCGGTTATCGGCTTTTTCCTCTACCTTGATCATGAGTCTCACACTTCTGTCATCAACAGGTTTGACCTCATATTGAACGGTGCTGAACACCCCCAGGCTATATAGCTGGTTGATCCTGTGGGCCACCTGATCTGGATTGAATGGATCTCCGGCATGAACATCCAGATTCTGGTAGATATACGAAAAGGGTAGATAATGATTCCCTTGTATCTGAACCTCATCAATTCTTGGATAATGACTCTCCTTAACGTGAAACTTTAATCTCACTTCGTCAGGAGATTCAAAAATGGCGGAATAGGTTACATCCTGGATACGATCGGATACCTTCATCGCCCGTATAGCTTCTTCTACCCTATCCACATTGATGGTATCTCCTGGGGTCAAGGAGCAGCGCTCAAATAGATAAGGAAATGGCAGGGTTGTGTTTCCTGTGAACTGGAGACCATAGAGTCGGCTATCTTTATCCCGCTCACTGAATTCCGACTGAGGGGCAGCAAGCCTGTGCTTATCAGCCAGTCGCTTCAAATCTTGACTCGCCTTTTCCGCGGCTCGATAACCTGAGGCAAGAATCGAGTCAATATTTGAATCACTGAATACAGCCGGATTAAAATCCTGAACGACTGGTGTTATGATGATATCAGAAAGTGGAAGATTTTGATCCTCCCGGAGATAGCCAGGCAAATAGATCGATTGCTCCAGAACTCTGATCAGCGTATTCAACTCCTCTTTGCTTCTTCTGGCGGAACCGACATTACAGGTGATAATGATATCGGCACCCATATCTTTTACCACCTGCACAGGCACATTATTCAGTAAGCCTCCATCCACTAGCAAGGAATCTCCCCAGGGGACAGGGTCAAATAGAGTCGGTATCGACATGGTGGACCGCATGGCCTTTGAAAGCGATCCCGATTCCAGGACCACCTCATTGCCTGTGATGATATCGACGGCCATGCATCGAAAAGGAATGGGTAGCTCATCAAAGTGGGTCACGTTTTCGTAGGCAAAGGTATATTTCGATAATTCAAGCAGGATATTCTGACCACTGATCAATCCATCTGGTGGGATGGGAACCCAGTTTTCCAGCTTCAATTCCAATTGATATTCACCGTCATCTTTTCTATCAAAAAAGTGAGCCAAATTTCGGGGTGGATCATCTGAGAAAAATGTCTCCCAATCCAGATTGCGGATCAGCCGATCGATCTCAACAGGATCATATCCAATGGAATAGAGGGCACCAATAATACCTCCCATACTCGTACCGGCAATATAATCGACGGGGATGTTCAGCGAGTCGATAAGAGCCAATGTCCCCACATGGGCAAATCCGCGGGCACCACCACCCGAAAGGACCACGCCAACTTTCGGCCTGTCCTGAGCAGACACAGCCGAGAGGCCCAAGAGAAGCAACAGAATCGATATTTTGAAACCGCGAATTATTTTTACTCTCTTAGCCATCATATCGTGCCCAATCTTGAGTCCAAGTGTATTATTCCCCAATTCTCATCTGCTCCTGTTATTTCCTCAATGCTGCCTTTGTAAATAAATGCTCAGGAATATCCTGGTTAAACTTGATCGAATCGATAATGAACTCAGTCCCCTTGCCCTTCTTCAGTACATCCTTGAAGATCATATGCTTGGGATACCAGCGTCCCTGAACCTTGAAGACCTCAGTGATCTCAGTGGTCTTCAGCAATTTTCCGGAGCGGGCATAGCGTTCTTCTTTGAGTGCTACCCAGCGGTCTGAATCCACCCAGACCTTCCGCTTTGCATAGGCCAGATCATCTCGTTTGCCGATCAGTTCCACCACATAGGTCGGTCGACCGTCCAGTGTGTCCTCGGCGATGACCGTGCATTTATATGCTTCTTCCAGCTCAGCTGCCTCGGTAAAGTCCTCGTAGGATAGATCAGAGCCCATGACAGACTGCCGCAGCATATGTCCGGCGATCTGTATGATGCGGTTTGTACTGGGCGAATAGATCCAGAGCTTATCATCCAGCTTCAGCATTTTGGTCCCCTTTTCACGAGGAGGTGAGAGATATTCACTGAATGACTTCTCGTCACTGACCATATATCCCCTGGATGTGATGGTACGGCTGCTGCGGCGACCATGGACGATCATGGTGGATTCGACCACCTGGTTCTCTGCGACCATGTTCCTGTCGATACGCTTCATGACCGCCAATCCATCAGGCCAGTCCTGAGCAATTGAATTAGAAGGCATTGCAAGCATTGCCAGGGTAGCAATGCCAGTCATTAGGACTCTCATGGTTAACCCCTTTCTATGAGGAAACGTCATCCCGAGCGGAGTCGAGGGACTTAAAAATTTGATGGCTTTATTGTCTCTTATTTCCATCGCACTTCGACTCCGCTCAGTGTGACGAAAATTTGATTTTTCTTGAAACCTCATGTTTCCAATTCCTTGAATAATGAGGCGGTCTGCCGTTTATAGATGCCTCGGCCGGAGACCAACGATCCGAGAAAGGGTGCAATCAAGCCGGGAATAAAACCGATGTAGAAGCAGGCCGGGATGATCTTTCCACGAATGACATCGGGATAGTAGATCCCGTCACCTGTATTGGAAGCACCAATACCGCTAATATCCAGGCCATATTCCTGAAGCAGGTACACGAAAAACAGACCAAGAGCCGTACCGAAAATGGTGCCAATGATCCCAATGAGAGATGATTCCAGGAGCATACTACGATAAATGTGTCCCTTTGATTCGCCAACGGCGAGGCGCAAACCCATCTCACCATATCGACGCAGGCCGTTCATCAGCCCAGAATTCCAGAGAACAATGAACATGATGGCAATGAACACAGCTGATATGATAAAGATGAAAGCACCGGCAAATTGCATGAGGGCGGCAAATTCATTGACATCCTCCATGGTAAATGCGGTCGGTGAATAAGGATCACCCTCCACACTCAGGTTCGCGTTGATCCAATCGCTTACGGCCTGGGCACGTTCGCTGGCGTACTCATCGTCTTTAAAGAAGCCCAGGATCTCTGTGCTCCCACCATTCATATCCAGAGCCATACGTGCACCCTCAATATCAGCAATGATGGCACCTCCCTTATCCAGAGCAGCCACCCCAAAAACAACTGTGCCTGCGATCCTGAAGTTCTGGAAGGACATGGCTCCGTTTACCGTCGAGCTCATAAGCGTGACCATATCACCGATGGCCAGTCCGTAAGATTCTGCCAGGTTTTTTGATACGATGATATCAAACGGGTCATCAGGCAGACTCCCGTCCACCAATGAACTTTTGATCTTCAAATACTCCAACTCTGTACTGTTGGGGCTGATCAGGTCGGCTGCCTGAGCAGATACAGCCGTTTGGGCTCTCGTTTCTCCATTCTCGTCTGGGATATCCAGTAGACCACCAAAGCGTGTGCGGGCTTTCCACATCATATCAGGAAACTGAGCCTCAAGCCTGTCGATGATTCCCTCAGCGTCATCCAGCGCCATATCCAGCGGCATCTGGGCGCGATCTTCAAAATAACCCTGTGACGTCACCTTTACGTGTCCGGCATCCAGATGGGCGCTCAATCTGATCATATCTGGCATGACGCCACCGATATAGCCGGTCATAAGGACCGTGAGCGTCGTACCAATAAAGACCGTCAGAATGGGGAACAAACTACGGGAGCGATCTCGAAGTATTCCTGCTAATAGAAATTTGATCATGACATCTTCCCCCTCAGCGCATCGGTGGGTTTCAGCTGCGCCAGCTTCCGAACCGGAATGTAACTTGTGATGGTAACCGTAATCAGGACCACAATGATGGTTCCCAGGATCAGGGATAAGGAATACTCGGGATACAAGGTTTGTGGAAGTACCATTCCAAAACTATCCACGTCCATGGGCATGGTAAGACCCTTCATGTTATTCAGGTAGAGCAGAGGAGCCCCATAAATGGTCGCCAGAATAGCAGCGAATATCCCATACATGCTGCCTTCCAGCGTAAAGAGCTTGATAAGCGTCAGGCGTGTCATACCCAAAGCCATCAGGGTACCCATCTCTTTGCGTCTTCTCCATATGGATAGCACCTGGGTATCAAAAACAGCCAGGAGGGCCAGTGCCATGAGCACACCGTAGAAGATACTCCCTCCCTTGCTCTTCATTTCTGTCATCTCGCGAATATCTGCTGTCAATTCGACCAGACTATGGTAGGTCCAACTGGACTCTGGTAATTCACCAGA
Organism: Fidelibacterota bacterium; assembly: GCA_021734255.1. Lineage (GTDB taxonomy): Bacteria > Fidelibacterota > UBA8477 > UBA8477 > JABMPR01 > JABMPR01. Next base: position 36,263 of record JAIPJM010000024.1, on the reverse strand, counting down.
ATAGGACTTATCAACGACCATCATCGTGGCGTAATTATCCAGACGCGTGATATCCTGTAATAGGGACAGATCCAGCCAGACATTACCGACATCTATGGTCAGGTTGTCGGTGACCATGACATGCACAACTTTGGCATCGCGAGCGTCATAGGCACCATTTCCATCGCGCCATTGCATCGTGAAAATATCGCCTTCCTCGGCATTGATGCTCCTGGCCATACGTTGACCGATCATCACAGGGATATATCCATCTGCTTCCACATTTAGTTCATGGGTGGGTACATTCATGACCGTTTGCTCGTGATCGACACCGCGGAGCATGACATTCTTCATACGATTCTCAGGGTAGATAGCCCCCTGATACAACATGACCGGTGTCATGACCCCGGATTCCCTGAACGGGTCAAAAACAGCAGGGATCTCGTCGTGGGCGTCTGGCAATGAAAGTGGATCATACGGATCGTAGACCTCACACCAGTATTGACCGCTACCTTTGTCAGTATTTTCGGAGATACGTATGCTTTGATCCTGCATTCCGTTGTACATACCCTTCAGATAGATGATGGCCAGAAAAGCGATGGACAGAACAAAAATATTGAGCCAGGTTCGGATACCGGCTCCCCTTAAATTTCTATATGCTAATTTTAGGATGACCATTTTGAGTCCTCCCTTACCTGGTTTCGTCTTTAACCACTTCTCCATCTTCCAAAGAAATGATCCGTTTCATGTACTGCATCACCTTTTCATCGTGGGTCGCGAACAGAAAGGTTGTCTCCAGCTCTCCATTCAATCTTTCCATGGTCTGCAGGATGTGGTGTGAATTCTTGGCATCCAGGTTGGCTGTCGGTTCATCTGCCAATACCAGTGCTGGTTTCTTGACCATGGCACGAGCAATGGCCACCCGCTGTGATTCACCACCAGAAAGCTGTGCTGGCCGCATCTCTGCTTTATCAGTGAGACCAACCCACTCCAGCGCCTCATTCACCATATTCTTCCGCTCATCCGTTGATTTTCCAAGCAGTAGCAGTGGGAATTCAACATTTTCAAAAACAGTATAAACCGGAAGGAGGTTGTAGGTTTGGAAAATAAACCCGATGTGCTGATTCCTGAGCATGGCTGCCTGTTTATGCGTCAAACTACCGATGTCGTGGTCCAGTACATTGACCTTGCCACTTGTGGGAACATCCAGTGATCCTAATACATTCAGCAGGGTGGTTTTTCCCGATCCGCTGGGTCCAACCAGCCCGGTAAACTCACCTTTCCGGATATCCAGAGTGACATCTTTGAGTGCAACGAATTCATGATCCGCTACCGGATAGGTCTTAACCAGCTCTTGAGTGTGGATCAGTTTAGTTTCAGCCATTTTTGACTCCTATTTCGTGTTCAACTAGTGGTTATAGACCACTGTTAATTGTATTCCTTTTCCTGAAAAATCTGAATTTATCCCGGCACTTGAGCCCTGGGTATTCTCAGTATTCGTATAGAAAGCACCCAGGGTGAACCGAAGGGCATCATAGGTTCGGCCCCAACTCAGGTAAGCCAAGGGTGTCTCCGTTTCCCAATCCAGGAACAGCATGACACTGAGCTGATCGAACAGGGTCGGTGAGTAGCTACTCATCACTGTGCTGATCAAACGGTTGGTATCTTCAGTGCTGGGACTGTCCCAAATATTGATCAACATATGCTCAGTTGACACTAGAATGCCGTTACCCACCCAGAATGTATAATCTGCGCCAATCGTGGTTTGTAGCTGCTGCAGGAACGGATTGTTAGCAAATTGCTGATTTTTATAGACGGATTCAAACCATAGCCCTATACCGATATCCCAGAAGCCATCCAGGCCGATCCGACCTTCATAAAGATCCGGATCATTGGCTGAAATGGCTGAGGCATCCGCTATCCGCCAGTGAGTACTGAGGCCGACCTGCCCCCGCTCATGAGGTATACCGACTCTCCCACCTGTCTCAAAGGTGCCCTCCTGGTCTGGGAATCCCTCCCAGCCAATGGGATCTCCTGGCAACAGCACCCAGGCCTGAGAGGACCAGCCACTTTCATAGTAATGTTTTGCGCTGATCCCGGTGACACCGCTGGTGAGTTTCAAGGGGTCCGTAGGGTTGATCGAGTCGAACCACATGAGGGACCTCAGGATACGGGCGGGTCCAAAATTGATCTTTTGTAGACCTATGATATACTCTGAACGGGCACTCTGTAAATTCAGCGCCACCCGATAGGGCTCAGCAATGAGGCCACTTGTGCCAATATCCAGTGTGTCCAGTTGCCCGCCCCACTGGATCTGCCAGCGAACTCCCAGATCGTAAGCCCAGTCTTCGGATAAGGTGTTCTGAAACTCAACTGCAGGCAAATAGCGCGTCATGATATTGACCTCGTTCGTGTTCACCCCACTGGCTACACCGCTTAAGGATAGTTCCCCCAGAAAAGGCGAGGCAGAGATAAACGAGGCTGCAAGCAGCATTGTGATCAGAATTTTTGGTGTCTTTCTCAAGCTATTCCTCTTCGGGTGGACCTGTGATTCCATAAAACAGAAAATTCATATAATCCCGTGAGAGTCTGACCAGGTCATCCCCGTATACATGGCTCAAGGATTCTGCCTGCGTATCTGCGACGATCACCCCAAACACATGCATAAGAAAGTCAATATTATAGTCCTGGCTGATCTCCCCTTTTGCCTGACCATCAATGAAAAATTGACGCATAGCGGTCATGCTCATGTTGGTCCACTTGTCAAGCATTCCTCGAACATCCTCACCACCCTCCACCAGGCTCTGGTAGAAGACGGCTGTCATATGACTTACAGCGGACTCCTTCATTAAGATCATGGCGTGCAGCTTTTCCCGGAGTGGTGCATCGGCAAGGCGAATACTATCGAAAGTTTTCCAACCCAACTCCAGTCGTGTACCCAAATAGTCCTCAAGAACAGCAAATTTGTTCGGGTAATACTTATAGAAGGTGACTTTTGATACATTAGCCTCGCGGCAAATTTCCTCAACGGTCACCCGATTATAACCAAACTGCATGAACAGATCTTCTGCAGTTCTTAAGATATCTCCCTGTTTTTTGGGGCGGTCCTTGAAGTCTGGTAGTTTGACATCTGTGAGTATTCGTTTTGGCATAATATGAACGCTTCCCGTTACTTTTAATTAAATACGTTCATAATATGGACGTATAATTTTAACATGTCAAGATAAATAAACGAAAATAGTAATATTGTTATAATTTCGTAAACCCCTATTTCCCAAACGCAGCAGTCTTTGATATGTCCGCGCCTCAATTAGCTTCAGGGTGAGAATTCAAACATGACAAATATTGTTGTCCTATATCTGGTCCTACTGCTGGGCGTCGGTGCCTGGAAAGCCTTCAGGGTAAAAACACATGAGGATTTTGCCTTGGCTGGCCGCAGTCTCTCCCCCTGGATCCTGGTGGGGACCATGCTGGCGACCTGGATCGGTACGGGAAGCATTCTGGGAAATGCTGGGAAGGCCTATGAAATTGGATTCGGGGCACTCATCCTTCCGGCGGGAGGTGTGCTGGGTATCGCCCTACTCACACAGATTTCAGGAAAGATCCGCGGAATGGATACCTTCACAGTCCCTGAGATCATCTATAAGCGCTTTGGCAGTGGCGCCCGAAACTGGACTGTCGTAGCCCTGGTCCTGGCCTATCTGGTCATCGTTTCTTACCAATACAATGCCGGTGGTGCTGTTCTCCACACCATTTTCAACTCTGAGGGCGGCCAATCATGGATGACACTGGAACGAGCCACCATGGTCGCAGCGCTTTTTATTGTTCTTTATACGGTTCTCGCTGGATTGCTCAGCGTCGTCTACACTGATGTGGCCAATGGTGTCATTATGACCCTGGTCCTTGTCATTGCTTTTCCCATTCTCTGGCTCAAAGCTGGCGGTATGTCGGGTATGCAACAATCCTTTATCCTGCAAGGGAATCCGGAAAAGATATCCTTTTTCGGACGATTTACCCCGCTGCAGATGATCAATTATATGCTGCCCCCCTTTCTGCTCGTCCTGGGGGATGCCAACATGTACCAGCGCTTCAGTGCAGCTGCATCCCGCAGGGGAATCAGCAAGGCGACACTGATCCTTATCCTGGCTGTTCTGCTTATTGAGTGCTTGATCATTGCCACAGCAGCGGTTTCCGCCTCCCTGGTTCCAGATGCAGATAATGGACGCCATATCCTGATCCACGTGGCCGCCAATTTTCTGCCTGATCTGCTGGGTGGTCTGTTTTTTGCCACCATCATCGGGATCATTATTTCAACGGCTGACTCCTATCTGTTGGTTCCCGCCACCACCTTGATGAGAGATATCTATCTGAGCTATATCAACCCGCAAGCGGATGACCATAGGATCGTCCTCTATTCACGTACCCTGGTTATCATCTTGGGGTTTGCAGCCTGGATCATTAGCAAAGGATTCGCCAACTCGCCTGGGTTCTTTGAGCGAGCCCTGTATGCCTACACCATCTATGGTGCCGCTATTACACCCAGCTTGATGGCCGCCCTTTTCTGGCAGGGCGCCACACCACGCGGGGCGCTTTATTCCATTGGGGCTGGAGTCACGACCACCATTCTGTGGCAGGAAAGTCCCATATTTGCCTGGCTCCTGGGAGAAAATATTGTCTCCAATACCGACGCTGTCCTACCAGCCATCACACTGAGTATTCTTTTCCTGGTTTTCGGTAGTCTTTGGGACGGAGGTCGTTCCGCTTCAGCGACTTGACCCACGCACCTTTCTGCAACAAAAAACCAGGGAACTATCCCCCCTCCAAGTGACTTAAAAATCAGATCATAATGACATCTTAACCTTTCTCTTTCATTTTGGTCTCTGTTATGTTGTCGCCTGTTTTATGAGAATATTATTCTCAGGGTCGCGTGCCCTGAATTTGCAAAGGAATAGATAAATGCACCAAGCTGCTAAACACCTGATTATACTACTTGTCATTTCGGCATTGAGTACTGCTTTGTTCGCCCAGGCTCCTCAGGGTCGCGGGAGTGGACAGGGCCTGCGAACCGCTATCAATGGAAAAGTGATGGACCATGATTCTAAAGCCGCTGTGCAATATGCCAATATTATGCTGCACAAGGATGGGACTGGAGAAGCCATTACTGGAACCATCACCGATGAATTTGGGCGCTTTGAGATCGCACCGGTTCGTCCGGGGCGCTACTTTCTTACCATCAAATTCATGGGATATGAAGCCCTGGAAGTGGATAGCGTTACCATCACCTTCGCGGCTCCCATCGTGGACATAGGCGATGTATTCATCTCTCCCGCCACAGTAGAGGGTGAGTCCGTTGTTGTGGAGCGCGAGCGGACCACCATGGAATACAAGATCGATAAAAAGGTCATCAATGTGGGGCAAGACCTCACATCTTCCTCTGGCACAGCCGTCGAGGTCCTGGAAAATGTCCCCAGTGTCTCAGTGGATATCGAAGGCAATGTGGAGTTACGCGGCAGCAGCAATTTTACCGTTCTGATTGACAACCGACCCTCTATCCTTGATGCCAACGATGCCCTGCAGACCATTCCTGCCTCAACCATTGACAATATTGAGATCATAACCAACCCATCAGCAGCTTACGACCCTGATGGTGTGACTGGGATCATTAATATCATCACGAAAAAGAGCAAGCTGGAAGGTGTCAGCGGTTTTGCTGAATTCGATGCAGGCATGCTGGGTCAGATGGGTGGCGATTTTCTCATTAATTATCGTGGCAGCCGCTACACGGCCTACATCAGCGCCGCCTATCACAGTCGGGTATACGAGGGATCAGATTCATCATTTACCCAGACCACAATAGGTGGATCCAACAGCTATGTGGAACAGATCGGAGATCGTCGCTTCGAGCATGGTGGTTATCGTCTGCGAACCGGGATCGATTACAGTTTGACCGATTCAGATGTCATTGGTATCCGCTATTCATATGGCAATCGTGGGTTTGAACGAAGCGGGACCAATGCATTCAAACAGTACTCTGATATTCTGACCACACCTATTCTGACCACTACAGACGCCTCATCTGAACGTGGCGGTGAGTATTCTCAGTTATCGCTTAATTATGAACATCAATTCGGATCTCCCACCCACAGACTGGAGGCTGATCTGAGTTACAGCCCCCGCGCCTCTGCTGAAGAGAGTATCACTGAGCAATTCGACATTTCAGGCGATCAGGTGAGCGGTACCATCACCACGGAAAAGGGGCCCACCGAGCGCGCTCGTTTCGAAGTCAATTATGAGCAGCCTTTTGCCAATGACGGGAAAATAGAAGCAGGCTATCAGATCCGCGCCGGCTTCTCCGCTGATGAAAGTGGCTTAGAGACCTGGGACTCACTGACTGCCGTCTATATCAAAGACCCCTTATATGATCACGATACGGACTATGAACGTGATATCCAATCCATGTACGGTACCATCTCCAATAATTTCGGAAAACTAGGCGTTCAGGCAGGGTTCAGAGCCGAATACACCTTCAGGGACATCTCTGTTACAGGGGGACAGTCCTATAGCATTGATCGCTGGGACTACTACCCGACACTCCACCTCTCCTACAGCATTACGCCAACTCAGAAATTCATGGCCAGCTATTCCAGACGGGTCCGGCATCCTCGCGGCTGGTACTTGGAGCCCTTTGAGACCTGGATGGATGCCTACAATGTTCGTATGGGTAATCCCGGTCTCGAACCTGTGTTCTCCAACTCCATCGAAGCCGGGTATATGCACTATATGGGCAAGAACATGATCTCAGCCGAGATCTACTCCCGGGAGTCCACCAACCTCATCGAACGCATCCAGACGGTTTATGGAGAAAACATCATTCTACATTCCTTTGATAATGTGGGTAACTCGCTATCGCTGGGAAGTGAGCTAACATTCCGTATGCTGCCGACGAAATGGTGGGATTTTAATTTGATGGGTAATCTATACCACTACGAGATCCATGATCAGCCAGCCAGCTATACGCAGGAACTGAAGAGCACCAACTGGAGCCTCAGATTCAACAATAATTTTAAGGTTAATAAATTTGTCAGGCTGCAAATGAATGCCATGTATAACAGCCCAACCGTAACTGCGCAGGGTGAACGGGAAGCTATGTTCTTCCTGAACGCAGGCGCCCGTCTAACACTTATTGAAAACAAATTGAACGCAACGATCAACGTTCGCGACCTGCTGGATACTGGCGACCACGAAAATACAACAGAAGGCCTGAATTTTACCCGTTTTCAGTCATCAGACCGGGTGGCACCCATCGTGTCTGCTTCCATTAAGTATACCTTTAATAATTATCGCTCCAGGGATATGAATTCTAACGGGGTGGCTGGTGAAAGCGATGAAGGAGATGACTTCTAGGGTTTAGTGAGCCTTTCTTCGACTTCTGCAACTGTCCAATAGCGGGTTCCATCCAGAACAATGGCATCCGGATGGTCCAGAAGCCATTCATCGTGGAGATCTTCCAGTCGCTTCAAATAGTCCAGGGGCATTTCCTGCTCCTCTTCTCGTCCCCTGCTCTTGATCCGTTCCCAGCATTCTTCAGCCGGGGTTCTGAGATAGATGATCTTTGAGGGGGTCTCACAATAGTTCAAGGCCAGGAAATCCCAGAGTTGCTGGTAGACTTGCCACTCCGAGTCATTCATCGCTCCCTGTGCGTATAGATTTTTCGCAAAAACGTGCCGATCCGTGAAAATAGAACGCTCCAGTACAACCTGATCCCCCTGAATTTTATCCAGGATCTCTGCCCATGTCTTGGCCCGTGTTGTAAAAGCCATGATCTGGAAAGTGAAAGACCAGCGCTCCATATCCGTATAGAACATCTCGAACAGGTTGCTGGCAAAGCCCTGTTTCCATTGCTCAATTGGTTCTTCCAGAAAGTCAAATCGTGGTGAATTCTGGAATAAGCGTCCCAGGCTGGTCTTCCCTGCTCCTATATTCCCTTCCAGGAAATACATGGTTTTATCTGGAAATGACGGCTTTTTTAAATCGTTCATGACTCTACTTTCTGTTGTTACTCGTTGATTCGGCAAGAAGAATGTTTGCGTTGCTCCCATATCCCAATGCTTAAACTACGCTGGATCTAGCTCAATGAATTGAGGGGGATACGAGAAGTGAATTGGCTTCAGAACTATCTAAGCCTTAATTGCGTCTGACCGCGTTAATGGTCACCTCGTCGACCATTGTCCCATCAACCGAATAGGAAAGCAGTCTCAATTTCTTGGAGGACACTTCAACAATATGGTAATACTGGGTATCAGATCCTGTGACTGCAAAAAGGTCTGCTCGATTGGGTCCCGGGCCGTACTGTTTGGAGCCGGCGACCGAATTGATGTAAACAGTGCCCTTCTCCCAGCGACTTGCTTTACGATCCTTGACCAAGGGAAAGGTGCGTCCAAAGGTGTGGTCATGCCCCTGAAGAACGAGATCTACCTTGCGTTTATCAATGACAGGCAAGAAGTGTGCTCGTAACTTTTCACCATCACGTCCTTCCTTGCTTGAATACAAGGGCTGATGCATTGAAAGTATTATCCAGGTGTCTGATTCACGTGTAAGCAGTTCATCAAGCCATTCCGCCTGTTCTGCCTGTTGTTCGCTACCGTTCAGGACGATGAACAGGACACCCTGATAATGAAAATAGTAATTGGTCTCTGGCAAGCTTGCCAAACCGTTCTCAGGCAGGGTAAAATGGGGACGCCATTGCGTCGTGTGGATTTTGTTCCATTGATTGTCGTAATAGTAGGCATGATTACCCATGACCGGTACCAATGGAACCTGGCCCAGAATCCAGCTCCCAGCATAGAAAAGATCTGCCCATTGATCATCACGATTCCCGGTGCTGACCAGATCACCTGCCATGGTGAAAAAGGCTGCATCCGGAGCTGCGGCATATCCAGCTCGAAAGGCGCGGGAGACATGACTTTTTAAGCCGTTCTGCGGGTCTCCAAAATAGATAAACTTGAAATTCTCTTGTGTTGCCTCAGCGGTCTTAAATGTAAACCATTCGCTCCAGACATCTTTGCTGCCCATTCGATAGGCATAGCTCGTACCGGCGACCAGGTCCTTCATCTTCGCGGAGTAAGCATATACGGTTGAGCTGTCACTACGTAGAACTTGGTTTGTTGCTGCATGAATCACCCGGGGATCTTTGTTGAATTTCGCCTGGGGTGAGTTAAGTGCTAATTGCACCAGCGGTGTATTAAGTTCAGTAACGGTTCGCCAGGATACATTCATTTGTTGTGCAGGGTTTTCTGAAATGCAGAGGGCGACACGCCAGTCCTCCGGTCCTGCTATGCTGTAGCTTGAGGCGATCAGGATCAGGATCAAAAGAAGCAGATTGGAACGGGTAAACATGGATGGTATTCCTTATCGTCTTGCTGAGTTGTCCAAATAATTATTCAGCGGATCGGACGCGCTTGTATTCAAGGACACAATATAATCGACGGTCGGCTGATGGTAATTCAAACCTGTAAAATATGGACTCGGATCAAACAGGTTGAAATTGAGCGTTTCCTGATAGTAGAGATAATCCGTGGTGAGAACCGAATAAACGCTATCCATCTCTAAGGGTGTTCCATCAGCATGTTTATAGCCATTGACAGTTGTCATCCCCGCCAGGATCAGGTTGCTGCCGATGCAATCAATGACTTCGGCACCCGTTAATTTCAATTCCAAAATATTATTATTGAAGGGCAACACGCCGACGATATCGCCTTTGGTGATATCTCCTGCTGCTATGGCTTGCCTGATACCACCAGCATTGGTTACGGCAATATCTGCTGTCGGAAAGGCAACTAACCAGGAATCAGTCACCAGATTACGAAGTTCGGTGGACCACTGGGCGATGTCGGCGCTGGCATAACCAACGACCTCTCCCAGAGCAGCTTGTGTCGCCTGCTGCCAGATGCTAACAATATCGGTCACGTTCTGATCCGGACTACCGCCACTATTCGCTGAGGTTTGCACTTCAATGACAGTCACTTCAGCCTGCTCTGCATCATAGTAGAGATCGACCCGGGCATAGCTTGCCATGCGCCAGCCACCTTCGACGACAGCCACCGACTCATTAAACACCTCTGCCTCAAGTTCATTGCAATGACCACCACCGATCATGCTGACCCCCAGATCCTGGGCTACATCCACCAACCCCACTGCTTCACCATAACAGATGTGGGCAACACACAAAATAAGGTCAGCACCAGCTTCCCATAATTCCGGGACGTAATCCTGTAAGGCGTCTGCATAGTCAATGAAATCAAGATCTTCTACATAGGTGGGAAAAGTAGAGTAGGAAGCGGAGAGGGTCGTTAGGCCAATGATACCGACATTCACTCCTTCAATGTCCAGGATGACATAGGGCTTAACGAAATCAGGAATACTGTCTGTTCCTTTTAAGCGAATATTGGCAGATAGATAGGGGAAATCGGCCAGGTCAATGAGCTGCTTGAGACCATCGATGGTAAAATCAAATTCATGATTACCGATGGCGGTGGCATCGTAGTGCATGGCGTTCATGACCTCCAGCGTGGATTCTCCCTGGAACCAGGTGGATATGGCTGGACCCGTCCAATTATCCCCACCACTTAAAATGAGATAGGAGGGATCGTCAGGATCGTAGCCTTCCTTTTCCTGCCACACCCCCATTAGTTTTGCAGCTCCATCAGCGCTAGCAGTCTCCTCGATCCACCCATGTTCATCATTGGTGTAAAGCACGGTTAGCTGCACACTCCCATTTTCTTTTTCCTCGGCAGGTTCCGAGCAGGACGACAACAAAAGCTGAAGCCCAAAAATGAGGATAAGATATCCACTTACTCTTTTATGCATTTGTGCCTCGCTTTCATGATCTGCTACTTCTTAGTTGGAGTCATTTTTGAACTCACCCGGCGTTTTACCAGTGATCTTCTGGAACTGACGATAAAAATTTGCCAGATTATTAAATCCCACCTCGTAAGCGATCTGACTGACCGAGAGTTTATTTTCGAGCAGGAGTCCACAGGCGTGGTTCACCCGGGTTTCGTTAACAAAGCGCGTAAATGTCTTCTGGGTTTTCGTCTTAAAGAATCGGCAAAACGCTGACTTTTCCATATGGGCTAATCTAGCAACCTCATCAACGCTGATGCGCTGTTGATATTTGGAGATCACATAATGGTAAACCACATTGATCCGATGATCCTTATGGTAGCCCCGCTCCTGGTAATCAAGCGGGTTTAACAGGACCAGATTGTCGGCCCTGGCCAGAATATCAAGTAGTCTGATCAGGCACACCAATTTTTCTGTCCCCTGGCATTCCAGCAGGGTGTCCAGGGCATTAGCAACCGCTTCCCTGGTTTTTCCTCCGATCTTCAGCCCGGCCTGAGAACGATTGAGGAGTTGTTTGATCTGACTGAACTCGGGTGTGTCCATGAATGACTGGAAAAGATTGTCAGAGAATTGCAGGACAATTGCTTCTGTTTCAACCCCAGACTCCTGTTTCTGCTTTTCATTAACCCAGATATGGGCCAGCTCGGGTCCCATGAAGACCATGTCTCCCGGTCTGAAGTTGTGGATAGATTTGCCAATATAGCGCTGACCAGAGCCCTGGGTGATATACACGAGCTCGTATTCAGAATGGTAGTGGAAGGGCATGTCAAATTGTGGTACGGCATATTTGAGCACTTTAAATGAGCTTTGGACGGGATAGATGATTTTTTCTGAACTGACCTTCATGGATGGCATATCTAAATATAGTATATTCTATTTGAATTGCTTGTCCAAGATGTCAAAATAATACATTATCTTGCATACTGAGATGACGCTGCTTTTCCCATTCATCTTAAATTGATTGGATAACCTGCAAGAGGAGCTCGAATTGACCACCCAGAAACATGCTGCCGACTTTGGAGAACTTGAAACCATCTTTAAGGGTAAGGTCCCCTCCCGCCCTGCTCTGTTTGAATTTGCCATGAATGACCGGGTGCTGGGCAAATTGTCTGGCGAGGAGAGCGTGGATCAGTCCGATCGAATGGCTCCTTTCAGACGCTTGATCAAAGCCTTCACAAACGGTGGGTATGATTTTACGACCATTTCTGCCTGGCGCACGAACACCCTGGCATTCCCCAAAGGTGATATCGCTGAAAAACAAAGCCGGTCGCTTAATTCAGGAAATATGATCACCGACCGGGGAAGCTTCGAAAAGTACACCTGGCCTGATCCTGAAGTGGGTGATTATGACATCTATCATGATCTCCACATGGTTCTTCCCGATGGAATGAAGCTCATTGCCAGTGGTAATGGGGGTGTGCTGGAGAACGTTATCGATCTGGTTGGATTCGAGAATTTAAGCATGATGACCATGATCGATGAGCAACTGACGACAGAGATCTTTGATTCTGTCGGCAGCAGGCTCTTACGGTTTTATGAGATCGTTGCTTCCGTTGATACCATCGGAGCCTGTATTGTCAATGATGATTGGGGCTTCAAGAACCAGACCATGTTCTCACCGGATATGCTCCGCCGTTGGGTCTTCCCCTGGCACAAACGAATCGTGTCAGCCATCCACAGTGAGGGGAAATCAGCCATTCTGCATTCATGTGGCCAACTCAGGGATGTCATGGATGACATCATTGATGATATGGGGTATGATGCCAAGCATTCCTTCGAGGACCAGATCACACCCATCGAAGACGCTTATGATCTATACGGAAAGCGGATCACATTGTTGGGGGGTATTGACATGGATTTCCTGGCCAGGCGCTCGATCCCAGATATCAAAGATCGCTCTGCCTCTATGATCGAAAAGAGCCTGCAGACGGGTAGATATGCTCTCGGGTCCGGGAATAGTATCCCTGATTACATCCCTGATGACCATTACTTAGCCATGATATCGGTTATTGACAATTATCGATAAAGAGTATTATGTTTTTGTTATTAGCACACAGTTTTTTTTATCGTTTTGCACCTTTATCCGGCACCCAAGCGCCTAAGCTGGTGTTTTTTATAAAACGTATAATTGTAACCTTTTTAATCCTATTTAAGCCATTATAAAATAACAACTTGCTGGATAATTTGTTTTTACAGCTTATGTTTATCACAGGTTTATTCACAAACAGTAATTGCCTGGCAGCTGCGAATTGAATTGGTTGCGAAATGTACAGCATTTTGGCCCTGAACTTGCAGATGTTAATGGCAATTGATTTTAGTAACAAAAACCTAGGTTAATTAAAGGAGAGAGTATGTTAAGAATGTTTAAATTGTTACCACTCGCTATCCTGGCTCTTCTTGTAGCTTTTACCGTTTCCTGTGAGGGTCCGGCCGGCGCTGACGGAGCAGATGGTATGGATGGAGCTGATGGTGCAGATGGAGCTGACGGACACTTGACGTGTCTGGGCTGCCATAACGATGCTACCATGCTGGATAACAAACTGGAAATGGCCCGCTCACAGCATAAACTCGGCGATATTGCCGTTAATTATGCCGGTGGTCGTGCTTCATGTGCACAGTGTCACGGACACGAGGGCTTTGTAGAATGGTCAGAAACTGGCACAGTCGCTGGTAACTATACCACACCTTCACCCTGGCAGTGTTCAACCTGTCACGGTCTTCATGCAACATTTGAAGAAGACTTCACCGGTGATGACGCAGCTCTGAGAGCTGTTGGCGCAGTAACACTTATGTTCGACGAAGCAACTGAAGCTGACTATGGAAATAGCAACCTCTGTATCAATTGTCACCAATCACGTCGTGGCTATGCCAGTTATGATGATGGTACCGGAACTGATGTAGCTATTACAAGCTCACTTGCCGGTCCTCACCATGGCCCACAGGCTAATCTCTTGATGGGTAACAATGGTGTAACTGCTGGTAGTGAGCATGCACACGCATCAGTTGGTTGCGCAGGCTGTCACATGAAGGAAACCACAGGCGATGATCTTGATATTGCCGGTGGTCACACCTTCTGGCCTACAGCTGAAGCCTGTGCCGACTGCCATAGTGGTGCCGATAATTTTGATCTGTTCAGTGGTCAAACAACTATCCAGGGTAAACTGGACAACCTGGCTGGTCTACTTGTAACAGCTGGTGTTCTGGACAGCGCCCATCATGTTGTTGTTGGAACCTATCCGAGAGCAGAGGTGCAGGCATGGTGGAACTGGGATCTCGTTTACGAAGATCGTAGTCTCGGTGTGCACAACCCAACATATGCGAAAGCATTGCTGGATGCCTCGATCACAGCACTGGGTGGAACACCATAATCCATCCCATATCTGATCAATTAAAAGCCCCGACCTTGTGTTGGGGCTTTTTTTATGTAATCACCTTATAAATTTCTACTATACTTCTAGTGTCCACAGCTAAGAGCTGTTTAAAGTGACGGCTCTATGGCGACAAACCCAAGCAGGAGAGACAGAATATGCCTATAAAGGAATTTAATGGTCTTTCAGTGGAAGTGGATGAAGAAGGGTTTCTCACGGATCGTACGGTCTGGAATAAAGATATCGCTGCAGCTATCGCTGTAGAAGAAGGCATTGGCCCCCTGACTGACAGACACTTCGATGTGATCAATTTCATGCGGGAAGCGTTCGAGAAGCATGGCACTGCCCCATCCATCCGCCAGATGAACAAAATGAATATCATCCCTACCAGGGAACTCTATGAGCTGTTCCCCGGTGGTCCAGCAAAGAAAGCCGCTAAGATCGGTGGCTTACCCAAACCACGTGGGTGTGTTTAAGGAGGTGAGAATGAGTGAACAAGCTGAATCCATTAAAAAAGTATCCTTGATCGTATCCAAAGGATCGCTGGTGGATGTGTATCCAGCACTGGTACTTGGGAATGGCGCCCGTATGGAGGGTATTGAAGCAGCTATTTTTTTCACCTTCTTCGGCTTGGGAGCACTGATCAAGAAGACCCAGAACAAACTGAAGGTGGCAACAGTGGGTAACCCAGCCCTGAATATGGCCCTGCCCATGTTGAAAATGCCCATCACCACGCCCTTCCCTACCTTAATGGGGGCCATTCCAGGGGTATCCAATTTTGCAACCTGGATGATGAAGAACGAGATGGAAGATCTTGATATTCCGACGATTCCTGAGTTCATTGAGATGTTTACAGATGCTGGTGGTGAGGTCTATGCCTGCAAGCTGGGGATGGATATGTTTAAGCTAAGCATGGATGATCTGGATGATCGTGTGTCAGGCGTTTTGACCGTCGGTGAGTTTTACGAAAAATCAGCAGGTGCCTCCATCATCTTCACCTGATGCCCCTCCAGATTATTAGGTAATAAGAAGTCCCTCCAGTGGAGGGACTTCTTATATTTAATATCAAAACCAAATTATTGGCAGGTTTGATACCGGCGTATTGCAATACGCCGCTCCAATGTGCCCTCAAAAATCCTTTTTTACTTCTCCTGCCAAACCCACTACATATAATATGGTCGTCATAAACAGTACTGGCGCCAGAATGATAAATAGCACCTCTTGTGAAACAAACATCAGCTGTCGCCCGGCAATGATGAAAGCCATCGATATCCCGCCAAAGCTGATGAGAAATCCGCCCACGGATACCAGCAGGTAGCTGGCTGATGCCCGATTTTTTATCACGGATAGAATGGGGAGCAAAATAACAGTCAGTCCGGCTGTTGAGTGGAATACGGGATAGAGGATGCGACCCAGGGTCTTCATTTCAGCGAAGCGGGTCATGGTGATCAGTAAAAAGCCAATGATCATCAGCGCCAGATAGGCTTTTTCAAATTTAGGATGATTCTGTTTCACAACGCCTGTAGCCCAGGCGAAGGGGATGGCTGAAGCAACGATGGCCACCAGTTTATTTTCTGTGCCATCACCCATGAATCCCAGAATAGACCAACCAAAGATCCCCAATAACAGGGTGGATGTCCCGAGTGTGAAAAAAGCGATAAGGTGATAGATGTTATGCTCACTGTGTTCCTGGTTTTGAATAAGCTGGGTCCAATGGGCGTAGATATAGCTAAAGGCCAGGACGGCAGCACTGAAGAGCAGTATGTGGTCAAATATGGTCATAACTGATCCTTCCTATCTTACACCCTTAGCATTAGTGGTGATGTCCAATTTTTGCAAGGCCTTTCTCTCAACCCCACTCCCAGCCCCTCCGACGCAGCCTTGCAGTCAGTTCTGTTCACGACGAACCATTAGACTTTACATGCGATATGCTCTATTATCACAATAATATATTAAATATAACGTAATTTTTGCTTGCTTTTCATCTACTTGTCTTATATAATTCCCTCAATCACAACCCACAAAAGGAGGAATTATGCAACGCAATAGCGTGAATAAGGTGCTATTGGTTGGACGTACCGGCAGTGATGCCGAGATGAAGTACACCACCAAAGGCATGGCCATCGCCAACATCAGTGTGGCCACAACAGAAGCCCGGAAGAACGGGAAAGGTGAATTCGAAGACAATACGGACTGGCACCGTGTGGTCATCTTCGGAAAGATCGCCGAATTCACCGAGAACTACGTCAAAAAAGGAGCCCTCATCTGTGTCGAAGGGAGACTGCAGACCCGCTCCTGGGATGACAAGGAAGATAAGAAACACTTTATGACCGAGGTCATCGCCGAAAAGCTCACCATGCTGGGCGGCTGGAAAAAAGGTAATGGCAAGGATGAAGCCGTAGCTGTTGCCGAAGGCGAAGAGGAGGATGTTCCCTTCTAGATCATTCTAAAGTTGATAACTCCCGGGAAACACCGCCGGCCGGCGCCTCCACGCTTTGCCCATCCCTCTCCGCTCTCTGAGCTACGCGGGACAGGCTGGGTTTCGCATGGAACAACCTTGGGAAAATAAACTAATTTTTACAAAGGGTACTACTCACCAGCCCCTACGGCTTTTCGTAGAGATCGCTCAGGTTCGAATTGGCGATGTCTACCAGCAATCCAGACAATTTGTTCGTGACATCCTTGAAAAAACGCTCGCCTTTATTGGCAGTCGCTTTTCTCGGGTCACCGACACCCGTATCATTGGTAGCCAGGGACCAGCGCCGTTCCGTCCAGGCCCATCCTTCTCGGATACCCTGGATCTTGATCGCGTTGTCCTTCCCCTCTCCAGCATCCTCCAGCGGTCGAACCAGGTCCGGACGAAGATGGAGCATCAATGACGTTTCCATCTCATCGGCATGGTCTCCTGGCTCATCAAAATACGCTTTATGATCCATGATCCTGAACCACTCGACGAGGGTCAGAAACATATCAGGATACTGAAGCCCCAATTCGCGGAGAATGGGTTTAAAGTCGTTGCCTCCGTGAGAATTGAAGATCATGAATTTCTTCACACCCTGATCATCCAGGACATCCAGGACATCACCAACAATGGCCATCATGGTGCTGGGCATCAGATTAATATCCAGATAGATATCTCTCTGCCCTGTGTTCACCCCAAAGGGAATTGTGGGCAGTACCATCACCCGGGCACCCTGCTCATGCGCCAGCCGGGCTGCTTCTGCTGCCAAATGATCTGATTCAAACACATCCGTGGCATAGGGCAGATGATAATTGTGAGCTTCCGTGGCCCCCCAGGGCAGAATGACAAGATCCACTTCCTGGGTGCTTACATCTTTCCAGTTACTCTCTGCCAAAATATAAGGTCTCATGATGCCTCCGATGATGGTCCTTCATTCGTTTGCTTGTTCCTATTCCAGGCGCTGACAATAAACACCAGGATCCCGCCATCCAGATAAGCAATGATATCCCCAAAGTCACGTGTAGAGCTGCTATCGATCACCGGGACGATTAGTTCAAAAATGATACTAAAGATCAGCACAGCCAGTAGGAGATGCCAGATACTCAAGGTGAAAGTCTCATCAATGATGGCAAACTTGTGTGCCAGCCATATGCTGAGGGGTAAATAGACCGGGAGGGCAAAGAAATCCCCGACATAACTTTTGAAAAAAGTCGGGTCAGCGACCATCTCCACGAGAACAAATCGATTGATCAGGTAGAGAATCGCTGATACACCAGCCAGCCATATCAAACGCTTATTCGCAGCATTCATTCAGTTCTACCCACCGATCTCCTGATTCAATTGCTCACTGTATGTCTTCCGAATGTAATTTTCAAGCCACTTGTTGAACTTTTTCAGGTCTCTGTCCTTCAGACCCTTCTTGCGCCACTTCTCCTGCAATTTTTTCGTTCTTTCAATAATTGCCGGTTCCGCAGGCAGGATCACATCCAGAATACCAGTACCTGCCTGATTGGTCAGCTGTGAATGCAAGAGATAATCCTGCCCATTGCCGCGCTCAATAGGGAAACATGTCTGCTTTAAAGCCAGCGATACTGAGTTCATGGGTGTTGTCTCACCATTCTCAGAGATGACCAAGCCGGGAAGCAGGTCTGCAGAACGCACCCACACCGGGGTCACCATGGTCGTAGGCTGCCAGCCCAGAACCGTCCAAAGCGTTGTTAGCTGGGGGTCATCTTCAGGCAAGACGCCCTGAATGAGAAGGGTCGATGCACTATAGCGCCTGACCACATAATCCTGGAAAAGTACATACTGCTCATCATTCAGATCCATAGGCTTTGGCCCATTGCGGAGATCATGTCCCAGCAATCCGTGCTTCAGGTTTCGAGTTGCCATCCCCAACATGAAATCTACAGAGATCTTATCCTGCTCATTAAATAGTTCGCTTGTGACATCATGACGGATAAAGCCATAGCCCTTATCCTCAGTTCCCGACATGGAAAAATTGGTGCGGATCAAATAGCCAGCTGGCGCTATGTCAGGATCAGTGACATCGTACTTTTTATAATCATAATAGCCTTTTTCGTAATAGGCGGCACCCCCTTTGGCATCGATAACACCAAAATTGGCTGCCAGACCCCATTCACCCTGAGAGTTGTCCATAAAAGCTTCGAATTCTTCGATATTAGCACACACCTCCAGGACCGCCCGCATAAACAGGCCTTCCTGGTCGTCCGGGACATCGCAGACCTGGCCTTCGTTCAAATTGTATGAGGCTGTGTTCATAATGGCAAACCCGACTTCATTCACCCCCATCCAGATCTGCTGGGAAAGTGTATCATTTGTGTTGGCTACACCAACCAGGTCATATTTGCTACCCTCGATGAATACGAGCTTGTTCTCCAGGTCACCTGTGTCCCTGTGTTTCCATAGCAAGGGGCGACCATCGGGGGTGGCTTTACCACTGATAACCGC
Source organism: Fidelibacterota bacterium (assembly GCA_021734255.1). GTDB lineage: Bacteria > Fidelibacterota > UBA8477 > UBA8477 > JABMPR01 > JABMPR01. The sequence continues at coordinate 17,081 of JAIPJM010000024.1, read as the reverse complement.
TGATGTGCAGGGTAAGCCGGGAACAACAAAACCCAGGATGACAAGGATGACCAGTAATTGACGCATATTTGATCCTTTCTAATGACCAGTGGACAGGTTTTGCCTCTTTTTAAAATAAAAATAAACTGGTAGACCTGTTAGTATTAGGATGAGGGCGGCCAACACACCATCCAACGGGAAAGCGTTAAACGTGCCAAACAAAAGTAGAACCTGGAAAATAATAGCAAGAAGAGCCATCAGTTGCCATGCAGGACTTTTGTAAGCTGGGCGATAGTCGTCCCGCTTCCGTAACCAGAAGATGACCACATAGACCACCAGGTTCTGAAGAATATATGAGAGGGTAAAGTAACCCATCAAAGCTTCTATCCCCCCAATGAAGATCATGATGATGGCCAAACCCGACTGGATCAGGATGGAATTGGCCGGGGTGCCGTATTTAGTATGAAGCTTGCCGAAGATCGGGAAGAATAAATTGTCTTGGGCAATAGCATATTCGATCCTGGGTTGTACCATGATACAGGCATTCGTCGCCCCGACCATGGAGGTAAATGCGGCAATAGCCAGAAACCCGGCTGCAATGCCAGCAAACCAGGGTAGATATTTAAATGGGTTGGCAAAGCCACCAGCAGACCCAACCAGCACATCATGTGGCACCAACGCTCCCGTAGCTGCAGCAACAAGCACATAAACGGCAGTAACGACCAGCAGACTGCCAAGCAAAGCCATTGGAAGCGTCTTGCCAGGCTCCTTTATCTCACCAGCCATATATAGAATATTTGGGAATCCAGCATAACTCCACACGGTGGCGGCGACTCCGGCCGTAACCAGAACAAACAGAGATTTATCTGCTGCCAGTGTACTGCTCATGAACAAATGTGGGGAATCAAAGAAGAAGAACCCCAGGACGGAGAGGAGCACTAAAGGGGAAAGCTTGACGATGGTTAGCAACACCTGGAGTTGGCCACCCCGGTTCACACTCCTGACATGGACCCACGTCAGGGCCATGATAATGAGAGCCGCAATGATCTTGGTCTGGTAGGAATCGGCTAGAACAGGAAAAAATACATCCAGCGCCGCGACTGCAGCCACAGCTAAAATGGTGATGGAGGGGGTATCGCTGGTCCAGAAAACGGTCCATACGTAAATAAAGGCAAGACCAGGGCTCCCTGCTTTCTGAAGATAGAGATAACCAAATCCCTGTTGCGGGTATGCTGTACCCATCTCAGCCAGAATAAAGAGCTGAGGCAACCAGATGATCCCTCCAATGAGCCAAGCGATAATAGCCAATCCCGGGCTCCCGGTAGCTTGCTGTACAATGGGAAGCTGAATGAAGACACCTGATCCAATAACGGTCCCGATTATTATAGCCAGGCTATGGTTCAGATTTATCTGTCGACGGACATCACGCATTGGCTACGGGCCAGTTTAGATATTCAACAGGGCGATGAGACTGAGGACAACAACATTCAAACCCAGCCACAATACTGTTCTGGAAATTTTATTCAAGATCTGATACCTTCTCCTATTTATCAAGACAGGATGTCATTTTAATGAAATTCGAAGAACAAAAAACCTGTTTTGTGTCCCCTGCGATATTTTAAACTTCGGGCAAGCTAATTTTTAATTCAAGAAACTGAATGGGGGTCCCATGAGACCAGCAGTCACACGATTCGTCCTTTTCCTATTATTACTATCTCCCAGTTTTGCAGAGATCCTTCACCTGAAGATCCCATCGGCTGCTCTCGTAGACAGCACCAACATCATTATAGCCACACCATCAACTTTTCAATCAGGAAGTGCTGAGGTCTATCCCTTTATCATCATGCTTCATGGCTGGGCCGGTGATGAGACCCAATGGGAGCAGGACGCAGATCTGCAAGCGCTGGCTGATCAGCACAACATTCTCCTCGTCCTCCCCGACGGTGGTTACGATGGATGGTGGCAGGACACGGATTTGCTGCCAGGCCGAGATTATGACACCCACATCAACAAGGAACTAAAGCCCTGGGTGATCGAGGCCTTCAATGGCTCACCTGATCCCCAGAAGCAGGGCGTGTTGGGCTTGAGCATGGGTGGTTATGGCGCTTTCTTGCAGGTCTTCACTCATCCTGGAGAATACGCCGCTGCCAGTGCCCTGAGCGGGGTGATGGATCTGATCCCCCGTACCGATCGTTGGGGATTAAAGCTGACCTTGGGTGAGTATGTGGAAAACAAAGCCCGATGGTCCGCTCACAACCCCATTGAGATGGTGGAAACGATCGATCTGAATATCATTCCCCCTCTCCAACTTATTTGCGGCCGGGACGATTTTGTGTTTTCAGAGAATGTGGAGATAGTGAAAAAGCTACAGAATCGCGGCTTCGAAGTGGAGTTCCTGGAAGAGGAGGGTCGTCACTCTCATGATTTCTGGAAAACGCACGTGGGTACCTCAGTTGCTTTTGTCGTCTCAAAAATGCAGCGGTAGCAACGCAGGCTCCGACGCAGGTGCAAATAATATCAGAGCCGCTCAAGCGACTCTGATAATCCAAGGAATAAGAGGAGAAAACTTGGCTGCGGAGCTACAATTACCGGTAAGTTAGCTACCCGTTTCTAATTACCGTCGATGCGCGTTAACTTCCGCAGCCATTAATTGTAATCTACATTACAGATGCACCCAGCGTGTCATATGAATGACAAAAGCGGTCATATATTTCGACAAATGGTTGAATGCTACGCTTGGGGGTCAGATCAGGGATAGTTTACAGAGGAAGTATCGTATCGGGTTAAGGTCATGGTGCCTGATTCATCGCTCAACAGTTTATACAGGTCCTTGTCCGTCAAAACATCCTGGATGTCCATGATCTGACCATTGACCTCACACTTTGAAAGTACTGGCCGAATGCCATGACTGTAATCCGCATACCAGTTGACATGTCCGCTGTACAGGGGCTGTATGGGACTGCCATTGAGATAATGCCAGCCGTAAATGACCACTCGCTTTAAATTATCCCAGATCCGATTGGACAACACAACATCCTTTTTATGGCCAGCGATCAGTACGCCTAAGTCATGGGAGCCCCCTCTTTTCAGAACCTGAGCATCCACCAGGCTCTCATGTTGTCTAAAGACTGGCACGGTGGTCATGGCTGGGCTGGGCGGAATGGGTTCCGGCTCCAATTTTAAGGCAGCTGCCTGCCAGATCAGATTGACCATCTTCCGTGTCGGCAGCACCGCATTGATCTCATCCATGACCTTCTGGGCAAGGATGGGGCTCATGGGGATACGAGCAAAGTCCTCATCCGTCCCCAGTGACAGATAGTCAGGACTGACATAAAAAGTGATGCTATAGAGCGAGTCCCCTACCATCTGCTCATGTTCAATCGCCACCGGGGCCCGTAGATGATCCGGTATGTGTCCATTTTTCACCATGGCGAGGATCAGGCGTTCTCTGGCCTGCAGGTCAAGGGAAGCGATGGAGTCCATAAGACTTGTGCCACTGATCTGAGTTGGCATTTGGGTCGTATATTCGAACACCAGGACATCAAGTGAATCATCCAGGATTGCTTTCGGAAATGGGTCGTTGCTATCTTCACAATATGAGAATAAGGCCAGCAGAAGTAGTGGCGCTACAATTCGAAACAGGTGATTGGAAGGTTTCATGAACTCCCTTCGATCGATTGAACAAGCATAGCACAAATCTATCAATATCTACTTGAAAGTCTTGGCTTTTTTCTTCATCCCTGTTCCATTCTCCTTATTTTGTTTCTATGCAAAGTGATCTTCCAGAAGCTTTATCTCTGCACCGCTTCGGCGGTTCTACAAGCGGGTCTATTTTATTCCTGCATGCGAACAGCTTTTCAGCACAAATGTATCAGGATTTCTTTTCTTCCCTGACAGACCGATATCAAGTGCTGGCTCCAGATCTGCCAGGCCATGGTCAGTCCTGTTGGTCAGGTCGCATTCACAGCTGGGAATCTCTGGCGGATTACTATCTGGAAAAACTCGACCTTAATAGTGTTAAAAAGCCAATCATCGGGATGGGGCATTCCATTGGCGGAATTGTCATCTTGTTCATAGCCCTGAAAAGACCTGATCTATTCTCCAGGATCGTCCTGCTTGATCCGGTCCTGCCACCGAAGCGATTCCTGGCCATCATGCGTGTCTTCAGGCTCCTGTCCATAGCCCATCTGAATCCTTTGTCTCGCAGGGCAAAACGACGTCGGCAGGTATTCGAATCCCGCAGGCAAGCGTATAGCCTGTATCAGAAGAAGTCTGTTTTTTCCAATTGGAAACCAGGCTTCTTACAGGCCTATGTGGACACCTGTTTTCGCCAGGATGAAAAGGGGTCTGTCAGACTTGCTTGTTCACCGGAGCTGGAATCCAGCATTTATCAATCCATTCCACTTCAGGTGTGGTCTCTACCGAAAAAGATCTCACTGCCTGCACTTTTCCTGATCGGTGATCATTCAGATACTGTGAATGCCCGGGGAGTGCGGCGTTTAAAAAAAACAGGGAAACAGTCACAGGTAGAGTTACTCAACGGTGGGCACCTCTTCCCTTTTGAAAACCCTGAAGATAGCATGACAGTCATCAAGGAGTTTCTGGCCGATGAGAATTGAGATCCACGGAAATTCCATTAACACCAGAGCGCTGGATCAGGCACTAGACATCCTGCGTAGCGGTGGTCTGATCATTTATCCAACAGACACAGTGTACGGCATTGGCTGCGATATCTCACACAAGTCTGCACTGGAGCGCATCTATCAGGTTAAAGGAATTAAAAAGCAGAAACCGCTCAGTTTTGTTTGTGCTGACATCAAGGATATATCCAAGTATGCGAAGATTTCAACCACCAATTATCGTTATCTACGGAGATACCTGCCTGGACCGTATACATTTATCCTGCCCGGGACGAAAGAAGCCCCCAAGACGCTCATCTCCAAGCAGAAGACCGTTGGGATCCGTATCCCGGATCACCCATTGACCATGGCCATTGTCGAAGCACTCGGCAACCCTATTATTACAACCAGCGTGAATATGAGCAAAAAGAGTTTTGCCAGTGACCCTCAGGAGTTTTTAGAATATTATGATGGCAAAGTTGACCTGGTTCTGGACTCCGGTCCAACCTGGGCAGAGTTTTCATCAGTGGTAGACCTGACAGATGATGAACAACCAGTTGTAATTCGAGAGGGGCAGGGAGATATTGGATGGTGCACCTATTAGCGGTACTGAAAGGAAGTCGTAATGGCTCAAGTAAGACTTAAGAATCTTGATAAACTCTACGGTGATGTTCAGATCCTTCATGGGATCGACCTGACCATCGAAGATGGCGAATTTGCTGTGCTCGTGGGACCCTCTGGGTGTGGAAAATCCACCACACTTCGTATCGTTGCTGGGCTGGAAGAAGCAAGTGGTGGTGATGTCTATATCGGAGACAAGCGGGTCAATGACGTCGAGCCAAAAAATCGCGACATCGCCATGGTCTTTCAGAACTACGCGCTCTATCCCCATATGAATGTTTATGAGAACATGGCCTTCGGCTTAAAACTGAGAAAATTCCCTGAGGCTGAGATCAAAACCCGGGTAGAAGAAGCGGCGGAGATCCTCAGTGTTCAGGACTATCTCCACCGTAAACCCAAAGAGCTTTCCGGAGGGCAGCGTCAGCGGGTAGCGGTAGGACGTGCTATCGTGCGCAAACCGGCTGTCTTTCTCTTCGACGAGCCCCTTTCCAACCTGGATGCAAAACTCCGGGTTCAGATGCGTTCAGAGATCAAGCAGCTCCATGATCGACTCAAGACAACCATGATCTACGTGACCCACGACCAGGTGGAAGCCATGACCATGGGTGATCGGATTGTGGTTATGAAGGATGGCTACATCATGCAGGCCGATGAACCGCTGAAGATCTATGAGAAACCTGACAATCAGTTTGTCGGCAGTTTTATTGGCTCACCCTCCATGAACTTCTTTGAGGTAGACGTTCACGCAGATGAACTCATACATAAAGACTTCAGCCTTCCTCTAAATGAGTCTCAGCAGGCTGTCCTCGCCCCTTTCAATGGGAACAAGATTCAAGTGGGGATCAGACCGGAGCACATGAGTCTCAGCGAGTTAAGTACCAAGATACCTGCCACTCTCAATGTAAGTGAGCTCATGGGAAATGAGTCTTATCTCTATTGTACGGTTGGAGATGATCGCTTCGTTGCACGGGTGTCAGATACCCATCCCCGAAAACCAGGTTCAACTGTCACCGTCTTTGCAGATTCCCAGGCTTTTCATTTCTTTGATCTGGGTACAGGCGAACGCATTCTATAACCTGTTTTACCCGGGAAAATTAGAGGATAATCAGCCCCTCACTGCGTGGGATGATATCGAAAACTTTGATCCGCCTCTGGATGTCACCCTCTGACCAGTCCTGGTAACACCACTCCCTTTTAAAATCAACCGGCTCGGTGTGCTTGAATGCTTCGGCAAGAAAAAAGACCGGTTTATCGTCCTGGATCGCTCGATCCACAACTTCCCTGCTGCCCTGTTTATTCACGACGAAATCATCTGTGACCCAATCTGCTCCAAAAAGGACGGCCTCACTATTGGCAAGTTCCTCCACCAGCGTCCAGTCCTGAACACAGCGGGTCGTCACACCTTTTGAATTCAGTGTTTTTGTGAGTGCTCTGCCTTCCAGCCCGGGTAGACTTTCAGAGCAGACCACATAGATCTTTTCCTGCTCTGCTCGCTGTTCGAAAAAGGATGTTACCAGGGAACTTTGGCTCAGGGTCAGAAAAGATGTGTAGGCAGACAATGTTTTAGAGGTCCCATCCAGTACCCGTGCTTTTTCTAACGCTGCCAATGTTTTCAGGTCTTGAATATGCTTTTTTGTGAACGACCTATTGGCGAAATAGGTGTCAAGATACTTCCAGACCGCCATGGCCGGAAAGGTCTGCTGGAGTTCAAACAGAGCGAGTCGAAATTCATCCTCGTCTAGATGGCTAAGTTCCTGAAGAAGTGCGTGGAATAGTGCAGAGGCACCAGATGTCCGATCGTTGAGAAGACTTTGAATGGATCTACGCATAGCTTGCCATCAATTTACACCTGCTAGAAACAAAAAAGCCCCAACAATCGTCGGGGCTTTTGATATCTGATCTAGCACAGTTTAGAAGCTGTGGGAATATCCGAAGGCAACACCCATGGCTGTTTTGTCATAGGTTTCGCCCTGTCCAAAATCATTCCCAACGTAGATGTTTTGAGCTTGCGCATAAAACGTGTTGAACAAACCCAAACTCACTGAATTATGATCGCTCAGTGTAAATACGCCACCTAAAGCAATGGAGGTGGTCGGGGCACTGTAGCTCAGATCGCCATTATAATCGTCTTCAACGCCAGGATTTGCCAGCAAGAAACCAGCGCTAACCATAAGTGATGAGGACAGATCATACTCAACAGCTGCTCCACCCTCCCAGCTATTGCTGACGTAGAGTTCTCTTTTATCCCAGTCAACAGCGCTATCGAACCACATATCGTAGGTTCCCGTCACGTGCAGGACATCCGAGAGCTGTAATCCAAGACCTACCGAAAATTGTGCCGGAATATCCGATCCGGTTTCAGCCTCATCTGGAAATTTACCTGATTGGTCGATGGTGGTATTGTTTGTCACCACCATTTCACCCATGGTCTCATAGCGTAAAGAGACATTCAGAGCGTCACCGATCTTTGAATTACTGGCAACAACAAAAACCATGGTACTCCCGGTTTGTTCGGTCTCTACTTCAATATCAGCAAAACCGGGGTTTACCGTAACAGCTGCTATCTTGCTTCCATCAGCATTGATGAACATGATATCCTTCAGGTACCCCGAATAGGTGTTGGTTGCCGTAATATATCTGGCACCCACATATAAAGAAGCAAGGTCGTTGAGATAATAGGAAAGGCCACCCTGAAAACCCAGGTATATAGAAGAACCCTCGAAGTGAACATCAAGCTCATATCCATCGAAGGAACCATTCCCAGTGTTAGCGAATTGACGTTCAAAACTGGGCAACCCATCTTCAAACTTCGCACTGCCACCGCCACCAATGGGCAGGAGACCTCCTGAAATACCCAGATTCCCCATAACATAGGCAACATAAACATTGGGAAAGAGGGGTGCAAAGGTACTGCCTTCAAACGGATTGGTGTTAAAGCCATCATATTCTGATGTAATGGTCCGGGTCTGTAGGATGGTCTGATTACTGATATACAGATGCAGCCCGGAGCCAAAGCTACTCACTGCTGCTGGATTGTAGTAGACAGCATCAAGGTCCATAGTGGCGTTCCGGTTGAAGGTTCGCAAGTAATCAGCGGATTGATTACTATTTGTCACCAGACCTCCAGCAAAAACATGAGCCACCAAAAGAACGGCAATACCGAGTGTGATCAACTTTTTCATTTCCGTTTTCCTCCTCGAAAAAGAACAAGCCGACTCATAGTGAATCGGCTTGTTTATTTAAGTACTATACTGAAATGTAACAGGCAAGTTTATTGCCTTGTAAACTCTAAGGCACCTTGTGTCACAACAGTTACTGGGCCATAACCGTAAAGCACGGCGAACCCAACATCAACTGGAACATACATCGAATCAGTCGATGAAGTTTGATAGGAAAGAGTAATCGTGTTCTCGTCATCTGACCATGTAAGCAGGCCACCGAGATCATAGAAAGCACCATCAATTGTAAGAGTCGGAGTTCCTTCATACTCACCTTCTTCCCAACCACCAGCATCTGAAAGGAATGTGGTACTCGGTGCAACACCCAATGTATCGCTTGCTATTGGAAGGTCCCCGGACAAGGTGAATGTTTCATCCTCCTTCATGGTGACCGCTCCATTAACACCCAAGGCTTGGAAAGTCGTCCAGGGTACTGTTGTTGTTTCTCCAAGTGTATCGCCTGCGACAGCAAAATTAACGCGAGAATATGCAGCTCCATATGCGGCTGACATGTCTACAAATAAACTATCACCTGCCATTGCAGTAACTATCTGACTGAGACTGGAAATATTCCAGGTTCCAACCAGGGGATTTACGGGATCATCAGTTTCCTCACAGCCGACGAACAGGAACAAGCCCATGATCACCAGCAGCACTGGGGTTAAACGTAGTAACAATTTCATAAATACATCTCCTTCGTTATCGATTTTTTACGAAAATTTTTTATTACAGACCAGTTAAGTTAGGCTTGTCATGTGAACATCCAAATCAAAAGTAATGGTCTCAAACCCCCTCCCATAGCCATAAAAACGTCAAAAACTGAGCGTCCAATTCTTTTCCTGCATGATGCCTTCCTGAATGAGCAGAGCTCCTTCTGTTACCTCACTCAACTGTATCAGGGGCAGCTCAGGTGCATTTAAGAATTCATCAATATTTACCACGAAAAGGCCCGGGTCAATCAATAAACCAACGAGCACACCGATATAGGTGCCCGGTTTTAACTGTATGTAATACTCACCACTTTCATCCAAGGGGTCGCTGTAGTTGATCAGGTGGTCTGCAATATGGTCCTGATCCTGAACCACATCTACATCCAGGATCACCAGCGCAACTGCCTGAATGGAATCTGGTAATACACCTTCAATCTCGATCATACCCTGGATGCCAGATACAGCCTTCAGGTCATCGGGCGATTCGCAGGAGATCATCCACAGGGAGATGACCATTATAATAAGGTTTAAGACCCGCGTCATTTAGAATGCCTTCTCAACTTTGAATTTAAACACCCTCTCTTCAGCAATATTCCGTTCCAGTTCCGTGTAATAATATTGAAAGATATTCTCAACCCTGAATAAAAAATTCCAGGTACCAATATTCGTCCCCACCCCTGCATTCACCACATGAATAGGCACCCGCACATCCTGGCCTGTCAGCCCATTCTCATCAAATAATTCCACACTTTCCATGCGGCTGGAGTAGCGATACTCCACGGCTGCATCCAGACCCCAATAATGAGCACCCAGAGTGCTGATCCAGTGATAGCGATGGCGGTAGGACAAGGTGTCGACGACCTCCCCCTCATCATTGAGCTCCACCGGGTCCATCCACGTGAATGCCGATTTATAGTCAATGAGGTTATCGAACATACTGATGCTGCTTCCAACTTCTGCCCCCCTGATGCGGGCATCGGCAATATTGTAGAAGCGGATCACCGCCAGACTATCCGGTATGGGCTCTATAAAATTCTCGAAGCGATTGTGAAAGACGGCCACATCCAGTTTTAACAGGTCAAGCGACCCCATTTGTCCCGTAAATATCGCAATGCCCAGTTCACGGTTCACACTGGTTTCCGAAATCAGATCAGGATTGGGTTCAACAGTGAATATACTTCTTCTTGCTGATGTGAACATTTCAGCAACAGTGGGCACCCGGAATCCTTTTCCTGTAGAAACACGGAAGGCCAGCCAGGGAGCAGGTTTCCAATTCAAGGCGATCTGCGGTGCAAGCACCTGATCCTGATCTGCTCCATCTACTTTATAAGCTTCCCACCGACTGCCTGCAGAGAGTGTGAATTGATGAAAGCCCTGTTCAAGCAAAAGAAATGAGGCTAAGGAAGAACTGTTATGCTGACCAAAGATCTGGGCATCAACCGTATTCTGCTGCATGGTTACACCCAGGATGCTCGTCAGCTTGTCTGACCAACGCTTACTCGCCTGAACTTCTTCATAAAAGCGACTTTCATTGGAATAATCAGGATCCACTCCCGAGTTCTCCCAACGATTGGTATATGCACTCCCTTTTGTTTTTATGATGAGATCCTGCGAGTGGATGTAATTATAATGGGCATTCAAAACCTTCTTTACACCGGCTGTCTTGTCATTTTCGGAGCCTGCCGGGGCTTCGAATGGATTAGCGGAACTTTTCCAAACCGACGTCAAACCATATTCATCATCAAGCACATTCAGAAAGACCGCTGCACTATGGGCATTCCCGAAATTGAATTTCACTTTTCCTGTCACATTGATAGCCTTTTCCCAATTCAACTCCATGAAACCCTCATCATGTCTATGTTGAATCCTTAACCATGCCGCGTGGTTACCGATCCGGCGAGAATGGGAAAACTCAGTATTATAGATCAGGCCTCGCTGATCACGCCAGCGCCACTGTTCAACTCGGGGATGACTGTATACCCCAACCTGGCTGGACACTCTGGTCTCTGGCGCCAGCGGGGCATTTCGGGTAATGATGTTCACCACGCCACCCATGGAGCTGGACCCATACATAGCCGACCCACCTGATTTGACGATCTCTACCCGATCGACCTCCGAGGTGGGGACGATGCCCCAGGTAATGTTGCCACCGGCGCTCCCCAGCATGGGAACACCATCCAGTAGCAGCAGAGATCGACTACCGGCACCCATGGTATAGCCTGATGTCCCCCTTATATTCAATTGCCCTTTCACCGTGGAGACACCTGCTTCATGTGAGATCGCCTCCACCAGATTCACCACACCTTTGGATTGGATCTCACGAGGGCCAATCGCTGAAACCGTGAATGGTGACTCCAGAATGTCCTGTTCCTTGCGACTTGATGTCACCACCACATGCGGCGAGGAAAGAATATTGGTTCTGAGTTTTACATCCAGAACTGTCGGAACCCCGGCAGCGAGCTGAATATTCTTTTCAGTATGCGGTCCATACCCCATCATACTAAAACTCAGATCATAAGAACCGGGAGCCAGCTTATCCAATGTAAAGCCCCCCTCCAGATCGGATGTCGTTCCCATGCTGGTCTTTTTAATAATAATATTGACCCCCGGGAGACCCTCCCCGGTTTTTGCATCTGTCACCCGACCGGTAATACTAGATACCTGCTGACCAAAAATGAACGCAGAGGGCAGTAGGACGAGCAATGCCATCCATAATATGGGGGTCTGATAGTTCCTAAAACTGATCATTTGATATGTGAATATATTTAAAGCCCAGATTCAATCAAGCGCTAAGGTTTGACCAGACTGTTGATCAATCACATGACGGAATGACGTTTATTCAGGTAAGCAAGCAGGGCGATGTCCAGGGGTTGGTCCGTCCTCAGTGGAATATAATCCACATGGAGTTCTCGGCACTGCCTGGCCAGAGAGGTTCTGAATTGCTCAACGGCCTCCTGATAGGCCTTCTGGATATGCCAGGGTTCCGTTGCCTTAATTTCACCTGATTCCATATCCTCGAAGGTGGCATGGGCATCAAAGGCAAAATCCACTTCCCTGGGATCAAGGACATGAAAGACCAATACTTCATGTTTATCATGCCTGAAATGTTTCAGTCCGTGCATGATGTGCTCGATCTCATCCAGCATATCCGAAATGATGATCACCAGGCCTCTTCTGTGAATGCGATCTGCCAACTGGTGGAGCGTCCGACCGATAGCCGTTTGATTCCCCGCCTCTGCATTTTCCAACTGAGCGAGAATATTGTTGAGCATGGAGGGGCGGGATGAGGGCCTGATATGGGTGCGGATCTCATCATCGAATAGAGTTAAGCCCACGGCATCTTGTTGTCTGAGTAATAGATAAGTCAGTGCTGATGAAAGAAAGCTGCCGTACTGCAGTTTACTGATCTCTCCCGAGGCAAATGCCATTGACTTGGACGTATCCAGCATGATGTGCGCCTTGAGGTTCGTCTCTTCCTCAAATTGTTTGATATAAAAGCGGTCCGTCTTGCCATACAGACGCCAGTCCAGGTAGCGCAGGTTGTCCCCTGGCCCATAAGCGCGGTGTTCTGCGAATTCTACTGAAAATCCATGATAAGGACTTTTATGCAAACCCACAATGAAGCCTTCCACCACCATCCTGGCCCGGATCTGCATGTTGGCCAGGGTGGCCAGCATTTTGGGATTCAGATATTTTTGTTTTTCAGTGCTCATTTAAGTTTGATCTAATCGTTCATTGGAAGGAACGTAGCGCGCTACGTTCTTATCAACACTGGCCACCAGTCAAAACGGGTTAACCAGTGCTAATCTGAAATATGTATCAGATTCCAGGTCTATTGTTCGGCTTCCATCCAGAACAGCTTCCCAATAGTCCGCTTCCCCGCCAACACCGGCAGACAATACCACCAGAGGCAATTGACCGATACTGAGATTGAATTTGACTTCAGTGCCCATGGTAGACAGGGATTTCTGTTGGACGGGTAGATATCCAAAATCATGGAAAAGGGCCATTGTGAGTCCGGTGAACTGGAATCCCAAGAACTGGGCTGGAAATGCTTTCAAAAGTGGTGCCCGCAATTCTGTCACATTGTAGATGATCTCAGTTGCAGGATAATCGCCTGCCTGGCCTCTTAAACTGTAGCTTTCCGGTAGATCATAAAGCCCGGCTCCAAGCAAACCAAGCAAGGTCCCTGGTGAAAGATAGAGTGGTTCTGTGGACATGAATCCAATGGAGTCCTGAGCTAAAATATTTCCGCTATGAGTTTCCCATTTGGTCCGGCTGTAAACAACCAGAGGCGTCTTCGGAATCGAGAGGTTCACAAATCCGTCAAGCCACAGCTTTGAATAGTCTGCTGTACCCCACAAGCCAGGCATGCTTGTTTCCATATGTGCCAGTAGACCATAGCCGTTCCTGGGCAAGCTGACCATATCTGCTTCAGGTCTTCTGTTAAGCCAACTCCAGGTGAGTCCAAGATTAGCCTCCTCTATTTCCGGGTAATCTGGATTGAACTCCAGCACGCCATCCTCAATGATCCGCTCAGATCGATTCACCAAGCGCAAATTGAGACCAACAAAGTGATTGGTGCTCAGCGCATTTCCAGAGTTCATGGGTAGCATAGCCGAAAAGCCGACTCCGTTTTTGGTCTCAAACTGAGTTGAGCCCCAGGTTCTACGCAGGTTGAAGTTGAAATTCCTGGCAGCATAAATGCTCAGGACGGGACGAAATTGCAAGTTTATATAGCTGAAATAACCCCCAGCCAGATCACCGTTCCAATCGATAAGACCGCCAGCCTGTACCATGTGTTTACCAAGGGCATCATTATATGCCGCCAATCCAAAAAGCCCGACCTGGTCAGGAAGGACTAATCTGAGCAGGGGCCTGAATGTTGGCAAGGCCTTGTAGGCGCGGACGGGCTCAGACTCCAGGGGCAATTTATAATCAACTTCCGGCAGGGAGATGTCCGGGGCCTTTGAGCGCCAGGCCATGAAAGGCTCCCTGATGTTGAGCATCAGTTCTGGAGCCACCCGATCTGACTTTACGGCTTGAATTCTCACCGTATCTACATCTGCCAGGGTTGCAGCAAGTATCCTGTCCGTATTGGGCAGGCGTTGTTGAGAATAGATCCCCTCGGCAACATCAGTCATCTGGATGATCGCCAGACTATCCAGATCTACTCTATAGAGATTCGGCGTTGAGTTTCTGAAAGAGGTGAATACAATGGATCGACCATCATTGGTCCAAACCGGCAGGAGATCCTCCTCTGAATCATCGGTAAGTTTTCGGAAATCTGCACCCGTGATACGCATGGAGGCGATATTGACATCCCCATTTTCTTCCTGGATCATAAATGCCAGATACTGTCCATCAGGGGAGAGATCCAGATCCTGCAACTGAACATCACCGGTAAAGCTGCTGATCTGAACACGTTTTGCTGATTCCAGAGCCTGATAATAGATCTGGGTGGTCTCTCCAGGGTGGGCAACGAAGAAGACCCCTTTCCCATCCTCAGAGAATATGGGGTGCAAGGCTCTGAAATCTTTTGTGAACCAGCGCGTGTTTTTGGTATTCACGTCAATGAGGCGTAGATCATTCAGCAGGGAACCATAGGAGCCTCGGTGGTATTCTGCTATGATCAGCTGTTCTGCATCAGGTGACCAGGCCGCCCTACCGCTGAACCGTCCATAGTGCACCTCTTGCTGAGCTTGGGTGCTGTCAGTTTCCTGAACGTAGATACTATAATCACGCATGCGGCTGTGTTTCCTGCCGACGACTGCAATGCGCGAGGAATCTGGCGCCAAACTGGCAGAAAGCACACGGGCAAAGCCTTTCAAGGGTTGAGACTCGCCCACTTCTACGATCTGCTCCTTCTGAGCCTTGTATCCGTAATAATAGGTGTTCATCACCCGGCGCCACTCTTCATTAAAATCTTTCAGATTCTGCCCGGTTGACTCCTTAAACGCAGTTTTGAAATCATAGAAGATGGGGTATTCTTTTTCTTCTTTATTCAGAAATTCACGGTGTTGTGAGATCTTTACCAGCGTTGAATCTCCATATTTCCAGGCAAGATAAAGCACTTTGGCATAGCCATCATCGTGGGGATCCAGGCTGTTTATGGTATTGCGATAGGTATGGATCTTCATGCGGGAGTCGCTGCGACCGACACGCCATTCTTCCGTCATGTATTCAGCCATGCCCTCAAGCCACCAGGCTGGAATAGAGGTTGCGCCAAAAATGCCCAGCCAGGTTCGATGTGCTTCGAATTGAGCCACATGCTGGAATTCATGAGGGATCACCAGATTCAGCCATTTATCTGAGCCACCGAACCGACCGGCGACATCGTTCTGACTCACCCAGATGAATATCTGCCGAGTAGGCATGGCGAAACCATTGAGGATCTCATCCTCAGCCGACAATACGATATCCGTTTTGCCAAAATCCTCCAGGCCGAGTTGGTCCAGGATGGGCTGGTAGCATTGTTCCGCTATCTGGGCACTCTTATGGGCAATCGAATCCAGCCCCTGATGATAATGAATATTGAAATGGGTTGTCTCCAGGGTCACCCACTCCAGTTCTGGGTGGGTCCGCTGGTTCATCAGCCACATATTCTGCGCATTGAGCGTATTAAGCGACAACTGTAATAGCACCAAAAATATGATACCGGTCTTCGCGAGTCCTGATCTGGCAGTCAGGACGTGGCGATCTCGGCTCCGAGATTGCTTCCTCATTTCATTCCTCACAAAGACGGTTTCATTGGCTTTATTTATAACAGCTTTTTTATAATTTCATCTACGCTTATGCCATCTGCTTCTGCATTGAAATTGCTGAGAATACGATGTCTCAATACTGGAAGGGCCACGGCTTTCACATCCTCGATGGAAGGGGTTGCATTTCCATTAAGGGCAGCACGGGTCTTGGCGCCCAGGATCAGGTACTGTGACGCTCGGGGTCCTGCTCCCCAGGCCACCCACTTCTGGATGTAATCAGGTGCATCTTCGGTGTCAGGTCGGGTTCTCCCTACCAGGTCAACGGCATAATTAATGACATTCTCAGCAATGGGTACCCTTCGAACCAGGTCTTGATAGTCCAAAATGGACTCTCTATCCAATATCTTCTTTAATTCAACAGCGGTGGCTGAAGTGGTTTGTTCCACGATCTTACGCTCTTCATCACGACTGGGATATTCTACCCGGAGGTTGAACATGAATCGATCCAGTTGGGCTTCCGGCAAAGGATAGGTTCCCTCCTGCTCAATGGGATTCTGAGTCGCCAGCACAAAGAATGGTTCCTCCAGAACATAGCTTTCCACACCTGCCGTAACGCGATGCTCCTGCATGGCTTCCAGCAGCGCTGCCTGAGTCTTGGGCGGTGTGCGGTTGATCTCGTCGGCAAGCACAATATTGGCGAAAACAGGGCCTTTAACAAATCTGAACTCACGCTTGCCTGTGGTATGGTCTTCCTCGATAATGTCGGTACCGGTGATATCTGAGGGCATCAGATCAGGCGTGAACTGGATGCGGGAGAAACTGAGATCCAGAACTTCGGCCAGACTTCTGATGAGTAGTGTTTTTGCCAGACCGGGGACACCGACCAGCAGTGCATGACCCCTGGCCAGCATAGCGATAACCAATTGCTCGATCACCTTTTCCTGTCCAATAATGGTCTTTGATAATTCTGCTTTGAGTCGGCCAAAGGCCTCGACCATCTCTTTCAGTTTCTGGACATCATCTCTTTCTTTATTCACAGTTCCTCCGGAAATTATCCTATCAATCTTCATTCCTCACAGCCGGGAAGGAGACCCTTCGATTACTATGACCTTTGCAAGTCGTAAATAAGATGTTTAGGGTTAATGGAAATGTAATTATCCGAGTATGGTTTTCGATCTCTTATCAGGGCACACATGATGTTCAATAATTTGTTAGAGACGTTATTGTAGA
>JAIPJM010000023.1 GCA_021734255.1 Fidelibacterota bacterium | reverse complement strand
GTGCTTCCAATGCTACCTTTGCTTTGAATTTAGGGCTGTGGTTACGTCTTTTTCTCTTTGTCATGGTGTCCTCCTTCTGGACTCATATTAATCCGGAGTTAACACCTAAGCCACTGTCCAGTTTTTGGGGTCCACCTCTCTGTTAACCAGATCTTATGTCGAGTCTGTCTTCTTCGTTGACTCTAGCCACTAATTAATTTCAGATTATAGATCCTTCTAATAGTTATGTCGAGCCTGTATTATCCTGTTATGTTTGTTTTGTGTTTACCGACCTGTCTATCTTACCAATGGACTTCGCCGGACGTTTGGAAGCAAACTAGTACAGTCTGGAGTTGACATATATGTCGTCTCTAAACTGTTGGGTCATTCAAGTATTCGTGTTACGGAACAAGCGTACATTCATTTACTTGATTCAAACCTAAAGGATGGTATTGCCGTGCTAGACAGTGTCTGGTAACACCCATTCCAAATGTAAGTGAAAAGGTCCAGTTGATGCTGGGCCTTTTTTTATGCCCTCAAGTCCAACTCACAACCCCATACCTGGCCACATTTCATAAAGCCCTTACTGGCTAAGAAAATATATCCAATCAGTCCTTTTGAGGTGTCCAAAAAGTGTCCACTTTATTTCCCAAAACGTCCCAAATATCGGGATAGGATAGAAAACTATGTAAACTGGCCAAAAAGAAAACCCCTCATAACTCTATGATTTACAAGGGGTTAAGTGTGTACTCCGGACAGGACTCGAACCTGTGACCTACGGATTAGAAATCCGTTGCTCTATCCAGCTGAGCTACCGGAGCAGTGGTTATGTTTATGGATTCGGGTTGGTCGCTTGCTCAAGGTACCAAATTTATCCAAATCCGTTGCTCTATCCAGGTGCCTGTGCCGCCGAACCCTGAGCGAAGTCGAAGGGGTAGGCGCAAGCTACCGGAGCAACGCTTGCGTTGCGAAAGGCCTCGGCATAGCTCCGAATAGGAGCGACGACGGGCCGGAGCTTTTAAATAACTTGCTTGTCCCCACCTAATGAATAGTGCCCACTCGATAGGTTCCAGCCTTCGCTTGGTCCTTCGACAAGCTCAGGAAGACAAGCTTTGGCTTGGGAGCCAGGGCAGGACAATTCAAGCACACGATATTAGAAGATGAAGCTCCTGTTGACAAGCCAATTAGTGTAAAACCGCATCAGGTTTCCCTCAGAATTCTGTGTATAGGTACGACATTTGATCTATCTTTCCTACCATGTCCTTTGCACTCCCCCGAAACCCCATCGCTCTCCTATTACTCCTTCTATTGGCTACCGGTCAATTATATGGGGCCGTGAGGATCAATGAGCTGCAGGCGAGCAATACTAACACTATCAGTGACCCCGATTTCAATGACTATGCCGACTGGATCGAACTATACAATGCTGGTACCGAAACAGCCGACCTGGGTGGCCTGTATCTCACCGATGACCTGAGCGAGCCCCTCAAATGGAATATTCCCGATGGGACCTCGATCCCGGCGAATGGCTATCTGCTCATCTGGGCAGATGATCAGAACTCTGGCCTGCACACGAACTTCAAATTATCCGCTGATGGTGAACAGCTTGGACTTTTTGCTTCCGATGGGACACCCATCGATACACTCAGCTACCCACCCCAGACCGCCAATCACTCCTATGGTCGCATTCCGGATGGGTCTTCATCCTGGTTTAGCATTCAATTCCCCACGCCTGGCTACACCAACACTGACCAGGCACAAACACGTGCACCTATATTCAGCCAGGCTGCCGGATTTTATGCCAATGGACTCATTCTCGGGATGACGCCAGACCAGGTAGACACCTACATCTATTATACACTTGATGGCTCAGAACCTGACCAGAACAGTCAGTACTATCAGAGTCCGTTGACGATTGATCAGACCACCGTTGTCCGCGCCCGTGCCTATGGGACCGGGCTGGTACCGAGTAGGATCGTTACAGCTACCTATTTTGTCGAAACAGCAACAGAACTCCCTGTCATCTCCCTGTCCACAAACCCGGCAAACTTCTGGGATGATGAGATCGGTATTTATGTTGAAGGCAGCAACGGAATTTCCGGTTACTGTGTGAATAGTCCGCGAAACTGGAACCAGGACTGGGAGCGCCCCGTCCATCTGGAATTCTTCAAAGCCGGAGGTGAATTCTGGCATGAGACAAATGCCGGAGTGAAGATCGGCGGTGGCTGCACCCGAAAATATGATCAAAAATCCCTGTCCGTTCACTTCCGGGGTGAGTATGGCTATCCACGACTGGACCTGAGACTCTTTGAAGACCTGACCTTCACCAGCTACAACAATTTTATGCTCCGCAACAATGGCCAGGACTGGTACCGAGCCCTCTTTCGCGATGGATTGATCCACACGCTGGTAAAAGACAGGATGAACGTAGACTGGCAGGCTTACCAACCAGCCATTCTCTTTCTGAATGGTGAGTACTGGGGCCTCCACTCTTTCAGAGAAAAACATAACGAACATTACCTGGCGAACCGTTACGGTTTTGACCCTGACGAAATAGATATTCTCAGTGGGAATGCGGATATCAAACAAGGTAGTGATCAGAGTTATCTGGACCTGTTAAATTTCATCAGAACCAATGATCCAGATAATGCCGGCAACTATGCACAGATCTGTGCGCGTATGGATATGGACAATTACCTGGACTATGTGATCACTGAGATATATACAGCCAATACCGATTGGCCAGGCGGAAATATCAAGTTCTGGCGACCACAGATAACTGGTGGTAAATGGCGCTGGATCCTGTATGATACGGATATGTCACTGGGTGCCACCAGCCGGGGAGAATTTGATTCCAACACACTGCAAAATGCAAGTTCCCCCACTGAAACCTACTATGCGAACCCAGTCTGGTCCACAGAGCTCTTGCGACGCCTCTTGGGCAGTACCGCCTTCCGGCAAGCATTCGTTCAACGCTTCGCAGGGCACTTGAATACCACCTTTGCCCCAGACAGAGTACTGTCAATAGCCGATAGTCTCTCTGCGAACATAGCGCCAGAGATTCCCCACCACATAAGCAAATGGCCCGCTTCTACTTCCTTCAATGATGGGTGGTCCTACCACGTAGCAGTTATCAAAGAGTTTGCAGAAAATCGTCCGGATTACATGCGGCAGCACTTACAGCAGAAGTTTAGCCTTAGCGGCATGGCTCAACTGAATGTCCAGATCGCCGACCTGAACACGGGATCTGTTGAGTTGAGTGGCGTGGCGATAAGCGCAGATAATTTCACCGGTTCATTTTTTAAGGATATCCCCATTGAATGTGTCGCACAAGCACGCAGGGGCTATCGATTTCTTCGCTGGGAAGGACCGGTTGAGGACAGTCTTTCAGCAAGGACAAGCATCACACTGGAAAATGATGCATCTATCAAGGCGATCTTTGAACCCGATACGGATGAGCCACTACGCGCCCTGCGGATCAATGAATTCATGGCCTTGAATCAGGAGACTATCCAGAATGGAAGCGGTGAATACGAAGACTGGTTAGAGCTTTACAATGCAGGGAAACTCCCCCTGGACCTCTCCGGCATCTATCTGACAGATGACCTGTCGAATCCCACGCTCTGGCAACTGCCCCCAGAGCCCCTGGCGCCGATCATACTTAATCCCGGCGAATTCATCCTTCTCTGGGCTGACGATGACACGAAAGCTGGATACCAGCATCTCGGGTTCAGGTTGAACGCAGCAGGCGAGAGTATCGGCATCGCTTGCGAGACAGATACAGGGATCACATTCCTGGACACACTCCATTATGGAAGCCAGTTCGTGGATGAATCATTTGGAAGAGGTGAAGATGGCAGACCCGGCTTCCGCTACTTCCAGAAGCCAACCCCGGGAAGTTCCAATACCGAAGGCTGGAACCCTCCAGAGATCATCTCCATAACAGAGGTATCTTTGAGACAGAACTATCCCAACCCTTTCAATACCATGACCACCATTCGCTATTCATTACCAGATACCCGTTCATCTACATTCAGTATCTATGATCTTCGCGGCAGGTTCGTTCGCGAATTTTACTGGGGGCCTCGCTGGGCCGGTGAACACCAGCTCACCTGGAACGGTCTGGATGAATACCAGCAGGCAGTGAGCGCAGGACTCTATATTGGGGTTCTCAGGACCGGGACTGAGCAGAAAGCGATTAAAATGCTGTTCACCAAGTAAGCTTTTATCAATTTTTTAATATTACCGCCTGCTGTATAAATTAATTTAGGCTCCAATCAAGAACGGGAGAGAATCAGAGAAATGAAGCCAATCAGAGTCTCATTATTAGTCGTAATCTCAGTAACACTATGGATCTCCAACTGTGCGTCCAATCGGGTTAGCACTGCTGAAACAAGCCCCCAGGGGATCATTGCACAAGCAAATGAAAAATTTTATCTGGACGATCGCATCTGGTACCAGGATGTACAGTCAGAGTTGAAAGGCGGTAAGCTTATTCTTACTGGCGAAGCTTTCTTCAAAATTCCTATCAAAGGAATTGGCAAGAAACTCAGAAAAGCAGGCTACGAGCTAGAGATCGTCGATAAGATCAATTATCTCCCTCAATCATTCCCGCTGGATAAGGGCTACGCCGTCGTGACTGAGCCCTATATTATGAGTCGCTACCAGCCAGTTGAAGTTAAGCAGGAAGGAACAGAGCTACTCTACGGTGAACCTGTCCGACTTATCCGTGATGCTGGAAAGTACTACCAGGTACAATCCCCTACTGGCTATCTGGGCTATATTCCCAAAACCTCTGTCCGCACCATGGATATCGCAGAATGGAACACGTATCATCATCCTGAACAGGCCATATTCGACAAACCTGCCACCCTGAAAAATGGCCTGGAAATTAAAATGGGCACGCGGCTTCCCTTCCTCACAAATGGTAATATCCTGCTCGCTGATGGTAGTGAATATGCCCTTTATGGTGATGCCTACCATGTGACCAATGCTGCCGCGAATCCATTAAGAAACAAGATCATAGAAACAGGTAAGAAATATCTGGATCTACCCTATGTCTGGGGTGGTCGATCTGCTGATGGCGTGGACTGCTCAGGATTTGTGGGGCAGAGCTACAGCTTGAATGGTGTGTATCTACAGCGTGATACGGATGAAATGGCCAATACCGGTCGTATCATCGGCCTGCCTGGCTGGACAGAAGCCATGTTGCCTGGCGACCTGCTCTTTTTTACCGGGTCACGTCGTCTGGTGACCCATGTGGCGATCTACATGGGAGACGGCAAGGTGATCCACAGTCTGGGTTCTGGTGTCCAGATCCAGAGCATTGACCCCAGCGATGCGGATTATGCCGAAGGCCTGCATAGACGATTCATCTTTGCCAAGCGTATTTTTGATTAAGAAAAGCAATAGATCAGGACTGATCCTACTCGTCCTGATCCTGGGACTTCTGGGTGGCTGTACACCAAAAGCCTACACGGTTATGACGTATAATATCCATGCTGGTGTGGGCATGGATGGTGTGCTGGACCTGGAGCGGATCGCTAGGGTTATTCGTGACAGTGATGCAGATATGGCAGTACTGCACGAGGTAGACAAAGGCACAAGACGATCCTTTAAGGTCGATCAGGCTGACAGTTTGGGGACACTCCTGGGTATGGAATCCCGTTTTGGTCGCTCCATAGATCATGATGGTGGTGAATATGGGAATGCCCTGGTATCAAAATATCCGATCCTGAATTTTACCGTCCACGAGTTGGAGACTGAGTATGGCTTTGAGGATCGAACGGTATTCGAAGCACAGATCCTGGTGGCGAGCGACACGCTCTCACTGCTCGGTACTCACCTGGGGCTGGACACCCTGGCGAGAATTGATCAGATCAATGGCATTCTTGAGGTTTTACCGCTGACACCCAAGCTGGTCCTCGGTGGCGATTTTAATTTTGAAGCTGATTCAGAACCCTACAAAATCATCACTGGAAAATTGCACGATAGCATCCTGGAGCGCGATCTAAACCCCTCAAATTCCTTCCCCGCTGATGAACCGAACAGACGAATCGATTATATCTTTGTCGGACCCGGAATCGAGACTGATCATTCACCTATCAAGGAATCGAATCTGATCCTCGTGGCATCAGACCATCGTCCTCAAGTACTAAAATTCAGAATTAAATAGACGACTTAGGGGTTTTCAGGCAGAGGCTCATGATCAACCATGATCAGCGCATCAGTATCGTAACCCAGTGAACGGGCGCGCTGAAGGAGCTTGGCCCACGTCTCTTCAGGGAGTTGGGGTGTACGACTCAGGATCCAGAGATATTTCTCCGAATCTCCCGCCACCAGTGCATATGTGTAGTCTTCAGCCAACTCAACGATGTGATAGCCACCATAGAAGGGCCAAAAGAAGGTTACCTTGAAGGCTCCCGTGCTTGTCGAGTTCTTGAATTTTGCATGACCACGGGCTTCCTTCCATTTGGATTTTTTCTTTACATAGCCTCTATTAAGGACCTCTACTCTGCCCTTTTTATCCAGTGAGTAGGTTGCTGTTACATGGCTCATGCCCCGCTCAAAAGAATGATCCATTCTGGTTAGCTCATACCAGGTACCCAAATATCTATCCAATTCAAAATTGGAGACGGATTCTACTTCCAGATTGATTTGATCTGCAAACAGGGGTGACATCATAAGTAGGGGGAAAACAAGGAGTCGAAAGAACACTTCAATTGTCCGGTCAGCTGAATCAGCTGTCTAATGCTTCCAGGCGTTTCTCAAACTCAGAAAGCCCCGAGCTTTCCAGATCGATCTCGGTGGATTCAGATTTAGCCGCGTCAAAGTCAGGAATCTCTGCCTCCTTAGCTTTATCTTGCAGCTTATTCAGCATGATCTTGACCTCTTCATTGAACTCACTGACAGTCTGTTCCAGGCGTTTCATCAGTTCATCCATGAGGATCTGGCCATAGTTGGCATCAATTCCATTCATGAGTGACGTCATGTTCTCCTGTAGAAATTTCATTCTGCTATCAGCATTTGCGAAATCTATGTCAGCCATTGTTCCTCCGAAGTCAGTTTTGCAATACGATTAAGAATTTAAGCCAGACGGGTTTCAAATCAAGTCGCATTAGGATTGTCATTCTGAATGGACACCGAGCTTGCCGAGGTGAAAATGAAGAATCTTGGTCCCCGTTTCCCGGAAGGCAAGTAACGCTTCTTCGTCACGCCAGCCCTGTGTTCAAGCGAGGGGCTCAGCCTGACAGCTTACTTCCGAGGGCTCGACTTCTTGAAGTATTTATTTAACCAGTCCCGCTGAAAATTCTCATAATTCCCACGTTCAATAGCCTGGCGGATATCAGCCATGAGGTCCTGATAGAAGGTCAGATTATGTATGGTGGCCAGTGTCTCAGCCAGAGGATCCTTACTGAAGAACAAATATCGCAGGACCATACGAGAATACGTCTGGCAGGTATAACACTTACAGGCCGTATCCAGGGGGTATTTATCTTTCCGAAATGTCTTATCCATGATCCGCAATTTCCCCATCCGGGTAAAGAGCGTCCCCTGTCTGGCATATCTGGTCGGGATCACACAATCGAACATATCCATTCCCCGATTGACCGAGGCGAGGATATCCTCCGGGAGACCCACACCCATGAGGTAGCGTGGTTTCATGGATGGCAAAAGAGGCGCAGTATATCCAACAACCTCCTTCAAGAGATCCAGGCCCTCACCAACACTAACGCCGCCAATAGCAAACCCATCAAAAGGAATATCGGTTATCTGCTGGGCACTCTGCCGTCTGAGTGACTGATAGATCCCGCCCTGGACGATCCCGAACATGAATTGGTGATCCTGTAATGGATATTCACGACTTCTCTCAGCCCAACGTGTGGTACGTTCCACTGATTTCTGCACGTATTCCTGGGGCGCCTGATAATCCACGCATTCATCAAAAGCCATGACAATGTCGGAACCCAGGTCCCGTTGGATGGCCATAGATTCTTCAGGTCCCAAAAATAATTTTTCACCGTCTTCTTCGAAGGTGAATGAGACCCCTTTTTCCGTTATCTGACGTCCTTCAAGAGAAAATACCTGGAATCCGCCTGAATCGGTTAGGATGGTTCCATCCCAGCCCATGAAATTGTGGAGGCCACCGGACCTTTTGACGGTCTGAAGCCGTTCCCCAAGGGATAAGTGATAGGTATTTCCCAGAACCACCTGAGCCCCCGTTTCGATCACATCCCGCATGGGTGTGGACCGAACAAAGCCAGCGGTTCCAACAGGCATGAAGGTCGGCGTTTCCACATTCCCATGTTCAGTCGTGAATTGTCCCCTGCGGGCACCTGAAGGATCTGTGCGCAGCAGTTTGAAACGGATGTCTTTTTTACTCATGGGAAGCTCGCCTTCTAAGAAAGTATTCTTGTTTTTCGATCAGGGTTTTTTCCTCAAAATCCCTGGACTCAATTATAACCGACGAAGCAGTCTTGTCACCAACAAAACGAATGGCCAAATAGCGGTCAGTCTCAGCCTCGTAGGCACAGAATTCACCCAGGGTCGTCCCTTCCCAGGATCCCAGCCCATCCTGACTCAGTGGACATTCACAGCCGTCAATACGGACCCTATTCCCCATGGTGTCAACCCTGAATATTTCCAGCAGCACCTGATCATTCTCGAAATCACTGAAACGCAAACCCAGGGACAGCTGACCGTCGATCAAAACATCCATCCAGCGCTCACCGTCTTTGTATCTGGCGGTGATATCAACAGGGATCGGACTTTGGCCAGAGTCAGAGTTCATCATTTCATAGGCGCCAGCGAGCAGCATCAAATTCTGAGATGATCGTCTTTCTTCGTCATCCTCGAACCACCCGATCGCCTCAAGTGTTCGCATGAGAATGAGGAACATGAAGGCCAGCGTGATGATGCTGATCAAGTAATAGGCATTCAATCTCTTCATGAGAGCTCTGTTGAATAGTTCAGGATATTAATTCTTTTTGTGTGCAATGATCAGCCACATGTCATCCAGGTAGTGTTCCTGGGAATCTACAATGAATCCAGACGCTGCCACGTCGTTCACCGCCTGCTCCAGCGTGAGCCTGTGATTAAGATGGGGGCCGCGTTCTTTATCCGCAGAAGGACTCCAGTCCAGGAACATGAGCTTGCCAGCTGATTTTAACACTCGGTCGATCTCGTTCAGATTTTTCAAGGGCGCTTTGAATTCATGGTAAACGGTTATACCAACAACAGCATCTACTGAATCGCTTTCAACGTCCAGTTCGACTTCATCTACTTTTAATATCTGCACATTATCAGGGGGATTGCGCATACCAAGCAGGCCCAGCATTTGTTCAGACTGGTCGGCTGCAATGACCATCCCTTTCTCACCCATACCCACTGCAGCTGGAAATGTGAAAAATCCATTGCCACATCCCAGATCAAGGATGGTATTACCAGGGGGAGTCCCCAGTTTTTGGAGCAATATGTCAGGTTTAAGCTCCTGATATCGTTTGCGTGAGATCAGTCGTTCAGCCTTTTCTGGATTGAATTTTTTATGTGACATTGCGTTCTCCTGCTTCAAATACGTCGGTCAGATCATTTCGGAGTTCCTGGCTGATGTCATAGTTCGACTGGAATCCATCCCAGAATATTGGCAGTACACCAACGCCTGTGCTTGAGATGAACGCCTCATCCATCGCATCTACTCGTTCTGCACGAATAAATGATTCCTCCACCTGCAGACCCCGTTTTCTGGCCAGCTCCATGATCGTATCCCGAATCACACCAGGCAGCACACCCAACTCAAGCGAGGGGGTATACAGAGTGCCATTCTTAATAAAAAAGACATTACGGATAGCACACTCTGTTATATATCCCTCTGGGTTAATGAATACCGGTTCAAAGGCACCGACTTGTTCGGCATCGCGCTTTGCCAGCATATTGCCCAGATAATTCCCGGATTTGATGGCAGGGTGAAAACGCAGAATGGGATAGTTCTTTTCCTCCAGGAAAACGACCTTCACTGGCCAGGAATCGACAGGGGGTAACTCCCGTGATGATATATAGATAGCTGGTTCTGCACCTGGGGCAGACGTTCCTCTGGTGATCATGATCCGCACCAGAGAATCCACGATCTTGTTTCTCTCAATATATTCATCAACTAAACCGGGGATCTGCTCTAGAGAGGTGGGCGCATCCAGCTGTATCGTGTCCATGCCGCTTTGCATCCGCTCCATGTGCTTTTGAACTCGAAAAGGATGTCCACCATTCACCCTGATGGTCTCAAAAAGACTCTCCCCCAATTGAAACCCTCGGTCTCTAAAGGGTACCGTAGCTTCCGCTTCGCCGACCCATTTCCCATTGATGTATAATTGCATAAGGCTTCTTCCTTTAGGCCTGTAGAATAGCACGAAAGAGGGCTCTGACAAAAGAGAATAGTCTTTCTGAGGACTGAGGGGACGAAGAATCTCAGACTGCTGCGAAGCAAAATTTTGAGCTCCTTCGCTGGCAGCTCAGGAAGACCTGTAACGTATTTTCTATTGAGTTTCTAAAAACAACAAAGGGCCCGAAGGCCCTTCATTGTATGACACCCACTTTGGGGGTCTTGTTATTTGCGAACGACCCTGGCGTTCTTGATCTCTCCCGTCACTTCGCCGCCATCAGAGAGGACCACAGTTACGTTTGGGTCATCGCCTTTAACTTCAATATTTCCTTCAACCGTAGAGCCGCTAATCGTAATGAGTAATTCACCGTATGCTTTGGGAAATGGTTTTCTGCGCTCACGATCGACAATGACATCGCCCTTGATCAAGCTGCTCTCCAGCAGATCGATATGGCCGTTCACTGTCCGTACATCATGGGCGACCAGCGTTTCCTGTATATGAATTTCGCCGTTCACTGTGCCAATATCGCCGTAGATTTTCGTACCAAGCTTGGTTTTGATGGGACCATTCACAGTTGAAAGATCGCCCTCAATGGTTACTTCTGAGCCAATACTAATGGACCCATTTACACAAGAGATCTCTTCAGATGATGAATTTCGGTCGACAAAGATCTCCCCATTCACACAAGAGATCTCACCTACTTCAGAATTTTCACCCACGACAATGGCGCCATTAACGGTTGAGAGCTTACCTTCCACTCGAGCTCCATTCCCAACGTTGATGCTGCCATTCACTGAGCGAAGACTTCCCTGCTCATGTTCTCCATCACCCACGAAAATACTTTTATTGACACCCGTATCAGACGATGCACCACAGGCCATCATCATAATTGCAAGTGCGGCAGTGATTGAATGCTTCATTCGGTTGATCTCCTTGTATTTCTGCAAATTCTTCATTTCAAATTTCTCGCGTCGTTCATTCGTTAGTCATTATATGCACAAGGGTTATGCCAGCATTTAAGGCAGATTCTGTATCGTATTGATAATATTATAGATATATTATGATTAGATGTCCATTCAAGCATTCATTCTTTGCCTGATTCGCATCATATTGATATGCCAGCATATCATGCTGATATATCTGTGAAACCCACTCTCAGAACAGATCAGGGCTTATTTATTCAGGAAAAGATTGGGCTGGATCTCGTGGTTTTCGAGAGCGGCAAGCGTAAGTGGTGCGCGATCATTCAGATATGTCTGCACGGAATCTATCTCCACTTCTGGGATTGGAAACCTGCTGATAAACCGCACCCTCAATGCATCACTTCCTGTTAGCCGAAAGTCATTTAAGCCAGCGATGAGCTGCTCCACCATGAGTGCATTTGGGTCTAACGTTATTGACTTCACACCCTGATCCCTTAAGACCTGAGAGAAAATATTGGATTGGTAGCCATAGTGGGTACAGGCAAGTAAGCTGGCAACGGTTCCTGGCCGTTCATCGAAATTGTCAAGTGCCACTCGGGCATATTCATTCAGAAGCGCATGACAGGCTGCTCCACTGGCGTCGCTGGTGATAGCTGATGCCAGATCGGGACATGCCTGAGCGACTAATAAACCTTTTTCTGCCTGGATCAGCCTGGGGTAGGTGCCTGCCTCAGTCGTCGTTTCTGTTGCAAATACAATAAGACCATGCTCAGGGTTTTCGCTCAAATGCGATCTGCTCATCTGTACTGCAGCATCGACGATCCCGTCAACTGGCACACGCGTCTCCCTTGAAAATTCGGTGTCATTATAGATGACACTCAGTGTATTGCATGCAATAGCAATTCTGTCAGGTTCATATATCAGACTGGAGCCTTTAAGGAAGCGATCGAACATGGCAATACGATCACCCTGAGAAGCCAGGGAATTATATCCACCATCAGCAGCTGGGTTGGCATTCACGTACAATAGTTCCAGGTCGACCTGAGCGTCTCTTAAACGCTCCTCAATTCCGGCGCATACCGCTAGGCCACCCAGACCTGAATCTGTGATCATCAAACGCACAATGGTCCTAGCCTAGCATGCTATCGTATTTACCGGTGAGAAGGTCCCTGATCACGGGTGTATGCATTTTCCGCAATTCAGCAATACCCAGAGAGGGTAGTTCATAAGTGATTATGGGGATATCCTGCTCCGCGCACCAGGAGCCAAATGAGCCAGGTGTCTTATAGCCCACATCTGGGACTAGCTCCATATTGGTTCTACCTGCAATATCCTTTGAAATATCGAGACTCAATGGATCATCAATGCAGGCGAGAAATCCGTGGAAGGACACGACAAGATATGGCTTCAAGGCATGCATCAATTCCATAAGTGCCATGGTTTCAGGCTCCGATCCTGGACGCTTGCCCGGGCTGAGTGCGATATTCTGAGGTTCTCCTGGACGGTTCCGGTAGTAAACGGGATCTGGTTTCCAGTTATCAGTGGGATAGTTCCGATTCAGATCGACACCATTGCTATTCCCGCGCGTCCCAGCCAGGATCCCATCCGGGTTCATGGACAGGATCACAGCTGCGTAGAGGTCTTGTGATTGCATTGAGCGCAGACACTCAGAGATAAGCACTGATCCCAGATTCTCATCGCCATGGATAGCGCTTATGATCAACATGCTGGGTTTAGAACCGATAGGTTCATAGATCTCCAGCGGTATTCCTCTGACACTATTTCCAAATGGTCTGGGCTTAAAATCGAGAGTGCCCGATTCTGCATTCTGCTCGGTCATGGACAGATCTCCAGTGTGGTAAGTGAGTTTTAGTCTTTGCCAGGATCTTTTACAGGAATCTGGAAATAAAATATGCTTCCGGCAGGGTCATTGTCCTTATAACCGATCTTGCCTCCATGTTCCTCTATGATGATCCGTGAAACAGCGAGCCCCAAACCAGTTCCCTTGCTTTTAGCAGAAGACCGGGCTTCAAGTTGGGCATACTTATCGAATAGTTTGTCAACGGACTCTTCCGGGACACCAGGGCCATTATCTGCTACACTGAAGTGGATATATTCCGCTTCGTCAATCGTCTTCGCCTCTAGCTTAACATTGATCTCTGAACCTGCAGGCGTGTGATTGATGGCATTACTTATGAGGTTGGTGATGACCTGTTCTATCTTCAGCACATCACACTGACAACTGGGTAATCCGTCGGCAGCTTGAAATGAGATCTTCATGTTTTCCTTGCTGGCTACAGGTTCCAGCATTTGAAGAGACGTGGCTGCAAGTGATTTTAGGGTCACTGTTGTCTTGGACAAGGCCATCTTACCTGCTTCAAATTTGGATAGATCGAGCATTTCATTCACAAGTTGTAACATCTTCTGACTGGCAGTTCGAATGGTCTGGGCGATCTGCTTGATCTGGTCAAAAGACTTTTCACCCATCTTCAGCAGTTCGGCAAATCCAAAGACTGCTGTTAAAGGGCTTCTCAGATCATGGACCAGCATGGCTGTGAAATCAGCTTTCATGCGCAGAGCGTGCTCCATCTTTTCTTTTTCCGTCCTCTGGATCAGATTACTACGGTAGAACAGGAAAAAGAGGAGGAGGATCATGATCGTGATCGAAAAGGCGATAACGACGATCATCATGGTATACCGCCGCTTATATCTGAGTTCCTCTATTATCGCCTGCCCTTTGAGGGCGTCTAGCTCTCGATCCATCTTGTCCAACTCGTAGCGGATTTCAAGTTCAGCCACTCTACGATTACTCTGTTGTACATTCAGCGCGTCAATGGCTCCCTGGAGTGCCTGCTGGTAGGTCAGGGCTTTATCGGGTTGGCCGAATTTGCCATATGCCTCCGTCAGTAACCTGTAGGCTCGCTGCATTAAATTGAGGTCATTAATACTTGTTGCGATATCAAGGCCTGACTCCAAGGCACTCACTGTATTACTTAAGTCCCCTGTCTGCATATGCAGCGCACCAATATTAAGCCAAACTTCAGCTGAAATATTGGAGGCTCCGCTGCTTTCAGCCATACTCTGAGCTTGTTTATAGTAGCTGAGGGCCTGCGAAACGTTACCCGCTTCCAGATAGGTCTTTGCTACCTGACTGAGTGCCAATGCTATCTCACCCTGGTCACCGATCGCTTCTTTGAGCTCAAGTGCATTCAGAAAATAGCGTTGAGCCGTATTCAATTGAGATTGATATTGGAATAGTTCACCAAGACTGGCATAGATCTCAGCCTGCAGGACAGGAGAGGGATGCTGATCTGAGACCAAAACCATCTGATCAAGATATTGCTTGGCTTCATCAAAGCGCTCAAGTGTCATTAACGTCTTTGCTAATCGATTACCACTTTCAAGCACCTGGTCATAATTCTCTTCTGCCTGATAGATTGATAAGGCTCGTTCAAAAAATCGTAATGCTTTTTCAGCCTGGTCCCAATGGACATACACATCTCCAATGACCATCACCGTAGCAGCAATATCTTTTTCTCTGTTAATATCTTCAAAGATCATAAGAGACCTGAGGAAATAATCCAGACTCTGATCACTCTGATTCAGCTTGCTGTAAGTTGTACCAATCGTACGCAGGGTTTTTGCAATCTGCCAGTCATCGGAAAGTTGTTCGAACAGGCTAAGAGCTTCCGCAGCGTGATCCAGAGCCTTCCTAAAATCCTGCTCCATATTGTAAAAGGCTGCAAAATTGAGATGAGCGACAGCGATACCGTAGGAGTCATCCAGAGAAGTCGCCAGGTCCAGCGCAAGGCCGGCGTATCGCTGACTTTTTTCCCAGTCAAGACCAGCATGGGCTTCGGCCAACTGATTCAAAATATCCACCGTCTCACCCTCAGAGGTGCTCCGGAGTACCTGCTTTAGACTATCAATTTCTGATTCTTGGGATGCATGAAGCATCGGGACAGACAGCATTAGTAGGCATAGAACAGCCAGCCTGATTCTTATCTTTGAGATCTCAAGTATCCCCTTCTTGTTTTCCAAATTCCCAGATGTACTTTAGTTTCTATTGTTTCCCAATCCACTTAAATCTAGTTAGAACCTACTGCTTAGTCAAACTATTGCTTGTGGTCATAACACAGATCATGCCAATTGATTTGGAAACATTTCAGTCTCACCTATATTTATTAACCTATGAAGAGATTTATCGTGTTATTGCTCCTGGTGTGGTCACCCCTAAGCGCCCAGGAAGTTCATGCAGAGATTAAACTGAATACCGAGCACCTGGATGATCTTCCCCGGCAGGCCGTATCCCGGTTAGCCCAGGATATCGAATACTACATTGAAAACTCCGAGTGGACCTTTGAAGAACTTCCAGCCGATTTCCTCATCCAGGCCACACTTTTCCTTGAAAGTTATACCGAGTCGGGCTATCAAAAGATCTACACAGGGAAAGCGTTCTGGGGAAATGGTGACGATCAGAAATATTTTGACAAGGAGTGGCAATTTCATTTTAATGAGGGTGATGCTCTTGTTCGATCACCCTCCTTTAATGCACTCACCTCATTTGTTGACTTCTGGGTCCTGACCATCCTGGGGAGTGATCTGGACACATGGACAGAATTTGGTGGCAGCCAACTCTATACGGAAGCACGCCGGGTTGCCCGTAGTGGCACCCGGGACCAATTTTCACAGGGCTGGAAAGAACGATTGGAAGACATCGAAAAGCTGAGCCGCAATCAAGATTACCGGCGCATGAAGTTTGCCTATTATGAAGCCATTGACCTATGGGATTCAGGGCAAAAGAAAGAGGCACTTATTCCACTGGAAAAGTTTTTCAAACATCTGGAAACAAGTAAGAAACGCCAGGATTCAAGAATTTTCACTGTGAATTTTCTTAACGCAAAGTATAAGGAACTTGGGGATTTTTTGTGGGAAGTCGGTAAGCTCGAGTTTATGCAGCAGCTCATCCGCATCGATGAAGATCACAAGGACTATTATAACTCGATCCTGGCAGATTGGTGATCAGCCGGGTTTAGACAGCATATCCTTTCACATAATAATCAGGGGAAAATAATGAAAAGAACCTACATCGTCACTGCCATCCTTCTATTTACCACACTGCTTTCATGCAAAGAACCTGTGAGTGATACCGAATGGATCAACGGATTACCTCATCCATGGGAGCTGAACCAGGAACAGATGGATCAGATCCTCCCCGAATTTCAGGCCCGTTTCCCTGACTTTCAAAACCGTCTGAAATATTTTGCGCTCTGGCGAGTGGGTACACCCTATGAGATCTTCAAGCTGGGTGAAGAGATGGAACCTGATCCGGATCCCATTATTCGCTATGATGTTTCTGACTGTACCGGTCACAACCTGACCTCCCTGGCAGCGGCAAAAAGTTCATCCTGGACGGAAACCAAGGCGAACATGATCGATATCCATTACAAGGCAGATGCCAAGGGATCAAAGACACCAAGTTATGCATCGCGCTGGCATTATACCCTGGATAGAATTACTGCCAATCCATATACAGTCGATATTACACAATCACTTTTACCCATGGCAAAATTGGATTCCGTAGATATCACCCTGAACCTGAAGGATGATGGGGATGAGTTCCTTGATCTTGAGTGGAACCGGCCCATCACCGCTTACTATATACCCAATGAACACATCGATGCCGAGCTGCTGGCAAAACTGCCTGAGATCGTTGGCGTCGCTTTCGTGAAACCCTCATATTATAAAATGGGGATCGTCATGGGGCATGAAGGGATGATCATTGACGGGAAGTACCTGGTACATGCGTCTCAGAGTGCAGGGGAAACCGTTAAGCTGGACTTTCTCAAATACTATTTCCCGGAAGTTGGTGCTTTTTTTGAAGGTATCATGATCTACGAATTTAGAGAAAACAGCTAAACAGATCGTCCAACATGCTGTTTACTAAGGCTGTATCAACAACATCCCATAGTCAGTTCGTAAATGTAACCGCATTGGTGAAAGAGGCCCTTCAAGAAAGCGGTGTGGAATCAGGAGTAGCAACCGTATTCGTCTCCCACACAACAGCAGGGATCACCAT
Source organism: Fidelibacterota bacterium (assembly GCA_021734255.1). Taxonomy (GTDB): domain Bacteria; phylum Fidelibacterota; class UBA8477; order UBA8477; family JABMPR01; genus JABMPR01. The sequence goes on along the minus strand of JAIPJM010000023.1, from coordinate 25,744 downwards.
CAATGAAAATGCGGATCCTGATGTCACCCGGGACCTATTGTATATTCTGGATGAAAAAATACCCTGGAATGATCCAGAGTACCGTCATTATGAAGGCAACACTGCCGCTCACATGAAAGCGTCCATGATGGGTAACTCCAGCCAGGTGATCATTGAAAATGGTCAACTCGTGCTGGGGACCTGGCAGGGTATTTATTTCTGTGAATTTGACGGGCCCAGACAACGAAAACTACTTATTAAGATCAGCGCATAAAAAAAGGGAGTGTCACCACTCCCTTTTAATAACATTCAGAAAAAACCGGCTACAGACCCGTCTCTTCAACCACAGATGCAACATGGTCGGCGGTGACCTTCAGGGCTGCTTTTTCTTCTGCGGTTAATTCTACTTCAATGATCTTCTCAATACCATCGGATCCGATCACACAGGGTACGCCGATAAAGAGATCCTTGATGCCATATTCACCCTCACACAGACCGGCACTCGGAATGATGCGCTTCTGGTCAAGTAGGTAGGATTCTGCCATTGTCATTGCAGATTTGGCTGGGCTGAAAAAGGCTGAGCCGTTGCCCAGTAGCTTTACGATCTCGCCACCTGCCATTCGTGTTCGCTGCTCTATCCCCTCTATGGTTTCCTTGTCCAATAACTCCGTGACGGGAATACCGCCCACGGTGGCCAATCTGGTCAGGGGAACCATGGTGTCACCGTGGCCACCCAGAACAAGACACTGAACGTCCTGTGGAGAATACCCTGTTTCCATGGCAATGAAGGCTTTGAAACGTGAGGAATCCAATGCTCCTGCCATTCCAATGACTTTATTTTTTGAGAATCCAGACACCTTGTAAAAAGCATAAACAATGGCATCCAGAGGATTCGACACAACAATTACAAATGCATCAGGTGCGTATTTCTTCACGTTTTCGGCCACATCTCCGATGATTTTTAGGTTGATCTCCAATAGATCATCGCGGGACATACCGGGTCTACGTGGAACGCCGGCTGTAATGATCACAACATCTGAATCACTGATGTCTGCATAATCACTTGTTCCAGTGATGTTGACACTGGTGTTATCCAAGGGTCTCATTTCCATGAGATCAAGCGCTTTCCCTTTTACCGGATTTTCAAACTGTGGAATATCCAGAATTACAACATCCCCTAATTCTTTCTGCGATGCTAACAAAGCAAGGATCTGGCCTATCTGTCCCCCACCGATCAATGCAATTTTTTTTCTACCCATTACTTTACTCCTGATTGCTTGTTTGATATTTCAATGATACGTATCATATAAAATGCAGAGTGAATTCTGCCTTAAATTATTTTTCTAACGCAACCATTGAAAGGAATATTAATTGTCCTTCGTCTTCTTTCCGCCTTCGATGATGGCTTCCCAGATCGCTTTGATGACCTTTCCTGGTAACTGCCCGTTGGCCCTGTCAATGAGTCGTTGGATCAGCTCTTCCTCCCGCTCCGGTGTAACAAGTGGTAGACCATTCTCAATTTTCAGCCGACGGATGGAGATTGCTTCGTTAACCCGTTCTTGAATGAGTTCCAGAATGTGCTCATCCAATTCATCAATTTTTTTTCTATGGTCGGCTATTGCTTTCATGGCAAGACTAATATAGAAAGAAAGGAGCGGGGAAGTGACTCATTTCCAAAGACAGAATTCCTAATTCTTAATTTTTAATTACATTGTAGCATGACTGGACACACATTTTTTGCAGAATGGGTCTTACCGATCGTTCGTGAACCGATCAGGGATGGCTATATCACTCTTGATAATGGCAAGATCACAGATCTGGGGTCACAGAACGATTTCCAGGGTGATAGGAAGCTGGTGACTGACCTGGGGCATGCTGTCCTCACGCCGGCACTGGTCAACGCTTTGTTCCACCCCGACTATCCCGTAGCTGACCCACACATGACCCCAAAGGGTAACTTCTTTTCCTGGCTCTATTCAGGGGTCCATCGTTCACAGGCCAGCTCCAAGCTGGAGGTAGAAAGTGACCTACTGAGTGCTATCAAACGGTGTTATGACTACGGCACAGCAGCGATAGGTGTTCGGACCAACCATCCCGAGATCAGCAAGCACCTGGAGCATTCTGGACTTTATGCAGTCGTCTTCCAGATGATCCATGGATTTAGAGAACACAGCGCCTTTGATGCATGGAAGAAACGGAGCCATTTTGAGGATACAGACCTGACCAGATTCTACCACGCCGGTGAATTTCTTTTCAATCTTGCCCCTGAAGTTTTCAGGAATATTGCCCGGGAAAACACAAGAACTGCCCTCCCAATGGCCTTCATGAAGGAGGAAGATGTTTTTTTCCTGAAGGGTCAAAGGAGGATCTATCAGTACCTGCTGGGGAAAGAAGACATGGATTATCGCTGGAAGCCTCCCCGTACAACGCCGCTGCGATATTTTTTGATCAATTCATTTGCCGCAGAGCACACCATCCTGAGTCAAGCCATACATTTAGATGATGATGAAATTGACCTGTTGAGTAATCGGTCTGAGACATTCCATATCTGCCTGCATCCACGCTTTGACAGACAGTGGGAACTGGGGACAGCCCCCGGTCAGAAGTTCTTGAATAAGGGTTTCAATATATGTCTGGGCACATTCGCCGAACATATGGACATTCGGGCAGAAATGCGATCTGCTTCAGCTGAGTATGGATTCGAGCCACATGAGATCATGAAGATGGCCACACTGAATGGTGCTCGTGCACTGGGACTGGCAGACAGGATCGGTAGTCTTGAGCCTGGAAAGGATGCTAAGGTCTTTGCGATCCACTCTGAGAATAGCATCAAGGACCCTTACGAGATCATTCTGTTTACCAACGAACGCCTACACCAGATATCCTGACCCGATCAGAAGTTCCACCGGAATGCCAGTGTTGGAAGCGTCTGGATACCATCTGATCCAAAAATGAAATTTTTGCTCATCTCGATCTCCGTACCGACGGCGACCTGTTCATTTATCGTATACCAAAGTTGGGGCTCTGCCAGGACAACGATATCTTTGGTATCCACGCCAGAATCCTGGGACCATATATCCAAAAATCCTGCGAATTCAAGGTGACCATCTAAAAAGGGTACCAGCCAGGTGGTTGTGAATTGAAAGTCGGGTGAGTTTGCGCCGGTTGATGCGCGATAGAGGATATCGACGGGAAGACCTACCCCACCGATATTCAAGTAATAGTTAATGCCTGCCAACCATACCTGCCCCAGGGGACCAAAGGTGGCAGCTCCATCATTATATTGAAGTGTGAGCGATAGATTATTGACGGGAAGATTGAAATATCGGGCAATTTCCCAGTAAGCCAATGACATGCCTTTTGAGTTTGGAAGATCATATTCCATATCCACAAACCAGAATGTTGATCCGTAGGCATCCGGCTTGAACATCTCCAGAGTGGTGACGACGTACTCACGCTGCGCCGATGCTTCATAATGCACCTGAAAATTCTGTCCCATGAGGGTCATTGCCAACATTAAAAATATAAATAGTCTTCTATAGATCACGTCTACCTCTCATTCATCTTTCATTGCAATGAAATGGATGATCTAAATCCGTCTGACGAATCGTCCCGGCTCTTCCTGATCTTCCTCAAATTTCATGCGCCGCAAATAACGTTGATGAACAGGCACTTTGCAATAGCTGATATACCGGCGGAAACCCTTCGCTGCCATGAGCGTGCTGAATTCCTGAAAGAAGTAAGCGGCATTTTCATAATCCCGGTACATGGGAATGGCAAAATCAAGGTGGATATGAATGGTCTTATCAGGTTTCTCCTCATATATGATGAGCCCGACAGGAATAACATTCCGAGTAATGAACAGAGCCTCTTTCCCTGCCAAGTGTTCAGTATCAAAAGCGGGAAAATGTTCGGAAATATCCTGGCGATAGTACTGGATAAAGTGGGGTAGAAAAATACTGCTGGCATGTGATACCGGGAGCAGGTGAAACCGATCCCTGGTCAGGTACATCCTGAAGAGATAATAGATATTCACGCCAACGATAAACGCGTTCACCACAAGGATTGGATACAATTCCAATATGGCGCCATAGAGTGTAAATATAAGCGCACCCAGGAGATTGATCCACCTGAGTCGCCGGATGTTGCTCATCATAAGTGAGATGGCGACCGTGATGGATGCCAGGTAGCCCAGCCATTCCGTCCATTCCAGGTTCAAGATCATTTTAGCGTCAGTGTGAGGTTCCCTGCATCAAGGACAGCTTCTGCACCCAGGGGGAAACTCATCTTCCGCATGCCATGCCCGTACGCCACATTTGAAATAACCGGAAATTCCACCTCACCGATGATATCCTGGATCAATTCGTCCAGGCTGAAGTCATCTTCTTCAGCTTTTTCCCAGGCATCAATAAATTGCCCCAGAAGGAGTCCGTTAATACGGTCTTCACCATGGAAGAAACCAGCCATTTTGAACTGACTGAGCATACGGTCGATATGCTGCACATTCTCCCCTACATCTTCCAGGATCAAAATTCCGCCTGCCACATCCGGGAAGTAGGGTGTGCCCATGAGATTGTCAAAGAGAGATAGACATCCACCCACAATTGGACCTTCCCCGGAACCTGAGTTGTGCACCTTCGGTTGAATGTCATCCGGATTTTTCAGAACCTGTCCGCTCATTGGCTCGGTGATCAGTTTCCAGAACATTTCCTCAGTATACGGGTCAAGGCCCTCTTCCTGGGCCATTTCAACAGCTACCATGGGACCGGTAATTGTTACCAAGCCAGTCTCGACAGCCAGAGCACTCTGTAGTGCGGTGATATCAGAATACCCTACAAATAGTTTGGGGTGCTGCGTTATGAGTTCGTAATCCAGGTCATCCAGATATCTGGGTGTACCATAGCCACCACGGGAGCAGATGATCATATCGACTTCTTCATCTGCAAACGCCCAGTGCAGATCCTTCACCTGGTCTGAACTTGAACCTGATAGATATTTATTTTTGCCCCTTAAGTTTGGGCTTTCCTTGATCTGATAACCCTTTGCCTTGAGATATTCAATTCCGCGATCCAGGCGTTCCTTCCGGGGAGCTGATGCGGGTGAGACCACTGCGATCGTTGCGCCTGGTTTCAGTGGTGTTGGTTTGATCATTTTTACTTCCTTTTAGCGAAAAAAAGGGCACTTCAATAGAAGTGCCCCTGGTATTCTTTAGTGGTTTTTTAGAGGTCGTCCAGTGCTTCTTTTGCTTCTGCCTGTAAACTCATCTCGCTATCTGTTTCAGCATCTGCATTTATGGCTTTCTTAAACCATTCTGCAGCCATATCCTCATCGCCCAATTCGTCATGGCAATAGCCGATATAGAGCATATTGCGGATATCTTTTGGATCCAATGAGTTTGCCTTTTTGAAAAACTCCAACGCTTCTTCAAAGGATGCAGTTGGGGGTGTGGCATAGATCATACCGGCGATCTTTCGCTCAAGCCAGGACAAATCCGCCAGCGCATAATGCCAGCGACCCATGACATGGTAGTTTGCGTCATCATCTGGATCATATTTGATAGCCAGCAGGGTGTGGTCACGCATGCCATATGAATTTTTGATCTTCTGTTCCGTACCCTCTGCTTCCCCTATTTGCCCATGATGGATAGCATACCACTTGTGGGCGCCAGCACTTTCATTATTCAACGCCAGTGCGCGGTCAGCGAATTCTCTTCCCTTGTAGAGAAATGGTTTTTTGTATTCCATGTCATTCGGTTTACGGTCCGCAAAATCAAAATATCCTCGACTGATCTTCCAGAGGATCTCATCATTCATTTTGTCCAGCTCAAGTGCCTTCTGAAGCAATTCCATGGTAAGATCATAGTCTTTTGCTTCATGGGCAGAATCAGCTTCGGCCATGAGTTCAAACAACTCCGCTGGTAGCACTTTCACTGTAATGTTTGCCCCCTGGCCAAAGCAAACGCTGGCGAAGCTGAGCACCATAACGAGCACCATTAATTTCTTCATTTGTTCTCCTCTTATATTCATTCTTCAATTATCTCATGTTGGTCGAACAAAACCACGCGCTGAACGAGTTTTCCTTCTCCATTGAATTCTTCCAGAATGGTCCGGCTCTCCTTGTCATCGTATTTATAGCATCTTTCTGCTAAAAGTCTATCGTTCAGGTCGTCCCTGAGTACCTCTTTGTCTTTTCTTCTATCTTCCCGATAGAGCGTGATCCGGGAATAAATTGCTTTTCCATGTACACCCATGATCAGGTAGCTTTGCTCTCTTCCAAACTCATTGTACTCACGAAAAATTGTGAAATTTGAGTTGGCGGGATTGAATGTTGCACCAAACACTTTGCGAAACAGGGCGATCTCTTCTGGATTGTTCCTGAACACACTCTCTTCTCTGAGCTGTTCTTTTGCATCGTACTTTTTTCGGCTCAGGTGGTTACCGTATTCATCATACGCATTCCTGATGGTCCATGTTAAGGCACCATTAGCATCGTATTGTTCAAGGAGCACTGGGTTCTCTTTCGAAAAAGTAACCCGGGTAAATGCTGCGTTCTTAATAGAGTCTCTGGGGATGCTTATCACCGTACTTGGTTTGCCCCATCCAGAGTAATAATAACTCGAGTCCTGAGCGATACTACAGGCACTCCAGATCATGCTGATAATAAGAACGAGCTGTTTCATGCTTGGCTGAAAAATTACTCCAAGCGGGAAAAATAAAAAGGACTAAGTATTCCTCAGGTTTTTCGCTCTTTCTTCTTCGCTGCCGGGAAAAGAATGTTGTTTAGGATCAAACGGTAGCCAGGGGAATTCTTGTGTAATGATAGCTGGGTTGGTGGGTCTCCAACAAAATGCTGATAATCTTCAGGATCATGCCCACCCAGAAAAGTGAAGGTACCCAACCCTGCATTTCCGTGGATATATTTGACCTGATCCTGACCAGGGACATCACCCATGACCACAACATGTTTCTTGATCAGATTTCTATTAAACCCCGTAGTCTGTCCCATGAAACCTTTGACCACACCCACATGATTTTGAGTCAACATGGTCGGTACCGGATCCCATTTGGCTGAGAATTCAAAGAGCGTAAAATAATCTGCTTCGGCGCCCCGGGCTCGCGGTCTGTTGCTTGGTGGTACATCGATATCGCTGTACTCGTAGATCATAGGGTCCGGGATCAGGGAGAAGTTCTCAAAGGCCATCGTTCGCTTATAATTCAATTTTTTCTGCGCCTGTGGATCAACAGGTGTCCCATCATAGGGTGAGGCAACGATATCCACTCCTTTGGCAGAGAGGGCGATATCCAGGGCATCCGTAGCGCTGCACATGGCAAACAGAAAACCACCACTTACCACATAGTCCCTGATGATGGAAGCGACCATTTTCTTTTCCTCAGATACGCTGGCAAATCCGCGCTGAGCAGCAAAAGCCTCAAACTCTTGCTTTTGCTTCCTGTACCAACTGGCGTTGGCATAATTTCGGTAAAACTTACCGTATTGCCCGGTAAAATCTTCGTGGTGCAAATGAAGCCAATCATATTCACTGAGCTTTCCGTCCAGCACCTCAGCATCCCAGATCACGTCATAACTGACTTCAGCATAACTTAGAGCCAGCGTGACGGCATCATCCCAGGGTTGTTTCCCGGGGGGTGAGTATACTGCTATGCTTGGGGGTTTCTCCAGCAGCACGATATCCATATTATTCGCTTCAATAGTGGCATAGATCTCCATTTCCGATCCCGCTCCACCTGTTTCAAACGTCACGTCCCTGAGCCGGAGTTCTCTGACAACCTCACTATAGTTATCTAAAAGGAAACTACCTCCCCTGTAGTTAAGTAACCACTCCACATCGATATCATGCTCAAGAGCCCAAAAAGTCACGCCGTAAGCCTTAAGATGATCGGTCTGGGCTGCGTCCATGGGAATCAGGATCTTTTGTCCCCACAGCGAATTCAGGAGGGTGCCGAGCACGAGCAGTTTTAAAATAATTTTCATGATCCTGACCCCAAGATTTCCCTTAAACGCAGGCGTAAAGCACTTATTCCCAAATATTCGGGATGATTAATCACCACTTCTTCGTAATATTCAACTGCAGCCTGGGCGTTATTTTCTCGGAATTGATAATGTTCCCCTTGCCAGACAAGCACAACAGGCCGCCAGGGAGATGACGAGAATGTATTTAGAAACCGCCCCATTTCATCCTTTGCCTCTTCGTATCGTCCCAGAGCCAGCAGTAATTGAATTCCACGAACGCTTGCCTCATCCGCAATGGATTTTTCATCTCCCTGCAGGTTAATAAGCTGCTCAACAGCCTCCGATAATTTGTGTTGTCCGATCAGTCGTTCAGCATTCAGGTAAGCTCTTAATAGTGCATCCTCAACCCCACCGTTCCCCTCAATGATGGACAAGAGCTCCAGGCCGTCATTGAAGCGTGGGTCTCCAGGGAGGGCTGCACCTGACAGGTTCAGCAGCTCCTTTTTCAGGCCAGGTAGATCCAGCGTCTGTATCAGGATCTTGATCCGGGAAACAATGATCTCAGGATCATCCTCATCCATGCCCAGATTTTTGACCAATTCATCCAGTGTCTGCATAGCTCTGGTGGTGTCTCCCTTAACGAGCCACGCATCCACCAGACGCTTACCGGAGGCAAGTAGCAGTCTTCTGTCAGAAGAGCTTTCCATCGTGGTCTGAAAACCACGTATGGCCTGATCAACATCACCCGTTGTGGTCAGGCGAATATTTGCGATCCTAAAGTTTGCTTCCAGGGCTGACCGTGTCCGGGGCAGCACGCTTTCCAGACTATCATAAAGGCTCATGGTGCGTTCCAGGATATCACTTTTATCCCTTGCGAACCTGATATCCAGCTGGAGAAAGGGATTCCCTCCAAAATAGGAAGCCAATGATTCAAATTCTGCCCTGTCACTTATTTGCTGCTCGTACACTGCGGCAAGATGCAGCAAGGCGTTGCCTCTGAGACGCTTATCTTTGCTTTCTGCTGATACGATCAGAAAGAGTTCTGCGGCATGATCCCACGCTTGTTCTGCTTCAAGATCCTGGGCAATGCCAAAGATCTCATTGATCGCGACAGATGGATCCAGCAAGCGAATCGTTGCGACACACAGATCGTAGGCTCTCATATGCTGATACAGTTTGGCTCGAGCGAGCTGTATCGTATGATTCCCAGCTCCCATACTAATGATATGATCAAAACTTGTTTGAATAAAGGCGGGGGCACCATCGTTCTGATTGAGATCGATGAGCTGATTCGTCACATAGGACAGGGTCCGTGGATTTTTTTCGAGATGCCTGAGGTATTCAAGTGAGGCTCGGCCATAATCATGTTGGATCGAGTAGATACGGGCAAGCTCCATGGTAAACAGGGATGGATCATTGAGCTTTTGTCTCGCATCAAGCAGCTTGCTCACGGCTAGGTCTGTGGCACCTGCTCGTAGCATGGCATTCATGACTGCAATGTAGATATAGTGTTCACCCCTGCTCTCGATAAGCTCATCCCAGACCCTGTTGGCTGCTTCTTCTTTGTCCAGCAGATAGTACAATCTACCTTTTTCAGCGATGAGGTTTTGATCATTGGGTTGTTGTTGCAGGACATCCTCCAGGATCTGCATCAGGGTTGCTGCATTTTCCTTCCCGGGGAGCAGGTTTGCTATCTGATGGTACACATTCGTCCGGCTGGGATTCCTGGCGAGCACTTCCAGATAGACCTGAACAGCTTGCTCAGGTTTGCCAAGTCGCACCAATGACTCAGCACGCTTTAGCATGATCTCGTCCTGACTCCTCGGGGACGGTCGTCGCATCCCCTGCCCCTGCAGATCGGTAGCACCGACCATCAGAAGCAGCGCAGTAAAGATACCAATGGTAGTGATGGTAGCTTTATTCATTCAGCAATTCTTCCAACTGGTTCAAATATTCTCTGATCAATTGTTTTTCTTCCCTGTCATAATCTTGTTTCAAACTGTAGAGCAATTCCTCGTAGAGCATATTCCTGGCCTCCCCAAGATCATCTGGTAAGGCGCCTACACCCTGCCACACTCTATTACTCCCGGCTGTTTCAGCTTTTCGTTTCTTGCTGAAATCCTTTTGAGTTGCAGACCTCTGGGCATCCAGCAAACGATTCAGAATACGCTCCTGCTGCTCATGTACTTTTTGGGAAGGTCGCTTCTTCTGCAACTCCTTAGCCACGGCTTCCATTTCCTCACCGATCTTCCCCAGGTCACCCAGCATCCTTGAATCTGATCCCATCCCTTGTTCCATCTGGGACAGAGCATCCCTGAGTTGAAGTTGCCGTCGGGCTAACTCCTGCATCATGGAGTTTGCACCCATTCCCATCTGCATCAAAGTCTCCTGATTCAGGCCCTGCTGCTGGCCGGCCATATTCTCCAGCTGTTGCAGGTAATCACTCAGACCGCTGGACTCTCCTGACTGCTGCAGCGTATTCATGGATTGAGCGATCTGCAATGCCATGCGATTGAGGTTTTCTCTGGCCTGTGCCTGAGCTTCGGCTGATTTCCTGGGATTTCTGGCCTCCATCTGCCTGATCGATTCACTCATGTGGGCCAAGACCGCCCCCATTGATTTCCCCATGGATTGTGAAACGGCGAATGTCTTTTCTCCCAAAGCTTGCATGTTTTTGGCCGTTTGTTTCAGGCCATCGACCAGACTCATCTGCCCATCGGCATAATCCCTGATCAAGGAGCTCTGGCCGGATATTCGTTGCGTTTGATTCTCCAGTTGCTCCTGCGCCTGAGACAAGCCTAATGTCTGGTGTAGAATATTACGAAAATCGGAGAGGACATCTTCCATCATCATTTGTTGTGCCGTTCCACGCAGCTGTTCAGCACTCTCCGCAATTTTTTGCATGGATGTTGCAGCATCCTGAGCCGAAGACTTGGCCTGGCTCATCTGTCCCTGTTGAAGAGCAGACACGGTTTGATCCAGTTTTCCATCGATCTGCTCTGCAGACATCTGGTTCTGTAGGTCCGCCACCAACTCCTCGGGGAGTTGCTTGTTTTCCTTGAATAGATCAGCCAGTTCCCCAACAGCCGATTCCGCCTCATCCATCTCTTCTGCGATTTGTTTTTCCAGCTGCTCAGCCTGGGTTGCATCCAACCCATCCATCTCTTCTGCCAGGGCTTCCTGGCGTTCCGCCAGATCTGTCAGACGCTTGGCTACTTCATCCAGCTTCTGTTCTAGCTCTACCTGTTTAAATATTTCCAGTGTACGCTCCAGGTTTCGTTCGAAATTCTCCATGGCAGCTTGAAATTCTTCCATGGCGATCTCTATTTCTTCCGGGCGATTCTCATTGATCGCTTCCTGAAGTTTGCGCATCGCCTCCATCAGTTCTGGCGTAATAAGCTCATCCATCATCTGCTGTAATTCTGAATATTTTTCCAGTGTCTCCTCACTGAACAGATTTTGATCTTCAGCCGAATTAATCATTTCATCCAACTGTTTGCTCATTTCCTCCAACACGTCTTTCAAATCCTCAACCTGTTCCATGGCCTCTTCAGCTTCCTGCTGTTGCGACCAATTCAAGTTCGGATCCTTCTGGACTTCCATGGCCAATTCATCCACTTTCTGGCGAATATCCTTCACGATCTCCAGCATCTCCTCCTGCTCACGCTGAATCTCTTCATTGGCCTCATTGATACCGCTGAACATCTCATCCAGTGAAGGCAGACGAGCGATCCAGGTTTTGCTCGAAGCAAACCCAGGTCCGTCGACTGTATTGTTGTCCCACACTTCAAACCAATACTGGATGGCATCTTCAGGCATAATGCTCACCTCTGAGATATCCCACAGCATATCGATCTCCTGGGATGCCTGTCTGGGATTCATCAACTTGATCTTGTGAACATAGATGGTCGAGTCCGGTAATAGGTAGTCTGGATGAATGATCTGATATTTTAGTTCTAGTGCAGAAAAACCAAAATCGTCATCCAGCTTTACTCGGGTAGGGATCTGAAGCTTTTCACCGATAATGACATCATGGGCGGGGACCAAGACTCTGATCAGCGGCTCGGCATCTCTGGCTACAAATATGGGATACTCAAAAGGCTCAAGGTTTGTCACACCCTCGTCATCGATCAATTCAAACCACATTTTATCTGAACGATCTAGGGTGAATTGAGCCCTGATCAAATTACCCGTCAAATCAGCCTCGATGGCTCTGCCGCTTTCAAAGCGAATCCTGGCCGATGTCAACTCCTTCGAACTCAAACCTTCCAGCTTAACAAGCGATCCCCGGAAGCCGCTGATATCCAAAATATCCCTTGAGAACCGCTCAATTGGTAAGCGTGTGTACTCAGGTGGTCTGATCCTGATCTTCAAGTCCTGAATGATGGGCCGGTTGACCACCTTGATGTTCAATTCATTGGACCGGATGGTTTTCCAGGGTTCCAGGAGGCGATCATTCTCCACGTGGGCTATGGCGGTGAAGCTCGACATAACATGTTCAAGCGGGAGACGAAAGTGTTGATCGTCAACATTCAGCACATATGTGTTGGTATCTTTTCGGTCATAGACTGTAACATTTACCCTGGGAGTCTGTCTTCCAGAAACTGATCCCTCCAGAGACAGGGTATCACCAGCGAGGTAAACCTCCTGGGGTGCGTATAATTCCAGTTTCAGAGGGAGGGGGTAATCATAGGCTTTGCCAGCATGACTTAACCTGCTAACTGCCTGATTGAGATCATTCACGTTCATTAGATACAGTACAAATAAGATGAATGCACCCAGGGAGACAAGTTGGGTAGCTTTTTTGATACTTTGCTTTGGAAACAGGATCTTCTCAGGTATTAGCTGGGCAGCCTCAAGACCACTTTCGATGGCTGCATAGTGTAAGGCAGAGGATATGCCCTCTGGCGGCTTGGATCTGAATAGCTGGATCGCGTTCAGCAGTTTATCCCCAATCAGGGGCTGCTTCCTGCCAATACGATTGGCCAGGGTGTCCTCCCGGGTTGCTGGCAATTTCTGCTTTTTCAGCAACCAGTAATAGATCAGGAGCCCGCTGACAATGACAAAGGCCAGTATACCCAGCGCAAGGATGCCCTTCATTTTCACAGCGGGACCAAAATAGCGAAAGCTTTCAAGCCATACGAAACCCGCGATGCAGGCAGCGATCAGAGCGAGACCGACCAGACCAATCAAGGCACCATGACCTCTGGCTGTCTGCAGCGCATGCCGTCTCAGCAAGGATTCGATAGGACTTAGATTTTCTTCTGGGTTCATCATTTGGCCTGTCTCGAAAGGTAGTGAGCCAGGATATTGGTTCCCATCTGCAGGGCCTGAAGGTGTTTGATTTCACCATCCTTATGGACCTCCAGATCTTCCCATCCATCTCCCAGATCTGTTTCATAGGTGTAAAGCACAACGATACTGCCATTGTGAAAAAGTGCCAGCGCCTGTGGCGGCTTCCCATCATGTTCATGGATCTTGGGTAAACCAGAGGGGAATTTGAACTGGGAGTTGAATACTGGGTGGTCAGGTGGTAATTCTACCCAATTCTTCTTGGGGAACACCTTTTTCATCTCTCGACGAAAGGATTCATCCATTCCATAATTGTCATCGGCATGAAGAAATCCTCCAGCCACCAGGAAATCTCTGAGAGCATAGACCTCTTCTCTGCTAAAGCGGACATTTCCATGCCCGGTCATATACAAATAGGGATGATCGTACAGGTTGACGTCTGTGATCCTGACCCGGTATTCTTTTGGATCGATGGGGATGCTTGTATTATCAGAGATGAAGCTGATCAAGTTTGGAAGCGAACTGGGGTTGGCATACCAGTCTCCTCCGCCATCATATTGGAGACGGGCCAGTTTCACTTCCTGTCCACTCAGGGTTGCACTCAGATAGAGGAAGACAGATAGGAGAAAATATTTGTGCTTCCAATGGCTCAAACGACCTCCCCGATCATCCAAACAGCAATCACAACCGTCACTGCTGTTTTCAATACCTTGGCGGTTATACTGCCCATTAATGCTCCCAATGCAGCCTTTCTAGCCTCAGCTGAAGTTTTCCCCGCTTGATTTTCTCCCCAATAGGCCCCTAGATAGGAACCAAGGAATAATCCCAATATGGCTCCTACCACAAAGAACAGGGAGCCCAGGACAATTGTTCCCAGCAATCCGCCGACAATGGCCAGAAATGCTGAGCGATCTTCAGCTCCGGAATATTTTGCTGCCAGGCCGCTTAATCCGTACTCGATAAATTCCAGAAATAGCAGAATCACAAAAATGATGCTTAACTCTGTAGCAGAAATGACAGTGAACCCGGTGGACCAGGCCCAGATGAAAATAAACAGCAGCATGACAAAGGTGCCTGGCAGGTTTAGCCAGATGATCACAGAAGAGAGCACCGTGAAAATGATGATCAGGATGATCAGTAAAACGTCCATAGCTGGTTAAGGTAATGGGGAAGGATAAAGAAAGGGATAGGTTTTTGTCTCACGGGTCACAGAGAGCAACGACATGCTTGCGAGCTGAATGGACAAAATATATATTCACCCGCTTTTATACAATGCCACCATACCCTTCGACTCCGCTCAGGGTGACAGTTTCACGAGTGGCAGTGAGTAGAAAGAGTTTGTGATCCCTGTGCTACTTGAGGGAACACCATATTGAAATGCCACCATAGCTTCCGTCTGCCCCTTCGACTTCGCTCAGGGTTCGCCGGACAGGCAGTTGGTTCAACAGGTTCGTGGTCCTGGTTGAGAGACCGATGAACGACAAAAGTTTTGAAATGCCACCATAGCTCAGTTGGTAGAGCAACGCATTCGTAATGCGTAGGTCAGGAGTTCGACTCTCCTTGGTGGCTCAGACTTCGGATTGAAGATTAATTGATTGAAGATTGAAGAAGTTATTCCCACTCAGGTTTCGTCGGACAGACAATTAGTAGAGCAAAGCAATCATAGTAGATCAGGAGTTCGATTCTCCTTGGCCTGCCAGGCGAAGCCTAAAAGGCGTAGACTGGTGGCTCTTTATGTGTCAAATTACATAGCACACATATTTGTCATTCTGAGCATGCGAAGAATCTTGATCCGGCGTAGGTGGTTCGAAATTGGGATCAAGATCCTTCATGTACACTTCGAGAACCTCAGTGTCCATTCAGGATGACTAGCGTAGTGACTTAAAACCTGGGATTTACGATGTTGTTGTAGATCGACCCGAAGGTGTAACTGATCCCCATGGATCCCCAATAATCATATTGGGTCGCCATTTCCTGCCGGTGCAGCAAGATCTCTTCCTGGCTTGCTCCACCCTTTGGAAGCGTCAACTGGTCGTGGATCATGGAATAGTTACCTCGCAGATCAAAGGAGAACCCCTTTAACAACTTCAAGGACAATTTAGCCCAAATATCCAATCGATATTTTTCCAGATCATCGAAATAGTGTGAACCTGACAGCGTAAATTCCGTAGAACCCCAGGGTTCCTTCACCTCATATTCAATACGCAATGATTCACTCAGGAGTTGCTCCTCTGTCTTATCAAAGATTGTGACCTCACTATAGTTATTCAAATCATAGCCGATCTGATACTTGAATGTGAGTTCACGTCGAGTGGACTCAGAGTAGGGGAAATAATTGTATTCGACGGTCGGGTTGAGCCATAGAGCCTGCTTCAGGTTGGAGTAAGTACTTGAACGAATGCCTGCTGTCGCTCCTACAGAGAAATGATCTGAGATACTTTTCACATAGAGTAGGGATAAGGACTGACTACTGCTTTCGCTAATGATTGTGGTATCAACGAGGTCATAGTTCTCTTTATCTAAATCTGCATGGAGTGTTGCTCTCAATTTTAGAGCTTCAGTTGTGCGGGAGGCTCGAAAGCGATAATTAGAGTGAAGGGATTGATAGGAAGATTCTCCATCGAACCAGGCATTCATACTGGTCCTGAACACCCAATAATTCCACTTATCCTCCGGTTGCTCCAGTGGTTTGGCTTGACGAAAGGAAATTAGCATATCATTTACAAGCGGGGTGTGGATCAGATATTTGACCAGCCCCCGTTCGATCCACTCAACAACTTCTTTCCTCGCTTCATCATCTGTCATATCCTGATCAACCACAAACATGAGCGTGTCATTCATTCCAGCGAACTCACCCCGGCCTTCGGTAGTCAGTGTGTGCATGGTCCCGCCGCTGGCTGTACCCTGACGTGTGATCATGAGAAAGATGTCAGCATCGTTCCTGTCGATCACATAGTTCACGTATTGGAGTTCCGTTCTGATAAAACCCATATCACAACGGGAGCAATCAATGAAGATATTGGGAGCATCATTCTTAGTGATAATGTCCTTGTCCATTTCATGTCCATAGATCATTGTTGTCATTAAGACAAGTAATAGATAGAATATTCGATTAATGATAATGATTTCCCCCTCGAAAGCCTTATAATTCGGCTAATTCTTGCGTTCCAGCTCGTGTGTTGGTTCTTGAACAGGTCCCGGGCAGATCTCCTCAAGAATATCAGACCTTCTTTCAAGCACTTTTGGCCCTGGGTCTTCCTGGCGCTCATCTATGAAATGAAAAATGGTCAGAACAGGATGTCTGAGCATCATCCTTGGGCCAGAGTACCGCATGACCTTACGAACATGCTCTTTCATGTCTGGTTTATAGCAGTGGATGGGACATTTCTTGCAAGAGGTTTTACCTTCCTGGAAAGGACAGTGGTATAGACGGTCAAGCGCATAGTTCTGGATATCGCGGCACTCATTGCAATCCAGTACCTTCAAGCCATGGTGATGCTTACAGTAGATATCAACCATGACCTTGATGGTTTTTGCTTCGCGTCTCATTCTGTCATTAAAAATGCTCATTCCAGCCCTTTTAAATTCAGGGCGTAATTAAATCGATAGCTCAATGCATGACCAGTGCTTTTAGTGTGAATTATTTGCTGGTTTGTATCTTTTTTTGATAATCTGATCTTTCGAGTCCATATTTGACACAGACAAATCCATCGGCTTCCACATGATTGCCTTCAAATCTGAGCCCCACTTTTTCCATCACACGTCGTGATCCGATATTTTCTGGATCGGTAATGGCAACTACCCTTGTCACACCCAATGTGTCAAATCCCTTCTGAATAAGTGCCTCTGACCCTTCCGTAGCGTATCCCTCTCCCCAGAATTTCCGTTTGAGTCTATAGCCCAACTCTATTTGCTCCGGCATGGGCTGAAAGGGTCGGAAGTGGAACCAGCCCATAAATTCAAGATCTGTTTTGTGCAAGGCCGCCCATAATCCCAGACCATCGTCTCGCGTATTGTAATGAAGGAGCCTGGGGATCACCCGTTCAACAACATGTTTCTTTGGCGTAGGTTTGCCACCATTGATATATTTTGTCACCAGGGGATCCGAATCAAGATCGACCAAAAGGTCTGCATCATCAGAGGTAAATTCCCTGAACATCATGCGTGTTGTTTCCAGATAGATTTTCATTGTTCGCCCTTCCCGCTACGGCCATAACTAATCAGCATATTTTTTGAATCAAGCGAATTCAAATCGCAGGGCATAACTTTTTTCAGATATTGACTCTCCCATGCTTTTTGATGTTGCACAGCGGCAAATAAAAGTGACATTAGGCTTTAATGAAAACGCACGCCGCCATCCTATTACTGGAAAACGGAACCCACTTTACAGGAGAATCATTCGGCGCCATCGGTACTACCAGTGGCGAGGTCTGTTTTAATACCAGCATGACCGGTTATCAGGAAATATTGACTGACCCTTCATATAAGGGCCAGATGGTCACCATGACCGCTCCCCAGATCGGGAATTACGGCATTAACCCTGAAGATATTGAGAGTGACCGGATCCAGGTCCAGGGCTTTATCATTCGTGAGGCCAGCCCGATCCATTCCAACCACAGGGCGACCCAGAGTCTGGATGACTATCTCAAGGAATCTGGAATTGTTGGAATTCAGGGAATTGATACACGCGCTTTGGTGCGGATCATTCGGGACGAGGGTGCAATGAATGGGATCATTAGCTCAGAGACAGAGGACCTGGCCAAACTCAGACACAAACTGGACCAAGTGCCCTCTATGGCAGGACAGGATCTGGTCAGGGAGGTAAGCTGCGAAAAGGTCTGGAACTGGGCTGAGAAAAATGATACGGATCATTTCCATGTTGTGGCCATGGATTTTGGCGTTAAATACAATATTCTCCGTCAACTCCAGGCACATGATTGTCATCTCACCATTGTACCAGCCAGCACATCTGCTGAAACGATCCTGGCCATGAACCCAGATGGTGTTTTCCTTTCGAATGGACCAGGTGATCCTGAGCCTGTTGATTATGCTATTGACACTGTGAAAGAGTTGATCGGGAAGTTGCCTATTTTTGGGATCTGCCTGGGGCACCAGATACTGTCGCTTGCCCTGGGAGCGAAAACATTCAAACTGAAATTTGGACATCGTGGCGGTAATCATCCCGTGCGAAACGAAACCCGGGGAACCGTTGAGATCACCTCCCAGAACCATGGATTTGCAGTTGACCCGGACACGCTACCTGCCTCGCTGGAAGTCACACACGTGAACCTCAATGACGGTACACTTGAGGGAATAAAAAGCACTGAGATCCCAGCTTTCTCGGTCCAATATCATCCTGAAGCCAGCCCGGGACCGCACGATTCACGCTATTTATTCAAATCTTTTACCGACCTGATGGAAGCCCATGCCAAAAAGAACTGATATTAAATCGATCCTCATCCTGGGTGCTGGTCCTATTGTCATCGGTCAGGCCTGTGAGTTTGACTATTCAGGAACCCAGGCATGCAGAGCCTTGAAGGAAGAGGGCTATCGCATCATTCTGGTCAATTCCAATCCGGCTACCATCATGACAGACAGGGAGCTGGCTGATGCCACATATTTGGAGCCACTTTCGCCAGCTATTGTAACTTCCATCATAGAGAAGGAGAAACCGGACGCCATCCTACCCACAGTCGGAGGGCAAACAGCACTTGACCTGGCCATCAAGTTGGATGAAGATGGTGTGCTGAAGGCGAACGGTGTGGAACTTATCGGTGCTGATGTGGAAGCCATCCATCGCGCCGAGGATAGAGAAAAGTTCAAAACAGTTATGGATGCAGCTGGCGTGGAGACGGCCAAGGGTGGATTTGCACACAGCGTCCCAACAGCACTGGAGATCGTGGAAAAAACCGGTTTCCCGGCCATCATACGACCATCTTTCACCATGGGGGGTACGGGTGGAGCAACGGCTTACAACCATGAAGAATTCAGAGACCTGGTAGAAAAAGGATTATCCGCCAGTCCGATCGGTGAGGTCCTCATCGAGGAATCACTCCTGGGGTGGAAGGAATTTGAGATGGAGGTTGTCCGTGATAAAAGGGACAATGCTATCATCGTCTGCTCCATTGAGAATATTGATCCCATGGGTGTCCATACTGGCGACTCGGTTACTGTTGCTCCGGCGCTGACACTCACGGATAAAGAATACCAGAAGATGCGCAATTGGTCAATACAGTGTCTCCGTACTATCGGTGTTGAGACCGGTGGTTCAAATGTCCAGTTCGCTGTGGATCCGAAAAGTGGCCGCATGATCGTGATCGAGATGAATCCACGTGTCAGTCGCTCCTCTGCCCTGGCATCCAAAGCCACTGGCTTTCCTATTGCCAAGGTGGCAGCCAAGCTGGCCGTCGGCTATCATCTGGATGAGTTACCGAACGAGATCACGGGCAAGACCCTGGCCGCGTTTGAACCCAGTATTGACTATATTGTCACCAAGGTTCCCCGTTTCGATTTTGAAAAATTTCCCACGGCAGATGGCACCCTGGGAGTTCAGATGCAGTCCGTGGGTGAAGCCATGGCCATTGGCCGCACCTTCAAGGAAAGTCTACAGAAAGCCTATCGCTCTCTAGAGGTAGGCTTGATCGGTATGGAGCCCATAAAGACTATCGGTCGTGAACTGGATCTCAGGAAAATGCGCTTTGCCACTGCCTTCAGATTGGTGAAGATCTGGCTGGCATTCAAGGATGGTGAATCGTTGGAGACCATTCAGGATATCACAGGCATCGACCCCTGGTTCCTGTATCAGATCCAGGAACTGGCATTGGAAGATGGTTTTGAGATGACGGCAGAGAGCATCCGCCATCATAAGCGACATGGATACTCCGACCTTCAGATCGCCACCCGAATCGGTAGGAGCGAACAGGAGATCCGTGATTTCCGCAAGTCCAAGCATATTTTTCCAACCTTCAAGGAAGTGGACACCTGCGCCGCAGAATTTCCAGCCCGGACGAGCTATGTGTACTCCACATATGAGACAGAAAATGAGGTCCTTCCCCTGGAGGGTAAAAAGGTGATGATCCTGGGTGGTGGACCTAATCGTATCGGTCAGGGGATCGAGTTCGACTACTGCTGTGTCCAGGCCGTATTCGGTCTCAGTGATCTTGGATACAAGACCATCATGGTGAACTGCAATCCGGAGACGGTTTCAACTGATTTTGATATTTCGGATCGATTGTATTTTGAGCCTCTGGCTTTTGAAAATGTCATGAACATCATTGACCTGGAGCAGCCAGATGGCGTGCTGGTTCAATTCGGTGGGCAGACGCCCCTGAAGATAGCGAACCGCTTGCAGGATGCCGGCGTGAACATCATTGGTACCAGTCCTAGAGCCATCGATCTTGCAGAAGACCGTAAGAAATTCGGAAAGATCCTGGATGAATTGAAGGTTCCAGCACCCGATTACGGCACGGCATTTTCTGTTGATGAAGCCATTGAGGTAGCAAACCGCATCGGATATCCCGTCCTTGTTCGACCATCATATGTGCTTGGTGGACGAGGCATGGAGATCGTCTATAAGGAAGAGTCGCTGAAACACTATATGGCCAATGCAGCCATTGTCAGTGGGGACCACCCTGTCCTCATCGATGCATTTCTGGAGGATGCTTTTGAATTCGATGTGGATGCCCTCTGTGATGGAGAGGATGTCTTTATTGGAGGCATCATGCAGCATATTGAAGAGGCAGGGATTCATTCTGGTGACTCAGCCTGTGTCATCCCTCCCTATCGACTCCTCCCCAAGCACCGCAAGAAGATTGAGCAATATACCAGAAGTCTGGCATTGAGCCTGAAGACCATCGGTATGATCAATATTCAGTTCGCCTACAAAAATGGAACGGTCTATGTGCTTGAGGTAAATCCCCGAGCCAGCCGGACCGTACCTTTTGTAAGCAAGGTCACCGACATACCCTTGGCCAGATACGCTGCACAGCTGGCAACTGGTGTAAAACTGAAGGACTTGAACCTGAATCGGAGCAAGAAGGCACTCATTGCCGTCAAAAAACCTGTTTTCCCCTTCAATAAATTCCCCCAGCAGAGTGTCTTCCTCTCACCTGAGATGAAATCCACCGGGGAGGTCATCGGTCTGGATACGAGATTGGGTGCTGCCTACGCCAAGGCAGAGATCGGTGCAGGTAACCATTTACCCACGAGTGGCACTGTTTTCATCTCAGTGAATGACAGGGATAAGAATAATACCATTGATATTGCCCGAGATTTTCAGGAAGCCGGCTTCAAACTAATGGCAACTGAAGGGACCGCAGAGGTTCTCAAGGAAAATGGACTCGCTGTCCAAACGATCAACAAGGTGAATGAAGGTCGTCCCAATGTGGTAGATCACATTAAAAACGATGAGATCCAGCTGGTCATAAATACCCCAATGGGTGAAGCAGCCCGTGGTGATGAGTATGCCATCGGTCGAGCAGCCATTCGCTATAAGATCCCCGCCATTACCACACTTTCTGGAGCAAGGACTGCCATTCGCGGTATCCGCCGCTTAAGTAGCGGTAAACTCCCTGTGGCCAGTCTGCAGGATATTTTTAGTTAATACAAATAGATATTCGCACTCAGAATCAGGGAGTGATGCCTTGATTCATACAGAATTCATGGTAAAACAGGGAGGATGCATTGTCATCAATGTAGATAGTCTCGATTAATGGGAGGTAGTATGTGCCTAAAGCATATACTGTATATAGCCCTGGGTACAACCCTCTAATTTGAAAAAGACCTTTTGAATTCGTTGTTGCTGTCTTCTCTTCTACAATCCCTCCATTCTCTATTCTGGAAGACCATAGGTATACCTGAACGTCCGAACACCCAACTCCATCTGAACAGCGAATCATTTTCCCGTTGAAATCTATTTCAGGGGGGCCAGGCTTGACGATATCATATTCTCGATCTGCATACTCCCACATTAAGATACTCTTAGAAAAACACAGCTTCCCTCTCTGTTTCATCTCAATTCTGTACTGAGCTCGATACAGGCTGTCTAATCTGTACCTTCCATTCGAATCACTGACACAAACCTTATTTTCAGTCCACTCTCCCTGAACAAGGATCTCCATTGAAACACTCACCTCAGCATTATCTATTGTTTGATCTGATTCTGCGTCTATTACTCTTCCAGTTAGCGTATAGTAGGGTTGCTCAGCAGGTTTGACTTCAAGGTCCTGTTCTGGAGATAGACATGCTACCAGGCCTGAGTAGACAATCACTGCTATTATGAAGCTCTTGCGCAGATTCATCCTTAAACTCCTAAGTAGTGTCCTCAGAATAACAAGCTGGGTAAAGATAAACCGATATACGCAGGCTCACATTAATTCTCCCAAAACATATTCAACTGCGTGAAGGAGTTGGATGATCATTAATTGAATAGGACGAGGTCGAGATTGTCAAGTGAATGTTGGAGATAATAGATCGGTGAAAAGTAAACTCTTCACCGATCTTTATTTTGCATCTTAATCGTCAGGAACACCCAGTTGGAAGTTATGTGAAACCGTTCCGCCTGAGTATGAAAATGTCCAATAATCATGACCAACACCATTTGTTGCATGGAAATAATATGTCCCTGAACTGGCCCCAGACATATTCACTGAGTAATAACCACTGGAGTTAGTACTCCCATAATATGAGCCACCCCCTGTTTTGTGATTGTTATTGAGATACCTGATGTTGCCGGCAAGGTGCAATACCCATGAACTTTATCCAAGGCAGCGAACAATTGGGTTGCGCCGAGGATAACGAAGATAAGCAGTAGAACAAAAACTACTGATCGTCTCATAACTCCCCCCTACTCTGTTTTAATACCAAGAAGCTTAGAAATACTAAACCCAATTTAAATGAGGACATCGCGATATTCAACTTTATTCATTCTTATATTGAATATAATAATTAGTATCGATTGATATATATAGTATTTCTTAGATTTCTCCATTCTTATAACTGTGCAATGAATGCACAATTGAAAGGAGAATGTATGAAGCGAACACATGTTGCGCTGTGGTTTGCCATTGTTGCGATCCTGCTTATTGGATGCGAGAGCAACCTGGTTAATCCCAACAGTCCAGAAGTCACAACACATCACTCCGGCTCTTACTCACTGGCTAAGAGCACAACTGCGGTTGAATTTGATTCATCCGTACCAAGTGGAACCGTTTATGGCTATGGTGGTCTACCCCCACTATCAGCCTCAGGAGGCGAATCTGTATCCTATAATTGGTATACAGACAACACCTACGGTTCATCCTATGAAGTACATTTATATGCAAATGTGAAAGGCTCATTCGATGAATCTTGCTCCATTACCGTTGTTTTGCCCTCCCTCTTCGAATATCTTAGCACGGATAGCACATGGATCGGGATGCTCTACGGTGGCACTGTTACTGCCATTGGAGTACGGACAGATTCAACTGGAAGTGCATCTGTCACTCTCAATTGTTATGCAGGGTGGGATGAAGTTGATGAAGATGGGTAATTATGGGAAAAGAATTACAGATTAGTAGCATTGGAATGCCTCAAGCAATTGAGGCATTCCATGAAAAAGAGTATGGCTTGTTTCTTAGTCAGGTGGGATTTATTCATCCTTCCCAGATGAGAATCATATTCAGCGGGCAGATTGGGCAGTTTGAATCCAAACCTCAACTCAAACCCATCCTATTAGCAGGACATGCAAAAATCGCATCGTTAGAAGGCTACTTCCCGGAAAGTGCCAGCCTCCTGGAGAAGGCACTAAAGGAAGCATCCAGGCAGTTTCTCAGAAATGACAACAGAAACTCTCGATCGGCCCTTGCTTATGTACACTATGAGTATGGTGTGTTCTATAAGATGTTACGGTCCTCGGAACAGTCCTTTTCCCACTTTTCACAGGCACTGCACCTTAAGCCATCACAAAAATTGACATCGCTGATAAAATTCTTCATAGAGCTGCATGTTCTTGAGAACAAGAAAGAGGCAAGTTTAGATAAACTTACAAAACTTGTTGAAAAATTCCAGTCCCGTGACTTGACGGTGATGCAAACTCTGGGACTCCATTGGCTTGGAAATTTCAGTAGGGATTGGGATAAACCCTCAGAAGCCCGTCGCTTCTATGGAGAAGCCCTGCACCTGGCTGAGCAAAACAGTCTTCTCTATATGGTGTGGAATATTAAGAACTCGTTTGGTCTGTTTTTAAAAAAGCAGAAGAAAATAAAGAAAGCTATCAGCCATTATGAGGGATTTATCGATAGCATAGAAAGTCATTATCTCAAATCGATCACTCAGAAGAACCTGGCCAATCTATACAGGGATTTTGGGAAAGAAAGGAAAGCCATTGAGCTTGCGAAGGACGGTCTTGAATACGCTAAGCGCTACGGGGTTATCTCTACAATTCCGACTTATGGATGGTTCATTGGTCAGATGATTGTCACATATACGGATCAACCCCAGAAGGCCCATTATTATTTTAAAGCTGGGTACGATGAAAGTATTTCCCAGCGGAAGGCTGGAATCCCTTTGACCGGTCCAAGATTGTCAGCTGTCACGGAATATGTGAATTATATATCCAAGTACATCCCTGAAGAGCTGGAAAAAATCTCAACAGCCCACTATTTTGAATGGACGGCTGGCCGATCTTGGGTGAACATCCAGGATCTTTTCCACTATAACCTCTTTGCTTATCATTATGTGCACACCGGGATAGGCGACCCTACCTTCAAGCACCTGGAATTCAATCAAAATTCATTTCAGACCATGAAAAAGCGCATGCGGGACATGCGTGGTATTCATTTTCCCAACTTCAAGAGGGGTGAATCGGATTTCAACGCTGAATATTTCATCGATTCCATGCAGCAGTATATTGCCATCCATAAGGACAAGACCTACAAACTGGTCAAAGAACAGTTTGAGAGGGATGTATTCGAGTATCTCTACAAGAACAGTGGGTATAATAAAGTGAATCTGGCAAAGTCTCTGGATGTAGCCTACGGTACGATCATCAGAAAAACCAAACCCATCACGGATTCAGTAGAGCCTCACCAGAACAAACAGCTAGAAGCCCCCAGATAATCTCATACGATTCATCTAGTACATTCTTTATTTGAATACTATATTTATTTAGAGAATTATATCTGTGCTTTCCCAGGGGGCACACACGTCCAGGCTCGATCTCCTTTCGTGTTTACCGCCCCCTGGAAATTTTGTTCAATTTAATGTGATACGGCGAAATACCAATTTTCATCACCAAGGCTATCGCTAAAAACTACTTAAGGGGGAATCAAATGAAGCACTTCAAGTTGACTTTCGAGCGTTCCATTATACTGGCACTTTGTATTGTTGCTATTAAACCGGCCATGGATAATCGTATCATTTACCCAGCGTAAGCTATCTTGGGGTGCTTGAAGTAATTCGCCACGCGTTCAGGCATTTTTTGCAGCATCCGCATATATGATAACACTCCCTTCTTCAAACTCTT
>JAIPJM010000022.1 GCA_021734255.1 Fidelibacterota bacterium | reverse complement strand
CTTAATCGAAGGATTGGCTTTGTGCCATGACAAGCTCATAGACTTATTCAACTCCAGTGCAATGTGTGGATCTTCCATTTCTCTGAACATATTAGCTCTCAACTTTTCCATTGGGCAAGTCTAATGGACAAGCTCAGGATGACAACCTTTGGCAGCGCAAAAGTGGGACATATTGTTTAACAGATTATTCCTCATCCATGAAAGGATAGGGAAACTCGGTTGGCGGAATGAAATTTTCCTTGATGGTGCGCTGAGAGACCCAACGGATCAGGTTGAATATGGATCCAGCCTTGTCATTGGTCCCTGAGGCACGACTGCCACCAAAGGGCTGCTGCCCAACCACTGCACCGGTAGGCTTATCGTTGATATAAAAATTACCAGCACTGTGTCGTAACCGCTCTACCGCCAACTCAGTTGCTGCCCTGTCGTTTGATATCACGGCGCCTGTCAAAGCATAGGGGCTGGTACCGTCGACCAGGTCCAGGACGTCTTCCCAGCTCTCATCATAGACATAGATGGTCACCACCGGTCCAAAGATCTCCTCCTCCATGGTCTTGAAGTGGGGATCCGTGGTCACAATGGTTGTAGGTTCGATGAAAAAGCCCACCGAATCATCATAGTTTCCACCGGTAATGATCTCAGCATCTGGATGATCCTTGGCATAGTCAATGTAGGCGGTAATATCATTGAAGGCACCGCGATCGATGACAGCATTCATGAAATTGCTAAAATCTTCAACATCTCCCACCTTGATCTTGGCCACCTCTTCCATGTAACTGGGCTTGAAGGCCTCCCAGGACGCTTTGGGGATATAAATTCTTGAGGCGGCAGAACACTTTTGGCCCTGATATTCAAAGGCACCGCGGATGACGGCGGTTCTCAGCACTTCCATCTTTGCAGACTCATGGGCAACGATAAAATCCTTACCGCCGGTTTCACCGACGATGCGGGGATAACTTTTATACTTCGCAATATTATCGCCCACCGTTTTCCACATATTCTGGAACACTGCCGTGGATCCAGTAAAGTGGATACCGGCCAAATGCTCATTCTCCATGACCATGGGTCCGACAACTGAGCCCTTACCAGGGATGAAATTGATGACCCCATCAGGTAAGCCAGCTTCCTTGAATAATTTCATGAGATAGTAAGCTGAGTAGACGGCTGATGAGGCTGGTTTCCAGAGGGTGACGTTCCCCATTAGTGCTGGAGCTGTGGGGAGGTTACCGGCGATCGACGTAAAATTAAAGGGTGTTACGGCAAATACAAATCCCTCTAAGGCCCTGTGCTCCACCTGGTTCCATGTCCCGGTCGGTGAATAGGGTGGCTGCTGTTTGTAAATTTCCTGGAGATATTGGGCATTGAAATTAAAGAAATCGATCAACTCACAGGCAGCATCGATCTCAGCCTGAAAGGCATTTTTACTCTGGCCGAGCATGGTGGCTGCATTGAGAATATGGCCATAGGGATGTGCCAGCAGCACCGCCATCCGCTTGAATATGGCAACCCTGCTCTCCCAGGACATCACAGACCAGGTCTTCCAGGCCTCCTGAGAGACCTCAATGGCGCGTTCGATCTCTTTGGGACCGGCCATGTGGTACTTCGCTAAAACATGTTTATGATTGTGAGGCATGGCGTTAGTTGCTGTCTCACCTGTAAAGATTTCCTCACCACCGATGATCACCGGAATTTCAATGACTTCCGATTTCATTTTTTTCAGGGTCTCCTGCAATTCAATGCGTTCAGCTGAACCGGGTGCATAGTTAAGGATCGGTTCATTGACTGCCTGGGGGACCATTACAACTTTATCTGACATGTTTCTCTCCTAGCATTTTAAAAAATCTATATTTTGCCACTCATCTTTTCATTGATCCAGACTAGCAAATAACACTTCAATTAGTCTATTCATCAAGATAGAGCTTATAGAAAAAATCCAGGTCGGATTCATCGGCGAAAATACCCACGACTTCTTCATTATATCTATTACCCAGAGGAACGTTCGTTTTGACGAAAATCTTGCCCGTATTATCCTTGAATAGACCTGAGCGGCTGGATCGTAGTGCCGATCTCAACTCAGCATCATGGGCTTTTACCAAGCGAGCGATATCAACCATTTTTTCGGGCTCGGTCATTCGGATGGCCCCCAATTCTTCGACTGTAGCAATTTCTTGAATTCCTTAATATTCGTTTCCAGGTCATCTACAGCTTTTTTCCAATCGGCTTTAGATGCCCCAGGTCCCTCCTTTTCAGGATCCTCTATCTCTGAACTGAGCACATCCAGATACCCCTGGAGACGCTCAATATTGCGCATGATCCTAGCCTCCATCTCTTTGATCGATGGATAGCTGGATGTCGTTCTGGTCATTTATTTGGTAAATTTACTGCTTAGTCTTCAGATTTTTTCTTGCGCGCTTTCATCCGGGCAATGATGTCCATATCCTCAGCTTCCTGCTCTTCACTACTAAGATCATCATCCTCAGCTTCACCTGCCTCAGGGTCTTCAGGTGATTCAACGGCTTCAGGTTCATCCGGCTCCAGGATCTTGCCCTCTTTCAGTCGACCCAGAAGTCCACTCACTTCTTCATTGAAATCTTCAACGGTCTTTTCGAGCCGTTTCAGGAGCTCTTCCATCAGATCCTGCCCGTACACATTATTGATGCCATCCAATAGATCGTTCAGCTGAGATTTCAGGAAGGTCATCCGACTCTCGGAGCTGTTAAAGTCAACTGGTTCTGGAGTTTCTTCTGTTTCTTGGACTTCTTCGTTCTTATCGGCCATACCGTTCTCCTGTGAAAAAAAGAGTGACTATCATTTCTGATGAATCTCTTATTAAGATGCTGTAAACTAGGCAGAATCACCCCGCCAAGCAATTATTAGATACGACTTCCTACTCTTTTGGTGCCCGCCGGAGATAGGTTCCTTCAAGCTCGATCCGTCCCCTGGCTCGCCACCAGTCGGATCTCTCGGTCAGCAGTGAGAATTTCAGGTCGGTGATCGCATCCGCATTCTCTGACAAACAGAGATACATCATTGATCTGATCAGATCTTCTTTACTGGCCTGCTCGTTACCAACGATCCTAATAAATCCACTTTCTATAAAGAATCGGTTGGATTTTGGAATATAGATGACCGGAAATTTATTTGAGCGATAAGCTGGTCGTGGTTTCCAGGGCGTTACCTGGTAATCGACAATGCTGTCCTTGATCAGCTCAGGTTCCAGCCGTTGGCCCTTTGTTGTGAATTTGATAAGGGGAATTTTAACGGGTTGGCTCGCCGGATTTTCAGCTGGGTAAGCCGCCAGGCCAGCAGGTCCAAATGAGGCACTGATATAGTAAGTCAAGGTGTCCGTATCCAGATATGCAGCTGGGATATCACACCGCCAGGCACCTTCGCCAGGATAAAAATAGAGCTCTTGATAACTGTACTGGCCCTGTCCTTTCAGGTGAAGGGTAACTGATTGGGGATCTGGTAAGTAGTGCGGAGTCAGGACTTCCAATTGTCCCGGCACCCCCTGCAGCAATTGTTCAGGAGGTGTATGGTACAGTTCGTATGCCTGACCTGTGGATAGGGTACAAACAAAAAACAACAACAGGGCCGAGCATTTAGAGATCACGATACTGCATCTCCGTATTTGAGAGAAACTGGTAAAGTTTGAGATTATACGCATCCACCCGTTTCTGGGCCTCCGAGGCAGTCATGATGTGTTCGATATAATAGCGTTGCCGCAAGGCTTCTATCTCGGCTTTGTGACTCTCCCAGTAACGGACACCTGCAACAATGAGGAGTGCATGACCTGGAATTTGATACACCCAGTCCTTGTCCCAGACCAGGAATAGATAGGTGCCACTCACCAGGGCGGCCACCGATGCGAATACACGCCGGGAACGATACTCCCGGTTAAAGGCTTCCTCCTGCTCCAGGTGTGACGCCAGCTCTCGTATCCTGGGTCCCTCTCCCAGTAGATCCAGTGCGTCTGTAAAACTTACCTCTGTCTCTCCTCTGATCAGCACCCAGGAGGAATCACTGTAAATATCCAGGCGTAAACGGTTCTTTTGAAAGGCATCCGGTACGTTCAAGCGCAGGAGTTCACTATCGAAGTCACCACCGACAACGGTACTGTCCATTTGAGCGGTCAAGGGCTGTACGCTGAGGATCAGGAGCAGGCAGAGCCCTGACAGGAAATATGAAGGTTTGATGGTCCGCATAATTGCCTGAATTTAGTCAAATTTCCAGTGGCAGGTAGGGCTTTTATACGCTGGCAGAGCGGGAAGCATAAAATTGGACTGCCCTTTGTGGCTGTGCGTCTTATTTTTACTGAACTGAATCACATCAGCAAACGATCACAAGGAGTGCATGCATGGATCCCGTAACATTCGGATTTATTCTCTATTTACTACTCATCCTCGCCCTGGGCTTCTACACCTCCCGACTGACCCATTCAATGCAGGATTTTGCTCTGGGAGGCAATCGTTTGGGTCCCTGGGTGATCGCTTTTTCGGAGCGCGCCTCTGGTGAATCTGCCTGGCTCATCCTGGGCTTGCCCGGTGCTGCCCTGCTGTCCGGTTTACTGGAGCTTTGGACGGTCATCGGCTGTGTTTCAGGGATCATCTTCTCATGGTATATTATTGCCAGCAAGCTCAGGGTCGCGTCTGAAAAATATCAGGCGCTCACCTTGCCCGAACTATTTGCCAGAAAATACGACGATGGCCAGGGGGCGATCCGGATCATCGCCTCGCTCATCATTACTTTTTTCTTCACCTTCTATGTGGCGGCCCAATTTTCAGGCGCCGGGAAGGTCTTGAATGTGACCTTCGGGATCACCCACATGCAGGGAATGTTGCTGGGCGCTGTCATTATCGTATTCTACACGCTTATGGGTGGTTTCCTGGCCGTTGCCTGGACCGACCTGATACAGGGTATCATTATGATCGGTACCCTGGTCATTTTGCCCCTGGTGGCCCTATTGGAGATCAAGGCCCTGCCTGCCATCGATTTCGCTCTGGACAGCAGCACGCTCTTCGAAGGTAAAACGGGCCTTGCGGCTGTGGCAGCCGCCATCGGCGGCTTGAGCTGGGGCTTGGGCTATATGGGACAACCCCACCTGGTGACCCGCTACATGGCCATTGATCGCGTGGAAAATATTCGCATCAGCCGCCGCATCGCCATTTCATGGGCGCTGCCCGCATTTTTCGGGTCCATGTTCATCGGATTGACCGGACATTTTCTATTATCGGCCGGTGTGCTCTCGCATGACGGTACGCTGCTGGGCTCGGTGGCCGCCCTGCCCGACCCGGAAAAACTGATGCCCATCATGGCCCAGAATCTGCTCCATCCCTGGATCGCCGGCGTCTTTATTTCCGGCGCCATCGCTGCCATGATGTCCACGGCCGATAGTCAGCTACTGGTATCGACCACTGTGTTGACTGAGGATCTGGTGTATAACCATATCGCTGCTATGCGTGAAAAAATGGATATCCTACTCATGGGCAGGATCCTGACCATTACCATTGGTCTGATCGCCTTTTATCTGGCCTGGCAGAGTACGGACCTGGTGTTCGAGATGGTGAGTTATGCCTGGGGTGGCCTGGGTGCCTCCTTTGGTCCGGCCCTCCTGCTGACGCTCTGGTGGAAAAAGACCAGCAAGAGCGGCGTTATCGCCGGTATGCTGACCGGTACGTTCTTTACGGTGGTGGACGTGTTCGGACAGTGGGTCACAGCCCGCTTCTCGGCCTTTGTGATCGCTTTCCTGGTTGTCATACTCGTCTCCTACCTGAAACCTGTCAATAAATCCGAATCAGACGTAGATTCATATGGATCTTGAGAATGGCGAATGATTTTTTATTCAATTTTAATATTTACGGCCCATCGATAGGAACCTGGCATGCTAGGTTCCTCCCTACCCGACCATACCTTTGTATTGTGATTTTCTTATAATTACTTCGATTTATTAGGGATTTAGCTTAAGTTCAGCCAATTATTTAGCACAATACCTGCAAATGGACTATTCGTTATATGATCCCGCAGTCTTTTTGAATGATGTGCGGCCGAACATTCCCATTGCAGGTTCAATCTGTTGATCGATCGGGGGTTCAATGCTGGCACCAAGTAATTATATGCACTTGCACCAAACAACCCATCATAGCGGATTACCAATGGAATTATACATGTATCATGCCGAAGCCTCTGCGCGAAGGCAGACAAAAAACTGTATAGCACGTAGTTATACAGAATAACATTTTTTCTTACAACGACTGAGAGGAGAATCATAGTGAAAAGAGTAATCGTATTAGCATTAGCGCTGTTGGTGATCGCGTCTACACTGTATTCCCAAGATCAAACAACCCTTACAGGTGACCAAAATAAGGAATACAACAGGAAAAAGCTTACTGTAGAGAAAGTTACCGAATCATCCGGCGGAATGGGCTGGTATTGGAGTTTTTTTTCTAAAAGGGTGGATACATGGCGAGCATTTAAAGGGCTTGATAATCAAATCGAAGCAGAAGAGTTTTTTAGACTGACTGGCTACACGAAAGAAGCAAATAATGTCAAGGCAAACCTGGAATCTGCTAATGGAAAAATAACATTTGGTGTGGTCTTGTATGCAGGTGGTTTAGTAGCATCTGTTATACCAAAGATTGAAACCCGTTGCTCCTTACCAAAGCGCGGCTGATATCGCTGATGAATACAATCGCAAATTAATTGAAAGTATTTTGGAGTAACTATATGTGATCTACTTAATAATTAAGATCGGGGTAAACAAATTGTGAGAAAAACCTTTTTATTGAGCTTTATTCTGCTTAGTCTAATATTCGTAAACAACTGCGAAGAGCCAGAAGAATCAAATCACTCATACCCAAAGTTTGAAATTACACCTACAACAGCTGGAGTAAAAAGCTATGGATCCCCTTATGTAAAGATTACAGTGAAAAACACGGGGAACGCAATCGGTTATAATGTTTCGTGTGACGTTCAAGCGAAGCGAGGTAATTTAATTGTTGATTCGGGATTCGCATATTTTGCGAATGGGGGTAACATCACCCCCGGGGAAAGTGCGGTTGACGAGGCTATTTTTTTTAATCTTTCATCTCACTCAGATTATGACAACCTTGAGTATGAATTAGATTGGTTGTAAATGGCTCAGTTCTGGCTAACAAGAGCTTCAAGCTGTCATTCCATGGGGATCGCAAAGTATATCTGACGAACATGAATATAAAACCTAGAGCAAAGCAAGCATCTGTCAGGTGCAGCTTAAGCTTAAGGCGTTATACCGCATGAGGCTAAATACACTTACAATATTTTTCTTATTAACCGGAGGCATTCACATGTATGCAACCGCACAAAATCTTGAACATATTTCACTTATCACAACCCCAATTATCCTCATGCGGGGTGATGAACCTATCTCCCAGGGAACTGGATTTTATTATGCCACAGAAAAAGAGGGACAGCAGGTAATCTTTTTAGTTACCAATTATCATGTGCTAACCGGTAATACACCAAATACACCAAAAGCACCTAAAGGAGATAGCATTCGATTTTATTTTCATAAAGACCCCGAAAATCCTGGGAATGTTAAAGAGGTTCAAATCCCCCTGTTCACAAAAGACAAGAAAGCTGTCTGGATTTCCAGTGAGGAATATCCAGAAGCTGATATCGCCGCAATTCCTATACTTTCAGTTTTTATGAAGGATGCAGCAATTTATGGGATAACAAGAGACTGGACCAAAAGTAACATGAAAATAAGACCCTCCTCACCTATTACTCTAACCGGCTATCCGTATGGATATTTTGACGAGAAAAACTGGTTGCCGGTTTGGAAAACTGGTACAATTGCATCTGAACCGTCATACGACTTTGAGGGAAAGCCATTAATGCTTATCGACATTTCTGCATTTCCTGGGATGTCCGGATCTCCTGCATTTGCTATCGCAAATGGGGCATATCAAACACTCGATGGTCCGACTACTGTTGGACAAGTGAGAATGTTTCTGGGGGTTTATGCAAGCATGCAAATGGTGACCGAGGCAAAGTATTTAGAAGAGTTGGTTCAGGATGATTCAGATAAAGGCATTGTAATTAGTAGCTCGTTAGAACTTGGTCACATTTGGAAATCTGAACTGATTGTGGAAATGATTGACAAAATAGATATAGGTAAGTATGAAAAGGAAATTGTAAATAAGATTTTCTAAATGCGGTATAACAAGCTGCAGGAACCCATCCTTCGCCTAAAGGCTTCGGCGGGTAAACTGACAACATGAGCACATCTAAATATATCATTAAAGCAGCCGGGCAGGCCAGCAGCATATCGGGAGTGATGGACATTCGTAAACGAGTTTGGAAGCGCCTGCTGGCGGTTTTTGCGCTGCTTGTCCTAGCAACGCTGGTACTCTTCGTTTGGAAACAGCCACGAACGCCGCCCATTCGGGATGCGCATGGACAGGTTGTGCCCGGGAGCATCAGTTCCCTCGAGCAGGTAGAGCTCGGTGGTGTCGCTCAGTGGGTGCTGATCCGCGGAACGAGTCCGGAAAAACCAATTCTTGTATTCCTTCACGGCGGACCAGGCATGCCCATGATGTACCTGGCTCACGCCTTCCAAAGGCCTCTGGAGGA
Source organism: Fidelibacterota bacterium (assembly GCA_021734255.1). GTDB lineage: Bacteria > Fidelibacterota > UBA8477 > UBA8477 > JABMPR01 > JABMPR01. Next base: position 34,885 of record JAIPJM010000022.1, on the reverse strand, counting down.
TGAATTTCTGGTTGTGCAATGGGACCGTCGCGGAGCCGGGAAATCGTTCGACGCATCCCGACGATCTGAAAATATGCGGGTTAGCCAGCTGCTTTCCGATACCAGAGAGCTGATCGGGATTCTCAAACAGCGCTACCAACAGGAAAAAGTATTGCTGGTAAGCCATTCATTCGGCAGCTATCTGGGCATGCTATACGCTTCTCGGTATCCGGACGACCTGCATGCATTCATCGGTATAGGACAGGTCGTCGATAGTGACTCTGCTAGCTTAATACAGGCTGATTTTATTCGAAATGAAGCCAGAAAAAGGGAGCGTCCTGAGGCAATTGCTGAAATAGATAGCCTCGGATCTCCGGCATTCGAATCGTGGTTGTTCGCGTTCGGCGGTGAGCTTTACAACTCGACGAGTTGGTGGCCGCTGCTCTGGACGGGCTTCAAGGCGCCGGAATACGGTCTAAAGGACGTGGCGAACGTCCCGAAAGGGTCCAGTTTTTCGTCCCGGCACATGGCGTATGATGTTCTCCAGTCGAGTCTTCTCCATGGCGTGCAAAAAGTAGCGGTTCCGGTATACTTTTTCACTGGGCGGCACGACTACACGACGCCGCACAAACTTGTAAAGGCGTATTCCGAGGTGCTTGAGGCTCCCATCAAGGAAATCGTATGGTTTGAGAATTCAGCCCACTTCCCCTTTTTCGAAGAGCCAAGGGCATTTGCCAAGGAGATCTTAGCCGTAGGAGATGCCACAGTGGCGTCAGGTCAGAATTAAGAATGCCAGAAAACAAGCGCCCGCTATTGTTGCAGCACATGAAGAAAAAACACTCGAATAATAATGATCTGTACCTCGCAATAGAGGCACAGGTCCCTTACGTGGGTCACCCGGTATCTGGGCGGTCGTTTAACAGATTAGGGACCAGGGCAAGGGGACATTTGTGAATAAGAAAACATACGTTTTGATGCTTTTGCTGACAGCGGTGACTGCCTACGCTGGTAGATCGCTGACCATATACACCGTTGACGGTGAATCATACGAGAAATGTCTTATCGAGAGCTATTCCAGCGATAGTTTGCATTTTAGATCGACGGCCCTTGATATTGTTTTACCCATCGGGGATATTCAGGCGATGCGCCTGAACTCTAAACCCTATACATTGGGACTCATCCTCGGTGGCGCCGCCATTGGATATTTTATCGCAGGCTTGGAGGATTACGAATCAGAAGATCCGACTGAGCAATTCATATTGCTCATCACTGCCGCTGAGTATAAAGTAAAATTTATCCTGACCACACTTGGTGCCGGTCTCGGTGGCCTGGTGAGTCTCGTCCGCTATGGGGGGCTGTATATTCGGTTTTCAGAATTTGATGTCGAAAAGCAGCAAGAAACCTTACAATGGCTTTCCCAGGACTATGGCTTAATGAACATGGATGTGAGTGGCTCAACACCGTAAGGTGTATTTGGGTGCTGACCCGGCTGAGCAGATCGTCCGAATGGCATCTAGCCACTCGCCTGCAGCAGATTTATTCGAAAATGATGGTCTTTTTCCCCACGACCAGTACCCGCCGCTCGAAGTGGACCTGAAGCGCCCTCGCCGTGACCAGTCGTTCCAGGTCGCGACCCTTTCTGACCAGATCCTTCAGTGAATCCTTGTGACTGATCTTGGTGACATCCTGGGCAATGATGGGACCTTCATCCAGATCAGCCGTCACATAATGGCTGGTGGCGCCAATGAGCTTCACGCCCCTCTCATAGGCCTGTTTATAGGGATTACCGCCAATAAATGCCGGCAGGAATGAGTGGTGTATGTTGATGATGCGGTAGGGAAATTTACTGACGAAGTCCGGCGACAGGATCTGCATGTAGCGCGCCAGTACAACCGTATCGATGTCATGTTCTTCCAGAAGTTCCAGCTCTCTTTTCTCTTGCTCGGCTTTTGTTTCCGGTGTGACGGGAAAGATGTGGAAGGGAATACCATAATGATCAGCCAGCTCTCGCAAATGCTCATGATTGGAGATGATCAGTGGAATTTCAATGGGGTACTCCCCCATCTTATGCCGCCAGAGGATCTCCAGAAGCACGTGATCATATTTTGAAACAAAGATCGCCACACGTCGTTTCTGTTCCTTGAAATTGATCAGCCAGTTTGCACCGATCGATTCTGCAATGGGTCTGAATTTGCTCCTGAGTTCTTCCCTGGTGAAGGCAAAATCTTTCATATCCCAGCTTACCCGAATGGTAAATAGCTTTTCGTCCCGGTCGACGTGCTCATTCAGGTCCAGAATGTTGCCATTGTGTTCAGATATAAAATTGGATATGGTGGATACCAGGCCTTTCTGGTCATCACAGGTCAACAGAAGCACGGCTGTTAATTTCTTGTCACTCATGATCACAGCCCTAGCTGCTGCTCCGCCCCAGCATATAACTCATCACCAGCAATACGAGTGTGATATAGGGGAGCAGTCGGTGAGACCAGAGCATGACCGGGTTGGCCGTCTCAACGGCGCTCAGAACGCCCCCGGTAGCCAGAGTAGCTATGGAGCAGATGAGTGTCACCCCAACCAGCAGGTAGGTTGACCCACTGGGTTCAATGATGGGGAACACCTGATAAACATGGATGCCGACGACCACTATCCCAGCGAGGGCTATCAGCTTGTGAATGGCGAGCAGAAAGGCATTGTAAGGCGTCCCCAGAACATGCAGCCAATACCCCAGAATGAAGACAAGTAGCGTGGCGACGACAAGTAAGGATCCCTGCATTTTCCCCTCCCCACGCTTAACGGGCATAGATCTTAAGCGTGGCACTCAGATTCTTGGCCAGCTGGGAGGCAGCCCTGCTCACCATTTCTGCGCCTACAGGCGCGACCTGTTCTTTCCGGCGGGCAGCCATTCTTGAGCGATGGCTCAGTGCGCGTCCATCCCCGGTATAAGTTGCCCACTCCGTATTAAAGCTGGATTTCCCTTCAAAGGATTCACTGGCGATCATCTTTGAGGTTTTAACATCCACGATGCGGTAGCTCCCCTTGATCACGGCGCTGGTCGTTCGGGTATAGTGGGTCACTCGGGCGCTCACATCACCGTAGATCTTTCTGGTCTTGGTCTTGCCCTCTTCGTCTTTGTATTTCTCTTCACGTACCACAACCCTGGCCGTTTCACTGTAGCTTCGATCAACTGTCCGGGGTGGAGCATAGACGATCTGGGTGATCTTGCCGGTGAGGATCTCATGTACCCCCAGAATGGCACCAACTTCAACTGCCGTTTGTTCGTCAAGCAGACCGGACAGGCCCAATTTCTGTTCTTCGATCACCCGATCCAACTGATCCCGCGAGATCAATTCCATAAATTCTGTGGCCGAGGGATCCCGCATGATCGAGGTGATGACTTCATCGGCAACCAGCTCCTCCACAGCGCCAAATCGCTTCCGGGTTCCACTGAGATCTTCAAAAGGAATAATGGCAATGCGCTTAATACCAGCTTCCCGTGTTTCCACATATTTGTCCTCTGCGTCACGGAAACCGGGTACAAATTTAAGCGCACGCTTGAATTGTTTGGCGGCTGACTTTTGATCATCCAGAGATTCGGATGCTGCTAATTTTTCTCCGGCCAGGTAATGCGCTTCTGCTGCGGATTGCTTCGCAGCTGCAAGTTCATCTTGATAATCGCTGATCTCGTATACGATCAGGGCTTTTGTATCAGGATCTCGGATGGGCGGCAGGGACCGCACGGCATTGTGAAGCTCAATGAGTGCCTGGTATTCCAGGACCAGCCTGTCGTGCCGGAACTGCTTACCGGAGGACTTGATCTCCTCAATGTTTTCTGTGTGCACCCGATTCGCCATGAGAAAGGCATCAGCCATGAGCAACTGACTTTCCTCATAATCCGGATTGATCTGTAGACTGCGTGCCAGTAATAGAACGGCAGAATCATAGTCTGCCCTAGAGAATGAATCTCTGGCCCTGCGTTCAAGCTGTGCATATTCAGAAAAATAGGCACACGAATTAAGTATCAATAATAGTGCAAGCAGACCTATGCTCAGGGATCGTCGTTTAGGGTGCATACCATTACTCCTGCCATTCGTAACATTCATTTTCTAGTGGTTCATCGGTACAAAAAATACTCCATTCTGAACGCGAACCAACCCTCCGATCAAAAAAATGTGCGCGCCAGTAAAATTTTCTTTGTCAGTGACAAATTAAATGATTGACAAACCTTCAATACATTACTATTTTTATCACGATTTTTACAGGGACATCGGTCTGGTCGTATTCCCCCGCTTCCGGATTTTTGACTGTCCCTGTTCTCTTTTCTGGAGTCAAAACAAAAAAAGCGACTGAACAATCTGAGTCCCGTTTACGGGACTTTTTTTATATCAAGTAAATCATTTCTTTGACACAGCACCTTTGCATCGAAATCCATTAATTCAGTACATTAGATCCTTAGCTCAGCACTTCAGTGCTGAGTAATACGTATCAAAACTTCCGGCTTTAGCCTTTAACTATCTATTTTAGAAACCCATCCTCTTCAACAAATCATCGTATTCTTCTTTAAAGGTTCTTCGGGTATGATGGGCTTGCTGTTCTTGAACATACTTCCTCACTCCCTTAACTTGAGATTCACTTACCGAGATAGTCAAATATTCCTTCTGCCAGGCGAACTTCCGCCCTATAAGATTGTGCTTATTGATCCAATGAGAAGACTCCCCCTTAATCATGCGCATTACATCTTGAATCATCTGATCATTCCTGATCCTGAATAGGCAGTGTACATGCTCGCTGGAACCGCTTGCACTATCCATGTAAATACCTTTATCTAGAGCGTTTTGATGGATGTGCTTGAAAATAACATCTCTGATATCTCTTGTTAGACATTTTTCTCTTTTCTTAGTTGCCCAAACGGCATGAATCCAAACCTTTACATAAGACATGGTGACCCCCTTTCATTAAATGCTAAAGCCATAGTCATTAAATGGTAATCTCTCTTCGCGCTGAGCTAAAACGAAAATGTCTGAGGTTGGTTTGCTACGAGGATTCGAGTGACCATAAAATACTACTTGATTCAGTTGTGTCAATAGATCAGATATTGCTTTCGTAGGTATAAGTCTATCGTAGATTTTTCCGTGAACAATTCCTATGATTACATCATTGTCGGCTCAGGGTTTGGTGGCTCTGTTTCAGCACTCCGTCTCGCAGAGAAAGGCTATAAGGTAGCTGTCCTGGAGAAGGGCAAGCGTTACAAGCCCCAGGACTTTGCTAAAACCAACTGGAATTTCCGAAAATTTTTCTGGCTTCCCCAGCTCAAATTCTATGGGATCCAATGTCTGACACTCCTTAAGCACGTTTTCATCCTGCATGGCACTGGTGTTGGTGGTGGTAGCCTTGTCTACGCGAACAACTTGTTGGTGCCCCCCGATGAGGTCTTTAATAAACCTGAATGGGGACCTGGCGACTGGAAACAAAAGCTCGCACCCCACTATGAAACCGCTCAGAAAATGTTAGGTGCCAATCCTAGCCCCAGTGTTGCTTATCCTGATGAGGTTCTAGCCGAAGTAGGCAAAGAGATCACAGGCAAGGATACCTTCCACATCAACGAAGTGGGTGTCTTCTACGAAGATTCAGGCCAGGAGGTCCCTGACCCCTATTTTAATGGTGAGGGTCCTCCCCGCACAGGCTGCACGCGCTGTGGTGCCTGTATGATCGGCTGCCGTGATGGTGGCAAGAACACTCTGGATAAGAATTACCTCTACCTGGCGGAAAAACTTGGCGTTGACATTATAGCCGAAACTGAAGTAACCGATGTTTCCTATCGCGGTAATAGTTATCGGCTTCTCACCAGGAGGAGCACAGGCTTCAGACACCCCACCAATGCCTTTACGGCCAGGGGCATTATTTTAGCCGGAGGGGTTATGGGAACGGTTAAACTGCTGCTTAAGAACAAAAGGTCTGGTTCTTTAAATAATCTTTCACCGAAGCTAGGCGATAGAGTGAGAACCAACTCAGAGGCTTTACTGGCGGTTAAAACCAACCGGAAAGATGTGAATTATTCCAAGGAGATCGCCATTACCTCTGGTATCTACCCGGATAAGAATACCCATATTGAAGTTGTACGCTATCCCAAGGGCTCAGATGCCATGGCCCTGCTTTCAACCGTGCTTGTAGGCGGTGGTGGATGGCTTCCCCGTCCTGTTCGATTCCTCTTTACCCTGATCCGGCACCCCCTGAAAACGCTGGAATCCCTGAATCCCTTCAAATGGGCACATCGAACAGCCATACTGTTGGTGATGCAGACCGTAGAGAACTACATGGCATTTGATTTTAAACGCAGGTGGTGGAGACTGGGTGGTCGCAGCATGAATTCAAAAAAGGCCAGGGGAGTGGACATGGTTCCTACCTATATCCCCATCGCCAACCAAATTGCCGATCGAATGGCAGAGAAGATGGATGGGCACGCCTATAGTGTGTTACCTGAGGTGCTCTTTGATGTCTCATCTACTGCCCATATTCTAGGGGGATGCAATATGGGGATTACGGAACAAGATGGTGTTTGCGACTTTAAAGGTCAGGTGCACGGTTATGAGAACATGTATGTGGCTGATGGATCAGTGATCCCGGCTAACCTCGGCGTGAATCCCAGCTTATCGATCACGGCCGTAGCCGAGTACATCATGTCCAATATTCCTAAGCGGAGTGAATCCAGATTTTATGAATGATGTACCAAACACAGCAGCCCTGAGCTGCTCAGGCATTTCAAAACGGTTCAAAACCATCCAGGCACTGGATGATGTCTCCTTACACGTTCCAGTTGGGAGCATCTTTGGTTTTCTCGGACCCAATGGAGCCGGTAAATCCACCCTGATCCGCGTAATTGCTGGCCTTATCAGCGCTGACAGCGGTGAGTTTGACATTTTCGGTCTATCCAGCCGTTCCGGGCATAAGGTGCGCAAACACATGAGTACACTGGTGGACCGGGCAGACTTCTATAAGAACCTCAGTGCTTTTCAGAACATGAAGATTTTGGGCCGTCTCACCGGGCATGCCCAGGATGACCGCATCGATGATCTGCTACAGCTTCTGGGTCTATATGAGCGCAGATTCGATCAAGTCAAAACCTTTTCCCAGGGCATGAAACAACGCCTTGGTCTGGCTCAGGCGCTTTTACCCGAACCAAAACTCCTGGTACTGGATGAGCCTACGACAGGTTTGGATCCACAAGGTATGCACGAGATCAGGGACTTTATTCTCAAGATAGCTGATGAGCAAAATGTGACCATCTTCCTCTCTTCCCATCTTCTGCATGAAGTTGAATTGATCTGTTCGGATATTGCCCTGATCTTCAATGGCAAGTTAGCCGCTCAGGGTCCCATGCAATCCATATTCAATGCAATGGAAGAAGTTACCGTGGAATTAGAGGTCCAGGATGCACCAGCGACCATCAAGTTTTTGGAGCAGTCAGAGCTGGTCTCTGAAATAACGCCATTGGCCAACGCCATCGGCATCAGCATTAACTATACAAATATCCCAGAACTCATAAAAGCGATGTCTGCCCAGGGAATTAACCTCTTCTCCATATCCCAGAGAAATCGCCTTGAAAACTATTTCCTCTCATTGATGGAGAATAAATGATGATCAGACTCATTCAAAATGAGCTATATAAGATCTTTTCTCTGATCCGCTCATACATCGGAGCTGTCCTTTTCACCATCATCATACCGCTTATCCTATGGGGATATGGCAAAGGGACATCGCATATCGAGAATGAGATCTCAGGATCAGTTTCTGATATGTTTCTCATTGAAGGATCCCCGACCAATGGGTTTACGGCAGCCTATTTCATCATGAACTTTTTCTGGGTGCATGTCCCCTTCCTCATTGCTCTTGTGGGTGGTGATATCTTTGCTGGAGAACAGGCAAATGGGACGTTCAGGATCTATGCTACCCGGCCAATATCCCGTCTCAGCATATTCATCTCCAAATCCCTGGCAACCATGATCTACACCTTGGTGTTCGTCCTGTATTTTGCATTACTGACCCTTGGGCTGGGGCTCGTCTGGTATGGCGGAGGTGATATGCTTGTTTTCCACGACGGAATCTTGATCCTGGAAGGCTGGGATGCTGCCAGACGCTTCGTCATTGCCTATGCATTCACCTTTGTAAACATGGCGCTGGTGAGTGCTATCGCCATATTTTTCTCGAGCATGGTTCGTAATGCAGTTGGACCTGTGATCGGGACCATGGCAGTTATTATCTTCTCCCTCATGGTGTCTACCCTCCCCCTGGAAATATTTAAAGGGATCCACCCCTATATGTTCACTTCCTACTTCTCAAACTGGGAGCAGGCGTTTCATGACCCCATTCCGTGGGCAGATCTATTCCGTGGGATGAATCTTGTTCTGGCTAACATTTTTCTCTTCCTGGGTATCGCATATATCATTTTCAGAAGAAAGGATATCCTCTCGTGATCAAGTTTCTACGAATTTCCATCCTGGTGCTCACTATCGGTATGACTGGTCTATTTGCTCAGGATACGTCTGACCGGGACGCACTGTATGAGCTCATGACTGCGAACTGGAAGAAGATTCAGGATTATGAAGTGGACATCAGACTTTCAGTCAAGATCCCGGGTTTCCGAATGCCATCCCGGAAGATCCATTATCTGTTCAAGGCACCTGATATGAACAAGGTCGAAACCAAAGGCTTCGCCATCGTACCCAAACAGGGTATCCAGCCATTTTTCACCTTCCTCAATGATTCTTTAGATATCCAGCACGTGAAAGATACCACGTTCCAGGGTCGCCCTGTCCATGAGTATGCCTATGAGGATACCTTCATGAATCGTGAGGGTCAGATTGGATTCTTCATTGACAGAGATACTGGCAATATCTACCAGGTTTGGGCTATTCATGAGGATATACGCTTTTTTGAGATGACCACCGGCTATGCCTTTGAAGAGGGAATATATGTTCCCAATGAGACGAATATTCAGATGAAATTCCCTCCGAACTTTCGCAATATTCAGGGGCTTGGGAAAAAGTGGAACGAGATGCAGGATTTTGAAGCTCTGAGAACAGATGAGTGGCTGGATGGGTCCATTAAGATCAGATTTAGCAAGTACAAAATTAACCAGGGCATCCCAGACGATCGGTTCATTGAAGAAGACTAAAATCTGTTGGGATTTCTGCCGCTCCCGCATCAATAAAAGTTGAGTTTACTTCCGCCGCAAATACATTAGTCCGCTTAAGATTTTGTAAGGAGAATCTATTGCGGAAAGCAGTTGTCGCTCTGGGTGGAAATGCGCTATCCCCACCGGATGCAGTTGATACCATAGCGAACCAATTCAAACAGACCAGACAGAGCCTGGATACCATCATCAGCCTCTTGAATCGCGGGATTATTCCGGTGATCACACACGGAAATGGCCCCCAAGTTGGTAATGCAGCCCTGCGTACCGAATCACTGGACTCTGTTCCCTACCTGCCGCTGGGTATCAATGTGGCTGATACTGAAGGTGGCATGGGGTATATGATCGAGCAATCGCTCATTAACCGCCTGAGGGAAGAGCAGATCGACCGCCAGGTGGTGACGCTTATTTCACAAGTTCTCGTAAGGGAGGATGACCCATCTATCCTGAATCCAAGCAAATATATCGGTGCAAAACTCTCAGAATCAGATGCACAGCAGAAAGTTGAGAAGTTCGGCTGGACTGTCAAACAAATTGGGGAGGATAAATGGCGCCGGGTAGTTCCTTCTCCAGAGCCTGTTGATATTATCAATGCTGAGGTGGTCAAGCAATTGATGGACTTGGGTCATATTGTGATCGCCGTTGGCGGAGGTGGTGTACCTGCGTTTATTGACTCCGATGGTAACCTGGAGGGACTCGATGCTGTTATTGACAAGGACAAGGCCTCTGCTCTATTAGGAACTCAGATCGGCGCAGAATCTCTCTATATCTTCACTAATGTTGAGCGAGTTGCGCTAAATTATGGTCAACCCAATGCACAGGAACTCTCCCTGGTCACCCTGGCTGAGATGCAGGAACATATGGCGCATGGACACTTTCCTCCAGGCGACATGGGTCCCAAGATAGAGGCGAGTATCCAATTTCTTGAAAACGGGGGTAAAGAGGTCATTATTACAAGCGTTGAATGCATAAAAAGGGATCCCAGTGGTCATGGCGGCACCGTTATCAGACACCAATTCGATAAAAAATTATGATTGAAAAAATGCAAAAGGCATAAAGGAAGCAAGTTATGAACATTCATGAATATCAGGCGAAGGAGATCTTCAGGAAATACAATGTCCCTGTTCCAAATGGTGGCGTTGCCTTTTCAGTTGACGAGGCCCTGAAAGTTGCCGAAGCTCTGGACGCAAAGATCTATGTGGTGAAAGCACAGATCCATGCTGGTGGACGGGGAAAAGCCGGCGGTGTAAAAATTGCAAAAAGTATGGACGAAGTAAGATCTTATGCAGATGACATTCTGGGAGCCACATTGGTCACCCACCAGACAGGCCCGGAAGGTAAGACCGTTGCCCGTCTACTCATCGAAGAGGGTATCGACATTGCCAGAGAGTTGTACATGGGTATTGTGTTGGACCGACAGAGTGGCAGGTTTGTCTTCATGGTATCGACGGAAGGCGGTATGGAGATAGAAAAAGTCGCTGAAGAGACACCTGAGAAGATCGTCAAAGAGTGGATCGAACCAGGAATTGGCCTCCAGGGATTTCAGGCTCGCAAACTGGCTTTTGCTCTCGGTTTAGAGGGTGTTCAGGTCAATCAGGGGCTCAAATTCATGTTTGCTCTGTGGGATGCCTTTAATGCCTCCGATGCATCTCTGGTTGAGATCAACCCATTGGTCGTGACTGGCTCAGGTGATGTCATGGCGCTGGACGCGAAGATGAATTTTGATGATAATGCCCTATTCCGCCACTCAGATATACTTGAATTCAGAGACCTGAGCGAAGAAGAGCCTTCTGAAGTGGAAGCATCCAAATACAACCTGAATTATATCAAACTGGATGGGAACGTTGGCTGCATGGTAAACGGTGCAGGTCTAGCCATGGGAACCATGGATATTATTAAATTATATGGTGGTGAACCAGCAAACTTTCTGGATGTTGGTGGTGTTGCCAACCCCGATACAGTCGCCAATGGTTTTCGGATCATCATGAGTGATGAAAATGTAAAAGCTGTGCTCATTAACATATTCGGAGGTATCGTCCGGTGTGACAGAATCGCTCAGGGTATTGTACAGGCACTCACCGCCGTACAGGTTGATGTCCCTGTAGTTGTGAGACTTGCAGGAACCAACGCGAAAGAGGGTGCTCAGATCCTGGCTGAATCGAAAATGGACTTTATTGTGGCCACTAGTCTGGCTGAGGCTGCAGAAAAAGTAACTGCTGCCATCAAGGAGTGATGATATGATCTTGATAAATGATGATACGAAACTGGTGGTACAGGGAATTACTGGCGGTGAAGGTTCCTTCCACACGGCTCAGATGATCGAATATGGCACCCGTGTGGTTGCAGGAGTCACTCCTGGCAAAGGTGGACAGACGACTGAGCAGGGCGTACCTGTTTTCAATACAGTTCAGGAAGCCAAAGATAAAACCGGTGTGAACACCTCCGTTATATTCGTGCCCCCACCATTCGCTGCTGATGCTATCATGGAAGCCGTGGATGCGGGTTTGGACCTGGTGATCTGTATTACAGAAGGGATCCCTACGGCGGATATGGTGAAGGTTCATGACTTTATGTCGGGTAAGCATACCCGTCTGGTTGGCCCTAATTGTCCAGGTGTTATCTCACCAGGATCGGGTAAAGTTGGGATCATGCCTGGATTCATCCACGAAAAAGGTACAGTCGGTGTGATTTCACGCAGTGGGACCCTCACCTACGAAGCCGTTCATCAGTTGAGTTCCAGGGGAATTGGTCAGTCAACCTGTATTGGCATTGGCGGGGATCCGATCATTGGCTCGAATTTCATTGACCTGTTGACACTGTTCAACGAGGACCCAGGTACAGATGCTGTTGTCATGATCGGTGAGATCGGGGGAACGGCTGAAGAAGAAGCGGCTGCCTGGGCTCAAGATAATTTCAATAAACCCATTGTCGCCTTTATTGCAGGTACAACTGCTCCTCCAGGACGACGGATGGGACATGCCGGTGCCATTATCTCCGGAGGTAAAGGTACAGCTGCGGATAAGATAGCTGCTCTGAAAGCAGCCGGTATTGCCGTCTCAGAGTCACCAGCCGGTATTGGCGAACTCATGGAAAAAGTGTTAAAAAAGTAACAAATCGAAGGAGATTCATACATTGAGTAACAAAACATTTGCAATGATCAAACCGGATGCCGTTGGCTCCGGCAAATTGGGAAAAGTGATCGATGCGACGCTGGCTGCAGGGTTTAAGATCAAAGCCGGTCGTCTCACATTGATCACCGAAGCGCAGGCCAAGGAATTCTACGCCGTGCACAGGGAAAGACCATTTTATGGTGAGTTAGTTGAGTTCATGTCTTCTGGCCCCACTTTCGTAATGGCTCTAGAGAAAGAAAATGCCGTTCAGGCCTGGAGAGACACCATCGGTGCTACTGATCCAGCAGAAGCTGCAGAGGGTACCATTCGCTGGCTCTATGCTGAGAATAAGGGTAGGAATGCTGTTCATGGCTCTGACTCTGACGAAAATGCTCAGAAAGAGATTGCATTTTTCTTTAGTGAGGCTGAAATTATCGCCTCAAACCTTTAATTACTAAGGCTGTATCGGGAGGCATAGATGACTCAGCACGTTCGGATGAAACGCATTATTGCAGGCCTGCTTATGATCAGTATGCTCACTGGTTGTGGCTTGTGGGACTCATGGTTCGGGCGTGAAGAGATTAATGTCGGAGAATATGTAACAATTCAAGCTGATACCCCCGAGGATGGAGCCGCCATCCGCTGGATATTCAGCCAACTACCTGACACCAGCAAACTACTGGGATTTTTACCTTCCGATTCAGCTACTACTATTTCCTTTAAGCCCGATGTACCTGGAAAATATGAAGTTACGCTACAGCTCGGGATGGGCGAGGATGTTGATGAGACCAGCTATTATTATACTGCTGATGTCGTGGAAGACACGAGTATGTTGAATATTGCTGTCCCAGATCATCTGGCGACTCTCATGGAAGTTGAAGATACCACAGTATTAGATACTCCCGTCGTTCCCAACTATACGGCTGATGGCGACCAACGCAGATATCTGGGTAAGATTGTTGATCCAAATCGCAGCAAACCGACAAAAAAGGTGAGTACACCAGTTCGAAGAAAGGTCACGAAAACGGCTCCGCGGCAACTCAGTCGGGGTAATCTTATACCACGAGCAGCCAGGACCTATACGATCCAGGTTTCATCCTGGCCGTCACTGGAAGAAGCACAGCTTGCTTCGCAAGAACTTCTGGACCGGTATGGGATTGAGAGCTATATCCAGCGGGCGTTCTTCAAAGACAAGGACGAGATCTTCTATCGCCTGCGAGTCGGTAATTTCGAGGAGCGCAGTGCTGCCACGGCTTATGCCAAGGAAATACAGGCTCAGACCAACTTGCCCATCTGGGTAGACTATATCCGGAAGGAAATGTAGTCCCCCAAATAATTCATTAAGATTTCGGAGAGTTCTTTATGCTTGAAACACAGTTATATTTCAATTTCAAGGATCTTTTCCGTGCACCCAGGCTGGCCTTCGGTCGACGGACCCTGGTCATTCTGGAAGCACTACTTGCATCCTACGTAATTCAATTGATCCTGACCTATGTTGCTCTGCTGGCTGAAGGGAATTCCTTTGGCAGTATCTGGAACGACTTCCACCTGCTGCCAGCATTGTTCAGCTGCCCTGCAAGTGGAATCGGTAAATTCTTTGTCGGTCTTGGACGTATCAGTTCGTTGATTCTTGTCATTTTGGGAATGACAGCAGTGGCCAAGATCACCATAAAAGAATTCAAGGGGAATCTATTCTATTCCTCCAAAGATGGATGGCGCTGGGCATTTAACAATTGGTTCCCCGTATTCTTTGGACCGATCTCGATTGCAATTATCATCACCTTCTTCGTTATTCTGGCAGCTTTCATGGGCTGGCTGGCGCAATGGCCCGTTCTGGATATTCTTATCTACGGCTTATTGTTTGCCATCTTCCTACCCACTGCCCTCTTTCTGGTATTCTCCTGCCTGGCTCTCCTTTCTGGAATGATCATGTCACCCAGTATTGTTGCTTGTGCAGAAGAGGACACCATGGGATCAATGTTTGGGGCATACACACTGCTGTGGAATCAACCGGTTCGCATGATCACCTATCTGGCAATCACCCTGGCCACTGCATTCATTGGATACCATCTCCTGTATTTATTCATTCTACTTGCCTATAAATTTATCCATCTGGTTTTTGGTCAGGATGTCCTCATGGGTAATGCCTACCTGGCGATCAGGCAGGTTGGCCTTGATCTGTTCTCAGATTTCAATTTTCTACCCAGTTATTTCGAAGTTCCGAATAGACTGACAATTAGCAGTGGATCGGCTGTCTATATTGCACCCAGCGCAACGCAAGCCATATCTGGCGTGTTGGTCGCTTTCGCCACCCTCATCGCAATTCTTTCAATTCCAGCTTACGCGATCTCAACCCTGGCGACTGGGTTTGCTACTTCATTCATCGTCTTGACAAAGCACAAGGATGATCAGGACCTGATCAAGCGCAGAGATGCTGATGAACGAGCAGAGGAAGAATCAGCCAAAGAAGCAGAAGAGGCTCAGTCGGATCCTCCCGAAGAGGAAGCGAAAAAGGAATGATTCAACACCCTCTAATAAAATTTAGCCCCAGGTTTTAACCTGGGGTTTTTTACATCTGTTAGAAAGGGCAACCCAAACGTATGTTTATTTAAAATTTTAACATGCGTTTGGGTTACGATTGATCGTGTTAAAGACAACCCCGGGCTAAAGCCCGAGGCTACTTGATCGTTCTTATGATTTCAGGTCTATCAGATATCTAGTGCGAGTGGAACCATTCATCATTTCTCTGCATGGCCCTGGGCTTGCCCAGGATCTCACGCAGAATGATGCCCTGCTCAATTACTGAGTAGGGTTCCAGCACATCTTCCAGCCGACGAGTGCTCTCCTCATCCTCAGGCAAGTGTTGCACCTTAATCTGCTGGTAGAGGGTTTCTTCCAGTTCATTGTCATCATCCAATGATGAAGACCCTTCGACAAATGGTACCTCCCCAAGCGTTTCCACTTGTGGCGTTGGTTCTGGTTCCATTTGAATCTCTTCAGCTGCCTCAGACTCATTGAAGAATGGTGGTAGGATCTCTTCCTCTTCCTCAAAAAGTTCCTGCTTCAGCTGCTCAAAGATACTCTCCACCTTTGATCCTGGAGCAGGAGGTGATTCATCCTGCTCCGTATAGTGGTCAGCACGTTCCTTGAATCGTTTATTCTTTTTCTGCTTGGCCCATGCGGATAGCGCCATGTACAGCAAAAAGAGAATGACGGGACCGATATTCTCCATCAGTCAACCCTTATTTGGATTCAGGTTTGTCTGATCCAGAGATGTTTTCCCGCATGGATGTATCAGCCTGGATATTCTCCATTCGATAGTAATCCAAGATACCAAGATTACCTTGACGGAAGGCTTCTGCCATTGCTTTCGGAACTTCAGATTCGGCCTCAACCACCTTGGCCCGCATCTCTTGAGTCCTGGCTTTCATCTCCTGTTCCTGGGCAACAGCCATGGCACGGCGTTTCTCAGCAACAGCCTGAGCAATATTCTTATCGGCATCGGCTTGATCCATCTGCAGTGTAGCACCAATGTTCTTACCGACGTCTACATCAGCGATATCAATGGACAGGATCTCGAATGCTGTACCAGCATCGAGGCCCTTGGCCAGGACATTTCTGGAAATGATATCAGGATTCTCCAGTACCCCTTTATGCGTGGTGGATGAACCAATGGAACTCACGATCCCTTCACCCACACGGGCAAGGACAGTCTCTTCCCCAGCACCACCGATCAAACGATCGATATTGGCACGTACCGTTACCTTTGCAACTGAGAATAGCTGGATCCCATCCTTGGCAATAGCTGAAACCTTGGGTGTCTCAATGACCCGCGGATTCACACTCATTTTCACGGCATCCAGTACATCACGACCGGCCAGATCAATTGCTGCCGCTCGCTGAAATTCCAGCTCAATATTAGCTTTATCTGCTGCGATCAAGGCCAGTACGACCTTATTTACATCCCCACCAGCCAGAAAGTGCGCTTCCAATACATCTGTATCCAGGGAAAGACCCGCTTTCCTCGCACTCACCAGGGAATTGATGATAAGTGGTGGTGGGATCCTTCTCAAGCGCATTCCTACGAGCGTCAGCAATCCAACATACACTTGGGCTGCTGCCGCGCTTACCCACAATCCGATCGGTATGAAGTAGGTGAACAGTACAAGAAAGGCCACCAGGCCGATCAGTAACATCATTAATGGTACAGCTTCCACAATGCCTCCAGTTTTATTTCGTTAATTTTTCTTTTCTACAACAATTCGATTGCCGTCAATACGCTTGACCACAATTTCAGCATCTTGCTCAATGAAATCGCCAAACGTGACCACATCGATACGTTTCTCATCAACAAGGGCAGTCCCCGAAGGTCGCAGTTTTGTAACTGCAACTCCCGTTTTACCCACTAATTCCTCAAGACCCAGGCTACCGCTATAGCCTTCACCTAAGGTCTCACTGGTAGCCAGGCTGATTCGCTGCCAGGCTTTTGTCTTTAGCATCCGTTTGATCAACAGCCCTAATCCAACCACGCCTCCAATGACCGCAATGCTGAGTGCCCAAAGTGCCGCGTTTATATCGGCTGCAGTCGGAGCAGATGGCAGGAGCATGGTGAACATCGCGTAGATCATGAGACCAATTCCAAATATCCCCACAACTCCAAATCCCGGTATGACAAAGGCCTCGATCCCAATGAGCACAATTCCTCCCAGGAGGAAAAGTATTTCAACCATGCTCGCCAGGTCCGCGATAACTGAGGTGGAGAAGAACAGGATCAATGCGATCAATCCAAAGGTACCCGGTATCCCCCATCCAGGACTCTGAATTTCAAAGATAAGTCCCAGGAATCCGATGGTCATCAACAATGAGCTGACGATGGGATCGGTTAGAAATCGAACAATGACTTCCGACCAGGTTGGTTTGATAGCTTCCACATTATTGGCTGCATAGCCGAAATGCCCCAGGATCTCATCAATGGAGTCAAATTGATAATCAGCCATACCGTATTTCATAGCGGTGGAGGTCCGTAGTGTGAGCAATTTTCCAGCCTGGGCACCCTTCACATCATCTAGAAAAAGAGTATCCCCATCCGCCAGCACAAGTGTATCAATATCAATGGACTCATCCACCATTGCCATGGCAATATCAGGGTTACGGCCTTTTGATTCAGCGGTGGCTGCCATCTCCTCACGCATGTAGGATTGTGCTTTTTCGCCTGCTTTCTGACTTTGCGCATCCACAACGGTCGTCGCTCCCATTGTTGCTCCGGTCCTCATAACAATGGTGTCACAGGCCAGGGAGATCAGTGATCCGGCCGAAATCGCTTTGGTATTAATGAAAGCAATGGTCGGCAATTCGGAATTCAGTAATGCATTTTTCATCATGGTTGCTGCATCCACTCGTCCACCAAAGGTATCAATATCCAGGATGATGGCGTCTCCACCTTCTACATTCAGTTGGGGGATCTGACGTTCAAAGAAATACGCCAAACCCATGTCAATGGTACCTTTTACCTCAAGGATGTATACCTGTGGATAGATGAGCAGGGGTAGCAAAAGTATGAAAAGTTTACGAAGCATGACAAGATCCCGTCCTATTTATATTCCACTATTTTGTAGCATTGGAAAAGATAATACCATTTGAGTGAACCTACTACTGAATTCAGTTATCGTCTACTCCTCCAGCTTCATAACCACTTTACCATATTTTGTATCAATGTGGATCTGCAAGGGTAGTTTAGGATCGCTGTTGGAAAAATGCAGGGTGAGACTGATCTCGTGCTCCCGGGATTTTTTGGTGGAGCTAAGCGGGGTTAGCTTCCATCCTCTGACCTGAAATGGCTTCAAGAGTGTGGGCTTCCCAATTTTCTCAACATGCACCGTTAGACGCCCAAAAGAACGCCCGTCCCACAGCAGGTAATCCAGAATTTCATTGTGAGTAAATGAAGACCTGGATAAATGGTACAGGAGGCTGGGAATATCAAACACACCTTCCGGTATATGTTTACTGATTGTTCCGTTTACGGATACAGTTGAATCGCCAAAATGAACCCGGTAACTCCTATGATAACTGCCCTCGTGAATCGCTTTGTACTGCTTGATCAGTCGCTCAGATTCAATATCAAAACTACTGACGATCGTATCAGAAAGTGTCCAGAGATTCGATAACCAGGGTAAGGAGGTCATTATTAGCTCACTGGAGAGTAGATCTCCTTCAACCACATGTGTGATCCTGGCTGATCCAGCGTGTACTGGACCGAACTTCACTCGATAATTATACGATTCTCCTACAACATCTGCAGCAAGCAAAACCAGGAGAAGCGTGAGTGAGCGTAATACCTTAGCCATTATTTAAGAAACTATCCTCTTTTGAAGTGACACTCAAGCTTTTTATCGATAAACGCTATGAGTATATGCTGTACAGTTACCCCAGGCTTCAGCCTGGGGCTATGAATTTTATCATCTAGAGTGGGCTTTAGCCCAAAGGTTTGTAATAGAGAAAGTTGGACTAAAGTCCGAATTTTCGTTAGCTCTTGATCCCCGGGCTGAAGCCCGGGGTAAGTAATTGACTCAAGCAATTCTGTTGTTTCCATTCGTGGATATCGGTATGCATACATTGCAGAGTTGTGGGAGTTTACTAAATTGGTGCATGTCCTTACGACTTCCCAGGCGATTCATCGTGTTTACCATGGTCGGTATATCCGGTATCGTTGTCAATAACCTGATCTTATATATCCTGATCGAGTTTTTGTTTCTGCACATTTCAATTGCCTCTCTCATTGCGATTCAGATCGCCATTTTTAATAATTTCATCTGGAATCGGAAGTTCACCTGGAAAGATCGTGATATGCAGGGCTGGGATGCAATTCGGAAGGGACTCATCAAATTCACGCTCGTCAGCTGGATCGCTGGCGGACTTAACTGGCTGATATTATTGCTTTTGGATTATACAACTGAATTGCACTACATCATCGCCAATCTCATCGCGATATTATTGGCATCCATCCTGAATTATTTATTGAATGATTTCTGGACGTTTAAAGAGAAAAATACATCCGGATATTAGGCGCTAAGCTCCCTTTTCAGCGAACTGCAGACGATACAACTTCTCGTACAAACCACCAGATTGACTCAGGCTGGCATGATTGCCTTCTTCAACGATCTCACCATTTTCCATGACCAGAATTTTATCTGCATTGAGTATGGTTGAAAGTCGATGAGCGATAACGATAACCGTTCGACCACTCATCAAATTCTCAATAGCAGATTGAACTGCTTTTTCGGATTGGGTATCCAGTGCTGATGTAGCCTCATCAAGAATGAGGATGGCTGGGTCCTTCAAAAGTGCTCTCGCAATAGCGATGCGCTGTCGTTGTCCACCTGATAACCGGGTTGCATGCTCACCAAGGACGGTCTCATATTGGTGATCCAGCTTGAGAATAAAATCGTGAGCATTCGCTTGCCTGGCAGCGGCTTCCACCTGCTCCTGCGTTGATTCCATCCCATAGCTGATATTATTGAATACCGTGTCATTGAATAGGATGGTTTCCTGGGAAACGATACCGATCTGATTTCGAATACTGGCGCGAGTTAATGTGCGGATGTCGTGGCCATCGATGAGGATAGAGCCGGTTGTTACATCATGAAATCTTGGGATCAGGTCAACCACTGTGGTCTTCCCTGCCCCGCTCGGCCCGACAAGAGCGACGACCTCGCCCTTTTTAATTGTTGTATCCAGATCCCGGATGGCATGGATCTCGCTACTGTCATAGGAGAACGAAACGTTGTCAAACCTGATATCACTCCCGAATTCCTTCAATTCAACACTATCGTGCTCATCCTTGATGGCTGGTTCAATATCCAGAACCTTGAAAACGCGCTGGCCAGCTGCCAGACCATTCTGAATGTTGATATTGACCTTGGCCAAATTGCGTATGGGTTGATAGATGGCAAACAGGATAACAATAAACCTTAAGAAATCCCCACTGCTCAAAGTACCGTATTTGAGTACTTGAACACCACCGATCCAAAGCAGAAATACTGCCATGGAGACACCCAACATCTCCGTAACCGGAAGGGAAAGAGACTGCAGCTTGATCTGTCTGAACATGAGCTGGTATAGTTTCTGGGCCTCTGTTCCAAAACGTTTTTTCTCACGGTCCTCGCTCACAAAAGCTTTGATGATCCTGATCCCCAGGATGGTCTCCGAGAAGCGTGAGGTGATCTCTCCCAATTGCCTTTGGACACGAATGACCTTGCGTCGGATACTCTTGCTGATGATGTAGATAAAAAATGATGTCAGCGGAATGACCAGGATGGACATGAGCATCAGCTTCCAGTCAATAATAAACAGAAGGGTCAGATAGGTAATAATGTAGAGTGGTTCTATCACCAGCGGATGGAAGGTGGTGGCCAGAGCCCGGTTGACCTTCAGGACATCATTCATGACCAGAGAGATGAGGTCTCCACTTCGTCTGGACTGGAAAAAGCTTAAGGGCTGGGTCAAGAAATGTTCATAGAGTTTGGAGCGCAGATCCTGGACCACTTTCGCTTGTACATAACCTGTAAAGAGCGCATTGGCAAAGTAGGCGATGGACTTTATCAGGTAACTGAATAGAATGACCAATGCCAGTGTGGCCAGAGCATCCAACTGGGACCCGGAGAAGAATATCTCCTGCGTTGCCTCTTTGAGCCTCTCATTCAGGTCAATATTGCCAGCCATCTGATCAGCTGGACTTGAGACCTGCAGCTCGGGACCTGAAAAAATAGTCGTGATGAACGAGGCAGACAGCCAGAGAGTCAGCGAATGGAAAATAACATTCACCAGAGAGAAGAATACCCCTCCCGTGATATGAGCCCAGTAGGGCTTGACCAATTGCAATATTCGTCTATACATACAGCCCTTAGTTTAGGAATTCCTGAAGCTCAAGGCGAGATATTTCACCTTCCCGCAGGATATTGAAGGGCTGGCTGGTCAGGTCCATAACGGTACTTCCAGCGGATTGCTTCAAGGCCCCTACATCGAGCATGAGTGGAATAGATTCAGCATAGTATGCACGAACATTCTCCACCGATGCGGCAGGTTTTTCTCCGACAGGATTCACACTGGTAGTCGTAACAGGTCGACCCAATAATCTGGGGATCTGCCGGGAGATATCATCTCCGGGAACCCGGAATCCAATGGTCCGTTTATTTGAGAATAATCTTTCGTTGAATGGGTATTCCGTGTGACAGATTACTGTCATCGGACCAGGCAGAAAGGTTTGGATCAGTTCCAGAGCTTTATCGTTAAGATCTTTACTCATTTCGATGAGGCTGTCAACTGATTCAGCAAGCACAGAGACAGGAGAATCCGCTCTGGATTTTAGCCGGTACAGTGTTTCAATGGCAGATTCTGACCTGACATCGGCTCCTAGCCCATATAGTGTATCCGTTGGATATACGATAACGGATTCGTTTTCTAATGCACTGATTATCAGCGTTTTATCTGATTTATTGAGGGTATGAGGGCGATGCCGAAAATCAATGATCTGCACGTGCTTTCTCCCGTTTCGCATCTGCTCGATCCAGATCTCTCCAACGTCGGTGAAACCAGAAATACTGCTCTGGTGTTTTTCTTACTTCTGTCTCAAGTTTTGTTGTGAGTTCCTGAGTAATCTCCTTGATCCAATCCTGGCTCATGGACTCAGGCAAAGCATATTGGATCTCCTCAATATCGATCCGATATCTACCCCGATTCTGTCGGCAGATCAGAACAACCAGGCGGGGTTTCACCCGGTAGGTCAAGACAGCGGCACCTTTGGGTGTGGATGATGGCTGTCCAAAATAATCCACAGTCACCCCACCCGAACGCTTGTATTGATCACCGACCACTGCCAGGCAGCTATATTTTACCATACCCTCTTCAAATGCACGCATCCCTGACCAGGAACTGATCAATTTCAGATTATGGTACTCCCTGATCCAGGTCAAAAACCAGTTGACCATGGGGTTGCGTTGAATACGGTAGATAGAGGCACCCCCGACACCAATACCGGCGACATAGCGACCCGCCATTTCCCAGGATCCAAAATGCCCGGTGAAGTACAAGATAGGGTCTTTCACCTTTTGAGCCTGAAGGACATACGCATCCAATCCCGGGGCATCCACCAGAGAGCGAGCTTTCCTACCGCTGATCATCCATAATTTGAGAGTTGAGATAAAACTTTCACCCCAGTGCATATAGCAGCCTTTTATTAGCGCTTCCTGGGCGTCTTGATCTTTGTCAGGGAATGCTCGCTTTACATTCTGCTCAATCGTCCCCCGTCTTTTTTTCAATAGATAATATGCAGACCAGCCAAATCCGCGACCCAAGCGCCAGGTAATAAACCAGGGGAGTACAAAGAGCACGACATTGAAAACCATCAATACCAGGAACTCCAGTGTATACCTGAAGTAGTGGCTGAGCTTGACCTTGGCTTTAGGCTGTTGTGCCATTTATCAGAGCTTGGCTATATCCTGTATTGTGATAAAGATGATCAAACCAAGTAAAAAGACCATGCCGACCTGCTGAATGATCAACTTCACATTCAAGGGTAAGGGTCTGCGGATGATGCCCTCGATACTGATAATGAGAAAATGTCCACCATCCAGACCGGGTATAGGCAATATATTGATAAAGGCCAGGTTGATGCTGATAATAGCCATGAAATAGAAGACATCCACCCATCCTTTACGAGCCATTTCACCTGCGATCTTGGCAATGGCCACCGGACCACCGACTTGATCCATTGAGGTTTGCCCTGTCACCATGGACCAAAAGCCTCTGGCCATGAGCGTCCCAAAAAAGTAGGTACTCTGAGCACCATATACAAAGGATTGGACAAAGCCAACGTCACGATGTTCTGTCACTCTTCCGATACCGATCATCCCTACGTCAACTGCACCTTCAGATGTGGGTACCGTCTCCTTTACCACCGTGATGGAATCAGAATAGCGCTGACCAGCTCTGAGCCATTCCACTCGAATAGTCTCACCCGGTAGGTTGTGCACCACCCCAGTCAGATCTTCCCAACTATTCACGGGCTGATCATTGATAGCTAATATTTCGTCACCAACAACCAAGCCGGCTTCCTCAGCAGGAAAGACCGATCGTTCTTCGGTGCTGACGAAGGACCCGATCGTGGTCCCTTCCAGTGGGTCCTCCATTCCAGTTGCCATGATGATCCCACTAAAGATCAGGAATGCCAGCAGGGTATTCATGATGACCCCACCGGAGATTGTCAGTAATTGCTGCCATCTTTTTTTGCTATTAAACTCCCAGGGCTGGCCACTTGTCTCTCCATCCAGAGATTCGTCGATCATTCCCGCCATCTTCACATAGCCACCGAAGGGTGTCCAGCTCAGGGCATATTCAGTATCCCCGGCCTTTGGTCGTTTTCTCGGGATTCGGTATTCAATACTTGTAGCATCAACGGATTTCTGAAGAAACCAGGGGACGAATATTTTAAGCCACAACCCATCGAACTTATTTTTTAAACTGATCATTCTTGGGGGCATTCCGATCGAAAATCTTTCTACCCGGATCCCTACCATCTTGGCCACCATGAAATGTCCCAACTCATGAATGAGAATGAGGATTCCCAGTGTAAACACTGCAGCCATTATTGTTATCAACGTATCTATCGAGAAGAAACCCATAAAGCTTCTACTAACTCCTTATCGTGTACTTTTTGCCCATGTTTCCAGCGCAAGAATATCATCCAGATCTGGATTTTGGATAAAATCATGGGTATTCATTGCTTTCTCAATGTGTTCGGGGATAGCTGTAAATCCTATTTCACCATCCAGAAAGCGGTGGACAGCTACTTCATTTGCTACATTCAGAACCACAGGCATAGAACCGCCTGCTCGCAGCGCATCATAGGCAAGACGGATACAGACAAACTTGTCCAGATCAGGTGCTTCGAAAGTCAGAGAACTAATTTTAGCGAGGTCTAGCTGTTCCCAGGCTTGCGGGAAATGCTTTGGGTAGGTCAGTGCATACTGAATCGGAATTTTCATATCCGGTAATCCCAGTTGCGCTTTTACAGACCCATCTTGAAATTCAACCATGGAATGGACGATACTTTGAGGATGGATCACAATATCGATCTTCTCTTCAGGAAGATTGAATAGCCAATAAGCCTCAATGACCTCCAATCCTTTATTCATCATAGTCGCCGAATCAATGGTGATCTTTCTACCCATGGTCCAATTGGGATGGTTAAGGGCTTGTTCAACGGTGATATCTTGAAAGGATTCCTTCTTCATGCTGCGAAAGGGTCCACCGGAACCAGTAATGATCAAGCGTTTGATATCAGCCGGGTCTTCCCCTACCAGGCATTGCCAGATCGCCGAATGTTCGCTATCTACAGGAAAGAGTTTTACATTCTTTTCCTCCAGAAGTGCATTGATCAGCCCGCCCGCCATGACCAGACTCTCCTTGTTGGAGAGGGCAACATCTACACCAGCCTGGATACTCTTGATCGTCGGTTCCATACCGGCACTACCCACAATACCATTTAAAACGATATCAATGTCATCGCGACCCGACAATTCCAGGAGACCGTGCCTACCAGCCAGTACTTCTACCTCAGGTAATGCTCCTTGAATATCTGAACATTTTGATTCATCTCCGATAACTACAGCTTTAGGCTTGAACTCGCGCGCCTGATCGATCAGCAAATCGCTTTGGGTCTGTGCGGTGAGATATTTGATCTTAAAATGGTCTGGGAATGAACGTACCACATTCAGCGCATTAACACCGATACTGCCCGTTGAACCGAGAATTGAGAGATGACGAGTTTTGTCCATCCTTAATCCCTCTTCCCCAAAAAATGTTCAAGGCTCAGTGAAATGGCTCCGCCATCCTTACTAAGCGGTACCATGAGCGACAGGTTGTATGCATCCCAGTTCATCAGCTTAATATAGGGTGCGATCTGCATGATGGTTCCATCATAACTGTTTACACCTAAATTCTTCTCAGCAATAACATGATGTAGGTCGAGCAAAGCGATGAGGCCATATTCCCATTTATCGAGCACTCGGGAGAACATACCATGAATCTTGATATCTCTTTGCTGATACCATTCTCCCGTGATCATGCTCCAGGTAAAGCCGATGGCTTGTTCACTCTGAACGTTTTCTCCATAGAATGCCACCTGGACGCCTGTCCCATATGAGAAAGTGGGTGAATCCCCTGGCCATTTTGCGAAGTTTGCCCACATATTATAGCCCGGATTGGGGTAGATGCTTAGGCGTACTTCTGGTACAGGCACGAACTGACCGTTTGGTGAATTTATTGCCAGTGTACTGATCTTCAGTCCCAGGTAGTGATCACCACCCTTGAGATTGGGTAGCTGGTTGATGAGCGCCGCACTGTGGAGATCCGATTCAAATGAATCCTGATCGTTGATCACAGGAAAATCCGACGCCATGATCATCTGGGCGCAGATCAGTAATAAAATGCCTATCATTGAGCGCTGGCTACTGGTGGGAGAAGTCATAATTGAGGCCATGTTTCAGAAGGTATCAGCCTCCACGCCTTTTATCCTCGTATTATTCCTCGCGTGCTTTCGTGGATGAAATTTAGTACCTCTTGTACTTCAGCAGTGATCTGTATGTTCGCCTTAATATCCTCGACTGCCTGGCTAACATTCATGTGACTTCTGTAGATCCTGGTATAGGCATGTTTGATATGGTTTATCGTCTCATTGGGAAATCCGCGACGATGCAAACCGACTGAGTTTAAGCCATTATAGGTCAACGGGCTATTTGAAGCCCGGATAAAGGGAGGTACATCCTTCGTGATCCGAAAACCTCCAGCGATGAAGGAGTGTTTGCCGATCTTAACGAACTGGTGAATGGGTACAGCTCCTCCGATAATAGCGAAATCACCCACTTCAACATGGCCGCCCATGTTACAGGAATTGGCTATGATCACATTGTCGCCAATAATACAGTCGTGGCCGATATGTGAATAGGCCATAATGAGGAC
Organism: Fidelibacterota bacterium; assembly: GCA_021734255.1. GTDB lineage: Bacteria > Fidelibacterota > UBA8477 > UBA8477 > JABMPR01 > JABMPR01. The sequence goes on along the minus strand of JAIPJM010000022.1, from coordinate 8,596 downwards.
ATTACTGCCGATGACAGTTTTCCATCGATCGGTGGTCCCGCGATGGATGGTACAGTATTCTCGAACCGTTACATTGTCACCCAGGATGGTTTCAGTATTTTCATCAGCATACTTCAGGTCTTGGGGAATTTCACCCACGACAGCACCATTGAATAGACGACAATTCTTGCCCAGGGTTGTGCGGGCGCCAACCAGGGCGTGTGCTTTAATGATACATCCATCTCCGATGGTGACGTTTTCCTCGATGATTGCATACGGCCCGATCGTAGCACCCTTCCCGATAGTGACATTGTCGGGGCTGACGATAGCAGTTGGATGAATTCGGGCTGTCATTACTTATCTATCAACGATGGATGCCATCAGATCGGCTTCAACTACCAGATTACCATCTACGAAACCTAAACCTTTAAGTTTTGCAGAACGCATTCTGAAGCGAAGGAGTTCGATCTCAAATATGATTTGATCTCCAGGCTCGATCAGTTTGCGAAATTTAACATTATTGATAGCAGAGAAAAATACCCACTTCTTTTCAGGTTCCTCTCCTGCATTCAGGAGTAGAGCCCCGCCAGCCTGTGCCATGGCTTCTAATGTGAGAACACCGGGCATAATCGGTTTACCGGGGAAGTGCCCCTGGAAGAAAGGTTCGTTCATGGTCACATTTTTGATCGCAGTGATCTTTTCCCCTGGTGTAAAATCGATGATCCGATCAATCAGCAGAAACGGATAGCGGTGTGGGAGAATCCGTGTGATAGCTTCCGTATCAAAGACGATCTGACGCTCTCGCGGTCTTCTCTGGAAACGTTTGGCCAGAATTTGCTTCTCATATTCCTTTTTAAGGAGTCGGACGAGCTCAACATTGCTGGCATGTCCACTTTTGGCGGCCGTAATGTGGCCTTGAATGGGCATCCCGAGCAAAGCCAGGTCACCTATAAGGTCAAGTATCTTATGACGCACAGGTTCCGTTTGAGAGCGTAATTCTTTGCCATTTAGGATACCATTTTCACTCTGTACCAGTTTTTTGTCGATCTTGAATAGTTTTTGTAGTCTATCAAGCTCTGATTTCTTGATCTTTCGATCGATCATAACCAGGGCTGTATCTGCACTTCCACCCTTGATCAAACCCTGTTCCTTCAATTCTTCCACTTCATGCAGGAAACAGAATGTTCGTGCAGGAGCGATCTGCTCAACGAAATCCTGCTCCAGGGAGTAAAAAGACATGTATTGAGTACCCAGCGACTGCAGCTTGTAATCAATTAAGAATGTGACTCTGAACTGATTCGAAGGCAGTGCATGGATATCCACGCCCTTGTCTGGATCAGAATAGGTGATGGTTTTATCCAGGACCAGGTATTCTCTGGGCGCATCCTGCTCTTCGAAACCGGCTGCCAGGAGGATCTCCACGAACTCAATGGCACTGCCATCCATGACCGGTGGCTCTTTATTGTCAAGCTCGATTAAAATATTGTCTATCTCAAGTCCGCTGATTGCGGCTAATACGTGTTCAGTTGTGTGAATTCTAATGCCATTATGTTCCAGCGTGGTCCCGCGTGAAATGTCTACAACATGGTCTATATCGGCTGGAATGGGTTTCGCATTGGGAACATCCGTACGAAGAAAGCGAATACCTGTATTCTGGGCCGCTGGTTTGAACGTCATCCTGGTTTGGACACCGGTATGAAGTCCGATTCCTGCAATGGAGACGGCTTTCTTTATGCTCCTCTGATTTTCTCTTCTATCCTGCATCTATTTCAGTCCTTTATCCAATCTCAGAGCGTCCACTTAGGATTTATTTATTTGTTTTTCAAGTGTTTTAACGATTTTGTATAATTCCGGTAATTTCTGAATGACGGCTTCAATTCGTAATTCTTTGCGATGATCACGGGCGGGGAATCCACTCACCATGGTACCATCAGGCACATCCTGTGTTACTCCCCCACGAGTTGCAATTTTTACATCATTTCCCACATTCATATGGCCGATCACACCACTCTGACCACCCATTTGCACGCGGTCTCCTAAAGTAGAACTCCCAGCGATCGCTATCTGAGCCGTCAGGAAACAATTTTTTCCAACCTTCACATTGTGGGCAATATGGACAAGGTTATCCAATTTGGTCCCATCACCGATAGTTGTAGAACCAATGGATCCGCGGTCGATAGCACAATTAGCACCTATCTCCACGTCATTGCCTAAGATAACATTCCCGGTCTGTGGGATCTTTTCGATCTCTCCCTGCTCCACGGCAAAACCAAATCCATCACTCCCAACAATGGACCCAGCGTGAATGATACAACGTTCTCCGAGGATCGTGTCATTGTAGAGGACGACATTTGGATATAGGTGTGAATGCCTGCCGATCGAAGATCCTACGCCAATAACCGTATTGGCTTCGATGATCACTGACTCACCGATAAATACCCCAGTTGTGATAACAACACCGGGACCGATTTCACAGGAGTCTGGTATCTCCACCTCCGCATCGATGATCGCTGATGGGTGAATACCCGGTCTGATAGGTCTTTCAGTCTGATTCAAGATCTCAAGCGCCTTCGTCATTGCATAATGTGGATTTTTAGTCCGGAGAAGATTAGGAAAGTCGATCTCCAGATCGTCGGGGACAATGAGGGCTGCCGCTTGCGTTGTCTGAGCGAATTTGATATACTTCGGATTTGAGAGAAAGGATATCTGGTCAGAGGTGGCAGCCTGGATCTCATTTAATTTTGAGACCAGGATACTATCATCACCCTCAACCTGTGCGTTCAGATGGACCGCAAGATCTCCAAGTTTTATAGCCACAGGGAAGCTAGCTCCTTACTTCTGGAGCTCCTGTATAACTTTCTCTGTTAGATCGTACGATTCCTTGGCATACAAGATGTTGCCGGCCATGGTATCAAAGATGAAATCGTAGCCACCATCTTCGCCAACCTTTTTGATCGCTGCGTTGATCTTCTTTAATACAGGGTCGGCCAGTGCCTGCTGTTTCTGGTAGAATTCTCCCTGTGGACCAAGTTTCTCCACTTGAAACCTCTGGATATTCTCCGCTAATCGACGCATTTCATTCTCTTTGGTAGCTCGATTTGTTTCCGTCATAAGAAATTTTTGGCGTTCGTAATCCTGCTGAAGACTGTCTAGCGTTCCGGCCATATCATAATACTGCTTTTCCAGCTTGCGGCCTTCAACTTCCAGTTTATTCTGAGCTTCAAGAAACTCCTCGGACTGTGAGAGGATATATTCGGAATTGATGTATCCGAATTTCTGGCCAAATGCTGCCACAGATAAGGCCAAAAGTAGGATTAATCGGATTGTAGCTTTGTTCAAAATGGTATCTCCTTAATCAATAGTACTAGAATTGTTGTCCAAAAATAAAGTGGTACTCAGGCGACTTCCAGTCGGGTACCGGGTCCTGATCAAATCCCCAACCAATATCGATACCTAAAAGCCCCAGGGGCGGCATGATCACACGGCCACCAAATCCTGCAGATCGCTTCAAATCAAAAAGGTTACTGGAATTGAAGTCATCCCACACATTTCCTGCCTCAGCAAACCCAATGAGATACATCATAGGACTGGGTGACAACAGGAATCTTAATTCAAACGTATACTTAAACGTTGCTTGTCCACCAAAGTAAGCATTGCCATCCAGTGTTCCAACAGATCGTTCGGCATAGCCTCTGAGAGCGCTTCCATAGATCAGACCGGCTCCGCCCATGAAGAAATACTCATCATAGGGAATGATCTGCGTAGAATCCGATGCTGGAGCGAGAGATTCCAATAATCCTCCCTCCATATAGTTGCGCATGGCCAATTTGTCCTTCCAGATAGGTGTATACCACTCCAGGCTGGCTCGTTGTTTGAAAAAACTTTCGTTCCCACCGAACTTATCCCCACTATATACCGAATTGAGGGTCAGGACAGAACCTGAGGTTGGAAACTCGGGTGCATTTCGGGAATCACGGGAGATGGTCTGCGTGAGACTGATCCCGGAGGTCCGCTCCAAATGAGCAGGATTGACCCTGTCAAAAATATTCTGATAATAGATCCTGTCCAGATCATAACGATCTACAGCAGCTCTGAACATCCAGCGACCACGAAAGTAGTTATCAGGCCACTGGAATCTTCGCCCAAATGTGACGGAACCACCGGTGGTATGGACATCGTAAGGCGTTGAATACCCGGCAGAATAATTAAAATAACTGTTCCGGTTTCCCTGGCTTCGATCCTGGTCGAACAGGCTGATACCCAGGAGGTTAGGGGTATTGAAAAGCCAAGGTTCTACAAAACTGATGGACAATGCCTCATAGCTGTAGGCGCGCTGAAAATTGAAGGAGAGTTGCTGTCCATTTCCTCTGAAATTTGGGAATTGTAGTCCCACTGTACCAATAAAACCGTCCCGCTCACTATAACCTGCGCTGGCCGTGGCAGTCCCGGTGTTCTTCTCTTCCACTTCAAAGACAAGATCGATCTGATCTTCGTCATAAGGGATGACATCAGGAACAACATTCCCAAAATAATTGAGGATCATGACCTCGCGCTGTGAGCGCATCAGTGCCGCACGACTAAACAGATCACCTGGAAAAATACGCAGTTCCCGACGAATGACATTTTCCTTCGTTTTCTCATTCCCGACAATGTTAATATGCCTGATATGGACCGGGTTCATCTCGTTTATCTCGAGTGTTAAATTGACGGTATCTGCAGCGACTGGTTTCTCAATGGGATTTATCTGACAATAGAGATAACCTCTGTCCATATACGGACCACGAACGCCCATTTCAACGGCTTCCATGAGTTTCTCGGAGTTATATACATCTCCTCGGGAAATACCTAATGCTGCCAGAATATCTTCATCTTCAAATACGGTGTTCCCTACAACCTTCACATCGCCATAATGGTATTTTCCACCCTCATATAGATCGATGCGAAAGTACATCTTCTTCAGATCTTCAGAGTAATAGAGACTATCACCCAGGACTTCAGCGTCTCTAAAACCCAGGGCATGCATTCTGTCCTCAATGGCCCGTTCATCTGCGCGGAGGTTATCGATTGAAAAATCGGTGTCAGCCCAAAATTTCCACCAGCTTTCTTCCTTAATGTTCTCCATCTTGCGCTTCAGTTTGCGATCCGATAGCTGGGTGTTCCCTGTGAAATAGATACCCCCAACTGAAACTTTCTTATTCTCAGTGATCTGAAACTTCACACCGCGGGTGTTCTCTTTTTCACCTTCGAAAGTTGTCGGTTCTACTCTTGCCAGCAAGTATCCTTTTTCGTAATACAGTTTTTCGATGATCCGTTGACTCTCATAGACAATATAGGGAGTCAATGCTTGTCCTGGATGGATCTCCAGAGCTTCATCTATGTCATCATTCTTGATCTTTTTATTACCTTCAAGGACCACTCGATCCAGACGGGGGTATTCCTCAACAGAAATGATCAGAAAGGCACCGGCCGGTGTATCTTTTTCGGTCAGGATCTTGACGTCTGAGAATAAACCCAAACTCCATAACTGTTTGACAGCCTCTGAAAAATCTTCTTGCGTGGCATCCATCCCCGCTTTCAATCCGGACACGGAGATCACAACTTCCGGTGTGGCTGTTTTGGTTCCAACAACATCAATACTGGCAACTCGAATAGTGTTAGCCTGCTGCTGTCCGACCAATGAACTGAGGAAAAATAGACTCAATGCGAGATAGTTGATAAATTTTTTCATACCTACACGAACGTTCTAACTTTGAATTTGTTCACTAACTTGACCGTATCTTCTTTCTCTTTTTTGGTAATCCAGGATCGCTTCCAGAAAATCTGTTTCGCTGAAGGCTGGCCAGAAAACGGGTGTTACAAAAATTTCAGTATATGCCAGTTGCCAGAGCAGAAAATTACTGAGTCTGAATTCTCCACTGGTTCTGATCAAAAGGTCCGGATCCTTCATGTCTGCAGTGAACAGATGCTTTGCAAAAACTTGATCATCAATTTCAGAGACCTTCAGATCTCCGTTAACAACTGCATTTCCAATGGACCTGACTGCGTGCAGGATCTCCTGCCGACCTCCATAATTAAGTGCGAGATTCAGATTGAGCCCAGTGTTCCTGGATGTTTTCTCGATGCCATCCATCATTGCATCCCTGGTACCAGCTGGCATCGATTCCAAATCGCCAATTACCGTTAAACGTACATTATTCCGGTTCAGATCATCCACTTCCTTGCTAATTGTGTCTAAAAGCAGATTCATGAGGGCTGATACTTCCATCTTCGGCCGCTTCCAGTTTTCACTGGAAAAGGTGTAGAGGGTCAACGCCTCTAAACCCATCTCACCCGCCAATTCGGTAATCCTTCTGACGGTTTTTACACCCGCTTTGTGTCCAAATATCCTGGGTTGAGATTTAGATTTCGCCCAGCGACCATTCCCATCCATGATGATAGCAACATGCTTGGGAAGCTCTCCCCCGGATTGAACCTCAACTCTTAATTTTTCAACATCAGTTGCCATACTTCAGACGTTATACCATTCCCAATGTTGTTCTACCTGCCTCACTGATACGGTCTGGTGTCCACCTCGGTTCCCAGACAATGCGGACATTGGCCTGTCTGACTCCATCCAGCTTTTCGATGGCATCCTTCACATTCTGCGTGATTACAGAATGCATGGGACAACCGACTGCTGTAAGGGTCATTTCAACAGAAACATCCTTATTTTCAACACTCACATCGTAGATCAGACCCAGGTCCACCAGATTAACCGGAATCTCTGGATCATAGACCTTTTTCAGGGCATTGAAAATGTCATCTCTAGAGGCCATGGACTTACTTTTCCACCAGTTCGGTCACTTTTTGAGCCAGCGTTCTAAACATGGTAGCTGCTTCAGACTCGGGCAGGTAAATTACCAGTGGTTCACCAGATTCTCCTGCTTTCATGATCTCCTCGTTTAGCGGGATCTTTGCCAGCAAGGGCACATGCAGGCGCTCACTTTCCTTGGTACCACCACCTGTAGAAAAGATCTGAGATTTATGCCCACAACTGGGACAAATGTGATAAGACATATTCTCTACGATTCCCAATACGGGCGTGTTCACCTTACTAAACATGTTGGCACCACGTTCCACATCTTTCAGTGCCAGATCCTGAGGGGTGGTGACTATAATAGCACCGGTAAGTGCGATCTGCTGCACCAGGGTCAATTGGACATCCCCAGTGCCAGGAGGAAGATCCAGGATGAGATAATCAATATCTCCCCAATTCACATCAAAGAGGAATTGTGACACCATCTTGGAAACCATGGCTCCGCGCCAAATAACCGGAGAATTGTCATTCAGCAGGAATCCGAGTGACATGAGTGACATATCAAATTTTTGGATCGGTTGGAGTTTATTCCCTTCCTGTACCTTGGGTGTCTCGTGGACTCCCATGGTAATGGGTAAACTGGGACCATACACATCCAGGTCCAAAATTCCAACACTATGTCCCTGTTTTCGCAGGGCAGCAGCCAGGTTGGCAGCGACTGTGGATTTCCCCACTCCGCCTTTACCACTGGCAACAGCTATGGTATGCTTCACACCGGGTATGGAGGGAGGTGCTGCAGCTTCATCTGGTTGAGCCGGTTTGACAGGGGCCTGAATGATCTCGATATTGATCTTCTCGTAACCCCCCTCTCTCAAAACCTTTTCGATATCAGAAAGTATCTGTTGGCGAACCTCTTCTTTTTCTGTTGTAAATTTGACGCCTAGTTCAACAGCACCCTCTGTTTCCTGAACATTCTGGATGAGTCCAAAAGTGACAACATCCTTGCTGAAACCCGGGTACTTAACCTGTTGTAAAAGTGATTTTAATTTATCTTGATTCATAATGAATTCATTCCTGTATCTTTCATAGCCTGCTAATATAGTTTTCATTTCCCTAGATGCAGGAAAAATGATGCTAGCTATAGCATTTTCCGATAATTACACAAGTGGAATTGAATTTATGGAGGATTCCAATGTCAGTTGGCCCAAATGAAAAAGGTCTCCGAAATGGAGACCTTTATACAGCTTGTAGACTAAATTGTATCAGGCAGTGATTTTCTCATAGCGTGCCATGAGAACATCCTGTGATTCCTCAACCCCAAGGGGGATACAATCTACTGGGCAAACCTCAACACACTGAGATTCGTCAAAATGACCGACACACTCTGTACAGAGCTCTGGGTCGATCTCATAATACTCATCGCCCTCAGAAATAGCGTCGTTAGGGCATTCTGGTTCACAAGCACCGCAGTTGATACATTCATCTGTAATTGTAAGAGACATGAAACCTCCTCTGTATTCTATCTCAAATTGTTATAACACCCTGCAGAGCTGCACCATTCTGGTAAAACTGGTCCACCCAGCAGGAAACTATTACTACTATTCCATAACATTCAATGAACGTGCCAAATATGATGCGCAAGTGAGCATTTGGCAAACAAAATTTGAAGCCATCGCTTGCCCAACATACCTGTCCAAAACGATTGAATATCTGGCTTTAATAAAATAGAATAGCCCCGCAACTAGAGGGCAGGGCTATAAGGAGTGTCTCTGCCATTCTGTAACCCAACAATAGCGGAGGCGAGATGAATGTAACCCTGTT
>JAIPJM010000021.1 GCA_021734255.1 Fidelibacterota bacterium | reverse complement strand
CATACCCATACTATGTGATATTCTAAACGATACGCACTGTGGGAAATGAAATGTATCTGCATCGACTTAAGTTACCTCCGCAGGCTCATTCATCCACGGGTAAACCCGTGGTTTTCTGTCTTCGACCGAATAAAAAAAGGGGCCCGGACAGGACCCCTTCAAGACTTAACCAGAGTGTCGCTAGTTAGGCATACCCTGTTCTGGTTTAATACCAGGGAATCCCATGGGATCGGGCATCTTAATCTCGCCATGCTCAGCTTCGTACTTGGTGACATTCTGCTCCAGAGCATGCAGTAAAGCCTTTGTATGACTGGGTGTCATAATGACCCTGGATTGCACATTCGCTTTTGGTGATCCCGGCATTACCCGTACGAAATCCATTACGAATTCAGCAGCAGAGTGAGTAATAATAGCCAGATTGGCGTATTCTCCATCGGCAACTTTCTCATTCACATGGATCTGAATCTGTTGTGATGCCTGTTTCTTTGAATCCATTTGGTACCTCCTAGCTAGCCTGGATCAGGAATCCCAGGATTTATTGCTATTCAGGTTCGGATTATCTTCGCCCCACTCTTCTTCTGTATGGTCTGGATCGCTATCCCAATCAATATCTGCCGTTTTTGTATCAGGAAGATCCTGATCATCAAAACCTGACTCTTGAAAGCGTAGATATTCATCGCCATATACAGATTCATCAAAGAAGTCGATGTCCTCCACGATCTCTGCGACCATGAGGAACTCAAGAAAGTCCATATATTTTTTATTTTTCAGATTTGTTGCGCAGTGAGGACAGATAAGCGACTTCGAAAGACGCTCTTCTGAGAGTTCTTCGCCACAATTTGGGCATACAATATCTTCCATTATACCCTCGTGTTTTTTATTAGTGTAACTACATTCATAAAGCGCGCAAATGTAGTCGGGGTGTTAGGGGTCACCAAGAGATTTTTGGCCCCTTTTATTTTCTAGGAAAATGATGTTCAGGCGATATATTGCAACACTTGAAGGGCAATATAGAGGAAGAAAATGGCTGTTAAAAAGTACAATAAAAAGACCTTAGGTAAGTTTAAAAAGATCCTTGATGAAGAGCGCGATAGGATCAACGAAGACCTTTCTTATCAGAAGAATGAGTTGAACAAAACCATCACCGATGGCTCCGGTGAACTCTCCTCCGCAACCTACCATATGGCTGATGTTGGCACTGACATGGCTGAGCGGGAAAAAACCAGCATTTTTGCTGTTCGCCAGTCAAAATACCTCAACGAAGTAGATGACGCACTTGAACGTGTCGATGAAGGCACCTATGGTGTTTGTATTATCTGTGGAGAATTGATCGAAGAAGGTCGGTTAGAAGCAGTTCCGATCGCAAAATACCATGTCTCCTGCAAAGAGACGCAGAATCAGCGCAATCACAATCAGTAATCCAGTTAAATTCTTTATTTAGACTCGAGTAGTGCAACCAGGTTGAGGATATTTTTCTCATAGAAGCCTGTCTTCTTCTGAGAATATACAATATTTAAACCCGACTCCTCCGGTCCAAAACCGATCTTCAATCCGATGATCAGGGATTGCAGTAACTGAATCAGTCGATCATCGGGCTCAGGTTCTAGCTGGAGCAGAATGTCCGGGTTATAAGCCTGGATCCGGTTCCTGATCCTCCCCCGCTCCACCTTATTCGGCGAATACACCATATCACCTACTTCAAATTCGGCAGTGGCATAGGTTTCATGGGCATCTGGAGACTGCAGAATGAGGAATTCAAACTGTTCAGGCATGCGATACAACTTCTGCAGGGCGTAGCGAGCGATTCGTAGCCACTCCTGCTTTTCAGGATAGATGATGGCGATGCGTTTTATCTCACCGAATCTTTCCTGGAAACTGTAAGGTGTTTCCGCCGTCTGTTTTTTGCTGCTAAACAAATTCATAACAGGCGTGATTTAACTGAAATCCGGTGCATAATCAACGGTCTATTTTTCCGCTTTTTCTTGTTAAAAACCATTGCATCAGTTTCTGACGGATTGATTTTATGCACCATGTTCCGAATTCTGCTTATTACCCTCCTATATTCAGGATTATTCGCTCAAGCTTATCGTTGGCCGATCAAAGCGTCCCAGAGCCTTTCAGCAACATTCTGCGAATATCGCGACGGACATTTGCATGCCGGCGTAGATATTAAGACATGGGGTGAAATGGAAGTCCCCTGTGTGGCTATTGCGGATGGTTACATAGAAAGTATCGTCGTCAGTTACCATGGCTATGGTCGGGGACTATTTCTTAGACTAGAGGATGGAAATTTAGCTGTGTATGGTCATCTGGAGCTGTTCACAGATAAAATGGAAGCCCTGGTGCATGAGGCGCAAAATTCACGGGAAAAATATTATACACGATTTCGCTTCCAGGCTGATGAACATCCTGTACGAGCCGGACAGGTGATCGGATTCAGTGGCACCAGTGGTACCGAACACCCCCACTTGCACTTTGAGCTTCGTGATAGCAGCAATACGGTTTTCAATCCGCAAATTTTCTATAGTGGTGTTCGAGATACAAAGCGACCTGTTCTCGACGAGATCTTGCTGGTCCCAAAAAATAGCCAGACAAAGATCAATAACAGTCGACTCCCCGTGCGTATCGATGTCAAGGATGAGAATCCGATCACAACGACTGGTCCTTTCTACAGCCTCATCAATGCCCACGACCGAGCAAATGGAACCTATAATAAATACAGCCTGTATCGGGCAGACCTTTTCATGAATGATTCGCTGGCCTTCGCTTACCGGTTTGACCAGCTACCGCACAGCATGTCAGACTCCATTGATGTGGTCTATCCAGGTGTCAGAGGCAAACAGAACTGGCGCTTCATGTCCATGTTCCGAATCGGGGACCCGAATACTTTTCCCTTTATGAAGAGTGGTAAGACCGGTTTACTGGACCCTGATGGTATCGCAACACTCCGGTACAGACTATCGGATGTGAAACGTAATATCACCAGTGCCGAGTTCACCATCATACCCGAATTCAACGAGAGCTGGAGCGTTCAGGAAAAAGATTCATTTTACTTTATCACCCGATCCTACCCTGAAGGTGGCTACGAAAGATTCGAATTCTATTCATCAACAAATGACCATTTACCAGTTGCCCAAACGTTTTATCGACTCAATTCCACCACCTGGAGGATCGTCAAGTCAGAGCTCGTGAATGGCATTCGGGCATCGAGTACGCGGGGGAAGGGTCTGCAATGGATCATTCCGCCCACTCAGAGCATTGCATCCACATTTGAGCATCAGTGGACGCCCTACGATCCAGGATTCATTCTACGATTAGAGAGTACAGAAGCTTATACGTATCCCCTGGCGTATCGAATACTTACAGAAGAAGGGCATTTTGAGGGAGAGTTGACACAAGTTTCTGAGCGAACCGCGGAGAGTGATATCATCCCCTTGCCGATTCGGGCTCAGGGTCGATCGGTCCAACTACTTTCCGGTCAGGATGTGCTGGATACGCATGAGCTGAAGCCGCTCAATGAATTGCGCCCTGGAGATAGTTTATCCCTCCAATGGGAAGTTCCTCAGGCATCTTTGAATGCAACTAACCCTGGTGAAGCCAGTGTATTCCTGAGGATTGACACTACGCGAGGAGAATTTGAGGGCCAGGACATACTTGGAATCCAGATCCATTCAATTGGAGAAAACGAATTTGAGCTTAGGGGTGAACTCACTTTCAAGCATGCGTTGACGAGCAGCGGTAGCAGTCTCTTTACTCCAGGCAAAAAGAAAAGTTGGAAGCGCCTGGGTAGTCTGGACACCCTGGGATATAGCCACATGGCGCTTAGCAAAAGTGGCCCATATTTTCTGATATCAGATCTGGAAGCGCCTCGAATTCAGCCTGTAAAACCTTATGAGAGAATACGCAAGGGGGATCGACTGGTGTTCAAACTGAGTGAAAACACAAAGCGCATCAATTACCGGGAATCGCTCCCAAGCGCTATGTTGGACCAGAAGCGCTTCTATCCTGACTACAATCCTCTTCGGAAGGAACTCTCGTTCCATGTACCACAGGGATTGGCACGTGGGGAGCATGAATTCAGCGTGACACTCACTGATTATTCGGGCAATCGACGGGACTATTCCTACACCTTCACACTCGGTCACTGAGATGTTCATTCCTCTCAAAGATACCAACCCCGCCCTTCGCCTCCCTACCATTACATACATCCTCATCTCCCTGAATATTTTAATTTTCCTACTTCAGCACATGTACAGTTTGAGTGGCTTCGTTTTTTCAAAGGCTGCATTTATTAGCGGGGATCCGGTTTCACTCGTGACACTATTTTCTTATCAGTTTCTCCATGGCGGTTGGGGGCACTTGATCTTTAACTTGTTATTCCTTTTTATTTTTGGTGACAATATAGAAGGGTCCCTGGGTCCCAGATTTTTCCTGATATTCTATCTGGCCTGTGGGGTTGGGGCGGCCCTCTCCGAAGTCTTCCTTGATCCCTACTTTGGTGTAAATGATCCTGGATTTCTCATTGGAGCTTCAGGCTCGATCTCCGGTGTTCTGGGCGCTTACGCCCTGCGCTACCCCAAGGCTAAGATATTGACCTGGGTTACCTTTGTTTTCTTTTTTCAGGTGCGGGCCATCTGGTTTATAGGGATATGGATCGCGACACAATTTCTATATCAAATGATGACACCCGGTGATGGTACTGCTTATATTGCACACATTGGTGGATTCATCACCGGATTAACCATCTACAGTATCTATCACAGATACCAGCTGAGGTAAGACGCATGAGCAAGAATGATCTGATAAGGGCAGCACAGGACGCACAGAAGCAGGCCTATGCTGTTTATTCAAATTTTTGTGTAGGCGCAGCCGTTCGAGCAGCTAACGGAAAGATCTATCAGGGATGTAATGTCGAAAATGCGAGTTTTGGTTTAACCGTCTGTGCCGAGCGTACAGCATTGTTCACCGCCATTGCTGCTGGCGAGCGTGAATTTTCAGAACTGGCTGTGGTGTCAGCTCCTGGTGTCTCTCCTTGCGGCGCCTGCAGGCAGGTCATATGGGAGCTCTGCGGTGATATTCCCATCACCCTGGTCGATGCAGATGGGAATACACGAGAGACATCCTCCGCGCGCCTGCTCCCTGACGCTTTTGGGAAAGAGGGGCTAAGCCATGAGACCTGATCATAATTTAAATTTAGAAAGCGAGTAAGCGTACTATGGAGCACCTTTCGCCTCATCACACTGGCTGGATCGAAGTGATCACGGGATCCATGTTCAGTGGTAAAACAGAGGAACTGATCAGACGCCTGCGCAGAGCACAGATCGCCCGACAGCACGTTGCTATTTTCAAACCAGATATTGATAACCGATTCAGCGAGGATCACATCGTGTCTCATAGCCAGCAGAAGTTGGAATCGACGAAAGTCAAAAGCGCTGTGGATATCCTGCCGCTTGCTAAACATGTCCAGGTGGTAGGGATTGATGAGGCTCAGTTCTTTGACGAAGCGATCATTGACGTTTGCCGCACCCTGGCGAAACAGAAGAAACGTGTCATTGTCGCAGGATTGGAGAAAGATTTCAGAGCAGAGCCTTTCGGCCCCATGCCCCAACTCATTATCGATGCAGAGTATGTAACAAAGAATTTAGCCATCTGTGTGGTATGCGGAAACCCTGCTGGGTTCACACAACGATTGATCAATAAGGGTGAACAGATCATGGTAGGTGAAGCTGAGAGCTACGAAGCCAGATGCAGGAGTTGTTATGATGAACCGGAGGATTAGTTAAATGGACAGATTCATGGGCTTGTTTGGTATTGCTGCGATCCTGGGTATCGCCTTTCTCATGTCAAATAACAGAAAAGCCATCAATTTCAGATTGGTATACTGGGGACTCGGATTACAGGTCTTTTTTGCCATATTCATCCTGGCCACGCCCATTGGGAAACCGATATTCATGTTCCTCGATAAAGCGATCAATCGCTTACTTTCATTCTCGGATACCGGTGCTGAATTTGTTTTTAATGCACTTGCCATTGGTCCTGGGAATGAGGATAGTCTTGGGTTTTTCTTTGCCTTCCAGATTCTGCCAACCATTATTTTCTTCTCTGCCTTCATGGCCATTCTCTATCACTTTGGACTCATGCAGTTCATCGTGAAATACATTGCCAAAGGGATGCAGAAAACATTGCGCACCAGTGGTTCTGAAACCCTTTCCGCATCCGCCAATATTTTCGTCGGCCAGACAGAGGCGCCCCTTGTCATCCGACCCTTCATCCAATCCATGACAAAAAGTGAGCTCATGGCAGTTATGACGGGTGGATTCGCGACCATGGCTGGCGGTGTTCTGGCCATCTATGCCAAATGGCTAACTGATATTCCAAATATTGCCGGACACCTGATGGCAGCTTCAGTCATGAGTGCCCCAGCCGCTCTGGTTTTAGCAAAGATCATCTTCCCGGAAGTAGAAAAATCACCCACACAGGGTGATCTCAAGATGGAGATCGAGAAAACGGAAGGGAATGTCATGGAGGCCATCGCCAAGGCAACCACTGATGGCCTGCGCCTGGCAGCCAATGTAGGTGCCATGCTGATCGCCATTGTGGCCCTTGTTGCCACGTTCAATTACTTGCTTGGATGGCTTGGCTTAAGTATCGAACAGATCCTCGGCTGGATCTTTGCTCCACTCGCCTTCCTCATGGGTATTCCCTATGCTGATATTTTTTCGGTGGGTCAACTCATGGGTGAAAAGATCGTTCTGACTGAATTGGTGGCTTATGGACATCTCCAGGAGATGACCGGTCAACTGAATGAAAAATCCATGATCATTAGTTCCTATGCGCTGTGCGGATTTGCCAACTTTGCTTCCATTGGCATTCAGATCGGTGGTATTGGCGCATTGGCACCTGAAAGACGTGGAGATCTGTCACAGGTTGCCCTGAAGGCTATGATCGGCGGAGCCTTGGCATCCTGGCTTACGGCAACCATTGCCGGAATTTTAATCTGAGTCCAGATCTGTCGCTTTCGGCACAGGATTTGTTGCATGTTTTTACAAATTGGAGATAATAAGATATGCGCATAATATTCTTGGGTCCTCCCGGATCTGGAAAAGGTACACAGGCGAAAATGATCATCAAAGATCACCACGTGAAGCAACTATCTACGGGTGATCTACTCAGGGAACATAGAAAGAACGATACCGCCCTGGGTCATAAGGCACAGGAATACATGGACGCGGGGAATTTGGTGCCGGATGATATCATCCTGGGCATGGTGGCAGAGGAATTAAAGAAGCCTGAATTGGCAGCAGGCTACATACTGGATGGCTTTCCCCGGACCTGTCCACAAGCAGAGGGTCTGGATAAATTACTGAGAGAAGATCACAAAGAGCTGGATCATGTCCTCGTTCTGAATGTTCCGGATGAAGAATTGATCAGACGACTGACTGCCAGGCGAAGTTGCTCTCAATGCGGGCACATTTACAATCTGGTCTTTAATCCTCCCAAAAAGGATGGGGTTTGCGATATCGATGGGGCTGAATTGATCCATCGTTCAGACGATACAGAGGAAACAGTCGTCAATAGATTGGCCGTTTATAAAAAACAGACGCTCCCGCTCATCGATCACTACGATCAGCAAGGTCTTATTCGCTATATCGACGGTACCGGAAATGTTCAGGATATCTATAAGCGTATTCTTGACGTCTTAAGGTAAGATGTATTTTCTGGGAATTACAGGCAGCATTGGCTCGGGGAAGAGCACGGTGAGCAAACGGCTCGCCGAGCTTGGTGCAGTCGTTTCCCATTCCGATGATCTGGCCAGGTACCTCCTGGAAAATGATGTCGCGATTCTGGCTCAACTCAGTGCCCGATTTGGGACTGATATTCTGGATGATTCTGGCAAATTGCGCAGATCAGTCCTGGCTGAGCGTGCCTTTTCTACCAAAGAGGACCAACTATTCCTCAATCAACTGATCCACCCAAAAGTCTGGGAAGCAACCCAAAAACGCCTGGAGACCGCACGAGAGCGGGGCGCCTACATGTTTGTCATGGATGCTCCCCTGCTATTCGAAGCGGGTGTTGAAGTATACACAGATAGTGTCCTTGTGGTAACAGCGGACGCCCTACTTAGAAAAGCCAGGATATTCAGTCGATCCCAGATCTTGGCTGAAGACTTCGATCGAAGAGAATCATTACAAATGCCCATTGATAAAAAGATCGAATTAGCAGATCATATTATTGAGAACAATGGCACGCTGGAGGATCTATATCTCCAGGTGGATGAGCTTTACCACCGACTTACGATCTAAGTTGAGACTGCAAGCGGAGGGCGAAATTGTCTGTCATCCCTGCGATCCAATCACATACATGGCGCATTTTGATGGACTCATCACTGGTTTCTGCGATGCCCCTCGGTAAGGGTAATTTCTCATGCACAGGTCGTTGGCCCAGTACAGCATCCCTATAATAGATAAATAATTCTTCCAGGATCATAACACCAGCAGTTTCTGGACGTTTCACATAGTCTGAACTGTAGATGAGGGCATAATTCAGTTTTCGCAAAGCCTGTAGCTCTTGCGCTGCTGTCTCACCTATTTCCAGACCGAATTGATAGCGGGGAACCGGTTTAAGGGGATCGCTCAATACCTTTAGTGAAACCGAAGTGATCCAGCGTCCGATCAGGCTGGCTACAAAGCGTGACATGGGGAATTTTCCCCGGAGTACTTCATCCAGTTCTGATCTGAGAATATCCGAAACATCGCTTAGTTCTGTATTCCAGAAATTCTGAACCTGATCGGCTGAGAGCACACTCTGTTTCACCCCATCGAACAGGTCGGAGGTCGTGTAGGCAATATCGTCTGACAGGTCCATGATCTCACATTCGATGGAGCGGACCGATTCACCACCCTGACTCCTAATATCCAGTCCAGCATCCTCATGCACCCAGGTCTTTACCGCTTCCTGATCGGGATAGAGGAATTTGGCGCCTGCAGGTGAATTTTCTTTCCCAACCACCTTGTACTTCAGGATGGCATCCAACAATGCACGCGTTGGCTGCATACCGCCTTTACCAATTCCCCGGCGATCACCCCTGACGATATCTGTAAGAATTCGTAGGGACTGTGCATTGCCTTCGAACCCTCCCCATGGATCCATCAATTCATTCAGCCTGGATTCACCCTGATGTCCAATGGGTGGGTTTCCCAGATCATGAGCAAGGCAGGCTGCTTCAACCAGGGCGTTGTTGATGTGGAATTCAGATGAGAGACTGGGGGATTTCCGGTTCAGGAAATTGACCATCGAACGGCCGATCTGGGCTACCTCGATGGAATGGGTCAGTCGGGTACGATATTGATCACTTTGCCCGGTAACATAGACCTGTGTCTTACTCTGGAGTCGCCTGAACGCAGTTGAATGGATAATGCGATCCCGATCGATCTCAAAAGGTGTTCTGTACTCATCATCAGGGAGATGACGTTCCCCCAGGGTTATACAATCCCAGTCAGAATAGAACTTGTTTTTACTGAACATGAATCAATCTAGTTTAGCGATTCTAGAGTATCAATCGTTTTAAAGAATGCTCACCCCACTAAAGTTTGATACTATCAGAAGTTTATCACCAAATTGGTGTATAGGTACGCTCCCATTAGCACCTGACTTTAGTCAGGTGTTTACAAACCCATGCAAAGCGATAACCGTTTTAACGGTTTCTTCACTTCCTGGCTCGGGGATGGAAACTGCTATGCACTTCTTTCAGGTAGGTACTATCCAAATGGGTATAGATCTGCGTTGTAGAAATATCCACATGACCCAGCATTTCCTGAACAATACGCAGGTCTGCGCCCCCTTCCAGCAGATGAGTTGCAAAGGAATGACGAAAGGTGTGGGGACTTACCGGTTTATTCAAGCCGGCTTTCTCGGCCAGTTTTTTCAGAATGAACCAGATGCCTTTTCTTTGTAATGCCTGACCCCGGTTATTCAGGAATATGATACCCTCAGCAAAATAGCGTTTCGTCAATTGCGGACGACCATGCTCCAGATATTCCAGCAGCCATTTTTTGGCTTCTTCGCCCAGGGGTACGATCCGTTCCTTGTTCCCCTTACCTCTAACCAGAAGCAGATCCTCATCCAAAAGAATCTGTTCACTGGTCAGGCTACAGACCTCAGAGACACGCATACCAGCCGCGTACATGAGCTCGAACAGGGCACGATCCCGCAAACCAAGAGGGGTCTCTGTGTCGATGGCATTCAGCAGAAGCTCAATATCCTCTATACTCAGGATCTTGGGCAAACTGCTCGGCAGCTTGGGAGAGTCCAGGAATTGGGTTGGATCTGTTGCCAGGTGACCCTCCATGACGAGGAACCTGTAATAAGCCCGTAGCGATGAGAAATGTCGAGCCACACTGGTCTCGGCCATTTTTCGTTTTTTAAGGTCACGGGCATAATCCGTGAGGATCTTATGGTCTATCTTACCGGGGTCAGCGATTTTCTTCTGCGCCAGGAACTTCCAAAAATCTTCCAGGTCGTCAAGATAGGCTTGTTGTGTGTTTTTAGCCAAATTCCGCTCGACACGGAGATAATTCAGAAAGTCCTGCAAATAATTCTCAGATCCTGGCATGTCTGAATATAGCAGAGATTGGAAATTAGAAACTAGAAACTAGAAACTGGAAACTGGAGACTGGAGACTGGAAAATGGAAACTGGAAACTGGAGACTGGACGTTCAGGGGCTGGTTAAAAGAAGGGGTAATACTGGGAGCGCTTAAATGGGCTTTGTACAGATTTTTTAGCCTGGTGTTCAGCCAGTGTGGATCGCTGCTGCGAATTGCTCCATGAGGTGCGCCTTGCTCTCGTCTTCCAGCACATTGCCTGTGACGACAAAGGAGGCACCCGCCTGAACCAGTTTTTCTGCTTCTTCAGGTGTCTTGATCCCGCCACCTACAATGATCGGTACCTTGGCGTACTGTGAAACAGCCTGCACCATTTCCGGAGACACCGCATGTTCTGCGCCACTCCCAGCTTCCAGGTAAACCAGTTTGAATCCCATATATTCAGCCGCTAAAGCATGAACTGCTGCAATCTCAGGTTTATCCCGGGGGATAGGTTTGGAGCCGCTTATGAACTCAGCTGAGGTCACCCGGCCACTTTCGATGAGCATATAGCCTGTGGATATGGGCTCGATGCCCATTTCTTTAACGATCGGTGCGCCCTGTACTTGATCCCCGATCAGGAATTGGGGATTTCGGCCACTTATGACCACCAGGTAGAATACGGCATCAACATGGGGCGTAAGTTGGGATAGGTTGCCTGGGAAAAGGATCACAGGTAAATCTGACAATTCATGGATCCGTTTCATCTTCTTCTGCAGATCATCGCCCAGTATGAGTGAGCTTCCCACCATGATGGCATCAGCGCCAGACGTATTGATCCGATCCACGAAACCATCGACATCACTGATCTCCCAGCGGTCGGGATCGATGAGCACAAAGTACCCAGCGCCCCGTTCACTTTTCACCTGCATCAGCTTATCGTAAACGCTCACTTGGCATTCTCCTTAAGGAAAGCAACAAAGGCATCCAGGTCACTTTTCGATCGTTTCTCCGTCACAGCGACGAGTAGCTTATTTTTGGATTCGGTCTCAAACTGCCCCAGTTCCACACCGACAAAGAATCCTGCAGCAAGCCCGCTTTCCACCAAGGCTTTCGCTGACCCGGGTACCTCAATAATGAATTCATTGAAAAAATTTGTATTCACAATAGAATATCCGTCGATCCTGGCAATGGCCTCCGCCAGATAGTGGGCTTTCTGGGTGCACAATTCCGCAACACGCCTCAAGCCATTACGACCCAGGGTTGCCATATAGACACAGGCAGCCAGTGCATTCAGCCCCTGATTCGTGCAAATATTGGAAGTGGCTCTTTCTCGGCGAATGTCCTGCTCTCTGGTCCGCAGAACCATGACAAATGCACGATTCCCATGTACATCGACACTCTCACCAGCAATCCTACCAGGTACTTTTCTGATAAGGGGTTCCTTCACAGCCATGAACCCAAGGTAGGGTCCACCAAAACTCATGTGATTGCCCAGGGATTGGCCTTCACCCACAGCTATATCTGCCCCCAGCTTTCCTGGAGCTTCTAGCACGTTGAGACTAATAGGATTCACAACTGCGATGAGCTGGGTCTTCTGGTCAGGAAGGGCGGCTTTGATCGCCTTGAGATCTTCTAGGTCACCATAGAAGTTTGGATTTTGGATGACCACCGCTGCAACTGATTCATCTAATTTGGAAGCCAGCGACTCCAAGTCTACGACCCCCTGTTTCAGATCGATAAAATCAAATTCGATCCCCTGTTGGCTGGCATAGGTCGTGCTCACATCCACATAGACCGGGTTGACGCTTCTGGCGATGAGGATACGATTACGGCGCGTGTGACGGACAGCCAGCAAACAAGCTTCAGCCATAGCACTGGCACCATCATACATGGATGAATTAGCCAGATCCATACCGGTCAGCTCGCAAATCATCGATTGATACTCGTACATGACCTGCAAGGTCCCCTGCGATACCTCAGCCTGATAGGGTGTATATGCTGTATAAAATTCTGAACGACCGATCATCACATCCACGATATGTGGAATGAAGTGGTCATAGCTTCCTGCGCCTAGAAATGAGACGAAGGATTGATTATTCCCATCCGCGCTTGAGATTCTCTGGACATCCTGTTTATGATCCCATTCGGCTTTGGCGTCATCCAGTGGCAACTTGCCCTGGTATCTGAGCTTTTCAGGAATGCTCTCCAGAAGTTCCTCAAATGAGGCAATACCCACCTCATTGAGCATTTTCAGCTGTTCCTCTTCTGTATTTGGAATGTACTGATGCATGGGGCTTCGGTCAGGAGATCACTGCTTTGTAACCTTCAGCGTCCAACAGGTCATCGAGCTCGGCGGAATCTGACATGGTCACTTTTAATATCCAGCCTTCTCCAAATGCATCCTGATTGATCAAATCGGAGTTGTCTTCAAGTTGCTCGTTTACTTCAGCGACAGTGCCGCCGACTGGCAAAAAAATATCAGCCACTGTCTTTACAGCCTCTATGGTTCCAGCTACGTCACCTTTGTCAAAAGAATCACCAGGGCTGGGCAATTCAACAAAAACCACATCTCCCAGTTCTCCCTGTGCAAAATCCGTGATACCGATAGTGACCGTCTCTCCATCAACCCTCACCCATTCGTGATCATTCGAGTATTTCAGATCGCTTGGAATATTCATTCTATCTCTCCTTGAACAGATTATTAATTTTCAATTCACCCACTCCATCTCCTGCAAAAATCCCGCCGAATCCAAACAGCTGAGCAGGGTCCGATTGAAGAGACTTCCCATATGTTAAGACTCATCGTCTCGCTCTGGATCAAACCGAAACGAGTCCAGGAAATGCGTATCGAATTTTCCCTGCTGTATCTCACTGTTCTCCAGCAGTTGGATATGAAAAGGGATTGTTGTTTTTGGACCCTCAATAATGAACTCTCTTAGGGCGCCAAGCATGCGTGCCAACGCTTCTTCTCTATCCTGCCCGTGGACGATAAGTTTGGCCAGCATCGAATCGTAATAGGGTGGAATTTGATAGCCAGCATAGATATGACTATCTACGCGAACGCCCTTCCCACCAGGGAAATGAACATTTTCGATGAACATAGGGGATGGTTGAAAATCTTTGGCTGGATCCTCTGCATTGATCCGGCACTCAATGGAATGTCCCCGCAATCTGATCTTAGATAACCAATCCGGCAGTTTCAGGCCAGCATGGCATTCGATCTGCCTCTTAACGATATCCACACCGGTGACTTCTTCCGAGATCGTGTGTTCAACCTGGATGCGTGTATTCATTTCCATGAAATAGAAATCACCATGTTTGTCCAGGAGAAATTCAATGGTTCCTGCACCCACATAATTGACACGCTTTGCGCCAGCAACGGCTGCTTCACCCATCTCCAGCCTCAGGGCTTCAGACACAACTGGTGATGGTGTTTCCTCCAGCAGTTTCTGGTGACGCCTCTGGATAGAGCACTCACGTTCACCGAGTGAATACACGTTGCCAAATTTATCGCCCAGGAGTTGAACCTCTATATGGCGAGGATTTTCAATATATTTTTCAAGATAGAGACCATCATTACCAAAGGCGGAGCCAGATTCGATTTGAGCCATGGAATAAAGATTTGCCAGGTCTTCGGGTCGATAGACCACTCGCATACCCCGACCGCCACCACCGGCAGTGGCTTTCAGAATGACAGGAAATCCCATCTCTGCCGCCAGCTTCTCAGCCTCTTTGGCGGAGCTAAGAATTCCTTCGCTACCGGGGATAACCGGCACACCGGCAGCTTTCATTGTTGCCTTGGCAGATGCTTTGTCACCCATGGCCTCGATCATACGACCGTCTGGACCAATAAATTCGATGTTATGAGAGCTACACATATCGGCGAAATCTGCATTTTCTGCCAGGAACCCATATCCAGGGTGAATGGCATCTGCGTTGGTAACCTCAGCCGCTGTCAGAATCGCTTGTGTGTTCAGGTAGCTGTCTTTGGATGGTCCAGGACCAATGCAAACTGCTTCATCAGCAAACTTTGTGTGAAGAGAAAGTTCATCGGCTTCCGAGTAAACAGCCACACTTCGTATGCCCATCTCACGACACGCACGAATAACTCGCAAAGCGATCTCACCACGATTTGCTATTAGGATCTTATTAAACATGAGAAACCGGTCTACGGTTCAATGAGAAATAGTGTCTGACCATACTCAACGGGCTGAGCATTGTCCGCTTTTATATCCAGGATAACCCCTGAGATTTCCGCCTCGACCTCATTCATGATCTTCATGGCCTCGATGATACAGAGCGTATCGCCCATCTTGACATGATCCCCAACCTTGACGAAAGCATCCACATCTGGGGAAGGAGCACGGTAAAAAGTGCCAACCATGGGTGATTTGATCGCTGCGCCCTGCTCAGGAGCACCTTCTTCCACAACAGGTACGTCAACAGGCTCAGCGCTTGTCGGTCTTGGTAAGGTGGTATCATTTTTCTCAAAACCAGAGCTCTGGACAACCATGTTGCCGCTCTGTCGAGATACTCTGATCTTCTTCCCCCATCGTCCAACTTCAATCTCTGAAATACTTGATTTCTCAAGCAACTCAATCAGTTGCTCAATATCTTTTGTGTTCAAAATGAGTCCTCTCCTAATCCCTGACCCGTTCCAGATACTCACCAGTTCGAGTGTCGACCTTCACTTTGTCCCCTATATTAAGAAACAGGGGAACGGTAACTTTTAATCCAGTCTCCAGAAAAGCAGGTTTTGACCCCCCGGTTGCAGTGTCACCTCGTACGCCAGGATCGGTCTCTTTGATCTCCAGGATCACGTGAGGAGCGATCTCAATGTCCACAGGTGTTGATTCACGGAATAACACTTTTACAATGTCATTCTCTTTCAGAAAATCTTTTACAGATGCCATGAGATCGGCATCGATGGCGATCTGCTCGTAGGTCTCATTGTCCATAATATGATAATGCGTGTCATCGGCATACAGAAAGGTCATCTCATTTGCCAATAGTTTCACATCATCGATTTTTTCGCCAGATCGGAAGGTTTGCTCAATCACCTGTCCACCTGGAATTTTCTTTAATTTGGTCCTGACGAAGGCATTGCCCTTACCTGGTTTAACATGAAGAAATTCAACGACTTTGTAAAGACTGCTGTTCAGTTCTATTACCAGGTTGTTACGTATATCAGAAGTACTGCCCATTTTTTGAAACCTACTTTCCTATTCAAGTGGCGCGAAGTTAACCGAGTGCCGAAATCATGGCAAACTTTTTATATTCTTAGCTCCGGCGCAATGGTGGTGATTCCTCTGTACCCTGAGAATAAACCTGTTACCCCCGTAAAGTCAGTCAATTTAATTTCAGGGATGCGAAAAGTTCTTATAACCCTGTTTGTCTGCCTGCAGTTGATCCTGACCCAAGCTTGCCTTGATTCGTTTCAAGATCACGACGTAAACCCGGTGGAACAACCCTATTACGCGCTGGAAGGCACCGTGATTGATGAAGCTTACGATGCTTTTGTCTCCCAGGCAATGATATCGATCACTATGACATACGCCCACACGGGTGAGTGGTATGAAGGTGGTTGGACGCAATCAAAGCAAATGCGTTCTGATAGTCTCGGCCATTACCGCTTTGACAGTCTGTATCTTGGTCAATACCTACTTAAGGTTTGGCAGGATGATGAATTGAGCTATTCAAACCAGATCGATTTTTTTCAGTATGCCGATCGGGTATATGACATCATCATTCCTGATCCTGATATGATGCTCAGCGGACAGATCTCCAGTTGTACGTCGTCCGGCTTGCTGTCTGAGGTCTCTGTCTTCCTGACCCCGGTAGAACTCTGGGATGGAGCGGTAATGAATCCCAGAGAAACGAGGACAGAGACTTCGGGACAATTCGTGTTCAAGGACATCTACCCTGGCGATTACCTGCTGCAGGCGTTCAGAAGGGATCTTTATGCGCGGAGCGAGTACATAAGAGTGCTTGATGATTCAACCAAGCACATGATCTATGACTTTTGCATGGGGTTCTATAAATTCGATTAGCCTGTCATTGTCCACCGGTTACATTTTACCATGAATAAGTACGCCCTCCCCTTGCTCCTGCTGCTGCTGGTTTGTTTCATTCAATCCTGCCTGGATTCTTTTCAGGATCATGCTGTCAATCCGGTTGAACAGCCATATTACAGGCTCTGGGGACAAGTAATAGATGGTGGCACCGACTCAACTGTTGTCAATGCCCGGATCATCATCACCATGACCTATGCACAATCTGGCGAGTCTTATGCTGGAGACACAGCTCCCACCGATACCATTTTGGCTGATGGTGAAGGCTACTACTCAATTGATAGTTTATATTTAGGTCAGTACCTGGTTCAGGTATATCAGGAAGAGGAACTCTGCTTTTCGAAAGCGATCGATTTCTTCCAATACTCAGATCGCAATTACAATATCATCATTCCTGCTCCACCAGAAATTGATTTTAAGGGATTGGTCAATCGGTGCGGCACCTCCATCAAGGTGATGAAGGCTACCCTGATATTAACTCCAATTGAGCTGGAGGCTGGCGCCGTGATGGACACCCGGGAGTCTGAGACCACAGATGCAGGTCGCTATGTTTTCAAAGATGTCTATCCAGGATACTACAAGGTGGAAGGCTATAAATGGTCCTACCAACCAGCAACTGTCTATGTCACTGTCACTGACGATGGGAGTGATGTCTTTGAATTCGATTTCTGTATGAGCTATATCAGCCCACCGTAGATTTCAATCCAAATGCCTGAAGAACTCATCAACGCTTGACCAGATGCCGGTTTTGCTCGATAAAGTTCTCTGCATCCACACTGGCAGATTTATGAACGGGATGTTCCTTCTTCATCAATTTGATCGTAAAGATTCCAACCACATCATCAACTGAAACCTCTGGTCCAAAGTTGCTTCGTACTTCAGTCCTCACACCCCCAGACATTGAAGATGTTGTCTCAATGCTCAAGTCTGCACTGGACAATTCAGATCTGGTCTCCATTAAGCTCGCATCTTCCTCGATAAGAAAGTGACTGTAGCCATTTTCCAGGGCGATCTCTGCGGAGCGAAAGGCAACGTAGGTCCTGACCTGATCCATATTGTTGTATTGATTGCCAATAAATTTTACCACGTAGCTATCGTCAGCGATCTTTGCTTCCTGATAACCACCACTAGCAGTTAGGGGCACATATTTAACTGCGCAAGTCAGTAGAAAACATAAAACAGTAAGGGTTAGGGTAGTAGTCGTTAGTGCTCTGCTCATGAGAGACCCCCTTTTTTGGCGAATTAGCCAAGTGAGTTTTTAAGTGCAATCATTTTGCTCATAACCTCTTTCATGCGAAATAGATTGACAAGATATATTTAATACCTGAAAATATTCCACTGTAGTTTTGATCTTACATAAAAAAAAGGGCTGGTGCCCCAGCCCTTTTTTCAATCGTATTGAATGCTAGCGATAATAATCCTTTAAATAATCCTCTACCATTCGATTCCCTGTGAATTGGACACCAGTTTTGATGGACTCACGAATGATACTCAGCCACTTTTCAGGATGATCATAGTAAGTTGGGATCACCTTGTTCTCCAGGATGCTGTACAAGTGATCTGCATCTGCCTCATCGTTGGCATTGGCGGGATCACCAATAGCCCAACCATTTTCACCTTCCCGGCAAGCTTCAGCCCACCAACCATCCATGATGGATAGATTGGGGACACCATTCAAGGTGGCTTTCATTCCGGAGGTGCCAGAGGCTTCATTGGGTCGCAGGGGTGTATTCAGCCATACATCAACGCCAGAGGTGATCAGCCTCCCCAGCCACATATTGTAATTCTCAAGAAAGACGATCTTTACATCACTGAGGAGTTCACGGGCCTGGAGGACGATCTCCTTCAGGATCTCTTTTCCATGATCATCACGGGGATGCGCTTTTCCGGCAAATACGAATTGTATCTTATTCCCTTTTGCTAATTGTATCAAGCGTTCTTTATCTCTGAAGATCAACCGGGCTCGCTTGTATTCGGCTGCTCGACGAGCAAAACCGATCGTAAGGACATCATATGCCATGGCCCGCTGCGATTGAGAGTTGGCATACTCCAGCAGGAATTTTTTCTGCCCGCGTCTGGCGAAGAGCAGCTCCTCATCAGGTACCTTATCTACCTCAAGAAGTCTTTGGGGATCCTCGCGCCATCCAGGTAGGTGACGATCGAATACTTCGCGAAAGATCTTCCCTACCCAATATCGATGGAAGACACCATTGGTCACATGCCCGATATTAAACTGCGGAAATTGTGCACGCGCCACATCACCATGCAGCTCGGATACCCCATTGGCACTGCGACTAAAATAGAGACCCAGCTCTGTCATATGAACGCGGCTGTTCACAACCATGGACGGTAATTTCAGACCACTTGGGAGAAGGTCCCCAATAAGTCTTTCTACCCGATCCGCTCCAAAATGATCGTGACCGGCCGGTACAGGCGTGTGGGTCGTAAAGTGGCAGCGCTTTCTCACCTCTTCCTCTTTATAACTGAATTCCCTGAGTAATTCCAAGGTGAGAAAAGAGCAGTGTCCCTCATTCATATGATAGGTGCTGAAATCCTTATATCCGAATTTTCGCAAGGCACGCACACCACCAAAACCCAGGATCGCCTCCTGTAGAATTCGGTGGTCCTTCCCACCGGAGTAAAGTCTGAGGGTAATTGATCGGTCATCGTCAGTATTCGCTGGAATGTCGGTGTCCAGAAGCAATATATCAATGCGGTTCCCCTTGATGCCTTCAAACGTGTACTTCCAGACCTGGACCAGGACATCACGGCCCCGCAAGGGAAGCGAGATGGTACCATCCAGTTTTTCCAGCATGGGATCAGGTTCAAATCGTGGATATACCTCGGTTTGATTCCCATCTTCATCCATCCGCTGTTTGAAGTAACCCTCTTTGTACATGAGTGTCACTGCGACCATGTTGACGCCAAGGTCGGCGGCAGACTTGATGTGGTCACCAGCTAGAATACCGAGCCCCCCGCTATAGGTGTGAATACTGGGTG
This sequence comes from Fidelibacterota bacterium, assembly GCA_021734255.1. Taxonomy (GTDB): domain Bacteria; phylum Fidelibacterota; class UBA8477; order UBA8477; family JABMPR01; genus JABMPR01. Next base: position 24,052 of record JAIPJM010000021.1, on the reverse strand, counting down.
AAATCCCAATTTCCGCGCTGAAATAGGCTACGTTCGGTGTTTTATCGGTCATTTATTCCTCTTGATTCTATTTAAAGGCATTAATACTGATGGAGACAGTCGTTTTGAAGGCTTCCCCTGGCGCCAGGGAAAGATTCCAATGCGGGAGCGTGGATGATGCCTGGTAGACACGCTCAAATCCGGCTTCCGACATGGATATGGTTTCAATGGGAGCACGCCATAAATCACAAGCCTGTTCAAACGCCAGCCCAATTTTAAAATTATCCCATTCATCTATCAGAGCTAAATCAGTGATCGCCTCATCCGCTTGCAGCGTATCCAAACTTCCTGAGTGTTCGCCGTTCAGCTCATAATAACGATCCGGGCTATTGCCTCCCAGGAGTCCAAAATTCAATTCAAGACCGTAAATGGTATCGATCGGTTCCGTTCCAGTGTTTACTACCTCAAGGGCAACAGAGAGGTCATTGTCGTGCAATTCTACTTGTTTTGAAATGGACACCTCACCAGATCGTGTGGTGATGATCACGCCCGCTTCACCTTGCTTCACCTCAACTAATTCAAGCTCAGGAACAAGTTCACCTCGGTAATAGCTGTCCAGCGACCGATCAGGGCTAAATAAATGATCGGTCAAGCCCTGACGCAGGTAGCTGTCGATGAATAATTTCTTCTCCAGACCATCTTCTTTGGTCAGGACCAGATCATGAATAGATCCGCCCCCATGCTGTTCTCTGTTGGCCTGGGTTAATTTATGGTGATAATGCTCTGCATATCTCTGAATATAGTTGGTTACATTAAACTTGGCGGGAATCCAGTCTATCTCCTTGATCGTCCCGGTATGAGCTGATATGAACACCTGCATTTTTTCTGTCCGCAGACGATATTCTTCATATCCATCGCCATCAATATCCTCTAGTCCGTGGAAAACCCCACCAGACTTGACAAACGCTTCCTCCGCTTTCAGTAAGTGTTCATAGATGGCATGTCGGAGATGTGGCAAGTACAATCCACCAAAGACACCGTGCCAGAAAGCACAGTTACACTGGGATCGATACAGATCATCCATGGTGTCAGATGAAACACTGCTATGGGAATCCAATTTCAATGAAAGCGATTGGATACGCTTCTGCATCCAGTTCGATTCTGGATACTTTGTGAAGAAATTACGCCACATTCCACCTTTGATGAATGGACGATTCTCCTCCCCTCTGCCCTGCTCATCCATTTCATGCATAAGCGCATCCATGCGCTGACCCAGTTGGGTGGGCAATGTCCACTGGGACATTTCGAAGTATGAGGAAGTGGGTAGGTAAACCAAACCCTTGGGTTTGTGAGCGTTAAAATATTTTTTAAATGTCGTCGTTATCAACCAGTCCGAATTCTCTGAGAGGAGTGTAAAAAACCGTTCTAACCATTTTTCCTTGTAGACCAGGTCGTAGGTACCTGGCCAGATACCGAATTTTTCGCCATCATCGGCCATAACCACAACGTTTTCACCGTCGTCACTTGCCTGCTCTCGCAGGATATCGATGGTAAGCTGAGGATCCTCAAAGGGCATCGCATAACGCAGTTTCTGGCTGATCGGAAAGACACCAAGGAACTGACCTTCCTGCTCAGTATGATAGTAGCCGTTAAGATTATCTGGATCGATCCCAGAGGATAAAAAATGAAAATCATCAACGATGGTATAATCGATACCTGCCTGTTTCAGACTTGTTACCAGGTGGGGTTCCCACACACGCTCAGTCAACCAGTTTCCCTTGACTTCATAATCAGCAAAGGATCTGGCCCAACGATTCATCTTTTGTATTTGTCCCTTTTTATCAGCTTCAGGGATCATCACCAGAATTGGCTCATAGAACCCGGCTCCCAGGATCTCGATATTTCCACGATCCACGAGTTTTTTGAACAATTCCAGGACGTCGCTACGATTCTCCTCCAACCACTCCAGCAATGACCCACTGAAATGAAAGGCCATGTGGATATCAGGAAATCGATCCAGTACCTGCAGGAAGGGTAGGTAGGAGTGATCACAGGCATGCTGAAACACATCATCAAAATTGCCAACAGGCTGATGGTTGTGTATACCGAAAATGAACTGGACAGTTTTCATAAACAGGGCTTCCGTTTACCGCATTCACGCGGTATCAATTATTCCGAATCGTTATTTAATAAAAGGGAACTGGCCCAAATAAATGGACCAGTTCCCTCATTTTACAGAAGGTGTTTTTTATTGCATACCCTTGAACAGATCAACGAGGTCGACTACTCTGTTTGAGTAACCCCACTCGTTATCATACCAGTTCAGGACCTTTACGATGCGCTTATTCACGACACGTGTGTAGGAGGCATCGTAGATGGAAGAATACGGATTGCCAATGATATCGGATGATACCAGATGACGATCGCTGTATTCCAGGACACCACTGAGACGTTCTGTTTTTGTCGCTGCAAGGACGGCAGCATTAACGTCTTCAACTGTGACATCCTTGCCCACCTCAACAATGAGGTCAACTACAGAGCCATCAGCAACGGGAACACGCGCTGCCAGACCATCCAATTTACCAGCCAGCTCAGGTAGAACTTTACCCACTGCGCGGGCAGCACCCGTCGTTGTGGGGATGATGTTCTCAGCAGCGGCACGGCTCCGTCTCCAATCCGAGTGGGGGACATCAGCTAGGCGCTGGTCATTGGTATAGGCATGGGTCGTTGTCATGACGCCCTCAACGATTCCAAAGGCATCATTGAGCACCTTAGCCATTGGGGCGAGGCAGTTTGTTGTACAACTGGCATTTGAAACGATCCTGTGCTCGGGCTTCAAGCCGTCCTCATTTACCCCCAGAACAACGGTGTAATCAATTTCGTCCTTTGAGGGGACCGTGAGGATGACACGTTTTGCACCAGCGTCAAGATGTTGAGTCAAGGACTCCTTGGTTCTGAATACACCAGTCGATTCAATAACAACATCGATATCCAGTTCCTTCCAGGGAAGGTCGCTAGGGTTGCGCTCGTTGAGCATTTTCACAGTGTCATTGGATGTATATAGCACGTCGCCTTCAACACGGACCTTCGCATCACCAAACCCACCCATGACCGTATCATATTTCAGAAGGTAGGCAAGCGCTTGATGATCAAAAAGATCGTTGATAGCAACGACGTTAATATCGTCACGTTTATCTAAAATACGGAAAACAGAACGACCGATACGTCCGAATCCATTGATGGCTACCCTCATGCAGCACCTCCTTCTACCCCAAGCTTACCATAGGCGAGGGCCAGGTCAACCAGGCGTCCAGCCTGACCAAGGCTATTATCATACCAGGTCAGTGTCTTCACCATTCTTTTACTTGATTTCATCGTTCCTTTTGAGTCAAACAGAGCACTATGGGTATTGCCAATAACATCGCTGGACACGATAGGATCATCGGTCACTTCGATATAGTCAGGAAGTTTTGCTGCAGCTGCTTTCATAGCCGCATTGACTTCTTCAATAGTCGTCTCTGCCTTGGATAGTACGCAGGTTAGATCAAGCAGTGATCCCATGGGTACTGGTACATTCAGAGCAGACCCTTCGATCTTGCCCTTGAATTCAGGAAGAATGTGTTCCATCCAGTAGGGGCTAATATTCACATTTGGGATGATATTCTCAGCGGCTGAACGACTTCTACGGAAGTCTGCTGCAGCTGTATCACGCAAGGGCTGGTCGCTTGTGTAGGCATGAATGGTGGTCATCATAGCTGATTCTACACCAAAGGCTTTGTTAAGTGTGTCCAGCATAAGTGCCAGGGCGTTCGTTGTCGCTGAGGCAGCAGAAACGATCTTGTCACTCGCTTGCATGCTATCCTCATTCACACCCATGACCACAACACGATCAATATCGTCGTGGGGTAATGAACCCAGGATCACACGTTTTGCACCGGAGTCAAGATGTGCCTCCAGTGATTCTCTTGTTCTATACTTATGGGTGGAATCGATGACAACATCCACATCAAATGCGTCCCAGGGCACATCCTTCGGTTCAACACCGTGGATGATGCGGGCTTTCTGACCTTCAGCGACAAGGAAGTTGCCTTCCAATTTAGCCTGCACAGGTTTTCTGCCATCCGTTCTCATTAGATAGTGGAGAATGTCTGCGCGACCGATATCACTGATCGCCACGACTTCCAGTTCGGGTTGTTCAAGGCACAGGCGATAGACATCTCTGCCGATCTCGCCAAATCCCATGAGCCCGATTTTGGTTTTACTCATAAATCACGCCTCCGTCTTGTTACCAGTAGCTGGTTTTAAGAAATTAGTGGTTAAACGATTATTCATAGTTACTTCGGGTCTGAAACAATGATCGGTTCGTGATCTTCGTGGAGGAGGTCATCCAGATTACGGATTTCTCCATCCAGCATATCCATGATCACACCGCCCATGTCCAGGTTGTATCTTTGTCCAAAAAGAGTCAGATCCAAAATGATATAATTCAATGCAATTGATACAATGGCAGCATTCTTTGTCCAGGCCACTTTATTGGTGGGCAGCATCTCCACACCACCCAGGAGTGCCGACTCCCGATCAGCTACCATCAGGATCTTGCTACTCCAAACATTTTGGAGTCTCTCGCTGTCCAGGTTATAGGAATATATCCTGCCAAAATCTGCTTCGATCTTGCAAAAAGAGAATATAACGATATTCACTCCCCGCTTTTCAGCATCAATCAGATCAGCATGCAGTCGCTCGAACTCTCTCTCCCATAATGACAGGTATACTGAATTCTTTGCGCTACGAATGATATTCCGGGCCCGATCGATCATACTATCGTAACCGCGAATGTTCCAAAGGTCACCGATCTCGATCTCAGTATGCACATTCTGGAGTGTTTCCTTCAAGGTATCCAGATTAGAACTGAAATTGTTCTCAAGGAGCTCATAGAAGTGATCCGGTGGGAGTGGAATATAGCGAGTCGGGTTGGTGTCCACCGTGCTTACCATACCGGTACTTTCCAGGCGCTTTAATATCTCATAAATTGCCGAACGGGGAATACCAGAGTTACCGCTGACTTCGTATCCTGTAGCTGGATTATTTTGGAGTAAACTGAGATAAGCTTTAGCTTCGTTGGTCGTAAATCCGAATGATTTGAGGGCAGGTAATAGCTTTTCGTTCATTAGCGTGTCTCAGTTCCTAGTTACGCTTAATATATACAAAGCTCGTGCCGTACATAGCACTTTTTAAATCGTATTTTAAGAATTCAAAATTTAACCGGGTAACCCTTTCTCTTTTTTCCCAATCCTCTTTGCAATAGATTGGCCGCCATGGAAAAATTCACGTCTTTTATCACGCACCGCCCCAGAACCGTCATCGCTCTCAATTTCCTGCTGATCCTATTGCTCTCACTACGCATTTTCAATATCCAGATCAACCCCGATCTGGAGTCCTTGATCCCATCGGATGACCCCGACGTGTTGCGTATGGAGGAGCTTGAGGAAGAATTTGGTGGTTTAGAGGTGATCATGATAAGCTATCATGCAGACGACGTGTTTTCTGCGAGCAGCATTCAGCTCATCCATGCATTGACCTTGGATCTTGAAGGGATATTCGCTGTAGACAGAGTTATTAGTCTCACCAATTACGAAGCCATCCTCAGTGATGATGAATCCATGACGGTGGGTACCTTTATCCAGGAGATGCCAAGCAGTGAGGAAGAAAGCAAGTCCCTGGCAGCTACTGCTGATAGAGACCCTATGCTTGGTCGACTGCTCATTTCACCAGATCATGGGTATACGGCTGTCATTGTATACCCGCGCAAGGATGCAGAAGAGGTAGCCCTGGTTGATTCACTGCGCTCCCTGCTCATACCTTACCAAACCCAGGGTCATGAACTCAGGCTGGGTGGGATGCCTGTGATCAGAACCCACATCACTGAAGATATTGCCCATGATACTATTGTATTTATACCAGCAGGCATGCTGCTGATCGCTATCCTGTTATATTTCAGTTTTAGATCTCGTCGGGGTGTGGTTCTCCCCCTTCTCGTTGTGGTCATGTCTATTTTGGGCACTGTTGGATTAATGACCTGGTTCGGTCTCATGCTCACTGTCATAACGAGCATTATGCCCATTATGTTGATCGCAGTGGCCAGTGCCTATGGCATCCATATCATTACCCGTTACTTTGAAGATTGCGCTGAATTATCCGAAGAAACGGACAGGCGGGTGGTTGTTTCCAGTGTGATCGAGCACATGATGCGCCCCCTGTTTTTAGCCGGTTTGACCACGATCATCGGCTTCATGTCACTACTTTCTCACATTCTGCCTGCTGCCCGAGAAATGGGCCTACTCACTGCTTTCGGTGTGGCTCTTGCTTTTGTTATATCCATAACATTCATACCAGCTGTACTGGTCCTTTCTAAAAGGCCCAGTGCAGCCCGGCAGGAGCAGAATACGACCAATCGTCTCCTATCAAGAATTCTAGCGAATAGTGCACGGTTCGTCTTTTACCATCGAAAGGTCGTCTTCACAGTTTTTGGCCTTTTCATTCTCATCGCCGCTTGGGGTATACCCAAAGTCATCATCGATAGTAACCCCTTAAATTATTATGCAGAAGACTCTGAAGTTCGCCTTGTGAACGAGATCATCGAAGATCATTTCGGTGGTAGCACTACCATGTCAGTCATCATCGAGGGTGACATCAAATCGCCTGGAGTGTTAAAGCAGATCGATCGCATACAGCAGTACCTGGATTCCCGTGAAGGCGTGGGCTATACCCTTGCCATCACAGATTTTATCAAACTAATGAATCAGTCCATGAATGCTGGTGATCCCAAATATTACAGGATCCCTGCCTCCCGCCAATTGATCTCTCAATACCTTTTGCTGTATTCATGGGAATCCAGTAATGGGTATCTGGACACGTATGTGGATTATGACTACCAGCAGGCACAGATCGTTGTTCGTATCAATACCATGGATGTGAAGGATATGGTCGAGATACAGAGAGATCTCAATGCCTTTCTGGACAACAACATATCTGTTGAGAATCAGCCAAAAAGTGAAGGGTATGCGGTCCTCCTGGGAAATCTCATGCCCATGATGGTGAAGGGTCAGACAAGAAGCCTTATATTATCGGTTGTCTTTGCAGCGCTGGTCACCGGATTGATCTTTCGCTCGCTCTCAGCTGCTCTGATCAGTGCCATGCCTCTGGCTTTTGCCATTGCCGGTGTCTTTGCTATCATGGGCTATGTAAGTGTTACCCTGAACACAGCCACATCCATGCTGAGCTCCATTATGATCGGAGTAGGCATTGATTACACCATTCATTTCATTTTCAGGTTTCGTACCGAGATCAGGAATGGGTTAGAAGATGAAGATGCATTTATTAAGACGCTGAGCACAACAGGTCAAGGCATTATCATCAATGGTTCGTCGGTGATGGTCGGTTTCGCCGTATGCATGTTGTCTACCTTCATACCTATTTTCTTTTTTGGCTGGTTGATCTCGGTTTCCATTTTCATGTGCCTGGTCGCTGCCCTGACCTTACTCCCCCTCGTCCTCATACTGACCAGACCAAAATTCATCTATCAGCGATAACATAATTTTATTGTATACCCAGCGTACATTATCTAGATTGGAAACGTATGACACATAAATCGTTTCCATCGGACCCACCTGGTAACACGCCTGAAAATCCTATTCTGGAACATGGGCTTGATCTCGTTTTCAGAGATGGCGTAAAGGGGTTTACAGTCGAATCACTGGCCAAAGACCTGACTATGAGCAAAAAAACCATCTATAAGTACTTTCCAACGAAGGAGATTCTGCTCCAAAAGATCTTTCACCATATCACCACCATCATCGCTGGAAAATTCCAAAAGATCCTGACATTGGAGATAAATCCTCTGGATAAGTTCGAAACTGCCATCCTGGAGATAGTCAAGACCATTAACCGCGTCTCCATTCACAAGATCGGAGAACTAAAGGTACGCTACCCCTCCATATGGCGAGAGATCGAACAATTCCGATTGGCGCGCAGAGAAGATTTCCTGACTATTTTTAAAGAGGCTCAGGACCGTGGATATGTGCGGCAGGAAATCGACCTGGAGCTGGTCTCAATCATTTTCATGCAGATCATAAACGAAGTCTTTCAACCTGAATTTTTTCTCAAACACGATATCAGCGTAAAAGAGACACTATTGACTTACCGTGAGTTTTTCCTGAGGGGGATCGTCACTGAAAAAGGCCTTAAACATATAGAGGATAGAATATGAAACAGTGGTTCATTAATCAGTCTGTCGAGCACCCGAAACGCAGTATCATCCTAACCATAGCACTCACCCTGCTGATGGGTACTGGCCTCATGCATTTCACCGTAGAAGATGACTTCATGAAAATGCTACCCCATGATATCGAATCCATGATGACCTGGAATGAGGTCAAAGATGAGTTCGGCAGCACTGATCTCATGTTCCTCGGGTTTGGCCATCCGGGCACGGACGTGCTGAATGCAAAAGATCTGGCCACACTCTGGGACGTCTCACTCGACCTGGAAGAGCTTGAGATGGTAGATGAGATCATGAGTATTTCAACCTCCGATAAAATGGAGAGCATTGACGGTTTCCTGGAAGTCTCTGCTCTCCAGGCGTATCGAGATCTAAATGACGAGGAGCTTGAATCACTGCGCACATACCTGGACACAAACACAAAGATCAGAACACGCTCACTGGCTGAAAATGGTGATTTTTTCAATATTATGATCAGGCCGCTAGTCGGTGCTAAGAACGATGTTTTGGTGAGTAACATGAAAGAAGTGGCTGCGAAGCATCTAGATGATTATGAAGTACACTGGGGAGGTCAGGGATACCTGACTGGTGCTTTACCAGCCATGATCCGTGATGATGTGATGCAACTGATGCGAGCAGGATTGATCGGCATGTTGCTCATCTTACTGTTTAGCCTGAGAAACGTATCAGCAGTCGGTAGTATCTTTGGTACCATCATCCTGTCCATGATCTTTATGTTCGGATTCAATGGTTGGATGCTCTACCTGACCGGTTCTGACAAGTTCATGTTCGGCGTGTTGAACACATCCATGCCCATCATTTTACTGACCATTGCCAATTCCTATGGCGTGCATGTCATCACTAAGTTTTTTCGAAAGATGCGCGACAATAAAGATCCCAAGACGGCTGTCAGGGCAAGCCTTAATTCTCTGGCTCTGCCCATTTTCCTAACTGCGATAACAACGATCGCGGCTTTCCTATGTATGGTGTTTGCACCGCTTGAACCGCTGATGGGATATGGGTTTTCAATTTCCATGGGAATCGCCTGGGCCTGGATATTGTCTACTGTCTTTCTACCCTCCATCCTGGTTCTTAAGAAGTGGAATCCGGATAGCGCCGCTGTTTCCCATCCCAGCCATTTTGAGCGCTTCGTCATCGCCTTTGGAGAGCAGGTTCTCAGTAGACCGAAAACTGTACTTATCACAGGGGCAATTGTGGTCCTTATCGGTATCGCAGGTATATTCAAACTTAACATTGAAGTAAATATGAAATCCTTTTTCAAACCTGAAAACCCCATTCGGGAAAGCCTTGAATTCATGGATTCTGAGATGACAGGGACCATGGATCTCCAACTGCTCATTAACGCAGATCTTAAATCACCTGAGGTCTTGAAGAAGATGGAGAGTATACAAGCGTTCATGGAGGACCATCGTTCAGTAACCCTTTCCATTTCGATCGCCGATGTGATCAAACAGATGCATCGCATGATCAATGATGATGATCCTGCTTTTGAAACCATCCCTGATACACGGGCCAAGGTGAACAATCTGTTCACAATGTATTCCATGTCCGGTGATCCAGACGATTTCAGCTCTCTGGTTGATTATGATTATGAAAAAGGCCTGGCCACATCCATGATGCGTTCAATATCCACTTCTGAAATTGTAGAACTGGTGGATGAAATTGAGACCTTCCTGCAGCAGGAGGATTATAAGGACCTCAATATCACCATCACAGGACTTCTCATCGTATTCCGGGACCTTGTTGGACTGATCATACGTAGCTCATTCATTAGCATCCTGGCTTCGGTACTGATCATTGCATTCATTGCTGCTTATTTCTTCAAACACTGGTTCTGGGGAGTTCTCGCAGTCGTTCCCCTGAGTTCAGCTGTGATATTGAACTTCGGTCTCATGGGTATATTCGGTGTTGACCTCAACCATGTAACTGCACTCCTCTCCGCCATCATTATCGGAGTGGGTGTCGACTTCGCCATTCACTACATCAGCCAGTTCCGCAATCACTTGCACACGCATGGCCTGGACGGGCAATTGAGTCGAGAAACTATGCGAGATGTCGGATTCCCCGTGATCCTGGATGCCGCTTCGAACATGGCCTTTGGTGCCCTCCTGTTCTCCATGTTTATTCCCATGCAGCATATGGGTGGACTGATGATCTTTGCAATGGTTTCCACCTCGACTGCGACCTTAACTTTACTCGCGATCCTATTGGAGTTGAACAAACGGCGCCTGGCAAAGATAGAAGGCATAGCAATAACAGATTAGTATGAAAGACAAATAGAAGGAAATGATGATGAAAGCATTAACGCGAACGATCACTATCAGTCTTATGATGGCACTGCCACTGGGACTCTTCGCTCAGACGGCTTACGAAATTGCCAAAGCCATGGATGAGAAGGAATCTCCGGCAGATATGAAATCCAAAATGACCATGACTCTGACCAACAAGCAGGGGAAAACCAGAGAATCGACCATCAGCTCCATCGCTGCTGATGATAACCGCAAACAGATCATCTGGTTTCTCTCGCCCCCCGATGATAAAGGCGTTGCCTTTTTAAAGATCGAACATGCCGATAAGGATGATGAAATGCGTCTCTGGCTACCTGCCTTCAAAAAAGTCAGACGGATCAGTTCCAAGAAAAAGGCTGATTCATTCATGGGTTCTGATCTTAGCTATGAGGACATGACCTCCCGTGAACTTGAAGAATACACCTACGAGTTGAAGGGCGAGAAAATCGTGGATGGTGTCGACTGCTATATTCTGGAGAGCACCCCTAAAGAAGGCATCACCAGAACCTATAAGCGCTTCATTACCTACGTCAGTAAAGCTGACATGGTCCCCATTCTGGACGAAGCGTACGACATGCGCGATAAGCTACTGAAGCGACGGATCATGAAATATTCCAAGCAGAAAGGGTATGAACTTCCTAAGGAGATCTATGTAGAAAATGTTCAGAAGGAACATAACACCCGTCTGGTTTTTAAGGATATCGAGGTTGATACCGGAGTCGAAGAGGATCTCTTCCAGGAAAAGAACCTAAAACGGCTCCCTCGATGATGAAACGTTCATTCAAAATATCTGTCCTGCTTGCAGCCGTTCTTTTGATCCCGCTCTCCGGATTTGGTCGGCTTGGGATCACTGGTGACATCACGCCCAACATCATGCTGCGGGTCAGTGATGGCTCTTTGATCAATCTCCCCTTCCGCGTCGGTGACCTGACATTGCGATACAGCGTAGGCGACTTTGATCTGACAAGCAATCTTGCTCTGGAAACCCGCTGGGAGGACGCTGAATTTGATGCTGATATGCTCCAGGTCAGGGAGGCCTATCTTACCTGGTTTCCAACCTTTGGTGAGGTTAAGCTAGGAAAGATCATCCATGCCTGGGGTGCCGCTGATGCGAACAATCCAACTGATAATCTTTCACCATATGATTTCTACTACATGTTCCTGGCGGGTACTGACCGAAAGCTCGGATCCCTTAGCGGAAGTATCATGACTTACTTTGGTGATTTTCAGCTTGAAGCTGTGGTCATTCCTCAATTTGTGGAGAATAGACTACCCTATAACGAACCAGATTTTCCGATCAAGATTGAGCTACCTGCTGATGCAGAGCTTATTAACCCCGAGGATGAAGTAGAAATTGGAACCCGACTTAAGTATGCCATGGGATTGGGTGATATCTCAGTGTCCTATTTCAAGGCACATGATCGATTACCTAGCCCCATGGGTGTGAAAGTTCAACAAACCATGGTGGGTGGAGCACTAAATCCTGGTATCTACCCGCAACTCGGGTACCGTGAAACCAATATGATCGGGGCTGATTTTGTCTTCTTCCCCGGGAACTGGACCCTTAGGGGTGAAGGTGGGTACTTTGCGACAAAAACACCTGACATGGATCTGGATGCCAGTCTACTCACACAGGAGAGCTCTTACCTGCAATATATCCTTCAGTTGGAATATTCATTTGCCAATGGGGTTCAGGTTACGGGACAGTTCATCCATACGAATTATGGTGATGTTGAGCAGACATTTACACCAGATTTGAATTTTGCCACATTACCTGACACACTACAGCTTGATCTACTCAGCCGGTTCTCTGGTGCGGATTTCCAGGCTGGTATGGGAACACCTTTTGCCATGATCTCGGAGAAAGTGTTCATCGTATCATCCATGGGTACTTTCTTTGACAATGCCCTTGAATTGTCAGGCATGGGCATGGTTAACCTAGAGGAAACGGGGTATATGCTTAATGTAGGCGCTGAATACACCCTTCGGGCAGGACTGAACCTGGTCGCCAGGTCAGCTTATTTTATCGGTGGTGATGAAGACGGCAACCGCTTCAGGGAAATGGAAGATTTCTCCAACCTCACGCTCGGTCTAAATGTAAGTTTCTAGACGGTGACACGCCTCTATCAGAAATTTCGCAGAATAGCCAAGAGTATCTCTCCGCTGGAGATTTCCAGTGATTTCTCACAGGAGGATCTGGGATGGGATGATATCCTTTTTGGGGGTGGCAGTTCCAATACCAGTAGTCTCTTCCTCGGGAAATATTCAAAAAGTGGCATAGAACTCTTTATTGATAAATTTGGACTGGGCCGCCAGGTGCGCCAGCTCGGCATTACATCCTGGACTGTCGATGTGAATACCAATGATCCCTATAAGCATATATTAACTGTTTATCGAGGGGGTAAAAAGGATCGTGAAGCGATCATCATGGAGCTCATTGCCCGTTACCAGTCTCTGGAGTCCAAAAAGGAGGACTCTGATTTTATCTACTCCCAACCGCTTCGCGTACTCATGATCGAATGGCTCCTTCTCCAAAATCCAGAGTCTGATTTCAATAACAATCGCCCACGTCTACCGGGTCAGCAACACCCGGGTATTGGGCTGGGCGAGGAGTTACTTGCCCTGTTTTCACTGATGGGTCGCCATCTGAAAGTTGATGGTATTCTCAATGTCCCCCAATACCTGCATACGGCTCTCTTTTTCAGTAAACGCCACCTGTTTCTCAGTCCTTATGCCCAGGCCTTGTTATTGAAGTTGAGCAGTGATCTCCTGAGCAAATATCCACTCTGGAAAGTTGCCTGGGCCAGCGCCACCGGCAGTATCTTCAACCGGGAGACCTCCGAGTACTATCAGTGGGAGCCCCGAAAGCAGCTGCTACCCCTCAATAGACATCTGAAAGCATATTTCAAATCGGAAGCTTACCAAAATATTGCTCGCGGAATAAAAGAAGAAAAAATCTACACTATCGATGAAGAGCGCATGCTAGAAGCGCTTCGCAAAATTGAACACCCACCTATTGCGATCTAATTAGAACCAGGCTTCGTTTTCAGCCTTCAGCATGAGTCTATCTGCAAGCTTCTTCTCATGTTCGTTCTCTGGATAGTATGGCAGATTACTGTCTGGTTTGGATGTGATCACGATCGTTAGTAAGCGATAGAACAGATCCTTGTCTTTCACCCGGGGACAGTAGTATTCAGCCATAAAGGTATAATTTGCCAGATAATCCGGTGCCTGCTCAATGGCCATCTCGAAGGCTTGGCGGATCGCTGTAGTATCTTCAGCCACTGATTCTGGGTCATTACTCAGAAGTGCGCCAAGATAGCGATAGTAAGCGCCTGCGTAGTAGTTTGGGTCCAGATCATGAATATGCTCCAGGGTAGCGCGTATGAGATCACGCTGTCCCAATCTTACCAGCGGTCCCTTTGTCTCCAACCAGCGCCCATAATTGGCCATACCCCAGTACAGGATGTCCGTATATTGATGGTCCAGCCCCTGGATACTCACCTTTTCATCACCGGTGGAAAATATAAGTTTCTTATACTCGGGGTTTCTATTCAGGATGCTCTGGCTGGCATCGTAACCCTTCATAAAAAGGCTATCTTTCACAATTGGGTCTTCCATAATGAACTGGCCCAGGTAATAATAAGCCCTGGATAAGCTGGTCCAGAGTTCTATGGAAAGCGTGTCTTCTGCACATAATTCTTCATAGCCACGTAGCGCTTGAATAGCAGAAATCGAGTCGATCCGACCTGCCCAGAACTGATCAGCCAGCTCAAGGCTGACAGGTTCTGACTCATTCGTTTCAAGTATAGAATCGTTTGATCTGCTCCCAGAGCAGGAAAGCACCAGAAGGCTTAGGCTTACGAGTAGTATATTGCCAATATTTTTCACACACACACTAGCGGTCGTAAATAATATAATCAACAACGTCAAATATATACATACTGATTAATTGATTACGGGGACCATCGCTGGATCGATCTTAGATACTGACGGAGAACATCCACAGTTTGTGGACTTCGGATACTTCCCACTCACCACCTTCAATTCGGGCCATGGGAAGTTCGAACTTGAACGTCATGGGGCGAATAATTGTTGTCAACCAATTCGAGCGCTCCCAGCGAGGGGTGAAGCTCAATCCGATCCCGATATCCCCTATCCATGACCAGTTCCTGGCATCCGTGGAAGTCTGTCCCATGTCAACAAAGGTGTTGATGCTGAGCCTCCCCGGACCTAAGCGGGTAGGCCCATAGATCATATCAAAGTTATTGGACCAGGCATAATCCAGCACCTGATTCATAGAATCGGTATATGCACGCATCCTCGCCCCACCAGCGAGCTGATAGTGACCGCCTAATGCGCCGAGGGAACTGGAATGATTCATGGTCTGATTCAATCGATCCAGGTAATAGTGTCGCAGATCCTTTGTCCCCAGTCGGGTACGAACCAATCCAGGTGTCGTGGTGCTATTGCTCAGGTAATTGATCCGATTTACCACCCGAACCGTTCCCACTCTCTTTGTCCAACTCAGCATGAGCGCTGTTTGATCGAAGGTAGTGCCAGAACTACCTAGCCATTCAGGAGCATGCTGGAATAAAGCACTTAGACCCAGACCACCCTTGAATAGGGTCTGTTGCATCTCATAGTGTAAAAAAATCCGTGTAAAGGTATCGTTCACCAGTTGCGGATCAGGTATGTTGGTCGCATCTGTAAAATCCATACCAACGGTCAGGTAATGCACCGGGTTTTTCCAGAATCGTCTGGCCCAGGAGATTTCATGCTGCAGGGAAGCAAAATTCAGCTGCCGCCAGGAACCCAACTCCCCTTCCCATATGGCTTGCATCGGTAAACCATGAACTTCTCGCGTGAATGACAAGCTCCCATCAGGATTGCCAGAGCGTAAATTATGATCTAATTCCAGGGTGACAACATCCCCTGGGGTTCTATAAACCCGGTCGATCCGAAAGCCTAGTCCCAGACCAGCGTCATCATTGTATCCGAACTGCGGTTTCCAGAGATACAGATTCCGGTCGGCGGGATAGGATTCCCAGCCCTTGAATTGATATCGCCACTCCAGCTCTTTCCATGAGCGATTATTTCGCCGATCAACATCCAGAAACACGTCATTGGCATCCAGTTCAACTCTGACAGGCTCAAAATCAGATGGTATTTGGATCTCACCTGAATCCCGAAATTTGAATTCTTCTAAAACGGCTGATGCTTGATTATCATCCTTGCCATAGATGGTCGCTGATATGGGTACAAATAGACCGCCCTTGTTTTCGAGGTGTACCGTGGTTTCAAAATTCTCGGCTCCCAATTCCTGGACATCAAAGTCGATCACGGCATAGTCCACGTACTTGGTCGTGTGTAGCCACTGGTCAAAGAACCAGTCCAGGTCCTCCCCACTCCCAGCTTCCATGGCCGTAATAAAGCGGTCTTCATTCACGTGTTTAAGTGCCCAGCGATCATAATATTCCTGCATGCCTGCCAGGAATCGCACCTCTCCCAAATACGCCTTCAGTGAGTAGAACATCATGCTCGCCTTGTCATAGACATTTCTACTGTATGAACTATAATCTATAAAGTCATAGCTATGTTGAGCCATGGGTTCATTCTTTACAGACAGCATGTACTCGATCACCGGCTTCAGATCCCTCTCCTTGGCTGAGATCAGAGGAAGGTTCTCAAATTCAAATGGTGTGAGATACTTCCGCGTCAGATAATAATCATTCTCCGGATAGTGGTGCTCGATATACCAGAGTGTCTGGAATGAAGTAAAACCTTCATCCAGCCAGGCATCATCCAGTTCATCATTTGCGAAGAGTCCATAAAACCAGTTATGACCGATCTCGTGAACAGTGAGGCCCTCACTCTCAGAGCCATCCATGACCATCATGGGATATTCCATACCGCCGCCGAAAAGTGCTTCAATAATCGTCATTTGAGGCCAGGGATAGGGACCAAAATTTTCGGATAGCCACTTCAGCGACTGGACACCAAACCGGACCACATCTTGAGTCCAGGCTTCCCCTGACTTCAGGTTGTAGAGCACATGTACATCAATTCCGTCCCAGCTTCCATGCTCATACACAAAATCCCTAGAGCACTGCCAGGCGAAGTCGTGAACATTCTCAGCCGCAAACCTGACCTGTCGTCTAGCCGTTGAATCCAGTTCAGTGAGCGTGGTCTCTCGCTCCTTCGCAAAATCCTCTGACCATTCCTTCCAAGTGACTGACGTATCTACAGTGACCTGTCGCCAGCCAGGATCGCCTTTGACAACTATTCCCGTTGCAGCGACTATCTGTTCAGCAGGCACATCAATGGATACGTTAAAATTGCCAAATTCTCCGTAAAATTCCCCGTAATCACCAAAGGGATCATCGTGCCAGCCATTTTCATCATACACGATGAATTTTGGATACCACTGGGCAAACATATAATGGTTTCCCCTGTATCCCGACCGATCGATCTGAGGGTGAATGACAGACACCCAATCCAGCGTGAACGCCAGTGTATCCCCCGGACTCAACTCATTCGGAAGTGCGAGTTCAAGAATCGTATCATCACGGATCAGAAATGTTAGCTCTGTAGAATCTATCATCGCTGACTGGATCTTTATACCGGTCCATCCTTTTTCCTTCCCAAAAGAATCACCCAGATCTGCCCAGACCTTTTCTGCAATGGTTCCCTCATTGAATGCATTGTGGTATAACTGCATGAGGATCTGGTCCAAGGTATCTGGGGAGTGATTCACATAGAGGAGATCAGAATGAGAGGTGAGCGTTTTTGCTTTTGAATCCAGAACAACATCCATGTCGTATTGAACATATTGCTGGAAATATTGACCATTAGCGGTGGTATGACTAGCTATGATAAGTAGCATAGCAAAAATGATTGAGCCAGAATGTCGTCCCATGAGCATCCTCTCTACTGTTGCTTGTACGAAAGCTACTTAATGAGCTTGATGTGCAGTTCTTTCAGCTGGTCTTCAGAGACCGTTGATGGTGCATCATCCATAAGCGATGCAGCCGATGTCGTTTTCGGAAATGCAATCACGTCCCGAATATTATCCGTCCCCGCCAGCAGCATGATGAGGCGATCATAGCCGAATGCGATACCACCATGGGGTGGTGCACCATACCGGAATGCTTTCAATAGGAAACCAAAGCGTGCCTCGGCTTCCGCCTCATCCATACCGATCAACTCGAACATTCGGTTCTGCATTTCTCTGGTATGAATTCTAATGGAACCACCCGCCACTTCATATCCATTGATGACCAGGTCATATGCTCGCGCTCTGACTTTGGCCGGATCAGATGTCATTAATTCCACATCCTCTGGTCTGGGGGAGGTAAAGGGGTGATGCATGGCAATGTATCGCCCACTGTCTTCATCCCAATCCAGAAGCGGAAAATTCACGACAAAGAGGGGTCGGAATTCATTTTCGGGAATCAGAGATTCACGTTTCGCTAACTCTAACCTCAGCGCCCCAAGTGCCTGGAGGGTCTTTGCTTCTGAATCAGAGACAAAGAACATAATGTCGTTTGTCTCCAGCGTAAAATCGTTGATAATCTCCTGCTGAAGCTCCTCCTCAAAAAACTTGCTGATCCCACCCATAAGCCCATTACCATCCACTTTGAAGAAGGCCAGGCCTTTGATACCGTAATACGTTTTCAACCACTCGGTGAGTCCATCAGATACCTTGCGTGAGATCTTGTCAGCGGCGTTCTTGAGGATGAGCCCCTTTACCCGGCCACCTGAAGCCAGAACATCTTTGAACACACCAAAATCAGCCTTTTCAGCATAGGCAGCAAATTCCACGAGCGGCATCTCGAAGCGGGTATCTGGCTTATCGCTCCCGTAAGTCTCCATGGCTTCCTTGTAGTCCAGGATCGGAAAAACTGCTGGGAGCTTAACGCCAAGAACCTCTGAAAACACACCGCGTGCTAACCTGGTCGCCAAAGCAAGCACATCATCCTGATCAACGAATGACATTTCAATATCGATCTGTGTGAATTCCGGCTGTCGGTCAGCTCGCAGATCTTCATCCCTGAAGCACTTGACGATCTGGAAGTACTTATCGTACCCAGATATCATTAGGAGCTGTTTATAGGTCTGAGGAGATTGGGGTAATGCATAAAACTTACCGACATGGATCCGGCTTGGTACCAGGTAATCACGGGCACCTTCTGGAGTGGATTTCATCAGAACTGGCGTTTCAAATTCCATAAATCCCTCATCTGATAGAAGGGTCCGTACCGCCTGATAGGTTCTGGCTCTGACCTGCATGAAATTTTGAAGCTCTTTGGTACGAAGTTCCAGATAGCGGTATTCCAGACGAAGTTCTTCACTTCCTGTTTCCCGGTCAGAAATTAGAAAAGGCAAGGGTTCTGCTTCATTTAAGATTTCGAGTTCTGAGACTAGAACTTCTATCTCCCCGGTAGGCATTCCAGTATTAATATTTCCATCGGGTCTGGTCTGAACGACACCCTTCACGGCAATAACATCCTCCATACCCAGGCGTTTTGCTCGAGATGCCATCTCCCCATCCACATCTGGATTGAAGGTAACCTGGGTTTTTCCGTACCTGTCACGGAGATCCAGAAAAATGACGCCGCCATGATCACGATTCTTGGCTATCCAGCCATTTAGAATGACTTCCTCGCCGACATTATTTCCGGTTAATTCACCGCAGTTTACCGTTCGTTTTAGTTGCATTATCTCTCCAAATTTTTCATCAGGTCAATGTAAGTCACAAAGTACTCACATCAACAGCAGTCATTATTTCGCACCGTCGCTTAAGCCAAAAAGTAATGTATTTTTAGATGGTTGATCAGGGCAGGTTTGTAAGGAGATCATCCGGATAATTATTCTCTAGAAACATGGTGCCCAAACCAAGAATTAACCAATTGAAATTCAGATCATATTCAGTAGCCAGAGGAGTGAGTTTATTACAGTTGATCTCGCGTTGACCCATTTCCCAGTATATGATGGTCCGTTTGCCAACATCGCAGATCGCAGCAAGTTCACGCTGGGTCAAACCGACAGCTACTCTGAATTCCTTCAATCTTCCTGCAATGGGTGGCATATATCCTCGTTAAAATAACATTGATAATATGCACCTCGAATCGTGAGGAAAAAAAAGAAAACTGATGTGACTTACGATTTGTGGATAAAGCCCAAGCCCTTTTAACCGCCAAACCAGTATGAGAGTTTCAGCGCAAAGACATCATCAGCATCGGAAGCCAGCAGGTCATTAAAATCTCTTTTCAACTTGAAGCTACCCGGATTATCACCATTATATCCGTTATGCGTCCATACAAAATATAAGGCCGATCCCGGTGAAAACTCCCAGCGCAGCACCAGGGTGCCTACCAGAGATTTCTGATTGAAATTGGGATCATATATGTTGAAAGAATCTTCGTCTGACCCGCCAGTGGGATCAACCACATAGTATGTTTGACCATTCGTGTCGGTCAACTCCTCAATCGTAGAGCCATTCTCCCCATAGACCAGAAATTCATCTGATTCTGGCGCAGCGTATTCTTTGAAGCCCTGATACTCCCCTATACCCATGAATGGCTGGAAATATCCCTGGAGAGTAAACCTGGGTGTGATCGGATAATCCACGCGGATCTCTGCGCCCACTTCAGTGTAATCAATTTGGGCAAAGACATATCGGTTTCCATACATGGTCGTATTGGCTGCATCTTTTACACGTCGCACATATTGGGTCATATCCGTGCTTTTGTACATGTTAGGTCCAAAGGTCAGATTTAGGCGACTACCAATTTTTGCGTTCAGCTCGGCAGATAGACCATAATCATGCCCGCCATCAGTCTCGCTCCCCAGTGAAATAGAGGTGTACAGGGAGAGATCCTTGCGGCGATCTGTATTAATACCAGCACTAAAAAAGGTACCAGCCGACTCTATGACCCGCGGTCCGCCACGCAGCGCCGTATTGCTCAATACTTCACCGGCATAGCCGCCATCAAAGTTGATGGACCAAAAATTGACAAATCTGATGTTAGCCATACCAAAAACGACATCTGCAGTTTTCACCCTATCAAAATCATGATTGGTAGCGTAGATCACATCGGATCTGGCAGAATGAATATATTTACCTCGCTCAGTCCACCGATATCCAACACCGATATGCTTATTTATCACATCTGTGGTCCAGGTAATACCAAGATCATTAGACTCAAATCCTGGGGATATCCAACCCAGAGCAGCGTTAAAGGAAACATTGCCATTTTCTTTGTTCAAGCTGACCCGACCGGCATGGCCTGAGAGTGATGTAGCCGTTGAATCAAGCTCAACATGATCGGCATCTGGTCTTTGAAAATAGTGACTGGGGTTTTGCTGCAGGGAGAAGATCCGGTCAACTGAGCCATTTACATTGGTAAATCCTACCCATCCGCCGAAGGCGTAATCGCGATCCTTACCCAGAAATGCCCAGCCATCCACACCAAAACCCAGTCCATTTTCGTTGAGTATAGATGTGGAGTTATGTTGGTCATCGAGCGCTCCAAATAGGTCAATACCATCCATGAATCGCTTGGTGTACGTACCCATAAAGCCCAAGCCGTACCTCCCATTCTTAATTTCTTTTTGTGATCGGATGAGATTATATGATGTATACGGTTCAACCTGTTCAGTGATAAGTTCCCCGTCTGCATAATAGTGTGCATATTCACGATTGGTAATAGCTGTCAGCCCTCCAATCGACCAATCATCTCCTGCTTTCCCACTTATTTTTGCGGCGCCCAGTATTCTGGTGGCTTCCGGTCGATCGATAGAATCCGGGTGTGTACTCACCCACCCCTGGGGAGACCTCCCGATCCTTCTGCTGTAAAAAAATCTTGGGGTGGAAAAATTGATATTCATGTTGTTGGTGGGTCCACTATTCCCAAAGTTGAAGATACTTGATCCTTCTAGGAAGAAGGGACGTTTTTCAGAATAATAGGTCTCACGATCAGATAAATTAATAGATGCAGGATCGACCTCCACCTGGCCAAAATCCGGATTGATCGTAGCATCAACAGTCAGGTTTGCACCAATGCCGAATTTTACATCTGCTCCCAGATCAAAATTACTTTTTTGGCCCTCAACAAAGACATTGGCCTGTTGCGATGGCAGTTCGGCAAACCCTGTTGTTACATAGGGGAGGATCTCTCGCCTCTGGGGAGGATGAATATTACGTATGTTGGTCAAATCAGCCGTACGGCTCATGAGCCCACTTTCATTTAGCGGGAAGTAGCAGAAGTAATCCCACTCGCCAGCTCGCTGAATGTACCGGGTTGGTAATATACCCCAGGTATATTCTTCTTTATCGGTGAAGCGAAGTTGGGAATAGGGAATACGCATTTCAGCAGTCCACCCCTGATCGTCAATGGCGGTTTTACCCTCCCATATGCCATCCCAGGAATCGTCTGTCCAGGAGTCGTTAAAGTACACCTCATCTCGAATAGAGCCAGCTGGATTGATCTGGAAGGAAAAACCGGTCCGTTTGTCATGATAGCTATCGATGATAATTTCAAAAATGTCGGCATTGAGAAAGGCATCTCTTCTCCCCACACGACCCACGATGGAATCAGGTTGCGTATCCCACATACGGGCACCCACATAGATCGCATTATCATCATACCCGATCCACAGCTCAGTCTTCTGGGACGCCCTAGCCCCATTAAACGGCTCATATTGAATAAAATCGGTGGCACTCGGACCCCGATACAGTTCCTCTTCCAATCGGCCATCAACTTTAAGCGGTGTTTGGATCCGAACGGCATGGATATCCCGTTGTTTATACTCATTGGGATCAAAGGGATCATTGTATGCAAATACCATGGTCGTACAGAAGATCAGGATAAATATTTTTTTCATAGCTACCTCATTCATTCTCAAGATGCACAATTGACTACCTACCACATTCAGGAAGCATTCGGGTAATTTTCCAATAATCAGGTGTCAATTCATAATACATTTATGCAAATGATTCAATGCCTGTGCCAAAAATCATAAGCACATTAATTACATATTTTTAGATAAAATATTTATAATCAGTAAAATGCTTATTCCGCATCATTTTGATATTATCTATATGGATTTGATATGACTCAGAAAAACGAGAGAGTGGGTGTAGACAGGGGAGGAAAAGTGATTATTAGGTCTCTACCCCACGCTAAATAAGGATCTGATCGAGCTTAACTCAATTCCTTCCATGCGTGCTGCAGGAGTCGTTCAGTCGTTTCGAAGCTAACACAGGCATCCGTAATGGAAACACCATACTGTAGTGTGGTCAAGTCCTGAGGGATCTTCTGACTACCTTCATGAATGTTGCTCTCCAGCATCATACCGACCAAGGCTTTATTCCCGGCTGCACGTTGGGCAATTATATTTTTCCAGACAATTTCCTGTCTTGCGAATTTTTTCCCAGAGTTTGCATGGGAGCAGTCAACCATAATATTTGCCGGAAGGTTATTCGCTTTCATACGCTCAATGGTTTCTTGAATACTGTCTGGTTCATAGTTGGGTCTGGCCTCACCACCACGGAGGACCATGTGTCCATATTCGTTGCCAGTCGTGGACACCACGGCCGTCTCTCCGCCCTGACTGACGCCAATGAAGTGATGTGGATGGCGTGCACTTACCATGGCATCAATTGCCACCTGAAGACTCCCGGTTGTGCTGTTTTTAAACCCTACAGGAGTGGAAAGTCCTGACGCCATCTGTCGATGTGTTTGGCTTTCTGTGGTTCGGGCTCCAATTGCGGACCAGCATACCAGATCATCAATATATTGGGGAGTAATGGGATCCAGGAACTCTGTACCGGCGGGCAATCCCATATCGTTTATCTGTACTAGCAATTGCCGCCCAAGTTTCAAGCCTTTACCAATTTGATAGCTGCCGTCCAGATTGGGATCATAGATTAGCCCTTTCCAACCGACAGTTGTGCGGGGCTTCTCGAAGTACACTCGCATCACGATGTACACTTTATCTTCGAATTTTTTCCTTAGCGCATTTAGCCGCTCAGCATATTCGATGGCTGCCTTCGGGTCATGAATAGAACAGGGACCAATAAGAACAAGGAAGCGTTTATCCTTTCCATCCAGGATGGATTGTATGGTTCGCCTTCCACTTATGACCGTCTCGCGAGCCTGCTCCCCTGCTGGTATCATCTCTTTCATCTTCACAGGAGCTGGCAACGCTTGAAGATCACTTACTCTTAGGTCTTGTATTCGATTCATCTGGTCTGTATCCACTTTCATTTTTCTCAATTGAATTTAATTGGATGTTCAGAGAATGAATTAAAAAGTTCAAAAAGTGTCACAATTATTTACGTAACAAAAAAGAGGCTGTCTCAGAACCTGAGGCGGCCTTTTTTCATTTCCAGCCACGGATAAACACAGATTTCACCAAAAGTTGTTCCTGGACGGATATTTGGTTCTCAGCATGCCATTTGGAGCTTATTCGATCTGTA
>JAIPJM010000020.1 GCA_021734255.1 Fidelibacterota bacterium | reverse complement strand
AATCTACAATAACGTCTCTAACAAATTATTGAACATCATGTGTGCCCTGATAAGAGATCGAAAACCATACTCGGATAATTACATTTCCATTAACCCTAAACATCTTATTTACGACTTGCAAAGGTCATAGTAATCGAAGTGACGAGGTCGACTTCCCTCTTGCAGAGCGAAGTCGAGTACCAGGGGGGGGAGTCGAACCCCCACAGTGTTGCCACCGGTGGATTTTGAGTCCACTGCGTCTACCAATTCCGCCACCCTGGCTGTGTTTCTAAAAGCGGGGCATGATACATTATACGCCTGCTTGAGTCAATAAAATGCTGTGCTTTATTCTGAAAATGTTTATCATTAACGAAAGTTTCAAACAATCTCATCTAAGGAGGAGCTGTCGTGGAATTCAAGACGATTGCAGAAATGTTTTTGAACGTAACAAAAGCCTATCCGGATAAAGAACTTTTTACTGAAAAAGTGAACGGGGAATGGGTCGGGGATAAAGGTAAAGAAATTTACGAAATGGTGAAAGACGCATCGTTTGGTCTGGCTGCCGTCGGTATCAACCCCGGGGATAATGCTGCTATTCTGTCCACAAACTGTCGACGCTGGGCATATTCTGATTATGCCATTGCCACCAGACGAGCCGCATCAGTAACGGTTTATCCGACACTTATATCCAGTCAGGTACAGTACATCTTGAATCACTCTGATGCAAAGCTGGTGTTCGCGCAGGATAAAGAGCAGATGGATAAACTGCTGGAGATCAGAAACCAATGTCCAGAACTAGAGACGATCGTTCACTTTGACGAAACGCTTTCCTATGATGAAGATGGCATATTGTCCTTTAATGAACTCATGGCAAAGGGGATCGCCTTTCAGGAATCATCAAGTGCCTATGATTTTGAGGCTGAGGCCTTGAAGGTTAAACCGGATGATATCCTTACGCTCCTCTACACCAGTGGAACTACTGGAAATCCCAAGGGTGTTATGCTGACCCATAACAATCTCGTCAGTAATATTCTCTCCTCCAACGCTCGCTTGAATGTGGTAGATACGGACAAGTTTCTTTCATTCCTACCCTTGAGCCACAGTTTTGAACGCTTAGGGGACTACGTGGGTACGTCTTCCGGGGCCAATATCACCTATGCTGAAGCCATGGATAAAGTGATCGATAACCTGCAGGAAGTCGCACCGACCCACGCCATGTCTGTTCCGCGTTTGTATGAGAAAATGTATGCCGGTGTACAAGCAAAATTTGCCGCTGGTTCATTCATCAAACGCAAGATCGCAGCCTGGGCAGTGAAGACCGGGTACGAATACGTTGCTGCCAGGAATGCTGGTAATATTTCGGCGAAGTTGGCCAAAAAGAAAAAACGGGCCGATAAGCTGGTCTTCAGCAAAGTGCAGGCCCTATTAGGTCCCAATTTTAAGTTGTTCGCCAGTGGTGGTGCACCCCTGGCAGCAGATATTGGAAAGTTCTTTGATGCAGCAGGCGTTCTCATTCTCGAGGGCTACGGGCTCTCAGAGACCTCCCCTGTGATATGTGTAAATCCAGCACATGATTATCGCTTTGGCACGGTGGGGCCGCCCATCGATGGAGTGGAAGTCAAAATTGCTGCTGACGGTGAGATCCTGTCCCGCGGACCCCATATCATGAAGGGTTACTATAAGGACGAGGCCGGAACTCGCGAAGCTATCAATGAAGATGGCTGGTTCCACACTGGTGATATTGGCGTTATTGAAGATGGATACCTTCGGATCACGGACCGCAAGAAGAATATCATTGTCACAGCTGGTGGAAAGAACATTGCACCGGCTCCCATTGAAGCTGCACTTATCATGAACAAATTATTCGAACAAGCCCTTGTGTTGGGTGATAGAAGAAAGTTCGTCTCGGCGGTTCTCGTTCCAAACTTTGTAGAATTGAGTGCCTGGGCTGCAGACAATGATATCACAGATACAACACCAGAAGCGCTGATCGAAAATGACAAGGTCAAAGCAATGCTGGAAGCTGAAGTAGAGAGTATTATGCAGGCATTCAGCAGCTATGAAAGTGTGAAAAAATTCTTCCTCCTGCCGAAGGAATTCAGCGTGGAAGATGGAACACTCACACCAACATTAAAGATCAAAAAACGAGTCGTTGAAGAGCGTTTTAAGAGTCAGATCGACGCCCTTTACGAATAGGGTTTTCAGATAACATGAAAGAGCTCCTGTACCCTGCAGGAGCTCTTTGGTTTCAAAAAGGATTGTAGCATGCACATAGGCGTTCTGGGTTCTGGAAGTTGGGGAATGACGTTGGCGATTCATCTGCTCAAAAATGGGCATGATGTCGAAGTGTGGTTCTACCTGGAAAAGGATTACGAACAAGCCCTGAATGAACGCATGCTCCCAGATTTCCTGCCGGGGGTCACCCTGCCGGATGGTCTGAAATTCACGACGGATATGCACACTTGCATTAGCGGGAAAGAATTGATCCTTATCGCTATTCCATCTCACACGGTTGGACCGACATTGACTGGTATTGCCGACAAACTGCCAGAAGGTGCGACGATCGTAAATGTGGCCAAGGGTATTGAGAACGATACGCTGCGGACTATGAGTCAGGTCATCGCTCATGCCTTGCCAAATCATTCAACAGATAGAATAGCAACACTTTACGGTCCGACCCACGCGGAAGAAGTTGTTCAGGGCTACCCATCCACCATTGTGGCGGCCTGTCCAGATCTGTCAACAGCAGAACGTGTACAAGCAACATTCATGTCCGAAACGCTGAGAGTATACACCAATACGGATATCCTGGGTGTTGAGCTAGGTGGTTCTTTAAAGAATGTCATCGCTATTGCTGCCGGCATATTGGCCGGAATGGGCTACGGAGATAACACACTGGCTGCGCTTTTGACCAGAGGACTCTTTGAAATGACACGTCTGGGCGTCCACCTTGGTGCTGAGGAGATCACATTTGCCGGCCTGAGTGGCATGGGGGATCTGATCGTCACGTGCCTGAGCACCCATAGTAGAAACCGACATGTGGGATTCGAACTGGGCAAGGGCAGGAAACTGCCTGAGATTCTTGATGAGATGAAAATGGTAGCCGAGGGCATAAATACCGCCCGGTCCGTTCACCAATTGATCCAGAAGACCGGGGTTGAGATGCCAATATCAGAGCAGATCTTCCAGATCCTGTTTGAAGGAAAAGACACGAAACAAGCGGTTGAGGAGCTTATGGGCAGGGCTCCTGTCCAGGAGAGACATTCGCTGGAATAACGTGATTTAGCTCATAGTTGTCAAGCCTCAGATCCCCAAATTACAGTCCTGAATAAGTTGTATACCGTCCTTCGGAGAATATATTCTATGTTCTGATTCAGGGAAGAATCAGGCGAAATGTGTGCGCCTAAAATGCCGCATTTGACAGGGATAAAAACAAGGAAGGACGCAAGCTAAATACCTGATGAAACGAGACTGGACAAGACTTCAAGCGGTTCTGGCAGATTACGATACTTTCGTATTCTCGACGCACGTGGAGCCAGATGCAGATGGTCTCGGATCAGAGCTCGCCCTGGCGAGATATCTGACAAATCAGGGAAAAACAGTTCATATCCTTAATCCTTCTGATATTCGAGGCAATTTGGACTTCCTTCCAGTAAATGGTGAGTTGGAAACTTATAATGGTGACGTCCACCAGTCTATCCTTGATTCAACTGAGATATTTATCGCGTTTGATATTGGACACTATAGTCGCTTGAATGCCCTTGGCGAGGAGCTGAAATCACGTGATATACTCAAACTCTGTATTGATCACCATCCTGGTGATAAAACAGACTTTGATGAAGTATTTGACTATGATAATGCAAGCTCGACTGGTGTTTTGATCTACGACTTGCTCTCTCAACTCGATAAATTCGCTATCAATGACCTATCGATCGCAAAACCACTGTATGCCGCTATGATGAGTGATACCGGAAATTTCCGCTTTAATAATACGGATCCTGAGACTTTGACAGCTGCTGCTCATCTGGTAGGTACTGGTGTTAAACCCTATGAAGTATATGTTAATATTTATGAAAACTTAAATACGCCTGGCAGATTACTGGTACTTCAAGAACTGTTGAATACGATTCAATATGACGTCGATGGAAAGCTGGCATGGGCCCTGATCGATCTGGAAAAGATCAGTGAGCAGGGCGTAGTCCCGGATGATCTGCACTCCCTTTCTGATTTTATCAGGTCTATCAAGGGAGTAGAGGTTGGCGTGGCATTCACGAAGCTGCCTGGACGATCTGTGGATGTGAGTATCAGATCGAAGGGGAGGGTACCTATTAATACTGTTGCCAGAGAATTTGGTGGCGGTGGACATGCATTTGCAGCCGGTTGTACCCCTGAGGGTTCCCCTTCAGAAGCGATGGCAAATGTGATCGAATCCTGTAAACGCGCCATTGCAAAAGGGGGCGTTGCTTGAGCGGACAATTAAAGATCAGGGTTGCCAAAGGCGCCGGGTTCTGCTTCGGAGTCAGAGATGCTATTGCAAAAGCCAAGGAAACTGCCCAGGAGCATGGAAAAGTTTATATGCTTGGCGACATTGTTCATAATGAAAGGGTCGTGGCAGAACTGGAGCAGGATAATATCAAGGTCGTCGATAGTCTGGATCAGGCCAGGGATGCGCCCGTCCTGTTCAGAGCGCATGGTACGGTCCCGGAATTATGGAAAAAGGCGAATGAGAAAGACCTGACGATCGTTGACGCTACCTGCCCGTTGGTCCACGAGATCCATGATGAGATCAGGAAGTTGCACGAAGAAGGCCGCAAGCTACTCATTATTGGTGATCACGGTCACGATGAGGTCATCGCCATTCAAGCTCAGGTTCCTGATACAACCGTTATTGCAACGATAGAGGAAGCCAAGCAAGTACCCCGGATCAAGAAGGCGGGTCTTGTTTCTCAATCGACTCAAATGATCGAAAATGTCCAGGAAATACTTGGGATCCTTTCCATGAAAATATTTGACCTGCGATTTGTTAACACCGTCTGTTTTCCAACTCGCAGGAATCAGGATGAGATCAAATCCATTGCTCCTATTTCAGATGTAATGATCATTATTGGTTCACAAACCAGCGCAAACACAAAACGCCTGCTGGAAGCGTCTCTACGTTTAAATAAAAATTCTTACATGGTTGAGACCGCCGAAGAGGTTGATCCTGAATGGTTTAAAGGTGCCAGTTCAGTAGGGGTGTCAGCCGGTGCATCATCCCCGGATGATCTGATTGAAGAAGTTGTTGAACAATTGAAGCATATAAACGTCAAAATGGAAGTCTAGAACTTACCAGAGAAGGTATTTGGAGAATAAAAATGGCAAAGAATCTGTTCGAGGTGAAAACAGGATTAGCAGAGATGTTAAAAGGCGGAGTGATCATGGATGTCACCACGCCCGGTGAGGCAAGTATTGCTGAGAAGGCAGGTGCAGTTGCTGTAATGGCCCTGGAGCGCATACCGGCTGATATTCGTCGTGATGGGGGAATCGCCAGAGCATCTGATCCGCAGATGATTAAAGATATTCAGGAATCAGTATCGATCCCCGTGATGGCCAAATGTCGTATCGGTCATTTCGCAGAGGCACAGGTTCTGGAAGCCCTGGAAGTCGATTATATCGACGAGAGTGAGGTACTCACCCCTGCTGATGAAGCGAATCACATCTGGAAGCATGATTTTAAAACGCCCTTCGTGTGTGGAGCTACCAATCTGGCCGAGGCACTACGGCGCATTGGAGAGGGTGCAGCATTGATCCGCACCAAAGGTGAGCCTGGTACTGGAAACATTGTTGAAGCTGTAAGGCATATGCGTACCATCGTGATGGAAATGTCCCATCTGAGTACCTTGCGTGGTGATGAGCTGATGGCAGTTGCCAAAGAGATGGGTGCTCCATTCCATCTGGTTGCACAGATCGCTGAAACGGGTAAACTACCGGTTCCAAATTTTTCTGCCGGTGGGATCGCAACCCCAGCTGATGCTTCACTCGTTATGCAATTAGGGGCAGAATCTATTTTTGTTGGATCAGGTATCTTCAAGTCAGAGGATCCCGCTATGAGAGCCAAAGCTATTGTCCAGGCGGCAACCTTCTTCGATGACCCCAAAAAGCTTGCTGAAATATCCACGGGATTGGGTGCAGCAATGAAGGGTCTCGATATGAGTGAGATCAGTCCAGAAGATCGGATGCAGGATAGGGGCTGGTAAACAGTTTGTCTGGCAATCCAGAATATAAGGACCTTTTGATCGGCGTGGTTGCGCTACAAGGAAGCTTCGCAAAGCATGCACACAGTCTGGGCAGCATTGGCGTTACATGCCGGGCTGTTCGAAGTGAGGCGGATCTAAAATCGATCGACGGGCTGGTTCTACCAGGAGGTGAGTCAACAACAATGACCACGCTACTGCAGAACGAGGGGCTGTGGGAACCACTGAATGCTACTCTGGAAACCATGCCTGTATTCGGTACCTGTGCAGGAGCCATACTACTGGGACAGCAGGTCGATGATGATCGCGTGAAATGCTTTGACAAGATCCAGTACAAAGCCGTTAGAAATGCCTATGGCAGGCAAATTGAATCCTTCACAACGTCGTTGATCCTGCCTAAGCTGAACTATCATGATTTTCATGCTGTCTTCATTCGAGCACCCAAGTTTGAGAATATTCAGCAGGGGGTAGATTCACTGGCAGTTTATGGGCCTGAACATGTTTTATTGAGGCAGGACCATGTACTCGCTGCCTCCTTTCATCCTGAATTAACGGACGATGCAACCATTCATAAATATTTCGTGGATGAGATCGTTTTGAAATATAGGTAGATTTGAATGTCTGATAAGTACGAAATACTAAGCACGATCGATTCACCTAAGGATCTGAAGGATCTCTCAAATACCAAACTGGTGCAATTATGCCAGGAACTCCGTGACTACACCATCGAAGTTGTATCTGCAACAGGTGGCCATTTGTCTCCAACCCTGGGTGTTGTCGAGCTCAGTGTCGCCCTCCACAAAGTTTTTGACTCACCGAAGGACAAGATCGTCTGGGATGTGGGTCACCAGGCTTATGCCCATAAGATCCTGACAGGACGTCGAGAATCCCTTAAAACCATTCGGCAATACGGTGGAATTAGTGGATTTTGTAAGCAGATAGAAAGTGAACATGACGCCTATGGCGCAGGCCATGCGTCCACATCCATCTCTGCCGGCGTGGGGTTTGCCGTTGCCCGGGACCTTAAGGGTGAAGATAATCATGTTATCTCCATCATTGGTGATGGTGCTCTAACAGGCGGTTTGTCCTTTGAAGGCTTGAATAACCTGGGCAGTCTGCGGACAAAAATGATGGTCATCCTGAATGACAATGAGATGTCCATCTCGCGAAATGTTGGCGCCATGTCCAAGTATCTGTCCAAGATCACCACGAACCCTCTCTATAATCGTGTTCGAGAAGAAATGTGGGAATTCACAGGTAAATTACCCGTCGGGAAGCAAACCATTCGAACCGGTATGCGTAAGATCGAAGAAAGCTTGAAGAACCTGCTGGTTCCTGGCGTGCTCTTCGATGAAATGGGTATTCGCTATTTTGGGCCAATAGATGGTAATGATCTGCCACTGCTGATAGAAACGCTGGAAAATATAAAAGATATAAACACGCCTGTCCTGCTGCATATTCTTACAAAGAAGGGCATGGGACACACACCTTCAGAAGAGAGTCCAGATAAGTTTCATGGGATCGGACCAAGTAAAAAGCCCACAAAGACCAATGCAAAACCGCCTGAACCTCCATTTCTGAACGTATTTGGAAACGAACTTATCAAATTGGCAAATAAGGATAAGCGCGTAGTTGGAATCACTGCAGCCATGCCTGGAGGAGCAGGACTGGCTAAATTTGCCGAGGAACATCCCAGCCGATTCTACGATGTAGGTATTGCAGAAGGGCACGCTGTCACCTTTGCAGCCGGCTTAGCCTCCAATGGCATGAAACCATTCGTCGCTATCTATTCAACATTTCTGCAGCGGGCATTTGACATGCTGATGCATGATATAGCCATACAGAAACTTCCAGTCGTGTTCATGTTGGATCGAGCCGGTCTGGTTGGTGAAGATGGGCCCACCCATCATGGTGTGTTGGATCTTGCCTATTTGAGCAGTATTCCGGATGTTATTGTGGCTGCTCCGCGTAATGGAGAAGAATTGCGCCATCTCATGCAGACTGCCATTCATTACGAGGACGGACCCTTCTTCATCCGCTATCCAAAAGCAAGTTCCGAGAAAAATCGGAAAACAGTGAAGAGTAAAGTGCTGGAAGTGGGGAAATGGGAAAAGCTCGAAGCGGGAAGCGATGTTGCTATTCTTGCAGTTGGACCTATGAATTCTATAGCTGATCAAGCTGCTGCCCTCCTCAAGAAAGATGGTATTTCAGCCGAGCGCGTTGATGTCAAATTCATAAAACCTTTTGATGAAGCCATGTTAGCTGAGGTATTAGAGCGTCACGACCATGTTTTTGTGATTGAGGAGAGCAATTATCCTGGAAGTCTATCTCAACGGATCCAGGCATTTTCTCTCGGCATCGATAATGCGGGCCATATCTATCCACATACCCTGCCTGACCGTTTTGTTACCCATGGAACCAGGGCTCAATTACTGGCCGAAGTGAAACTTACACCTGAGGATTTATATTCCTCCATTAAGGAAGTGGTATAATCAACACCGAGGTTGCCTATGTCTAATAATTCCTACCAAGAAAGCCTGAAGCGATGGAAAGAAAAAATCCTGGAAGCCAAGGACAGGGAATATGACTATGATACCGTTTCTGGTCTTGAAAATGAGCGGCTCTACTTACCCGATGAGGACTCCACCGATCTGGAAAAATATATGGAGAAGCAGGGCTTCCCTGGCGAATATCCATTTACCCGAGGTGTCCATCCCAATATGTATCGAGGGCGGCTCTGGACCATGCGTCAGTTCGCTGGATTCGGCTCTCCAGAGGACACCAATAAGCGTTTTAAGTTTCTCCTTGAGCAGGGACAAACAGGGCTGAGTGTAGCGTTTGACATGCCAACCCTTATGGGTTATGATTCTGACCATGCCCTTTCTCTGGGAGAAGTTGGACATTGCGGTGTATCCATCAACTCCATCGAAGATATGATGATCCTTTTTGATGGTATCCCTCTTGAAGAGATATCTACCTCGATGACGATCAACGGTCCGGCTGTTATCCTCCTGGCGATGTATGTTGTTGTTGGTGAAAGACAGGGACTTTCTTCTGCTCAATTAAGCGGTACGCTACAGAACGATATCCTCAAAGAATATATCGCGCAAAAAGAATTTATTTTTCCGCCTGAACCATCCATGGACATTATTACGGATATGATCGAGTGGTGCACGGATCATATGCCGCTCTATAATACCATTTCCATATCGGGTTACCATATCCGGGAAGCAGGGTCGACGGCAGCACAGGAGCTTGCATTCACCCTGGCAGATGGGTTTGCCTATATCGAGGCAGCCATTGACAGAGGGCTAGATGTTGATAAATTTGCTCGCCGCCTCAGCTTTTTCTTTAATTCCCATATTGATTTCTTTGAAGAGATCGGAAAATTTCGGGCAGCCCGTCGTATCTATGCCAAACGGATGAAAGAAAAATATGGTGCCAAAGACCCACGCTCCTGGATGTTACGGTTTCATACCCAGACAGCAGGACATAGTCTCACCGCCCCTCAACCTGAGAATAATATTGTCAGAACAGCCTTCGAAGCGCTGGCAGGGGTCCTAGGCGGCACACAATCCTTACATACCAACTCCATGGATGAAGTCTTGGCTTTACCGACTGAAAAGAGTGTTGAGATAGCCCTTCGCACTCAGCAGGTTATCGCATACGAAACAGGCGTTGCCTCAACTATTGATCCGTTGGCAGGTTCCTACTACGTGGAATCAATGACTGATAAGATGGAATCAGAAGCCGAACGCTACTTTGAGGCTATTGACGAATTGGGTGGCGTTGTTCCGGCGATAGAGGCTGGGTATTTCCAGCGGGAGATCGGAAATGCTGCCTATGAGATTGCCAAGAAGTACGACCAGAAGAAGCGCTTGATCGTTGGTGTAAATGCCTTTAGAAAAACAGATGAGAATATTGATATACCCGTACTTAAGATAGATAAGCAGGTCGAGATCGATCAGGTAGCTAAGGTTAAAGCGCTGCGGGAGTCACGAGACAATGTAAAGACTGAGATGGCTTTGAAGAACCTGACCACCGCCTGTGATCAGGGGGAGAACATCATGCCGCCCTTGCTTGAAGCTGTGAGAAATTCTGCCACTCTGGGCGAAATGGTTGATGCCATGAAAAAAGTTTATGGAACATACACAGAGACGCCTGTCTTTTAAGGGCGTAGCTTAGACATGCTATGATAGATATTCATAATCACATATTACCCGGGGTAGATGATGGGGCAAAGGATAGAGATATATCCCTGGCCATGCTGCAGGAAGCCGTATCTCAAGGAGTGGAGGAGCTTGTGTTAACTCCGCATCTTTACGAAGCTGATATCATCAAAGGAACAGGGCCCTGGAAAGAAAAGGTGAATGCCGCGAAAGCGACGGTCCTGTCTCTGGTAGCCGAACACGATCTCCCGATAAAAGTACATGTGAAGGCAGAAGTTCGTTATCAGGACCTGATTCCAGTTATTCTTGAAGAACTGGATGTCCTGATGGGTGGCAAATACATGCTCCTGGAATTTCATTTTCTCTCAGTTCCAAATCATCTGGACCGAATTATCTATGAGATGACCAAAAAGGGTGTCGTGCCGGTCATTGCTCATCCAGAACGCATCAAACCCTGGCAGCGCGATCCTGCGCAAATTGAAGAACTGCTGAATATGGGCTGCCCCATGCAGCTGGATATTGGATCTATCCTGGGGACTTTGGGGCCTGCCTCATTGAAATTAGCACATCTTCTCCTTGAGAATGATGCTGTTCATCTGGTCGGTAGTGATAGCCATGGCCTTGATAATAGACCACTTTATGCAAAACGTGGATATGACTGGTTATCAGATAGATACGGTGAAGAATATGCAGACATCTTGCTGAAGGATAACCCAAAAAAGATTTTAACTGGTGAGCATATTGCTGTCTACCCGACAAATATTGTCCCAGTGGCACCAAGTTTGAAAGAACGCATCAAATCGATGTTTAAACGATAAAAAAGATGGAGTAGAACGTCTTGAATAAAAGGAATCAATTCACAATAGGGATCGTCGTGATCGTCGTAGCTGTGATCGTATTAGCGATCCAGGGAATGCAGGAAGATGAAACCATGTCTTACTCAAAAACAGTGAGTGAGGTCAGACTTCTGGATGATAAGGCACGCAGCGTCAATCTAAAGGTTAGTGGAGACCTGAAAAAGGGGAGTATCATCCGGAATAATATGGATCTTGACTTCGTTATCACTGAAGGTGGCGAGGAACTGGAGATCCATTACATCGGAAAAGATCCCATCCCGGATACATTTAACAACGAGATGGATGCAGAGGTCGTGGTCTCCGGTCGCCTGCAGGCTGATGGTGTGTTCAATGCTGAACGCATCCAGGCCAAATGTGCTTCAAAATATGAAGCCGATTATTCATCAATGAAAACAGACTAGGAAAACTATATATTATGGCTGATCTCGGTAATATTTTACTATACTTTCTGTTTCCCATCAGTGTGTTCACCACGCTGACGGCCATAGCAGCTGGTATATCAAAACGTAAGGGCTTGTACCTTGCAGCGCAGCGTGGTGCATACGCTACGATGGGAGTTACAACCCTATCTGTAATAACACTCATTTATCTTCTGGTAACCAGCGATTTCTCAATTGAATACGTTGCCAGTAATACAAACCAGGCACTACCGTTATTCTATAAGATCGTTGCGCTTTGGGCAGGTCATAATGGGTCACTGCTCTTGTGGACATGGATCATTACTATTTTTATCGCGATAGTCGCCTTTCAGAACCGCCACAAAAATAATGATCTCATGCCCTATGTATTAGCAACGATTGCAGGGACGATCACCTTCTTCGCAGTGCTGAATATCTTTATCGCCAATCCTTTTGATACCCTGTATATGGATCTGGGTGATAAACTTCAGGAGTATACCGTTCCCGATGGACGGGGATTGAATCCCCTGCTTCAGCATCCGGCAATGATCATCCACCCACCGATCCTTTTTATTGGCTATGTGGGCTCCGTGGTTCCATTTGCATTTGCCATCGCTGCCCTGTTAACAGGCAAGTTGGGAAGTGGCTGGATCAGGTCTGTCCGACGCTGGGCGCTGACAACATGGGGCTTCCTCTCAGCTGGTATTATCCTTGGAGGTAAATGGGCCTATGTTGAGCTGGGATGGGGTGGTTACTGGGCCTGGGACCCCGTTGAGAATGCCTCACTGCTCCCATGGTTGACCGCGACTGCTTACCTGCACTCCGTGATGATCCAGGAGCGTAAGGGCATGTTGAAGGTCTGGAATATGACCCTGGTCAT
The DNA here is from genome assembly GCA_021734255.1 of Fidelibacterota bacterium. GTDB lineage: Bacteria > Fidelibacterota > UBA8477 > UBA8477 > JABMPR01 > JABMPR01. The sequence continues at coordinate 31,833 of JAIPJM010000020.1, read as the reverse complement.
TGCCACTTATTTACTCTCCGTGTTTGGTACATTTCTGACCAGAAGTGGAATTGTTAGCTCGGTTCATGCTTTTGCAAACTCAGGGTTGGGACCATTATTCGCCATATTCTTAACATCGTCAGCGATATTTAGCCTTGCCCTACTGCTCTATCGGAAGAAAGACCTGAAGGCTGAGCAGGAGATGCAGTCGTTGGTATCGAGGGAGAGTGGGTTCCTTTTCAATAATCTTCTATTCCTGTTGGCAACTATCGCCGTGTTATGGGGCACCCTGTTTCCAGTCATCAGTGAGCTGGTGACGGGAGATCAGATCACAGTTGGACCCCCCTGGTTCAATAATATCATGATCCCGATCGGTCTTGCATTACTGTTGTTAACTGGTGTGGGTCCCTTACTGGCGTGGAGGCATACCTCACTTGAGAGTATGAAGAAAAGTTTCGGTATTCCGATCCTTTCCTCGATTCTATTCACGGTGGTACTTTTTGCTCTGGGAGTGAGAGATGGCTGGGCCTTAGGTTCATTTGCGATCTCGTTTTTTGTTCTCTGGACCATTGTCGTGGAATTCGTTAAAGGCGCTCAGGTCAGACGGAAAAATTCTGGAGAAAACTATTTAAAGGCTCTGTACATGCTGTCCCGAAAGAATACCAGACGCTATGGAGGTTACATTATCCATATTGGTATGGTTGTCCTGTTCGTTGGATTCACAGGGAACGCTTTTAACTCAGAGACACGTGCTGAAGTAGATGAAGGTGATGTTTTTTCATTGGGACCTTATGAATTTACTGTTCAAGAGATCCGCCATGAGGAAAACGACAACTACAGTGCTGAGGCGCTTGTGTTGAATATGACTAAAAATGGCCGGTTGATCTCAACCCTTGAACCTGAGAAGCGTTATTATTTTGCCTCTGAACAACCTTCCACTGAAGTAGACATCCATTCTACCTTCCGGGAGGATGTCTATGTGGTACTGTCAGGCATGAGTAATGATGGCGAACGGGTGATCGTTCAGGTCTACCGCAATCCTTTTGTGAAACTTGTTTGGATCGGTGCCTTCGTGTTGGTCTTCGGTACTCTGTTTGCCATGGTACCAAATCTCCGTGAAACTAAAGGAGGAAATCGGTAATGACTTACCTTGGGATTATAATGGGGCTTGCTTTCCTGGCCTGGGCGGTTCTGCCCCTATTCCAGAAGGACACTACCTGGGTCTCCATGATGATGGATTACCAGGAATTGGAGGATGAGAAAAAGCGGGTCTATGGTAATATTGCCGATCTTGAGTTCGATTACGCCATGGGGCGACTCAGCGAGAAGGATTTCAATGTTATCAGGCAGGACTTTCTGAAGGAAGCTGGACGTGTGATCAAGAAGCTTGATGAACAGGATACATCCAGTATCATGAAGCAGATCGAGAGAGATGTAGACAATCTGGGTGGCAAGAAGGGCAAAAAGAAAGCCAACAGAAAAGGGCATGACAGTAAATGCCCCAATTGCCAAACTGTGAATGATCCAGCCGCAAAATTCTGTATGTCATGTGGAGAGTCCTTGAAATGAGATCAATAGTAAAAACAATTGCCTTTGTACTCGTGCTTTCCCAGGTATATGCAGGCGGCTTGCGAGTGAATATTACCAATGGGACAACGAATTCACCTGGAAAGGCTGAGAGAGTGAACATCATCGATCTGGCCAGTGGAATGAATCAAATTGCCTCCCAATCCGATGTTTCGGGCTCAGTAGATTTTGCAGAAATAACACCTGAACTGCAAAAACAATATCTGATCCAGGTATTTTCAGAGAATATCAGTTATTCACGAATGATCACCCCGCCCAGCGATGGTTCAGGCTGGGTTGAAGAGGTAACAGTATATGCTGTGAGCAGCCAGGCATCCGGATTGGTTGTTGGTGTACCTTTTTTCGCCATTCAAGCCCGGGAGGATCAACTATACATCCAGAAGCGACTCACCATAGATAATCGCTCTAACCCACCCCAGACATTTGTTGGGGATCCAGGAATCATCCAGGTCCACGTACCTGATGACATGGTTCAAATGGATTTTGCAACCTTCAAAAGCGGGACCATGCCCTTGCAGACCAAACCGGTTAAAACGGATGCAGGTCACTTTCTGACAAATGCAATAAAACCAGGGCTCTCTGAAATAGATATTGCTTATTATCTCCCTTACCCCAATTCAGATGTCAACATCAGTGAGCAGGTCCATTATGATATTGACCACTTTCACGTATTTACCTCTCCGACGTCACTTCATCTGCACGGTGATGGTCTCGTGCGAGACCCAGGTGGGGACCAGGATGGCTGGGCGATGTATGCTGCAGACGGGGTGAAGGCAGGCACATCGCTAGAGTTTCACATCTCGGGAGCAGGATTTGGTCAGGAACAGACGCAGAGTTCTACGGGCAGGATCGTGGTTGAACATCGAATGGCGCAAGGTACGAAACTAATTATGTCGCTTGTACTCATTCTTAGCACGATTGTAGCATTAGCATATTCTCTCCGTCGCGAAGATGAAGCCATGAAGCAGGATTCGCTCAAACAGTTGAATGATCAGAAATTGAAACTATTGAAAGAGTATTCAGGTTTGAAAACCAACGCCGATGATAAAGCAGAGCTCAATAGAGTACTTCATCAGCTCTATTCCGTTTACAAGACACTGGATAGGATCGCCTAATTGTCTGAGATCGCCCTACATCTGGATTCAGTATCCAAGGATTTTGGAAGGATCATTGCACTGCGAGGCATCAATCTTGATGTTCAGCCCGGAGAGTTTGTCAGTATTCTGGGTAGAAATGGGGCTGGCAAGACCACGCTTTTAAATATCATCAGCGGAATTTCTACTCCCAGCGAAGGAGAGGTTCTCTTGTTTGGAACCGATCCAGCCGCGAGCTCCAACAAATCAAAGCTAGCGGTTATTTCGCATGAGATGTTTCTGTATAGCAACTTAACTGCCGTGGAAAATCTGGAATATTATACCCAGATGTACCGAGTGGAAGGAATGGAGGATAAGATCAGCTCCGTCCTGGAAACCGTGGAACTGACCCATAGACGCTTTGATCTGGTCTCGACCTTCTCCAGAGGCATGATGCAGCGCTTGACTATTGCCAGGGCCTTGCTGCATGACCCTCAATTCCTCCTGCTGGATGAACCGTTCACTGGACTTGATCAACATGCTATTGCCATGCTCACAACGATCCTGAAGGGGCAAAAAGCTCAGGGACGTACCATTCTGCTGACAACTCATGATCTTCATATTGCGAATGATCTTTCCGACCGTTTCGTCGTGATCGATAAACACCGGGTGGTGTATGATGCTGCTGTTGGTGCATTGGGCGTTGATGAGTTGAGATCCAGGTTCTTCAGTGCTGAGGGGGCACAGAGCTGATATGCTGAAACCATCACTGGCCATTGTCCAAAAAGACCTGCGCATGGAATTCAGGTCAAAAGAGAGTATCCTGGCCATGTGGATATTCTCGCTCCTTATTTTCGTGATCTTTAATTTCACGTTTGAGGTCTCACGGCTTGTCATGCTGGAGATCGCACCTGGATTACTGTGGGTAGCGTTCATCTTTTCCGGCATGTTTGGACTCAATCACTCATTTGCTGTTGAAAGAGAAAATGGAAATTTGAGATCAATGGCCCTCATGCCGGTTACTGGTGGTTCCATATATCTCGGCAAATTTCTGAGTGTCACAATTATCATGCTTTTGTTTGAGACACTTATTTTTCCGATTTTTGTGATCTTTTATGATCTGCAACTAACGGCAACACTGTTTTTGTTGATACCCGTGATCCTGGCCGGAACCATAGGCTTTACCAGTTTGGGGACCATTTTGTCTGCCGTCTCTGTTCATACGCGAAATCAGCAGATCCTATTGTCCCTTCTGTTGTGGCCCCTGGTCTCACCGATCATCATCTGGTCGGTGAATCTGACCTCCATGGTTCTGGCCGGCGAGATCCTGACCAATTTTTTACCACTGCTAATAAGAATTATTGCATTCGATGTGATCTTCTTTACGATCTCATTTATGCTGTTCGATTATATCCTTGAAGATTAGGTAGTATACAAATGATGTTGAATTACAAACAATAGGCCCTTCATATGAAAACACTCATTGATAAGATTATTCTTGTCATTTTGCTATTAGCATTTTTGACCTCAATCTTTCTCATATTTGCCTGGGTGCCTCCCATAAAGGCATCTAACCCAGCTGAGCAGATCGCACAGCGAATATTTTATTACCATGTACCCAGTGCCTGGATAGGCTTTCTGGCCTTCTTTGTCGTATTTATTGGCAGTATCGCTTATTTGTGGAAACGAGAACGAAAGTATGAACTGTTAAGCGTGGCTTCTGCTGAGATCGGTGTTCTCTTTATTACGCTTGTGCTACTCACGGGACCAGTATGGGCGAAACCCGTTTGGGGAATATGGTGGACCTGGGATGCTCGCTTGACCTCTTCACTTGTGTTGTGGTTGATCTATGTAGCCTATCTCATGTTACGGCGCTACCTCCCTGACGGAAATAAGCGGGCGAATCTATCTGCTGTTGTGGGGATCATCGGATTTATTGATGTACCTATTGTGTACTATTCCATCCGTTGGTGGGAAACGCAGCATCCCAAGGCAGTGATGGCCAGCAGCGAGGGAGGATTGGCAGCACCCATGTTCTTTGTGTTCATGTTCTCATTAGCTGCGTTTACCCTGCTTTATGTCTATTTTATGCGGGTGCGGTATAAACTTTTGGTGATGGAAGATTCAATTAATAAGCAAATCAAGGAAATGGAGATCCTATAAATGGATGCCTATATCTATCTCGTACTGGCATACAGTATCGTATGGCTCGGTATTTTTGGATTCACGTGGTACACAAACAATAAGGCCAATCAGCTACAGCAGGACATGCTGCTGCTCAAAGAAATGATCGAAGCGAAGAAATAGAGGCGAAGCATGTCTAAAAAAATTGTCCACGTCGTTGGTACAGGAACCATTGGTGAACCATTGATCGGACTATTGTCGGACTACAGAACCGACCTGGGTATTGATGAGATCACCTTTCACAAACGTACTCCTTTGACGTCCGAGCACGCCAAGGTCGTTCGCCTCCTCAAGCGAGGTGCCCGACTGGTGACCGATCAGGAAGCCTTTGAAGGATTCCGTGAGATCGGATTGGACCCTGCCTTTTCAACCGTTGAAGCCATTGACAGAGCGTCAGTCGTTATTGACTGTACACCAAAGGGAGTCGGCCATAAGAACAAGGTAAAATACTACCACAACTTTGATCACAATACCCTGGGGTTTATTGCGCAAGGGAGTGAAACAGGTTTTGGTAAGCCCTATGCCAGAGGTATCAATGATTCAGCCTTGATCCACGGTGAAGATACATTCTTACAGGTAGTGTCTTGTAATACGCACAATCTCTCTTCTCTGGTAAAAACCATCGGACTGCATAATGGTGATCCAGACAATATTGTAGATGGGCGCTTTGTCATGATTCGGCGAGCAAACGATCTTAGTCAGGGGAGTGATTTTATTCCGGCACCAGAAGTAGGTGTCCATGCCTCAGAGCGGTATGGGACCCATCATGCCAAAGATGCGGCCAATCTCTTCCGAACCCTGGGCTATGACCTCAACATATTCTCTTCAGCGATGAAACTGAATACCCAGTATATGCACATTATTCATTTTAATCTGAAGATGAAGGAAGAAATGACCTTGGAAAAGATCCTGGAGCTATTTGAGGCAAACCCACTTATCGCGCTTACTGAAAAGAAACTCTCCAGTCAGGTATTCTCATTTGGACGGGATCATGGGCATTATGGCAGGATCCTGAACCAAACGGTTGTCTCCACTCCAAGCCTACATCTCTTGTCCGGTGGGAAGGAACTCACTGGCTTCTGTTTTACCCCCCAGGATGGAAATTCACTCTTGAGCTCTGTATCTGCCGCTACCTGGCTTCTCTATCCCAATTCATATGAGCAGAAGATTCAGGCGCTTGAAGATTGGTTCTTTGATGAGGTCTGATCTTTATATCAAATAGGAAGCCATATGAACTGCATCCCATATTTTAAAGGATGTTGTTTTAATTCAATGTGAATCTCAAACAATCCATACTTGAAACGATGGTTTCCCATGGATGGGACGGGGGGACAAAAAAGATCCTGGTCGCCTGTTCAGGTGGGCTGGATTCAACGGTCCTGTTATCACTCTTGCATGCACTGGAACTCTATGAACTCCAGATCATTCACTTTAATCACCAATTACGCGGGACTGAGAGTGAGGAGGATGAAGCCTTTGTGTCCGCTCTTGGTGCTAAATTTAAAATCCCGGTACATGTGATAAGAGAAGATGTGACGTCCATCGCAAAAAAAGAAGGGTTGAGTCTGGAGGAAGCAGGCAGCATTCACAGGAGGCGAGCCTTCCGACAACATCTGCATGCACTGGGCTGTGATTATGTAGCCTCTGGGCATCATATGGATGACCAACTGGAAACAGTGCTCATGAATCTATATCTGGGTAGCGGTATTAAAGGCATTCAGGGAATGTCCTGGGAACATGAGGGTATTATCAGGCCGCTGTTGGGCTTTACACGGTCAGCTTTGAGGAATTATGCTGAAGAGATGGCCATTGATCATAAAAATGATAGTAGCAACCTTGACACACACTACCTCAGGAACAAGATACGGCATGAAATAATTCCAGCTTCCCTGAGATCAAACGAGCGTGACCCTCATCATTTAGCTACAGAACTCACTCAGTCTGCAGATCATCTGGGAAAGCTGATAAATGAGACTATAGAAGATATTGATATTAATGTAATTAAGAGCCATTCAGAGAAAAAGATTTCATTAGGATTGGATAAGCTATCCAACTATTTTTCCGCGATTCAGAAGGCGGTTTTTGACAGAATTTTCCAACAGTTATCCTCCCAGGAACAGGGATTATCTGAAAAGCATTTTGAGGCACTTCGCTCACTGATCCCTGCAGAGAATGTGTCGAAAGAAGTTCAGCTCCCACAGGGCATTTCAGTCGTTCGAGATAGAAACGGACTTACCTTTCTTAATGTAGAGTCACTTAAGTGGACCCCCAGAACCCTGGCAGAATCTCTGAGCTCTGATTTCCCTTTTTTTCGATTACAAAGTGGTGAAGCAAAGCTGGGCAACAAACTGAAAGACCCCCACTATTTCTGGCTACAGGATGATGTAGAGACATACACCATTCGAAGTTTAGAAGCTGGTGAGAAGATGCAGGTAGATGAAGAGGGGAGAGCTCTGAGCGGCAGGCAGATCCTCCAGGAATCCCATGTAGCTCCCCACATCAAGCCATTTTTTCCAGTTTTAATGCATGACGATGAGATCATATGGCTACCCGGTGTAAGAACTGCCCACCAGGGACTATTGAGAGGGGGCCAGTTGGAAGATCAGCAGGAGAAATTTATAAAAGTTCAATACGACGAGGGAACTTTTGAATGAGAACACGTATTATTGAAGATACGACCCAATATAATGGCCAGGTCCTCGAAGAGATCTTGAGCCAGGAACAGATCGAAGAACGGACCCAGGAGCTGGCAGACGAAATATCCAAGGCTTACGAAGGTAAAACTCCGATACTCATCGGTGTCCTGAACGGATCTGTCTTTTTTCTGGCAGATCTCGCAAAGCGATTGAGTATTGATTGTGAGATTGACTTCATCAAGGTATCCTCATATCACTCAGGCACACAATCATCTGGGACAGTCCGCTTGATAAAGGACATCAGCTGCATCGTGACAGACCGTGATGTGATCATTATAGAGGATATAATCGATAGTGGATTAACAGCCAGATTCTTGAAGCATCGTATTCTGGAAAACCATCCCAACTCCATCTCATTCGTCTCCCTGTTACTCAAACCAGAATGTCTCAAGTTAGATTTCAAGGCAGATTATACCGGATTTGAGGTACCTGATCGTTTCCTCGTCGGATACGGATTGGATCTTGACCAAAAATTCAGGAACTTACCCTCGATTTGGGCATTTTCTGATAGCAAGTAAATACATCAAAGGAATTTATGAACGCCAATAATAAAAACGATGATAGCAGCAATAAACCGAATCCTAAAAATCGGCGCAATGCTCCTCGTGGGGGAAAACGACCCTCCAACCGCAACTCTGACAACAGACAGTCAGATAAAAGAAGATCAGACAATAGAAGGCCTGACAATAAACGGTCTGATAATAAAAGACCGGATAAAAGAAGGTCGGACAGTAGAAATAAGCCATCAAGTCGGCCAGAGCAGAAAAAATCTACAAATATTAAGATCACCAGACCTCCACAAGGCAATGAAAATTGGCAGCGGGGCATGAAAACCACCATTCTCTGGATCGTTATTCTGGTTTCTGTATTTCTGTTCGCCCAAGTATTGAATACAGATTCCGATCCGGTTCGAAAGATTGGCTACACCGAATACCAGGAATTGCTGGAAAGTGGAAAGATCAAATCAGCCATCATTAGAAGTAATCACTTCCATGGTGAGCTCAATTCACCTGAGATCGGTGTCATTAATGGTGTTGAAACTGAATACACCAAATTTTGGGTTGTCCTTCAACCTGTGATCGATTCAGAAACGACCGCCAAGTGGGATGAAATGGGCATCGCCTATGAATTTGAAGATGAGACCCGTGACTGGGTTGATTACCTGTTCCAGGTCCTCCCGTGGGTCCTCATTATCTTTTTCTGGTTCTTTCTGATGCGGCGAATGCAGTCAGGTGGTGGGACGAAAGGTATATTCTCTTTCGGGAAAAGCAGGGCCAAGATCATTGATACGGAAAACCCCAAGATCACATTTAAAGATGTGGCGGGTTGCGAGGAAGCGAAAGATGAGCTTCGAGAAATAGTCCAATTCCTAAAACACCCCAATAAATTTCAGCGCTTGGGTGGTAGGATCCCCAAGGGTGCGCTGTTGGTTGGACCTCCCGGTACCGGAAAGACGCTTCTGGCCAAAGCTGTGGCTGGTGAAGCATCCGTTCCTTTCTATAGCCTGAGTGGAGCCGATTTTGTAGAGATGTTTGTTGGAGTAGGAGCAAGTCGAGTAAGAGATCTTTTTGAACAAAGTAAGAAAACCTCACCCTGTATTATTTTTATCGATGAACTGGATGCTGTTGGTCGCCAGCGTGGTGCTGGACTGGGCGGCGGTCATGATGAGCGTGAACAGACATTAAATGCCTTGCTGGTCGAAATGGACGGCTTTGAGACGACCGATAATATCATTCTACTGGCCGCTACGAACAGACCTGATGTCCTGGATGCTGCACTGTTGCGACCTGGTCGTTTTGATCGTCGCATCATGGTGGACACACCAGACGTGAGAGGCCGTGAAGCGATTCTTAAAGTACATGCAAAAGATATCCCGATGGCAAAAAATGTTCGCCTGGACGTTATTGCTAAAGGTACGCCTGGGATGTCTGGTGCTGACCTGGCTAACCTCATTAACGAAGCAGCATTAATAGCCGCCAAGCACAACAAGCAGCGCGTGGCCATGATCGATATTGAGAATGCCAAAGACAAGATCATGATGGGTACCGAACGTCGCAGTATGGTCATTAATGAGAAAGAGAAACGGACAACTGCCATTCACGAAGCAGGCCATGCACTTGTAGCCCGCTACACGGAAGGTGCCGATCCGGTACACAGGGTCACGATCATACCTCGCGGTAGAGCATTGGGGCTTACAGCCCAGCTTCCTGTCGATGATCGCTATAACTATTCACGTGAATATATGGAAGGTATGTTGGCGATCCTTATGGGTGGCCGTGTTGCAGAGCAGGTCGTTCTGGATCAGATGACAACCGGTGCCGGAAATGATATCGAACGGGCGACGTCAATTGCTCGCAAGATGGTAACCGAATGGGGCATGAGTGATAAAATGGGTCCCATGACCTATGGTCAGAAAAAGGAAGAGATATTTATTGGTCGTGACCTGGGTATGCATAGAGACTTTAGTGAAGATATGGCTAAAAAGATCGATGCTGAAGTCCGCAGTATTGTTGACAAAGCCTACAAAACAGCCAAGGATATCATCACCAGACATAAGGATAAGCTCTTAGCAGTAAGTGAGGTTCTCCTGGACAAAGAGAGTGTCGATGCAAAACAGTTGGACAACATCTTAGGTTTGAATGGTGGACCCGGAAAGGTTGAGAAATCGGATCAGAATCGCCGTGCTTCTTCCCGTCAAAGATCAAGGCCGCCCAGGAATAGACCCAGTCGTCCAAAAGCTGATGAAGGCGCCAAAACGAGCGACAAATCAGATAAAAGGCCGACATCAGAAGCTCCTTCAACTGGTTCGAAACCAGACGCTAACACGCAGAAGGAGTCTTCAAGGGAAAACCAACGGTCTGATCAGAAGAAGAAACAGGACTCTGCCAAGCAGACTTCAAACCCTGAGCAGGGAAATTTACTGGACCTTCCAAAAGAAAACCCAACACAGGAATCTGACGGACCCAAAGACCCACAGAATAACGATTAGACAGCTGGATTCCTTTTCTGATGAGAATCAATGCAGGTATGCCAAAACGAGAAGGAATACAGTGGTTGATAAAGGGTGAGGCTAAACAATTCAAAATTCCTATGATCATGGGAATTTTGAATATTACGCCGGATTCTTTTAGTGATGGAGGGCAATACGCCAGTCCTGATCTAGCAATTGATCATGCTATGGATATGGTAGAGCAGGGAGCCGATATTATTGATATTGGCGGTGAATCAACCAGACCCGGTGCGCCTCCAGTCACGGAGGAAGAAGAACTGGATCGTGTGATCCCCATCATACGCAATTTATCGAGTAAAAGTGAGGTCCTCATCTCAGTTGACACACAAAAGTCCGGCGTAGCTAGAGCCGCACTTGAGAGTGGCGCCCACATCATTAATGATGTTTCAGCAGGAATAGCAGATGAAGCGATGCTCTCCACGGTAGCTGAAACTGGCGCAGTTTATGTTATGATGCATATGCAGGGCACACCACAGACAATGCAGGATGCCCCGGTGTATGAAAATGTCATAACGGAGATAAAGGAATACTTTAAGAATAGAATACAAGAAGCAGAGAGACAGGGAGTAAAGATCTCCAACATCGTGTTAGACCCAGGCATCGGTTTCGGGAAACAATTGGATCATAATCTGAAAATTATCGCTCAGATGAAGGCGTTCTGCGCACTCGGCCATCCCATTTTATTGGGGGCAAGCAGGAAGTCATTTATTGGTAGCATTGATGGTTCTGAGGTAGCTGCACGCATGGGAGGATCGTTGGCAGCAGTGCTGGCCGCTTTTCAACAAGGGGTTCAAATATTCAGGGTTCATGACGTCCATGAGACTCGACAGGCATTGCATATCTTCACTGCTATTCAAAGCCATTTGGATTAAATTGAGCTGATGCCTGACAAAAAGAATATACTTTACAGCCTGCTGGGGATTCTGGTAAGCATAATCCTTGTGTATTTTTGGCGTTATGAGTTGTTCTCGATCGCCTTTCTATCTGTGCGCGTCTATGACTTGGTAGATATATTTGCCGTTTCCTTTGTTCTGTACTCCCTCTATAAGATCTTCAAAGGTACCCGTGCATCGCAATTGCTGTCTGGTATCCTCATTCTTATTCTTTTGTCAGTCCTTGTCCGCTGGGCAGAACTGCACGGCATGTCCTGGCTGCTCTCAAATCTCTCGACCGTTTGGGTCATTGCCGTCGTCATTCTTTTTCAACCAGAGTTGAGAAGAATTCTTATCTACCTCGGACAGAATCCCTTTGTAAGATACCTGTTTCGCACCAAGCACCTGGAGATTGTGGATGAGATCATCGAAGCTATCCTCACCTGCAGGGAAAAGAAGTGGGGGATGTTGCTGGTTATGGAAGGTGAAGTAGGGCTGAAGCATATAAAGGAGAAATCCGCAAATATCAACGCAAGAGTATCTGCTGAATTGCTGGTTTCCATTTTCAATCCAACCTCACCCCTTCATGATGGTGCGGTTATTATTAGCCATGAAGTGATCGATGCAGCTAAATGTATCCTACCCCTGTCCGAAGAAACCTACGGATCCAGAATGAAGCTGGGCACAAGACACCTGGCCGCCCTCGGTGTATCTGAGGAAACAGATGCACACGTTCTAGTCGTTTCAGAGGAAACGGGCTCAGTATCACACGTATACAATGGGATCATGAAGCGAGGACTGGACGAAATCCAATTACGCAAGCTGCTGAATAATCTTATTATCTGATATGAAAGGCCTGATACTGAGGGGGGTCCTTGCTGGCACCCTTCTCAATTTCGCTTTCGCAACACTTCCCACCTCACAACTAATTGAGAGTTCTCCAGGTAGTTTCACCTGGACGCTCCAGATTCCAGCCCACTCACAGATCAGCATGGATGAGAATGGACTTGAGTATCCTGGATGGAACACCACGATTAACGGCGACGGTTTTAAGATACCTGTTATGTCGAAACTGGTCTATACTTCTGGAGCTAAACCTGATGTCGACCTTTTGATCGGATCATTCAGGATCCTCAATAGTAGTCACACATTATTGCCAGTGATCGAAAGTGCCAAGGGCATGGATATTACCTTTTCTCCAACTAATACTGTCAGTCAACGGAAGGTGACCCATAGTGTCGATCTGATCAGTCAGGAGGCTGACCGTTACTTATGGTCCATCAATGTCTATGGAGCTCAGGTCAACTCTGACAGACGAAGTGTCAGGATACCAGCCAGTTCGATTATTGTTCGTATTACATCTGATCTGGCGGCAGAGCAGGGATTAAAACAAACCGATCTGTACCTAATTAAGAGCCAGTCCAGGAAGGCTTTAAAAAAACCCACTTTTACAGGTTTGGGGACAGGGAAGGTAAAGCTTCACATTTTCAAAGATGGTATCTACCGCATTGAGTATGACTTGATCCACAAAATATTAGGTGACGAGGTAGACATCATTAGAAGTACGGAGCTGCGTCTGTTCAATAAAGGTGAAGAGCAGCCGATCTACGTCTTTGATGGCCGTGATGGCATATTCGATGAGGGTGATTATTTTGATTTTATCGGCAAGCAGAACTACTTCAGTGGAGCAACTCAACATTTCGACCCTTTCTCAGATGTTAATGTGTACTGGTTGGATTGGGGCACAACTGGAGGCTTGCGATTTGTGGAGGAATCGGGTGCAATGGTTTCAGCAGATCCAGTTCAGCCAAAGACCTTCTGGGACTTTGCCCACCTGGAGAAGGATAGCATTTTTGATCGATTGGGGCGAGTAGATACGGACCAGCCGACGATAAGCAGAGATCATTATTTCTGGAACTCAGTCAATTCGGGTAAGACCATAGAAGTCGGCTTTTTTCTTCCGGACCCGGCGAGAGGGTCCAGCGAGGATCTGGAGATCGAAATTGGCCTGCACGGGCTGACCTATTCAGGTGATGATGGCTCTGGTGGTGATCATACAATATTTGCCTTTTTAAACGATAATTCAATTGGGGAAGCCAGTTGGCAAGAGCAGGAGGAATACACGCTTCGATCCCCATCATCCCTGAACTTATCGCATAATATTCTTTCGTCCAGTGGAGTAAACCGGCTGGCCGTCTTTGCCCCAGTTAGCACCCAGGCAGGCGTCTACGACAGGGTCGTTCTGAACTGGATGGAAATTGGCTATGAGCGGCAGTTAACTGCCCATGATGACCACCTGCGCTTCCGAAAATCTCACCTTAACCCGAGTACAAATCTTGAATTCGAGTTAACTGGCTTTAGCAGTCCGAACATGGTGATCTATAAGGAGGCTTTATCCAAGATTACCGGCTATCAGATTAGAGAAGTTTGGGACACACAGGGCCAGTCCTTCAATCTGGTTTTTCAGGATGAAGCATCAGAAGCGACACCGGATTACTGGGTTTCCACGGAAGGATCCCTGCTGACACCTGCCTTTGCCCATCCTGATACCCTGGCGGATCTCCGCAATAAGAATGGTGATTTTATCATCATTACCACACCTGAACTAATGGGAGAATTTGGCGAGTACCTGGATTTTAAAATGTCAGAGGGCTGGAGTCCAGTCCTGGTATCACTCAGTGATATCATGGATGAGTTCAATTATGGTGTGAAATCTCCATTCGCCATTAAATCGTTTCTTCGGTATGCGAATAATCATTGGCCCTCTCAACCGACTCATGTAATGCTGGTTGGAGACGCCACCATCAATCCATTTTCTGAAAAACAGGACGTTGAGCATAAGCATGTACCAACCTTTTACATGCAAACCCATGGCTGGGGTGCTGCTGAAGCTGATTTCTGGTACACACTGATCGATGGTGATGACTTTGTTCCAGATATGAGCATCGGGCGCTTACCAGTTGGCGATAAAGACGAATTACAGCTGACGCTGGAAAAACTGATCCGCTATCAATCCAACATTCCTTACGGTGCCTGGCAGAATGAGGTAGTAACCATCGCGGGATTTGAAACAACCTTTAAGTCTCAGAGTGAAAACCTATTGAGATCAGAGATACCCCGATCCATCATGCCCTCCAGGCTCTTCATCGACAGAAATTCTGAAGGTGATATCTTCTGGGGAGATACCGACAGCTTGCTCGATCTCTGGAATGATGGGAAACTGTTGATCAACTTCCTGGGGCACGGCGGGGGAGCAGTTTGGGCGGATAGGTCCCTCTTCGTAAGAGAGGATGTTGATCTGCTCAATAGTGATGCACCGCCAGCCTTGGTGACCTCCATGACTTGTTTTACCGGTTCATTTGCCCAGACTGAGGGGCTGGGGGAGGTGATCCTGTCTGGGTCACCCAGTGGAGCGATCGGATGGTTAGGATCTTCTGGAGTAGGCTGGCTGATCAACGATTATCTCATGATCAAACCTATGCTACGGCGACTCCTGGAAGAGGATAAGACCATCGGGGAGCTGATGAATACAGCCAGGATCGAGTATTTTATTGCCCCAGCTGCCACAGCCTCTGATGGTACCGACCTAAGACCGAGTATGTTGTTCCAATACAATTATCTTGGAGACCCCACGACCAAGCTCCGACTACCTGAGAAGGACACGATCCTCGGAAGTCTTGAGGATATATACAAGCCTCAAGATTCGATCAGCGTCCATACTGTTGGCAATAATGTCGGCAAATTAAAAGTATTACCTGTGAATGCAGGAGACAAACCCTGGTGGACTCATCCCCAAGAATATGATCTTGACGGTTCAGATACCTTAGCATTCGCTCAGGAACCCCTGGCGTATAATATGGACTCCTCGATCGTTGTTCAGCCATCAAGTGGCGAAGCCAGAGCTATCTACACATTAGATCGGGGGCCAACACTGCCTGCTATTCAGGGCTATGTGCCTTATAGTATAACTGCTGACTGGTTTGAACATGAGCCATTGACCGCCGATGAGCTTGAGAGCAATATTTCTCCCGTTTTAATTACACGCTTCCATTCCAGGACAAACGATCCTGACAGCTTAACTATCACATTTTCAGGCGGCGTTTCTGGGTCCTACTCGCTGGTTAAAAAAGGTGACTGGTGGCAAACACCGGCAGACATGGCACTCTATCCTGCTGACAGAAAGTCGTACTACTATTTCACAGCTTTCGAAAATGGCAGTCAACTCTCCCGCTCAGAATCTTTCAGACTCTATCTCCAACAAGCCATAAGTCTAAGACCCACAGCGATAAATGCCTTGGCACAAGGTAAGTATTCTGGCTTGAAGATATCCTACACCTTGACAGGCATTGAAGAAATGACGGCAGATCTGAGCCTGACCGACAGCTCAGCAACCTTTAAGCAACACGTTTCAAGATCGGTGACGCTCAAAAAGGGCAACAGAAGTTTATTCATTCCCACTTATTTCGGACTTGAGTCTAAGCATGTTTCCCTCACTCTTGAAAGCACTGAGGATAAAGACAGCTCAGATGATACCCTCCAAGCCACAATAGCATCTAACTACTTTCAAACCCTGCCTGGCATAGGTATCACTTTCGATGGCACTGCAGCGGATACCATTCAATTATGGGGGGGTGATAGACTCCTGGTCACTGCAGCAGATACGGGCTGGATCTTTTTAGCTCAACATCCTGGAAACATACAGTCAACGTCGGGGGTAAGCTTCGAATCGGGTGGTTTTGCTTATTCAGTTGCATTTTCATCAATCGAGCAATCTGCTCAAATTCAGGCGGATCGGTCTATCTTCCTGAAGCATCCACGCATTGAGAGTTGGGAGTTGCTGGCAGATAGCACAGGTCTGGCGGTCTTGAATCAGGACGGAATGTTGGCCAGAGGTTCAAAAGTAAACGCCACCGGTCCGCAGGTCTCACTCATGATCGAAGGACAGCTGTTCTTTGATGGGGACTATATCACTGGCGATAGTCGCGTCAATCTGCTGGGTGAGGATCCGGATGGGTTTACCTGGACGACCGCTGATGTTGAGATCCTCGTAGATGGGAGTCCAGTTCAGGTTGATCTGGGCGACACGACCCAGGAGGCGCAGATCCTTGGTGTTAGCAGCGATCTGGTCCTGAGTCAGGGGAGCCATGAAATCACTTATCGCATGCGGGATGCTCTGGATAACTGGTCTGAGCTCTCACGGGTCACAGCGATTGTGGCTGACGATGCCCGTATCATAGATTATGGAAATTTCCCTAATCCATTCCAGGGTGAAACTCAGATCCTCTATGAATTGACCCAGCCCATGGAAGATGTACAAATTGAGATCTACACCCTGTCAGGACACAAGATAAAGACAATCGATGCATTTGATGCAAGAGTCGGGATATCTCTGGGAGCGATCGGTTATCATGAGGTCCCCTGGAATGGGCGAGACAGTGAGGATAACTTTGTGGCCAATGGTGTCTATTTCTATCGCATTCGAGGTGAGAATGACAGTGAAACACTATTTGGACCCGTCGGGAAGATGGTGAAGAACCGATGAGTGTGTTCCGGACACTGGGGATTCTCATTCTTTTGCTGCCAGTTATTGCTGTGTCAGGTGAATATGCCGATGCCTTCATGCTAGCCAGCCTTCATCCTCAGGTGCAATCCATGGGCTTCAGCTCCGTTGCACTGCCCACTACCAGTGGCTATGCACTTAATAATCCGGCTGGTTTAGGTGTGAAAAGTCAGTCCAGTGCTACTTTGGTGTATCAGGATCATGCCGGCCTTTCAAATAACCTGAGTGCTGAGCTCGTTTATCCGCTCAACCCTGAATACATTATCGGAGTCACAGTGATTCATAGTGGTGTTGACGGGCTGATATATAGGCCCAGTTTATTTAATTTGACTCCAGAAGCCCGCCGCGATTCCGTGCGAGCACTCCAAAATACGGAGACAGAAAATATACCATACCGGGAAGATGCTGTCTACCTGTCAGCGGCCAGGGAATTCGAATTCACTATCAATTTGGGATGGAAGTTTTTCAAAATCCCCTGCCGACTGCCCCTGGGCGCTTCAATTAAGTATATTGACAAATTGTTGGAGGAGAATAGGGGTCTGGGGACTGGAATTGATCTGGGTGCTCAGCTTTATTTTGACCTGGGTGGCATGACTGATGGTTTGAAGCAGACTGAATTCTCTATTGGCTTGAATGTAACCGACATCTTGAATTCGCCAGTATACTGGAGTACAGAACATCAGGATGCGATCAAAAGAAATCTAACTGTGGGTTTCGGCGTCACGCAGAATATTCAGACCTGGCATACTAAGCTTACCCTGTCGACCTCCACTCATTCCCGTTTCCAGGGCATGCGTCAGTACGGGATGCAGATAAATGTGAAGGAACTGGTGTATCTACGTGGTGGACATGATGGTGAGACACCCTCCTTTGGTCTTGGCATTGCATTTAAAAAGTTTATTATTGGCTACACTTTCAGTCACCATGAGCTGGCTGAAATGCAAAAAATAGGGATCAACTACCAATTTTGAGAGTAGTTAGGCATACAAGGGGTAAATTTTGAGAAAACTTACATTCATTCTGATAATTCTGATGCTCGTGGGGCAGGCAGTATTTGCCCAAAATGAGTCCAGTCAGAATAAAGATCCGAAATATATCATCGATCCGGAAACGGGTAAACTCAGTATGGTGATCAGAGTTTGGGGAGAGGTCAAGCAGCCAGGTGTTTCGATGGTACCCAGCGATGCGGATCTCATTTCGCTTTTGAGTTATGTGGGTGGTCCAACTGACAGGGCGAAGCTGAACAAAATTAGGATCATTCGTTTCAATGAAAACAGCAACGAGGAGCGTATAGTATATGCTAATATTGAAGCTTTCCTTGAAACTGGTGATGACTCATTTATACCCCGAATCTACCCCAATGACACGATCATTGTTCAAGGTAATTTTTGGAAAGTATTTAGTGGGTTCATGCCATATGTTACTACAGCCATAACTTTGCTTCAGTTCTACTACTATATTCAACTTGCCCAGCGAACGTAATAAATATGTTTGACGAAATAAAAGATGAGCTAAGTGGCCTTAAAGAGCGTCTTGATACGCTAAGGGGGCATCTTTGACCTCTCAGAAGTTCAGGCAAAGCTCGATAAGCTGAAAGATCGATCGCTGAAGGATGATTTCTGGTCTGATACGGCAGCGGCTCAATCCACATTAAAGCGGATCAATATTCTCGAAGGTCAGGTCTCTGACTGGCAGAATGTGGTTACTCATGAAGAGGATCTGGACATCCTCCTTGAACTTGCCAGTGAGGATGAGGACGAGAGCCTGGAACCAGATATCGCCAAAGCCTTAAGAAAATTTCAGAAAATCCTGGATGCGTACGAATTGCGCCAACTGCTGAGCGATGAGGACGATGTACTGGATTGCATCGTCACCATTCACCCGGGGGCCGGGGGCACAGAGTCTCAGGATTGGGCAGAAATGCTGTATCGGATGTATACCCGCTGGTTTGATAATAACGGTTGGAAATGGAAAGCCCTGGACTATCTACCAGGGGATGAAGCCGGTCTGAAAGACGCTACCATCGAGGTAAAAGGTGAATTCGCCTTTGGATATTTGAAGGCTGAAAATGGCATCCACCGTTTGGTGCGGATCAGTCCCTTCGATTCCAATTCTCGTCGGCATACCTCATTTGCATCTGTGTTTTGCTATCCCATTTACGATACTGAGATCGAGATCAACATCGATATGAACGATGTTCGTGTAGACACTTATCGGGCATCAGGCGCTGGCGGTCAACACATTAACAAAACAGATTCCGCCGTCAGACTGACCCATGCACCAACGGGTGTGGTTGTACAATGCCAGAATGAGCGCTCTCAGCATAAGAATAAAGAAACAGCGCTTAAGATGCTGAAGGCCAGACTCTACCAGCTCGAGAAAGAGAAAGAACAGGAAAAAATGGATCAGATGGCATCCTCGAAGACCGAGATCGGCTGGGGGAATCAGATCCGATCCTATGTCTTTCACCCCTACACAATGGTAAAGGACCATCGCACAAAACACGAAACTGGAAACATACAGGCTGTCATGAATGGTGATATTGATGGATTCATCAAAGCCTATCTGTTGAAGACAATGGGAAACGATTCGAAATGAGTGAACGCACACTAAAAGAGATCATGAGTCAGAGGCTGGCAAAACGCGAGTCCCTGCTGAATGAGGGTGTAAATCCATATCCATACAAATTTGATCGCAGTCATCTGATCACGGCTGCTCTGGAAGATTTTGATCAATTGGCAGAAAAAACAGAGATCAGTTTTGCTGGTCGACTCATGTCTCGTCGCGTCATGGGTAAAGCCAGTTTCGCGAATATCATGGATGGTAGCGGACGGATCCAGCTATTCATTAGCCGAGAAGAAATCGGTGTTGAGGCTTATACACTATTCAAAGGACTTGATCTGGGTGACTTTATCGGGGTTAGTGGAAAATTGATGACCACCAGGACCGGTGAAAAAACATTGAAAGTTGCATCACTCACCTTGCTCAGTAAGAATATTCGTCCCTTACCCAATGTCAAAGAGAAGGATGGTCAAACCTTTGACGGTTTTGAGGATAAGGAGCAACGATACCGGAAACGCTATCTGGACCTGATCGTTAATCCAGAGGTGAAAGAGACTTTCGTAAAACGAGCAGCTATTTATAGGAGCATTCGAAAGTTCTTCGATGGGAGTGACTACCTGGAAGTAGAAACACCCATCCTGCAGCCTCTCTATGGAGGAGCATCAGCCCGTCCCTTCATGACCCATCACAATGCCTTGAACATGCCTCTCTATCTGAGGATCGCTGATGAATTATATCTGAAGCGCTTGATCATTGGTGGATTTGAGAAAGTATACGAGTTCTCCCGTAACTTTAGAAATGAAGGCATGGATAGGACCCATAATCCCGAGTTCACGGCCATTGAGTGGTATGAGGCATATGTAGACTACCACTACCTCATGGATCAGGTAGAATCGCTATTTAAGCATTTATGTGCTGATCTGGGACAGTCAACGTTCAGTTTCAAGGGACATGAGATAGATCTCACTCAGGAGTTTCAGCGGGCACCCATGGCTGAACTGGTAGCTGAGCATGTCGGTATCGACCTGGCGACTGCAAATGAGAAAGAGTTGCTGACAGTCTGCCGGAAGCATAAGGTGGACGTTGATACGAACGCGAATTATGGTCAGCTGCTGGACGAACTATTCGATGCACTGGTGCAACCCCATCTGATCGAGCCTACCTTCGTCACAGAATACCCCAAAGCGATCTCACCGCTGGCTAAGCACCTCCGCGATAGTGATGGTACGTTTGTCGAGAGGTTCGAGTTGTTCATTGCAGGTAGTGAGTTCGCTAATGCCTTTTCCGAGTTGAATGACCCTGTCGATCAGCGGGCAAGATTGGAAGCTCAGGCTGCTTTACGAGAAGCGGGCGACGACGAAGCACAGGTGGTTGACGAGGACTTTCTTCAAGCCATGGAATACGGAATGCCACCCACGGGAGGCGTTGGTATGGGTTTAGATAGACTGATCATGCTTCTGACCGATAATCCATCCATCCGTGATGTATTGTTATTTCCACAAATGAGACCTGAATCTAAAGGCTAGTTAACTCAG
Source organism: Fidelibacterota bacterium (assembly GCA_021734255.1). Taxonomy (GTDB): domain Bacteria; phylum Fidelibacterota; class UBA8477; order UBA8477; family JABMPR01; genus JABMPR01. The sequence goes on along the minus strand of JAIPJM010000020.1, from coordinate 10,775 downwards.
ATAAACCGTGTCTTACACGACCTATCTCGCCACCAGATACCTATTCGGTAAACATCGGATCCCGTTCATAGCATTCATATCTCGTATTACGATGATCGGGATGGCTTTGGGTGTTATGACCTTGCTACTGGCATTGTCAGTCATGCACGGGTTTGAAGATGTGGTTACCCAGAAGATCATCGGTTTCGATACGCATATCCGCATTGAGAAATTATTTCAATCAGGTTCTGATCTCGACGAAGACATGATACAACAGATCTCGGACATACCGGGGGTTACAGACGTCTTTCCTATCGTGCGGGCAGAATTGATGTTGAAATCAAATTCGATAACGGATGGCGCACTACTGGAAGCTATGCCGCTTAGCGCGCTGAATCGATTGTACTCAGTAAGCGCCAATCTTCAGGGGAATTCAGATGGAGGGTCTGGACTGATCATGGGCGCTGCTCTTGCGGAACAGCTTAAATTGGAGATCGGTGATCCCTTGCTGGTCTATGACCTGGGCTCAATGAGACAATTTAGCGGCATACCCAATATTGCGCATACCACTGTTCAATCCATTTATGAATCTGGAATGGAAGATTATGACCGGAGCTACCTCTACAGTTCAATCGAGAACCTGAATAGACTTTTTCCTCAGGAAACTGGTTCAAAGGAGTGGGGGATATTTCTTAACAGTATTGAGGATACCGAACGTATTGTTCATGCTATTGATGACATTCTCCCGTATTCCCATCGCTCGATCACCTGGAAAGATCGCCATCAGACCCTTTTCAATTGGATGAAAACCCAGGAAATACCAATATTTGCTATTTTCAGTATGATCATGGTGGTGGCGATTGTGAATATTGCCAGCACCCTGATTCTGATCATACTCGAAAAAAGGACAGAGATCGGAACCTTGCGCGCGCTGGGAACCAGTAAGCGTCGTATCCAAAAGGTATTTGCACTGGAAGGCTTCTTCCTCGGTCTCATTGGTACAGGTGCCGGGTTGCTCCTCTCTCTGGTACTCGCCTGGCTCCAGAACACATATGGGATCATCTCCCTGCCGGCTGAAGTGTATTTCATGGACCGGGTGAACATGCTGATATCCGGTAAAGATATCTTTGTTATCGCGACAGGTGTGATCCTCCTGTCTGTCATTTCCTCCATTCTACCGGCGATGCAGGCCAGTAAACTCCATCCCGCAGAGGCTCTGAGAGAAGAATGAGTAAGCTGAACTGGTTTATTGCACTGCGGTATTTCTTCACAACTCAGCGGAATCGTTTCATCAGTTGGGTGGGCGGCATTTCAATCATTGGTATCGCCATAGGTGTGATCGCCCTGATCGTAAGCATGGCTGTGTTGAATGGATTTGAGGGAGAGGTCACGCGTCGTATAACCAGTTTTATCCCTCATGTGACTCTCAAAGGTGATGTCTCTGTAGAGGACTGTGAGCCTGAACTGACAGAGGTGAGATCTATCTTTCGTAGCCTTGAAAGGAAAGCACTCCTGGAGGTCAGTGATGAGCAAAGAGTATTAAATGTGCGGGCCGTTGGTCAAGACCAATGGACATTTCTGCTAAAGGAAAGCAGCTATTATGAATCTCAAGCTGGACGATTAAGCCGAGATGGAGATGAGCTCCCTGGGATCGTCATCGGTGTTGGTGTGGCTGACGATCTCTACTTGAAGGAGGGGGATACGGTTGTTGTTAAAAGTCCGCTGGATATTCGCCAGGGGCTGCTGCGCGTTCCGCAACGTCATTTTGTGGTAACAGGTATCTTTCAATCCGAAATATTTGATTTTGATCGAAACCTGGCCATTATCGGGTATCGAGAGGGACGACGCTTATTCAAATCTGCAGGGGAATCAGCCATACATATTCAATTTGATGACTATGAGAGCGCACCCAGGCAAGCGGCAAAATTGGAGTCCGCTTTTCCCGAAGCCGAGATAAAAACGTGGTATGACCAGCATAAAACGCTGTTTGATGCGATGCAGATGGAAAAATGGGGCAGCTTTATTGGCTTGAATCTGATCATACTGGTAGCCGTATTCAATATTGTGAGCACACTGATGATGATGGTGCTAGAGAAGACGGGTAGTATTGGCATTCTACGCGTCATGGGAGCCAGCAGTAGAAGTATTCGGCAAATCTTTAATTTACAGGGACTGATGGTGGCTATCACCGGTGTTGTATTTGGCACGGTTATCGGAGTTTTGTTAGTATTAGGACAGGAAAAATGGGCCTGGATCAAACTACCGGAAGACATCTATTTGATCCCGGTTCTACCAGTAGAGATGTATGTGCATGAAGTCATTGTTGTAGGAGTAGTTGCTTTCATCATTGTACTCTTCTCCATTCGGTATCCAGCAAAAAAGGCTGCTGGTCTGGTGCCACTTGATGCGATAAATTATAAAAGGTAGATGATGAGTAAGATCTTAGAAGTGCACGGTGTCAATAAAACTTACGACAGTAGTGGGGAGGCCTTGAATGTCCTCCAGAATATAAGCTTCGACATGGATGCTGCGGAGATCGTGGCCATTAATGGACCATCTGGTATTGGTAAGACCACCCTTTTGAATATCATTGGAACACTGGATGCTGCGGACTCCGGAGAGATAAGGATCGCAGATCAAGACCTGAGCAAGTTATCGGATCAGAACTTGAGTCTGTTCAGAGCTGAGAATCTGGGATTTGTCTTTCAATTTCATTATTTACTACCTGAGTTCTCTGCTCTAGAGAATGTTCTGATACCAGCCAAGATCCTCGGGCTTGATAAATCCGAAGCCCAGGACCGAGCTGAGGAATTGCTTAAGGCAGTCGGTGTCTTTGAAAGACAGGCTCACAAGCCCTCGCAGCTATCTGGTGGTGAAAGGCAGCGAGTAGCAATCGCCAGAGCGCTCATGAATCGTCCTCAACTCATTCTCGCCGATGAACCAACAGGGAATCTAGACCCCGAGAATGGGAAGCGCTTGGTTGATCTGATCCAGAGGGTAAGGGAACAATTTGACCAATCCTTTCTGATCGCTACACACAGTCGCAGTCTGTCAGCAGCTTGTGATCGAATTATATCGCTAAGCTGACATTTCTTATCACCAAGGTTTATTTGGGTACAATTTCAGCCTATATTGATGGCTGGATGTTGAATTAAACAAGTAAGGTATAACAATTGAAGGCGAATTTTCATAAAAAGCTCCAGACCGTGATCCAACTCTCAAAAGAAGAGGCGATCCGTCTGGGACACGCATACATCGGTTCAGAACATTTACTCCTGGGAATCTTCAGGCAAGGAGAGAATAAGGTGGTCGACATATTACAATCACTGAATGTTGATCCTGCTGAAGTAGCAAATCAGATAGAAGAGCAGATCCGGACGTCTGGTGGCACCATGATCCTCGGCACCCTGCCATTTACAAAGCGGGCAGAAAGGATCCTGAAGAATACCTATCAGGAAGCACGTGACCTCAACGCGGACATCGTCGATGTTGAGCACCTGCTCCTTGCTATTCTGCGCGAGCAGGAGGGAATCGCTTCAGATATCCTCTCACAATTCAGTATTGACTACGAGATCGTCAGAGATGAGATGGAGTTCGCTCCAGATGCCGATGGGAGAGAGATCGAAACTGGTAAGCCGGTTAAGCCGCAGAGCAAGACGCCGGCATTGGATCATTTCGGTCGTGATATGACGGCCCTGGCCCGGGGCGGAAAACTGGATCCGGTCATCGGTCGGGATAAAGAGATCGAGCGTGTGGCCCAGATCCTTTCACGCAGAAAGAAGAACAACCCCGTTCTCATTGGTGAGCCTGGTGTTGGTAAAACCGCCATAGCTGAAGGCTTGGCCCTGAGGATCATTGGCAAGAAAGTCCCCCGCATACTCTTAAGCAAGCGCGTGATCTCACTGGACCTGGCTGCCCTTATTGCCGGGACCAAATACAGGGGGCAATTTGAAGAGCGGATGAAAGCCGTTACTGCTGAGCTTGAAAAGAATGATGACCTGATCCTGTTTATCGATGAACTTCACACCATTGTCGGTGCTGGCTCTGCCAGTGGCTCAATGGATGCCAGCAATATGTTCAAACCAGCACTTGCCAGAGGTGATCTGCAATGTATTGGTGCCACCACACTTGACGAATATCGCAAATATGTTGAAAAAGATGGGGCCCTGGAACGTCGCTTCCAAAAGGTGAACGTTGAGCCTCCTACCAGAAAAGAAACTCTGCAGATCCTACACGGCCTTAAAGATCGCTACGAAGCCCATCATAATGTGCAATATAGCGACGCAGCCCTGGAAGCAGCTGTATCGTATTCCAGCAGGTATATCCAGGATAAATTCCATCCAGACAAAGCCATTGATGTCATGGATGAGGCTGGAGCCCGTGTACATCTGGCGAATGTGGATATTCCGGATAATATCATCAAACTTGAGGCTGAGTTGGACCAGTTGAGAGCTAAAAAAGAAGATGTTGTCAAGAATCAGGAATTTGAATTAGCAGCATCTCTGAGAGACGATGAGCGCAAGCTGCTTCAGAAGCTTTCAGATGCAAACGAAGAGTGGCAAACAGCCCTGAAGATCGATCCGCCAGTGGTAGAGGTGGATGACATGGCAGCGGTCGTGTCATTGATCACAGGGGTGCCTATCCAGGATGTTGCTGAATCTGAGGCAGATCGCTTGCTTAAACTCGAATCTGAACTTACCAAGCATCTGGTGGGGCAGGAGCATGTCATCGGATCCATGGCGAAGGCCTTAAGGCGAGCCAGGAGCGGATTCAGGGATCCAAGAAAGCCTATTGGCTCTTTTCTCTTTCTGGGACCAACAGGTGTTGGCAAAACCGAGATGGCAAAAGTATTGGCCAAATATATCTATCAGAATGAGAAAGCTTTGATCAAGATGGATATGTCTGAGTATTCTGAGCGCTTTAATGTCAGTCGTCTCATTGGAGCACCTCCAGGCTATGTTGGCTATGAAGAGGGCGGCACGCTTAGTGAAGCTGTGCGGCGGAACCCTTACAGTGTAGTCTTATTTGACGAGATCGAGAAGGCCCATCCTGAAGTCTATAATATGCTACTCCAGATCATGGATGAAGGCATCCTCACAGATAGCCTGGGACATACCATTAACTTCAAGAACTGCATCCTGATCATGACGTCGAATCTTGGGCTGAAAAACCTTACGGGCGGTATCGGTTTCAAGAAAAAGGATCACAACGTCGTCAATAAGGAGCTGCAATCCAATATCACGCGTGAAATGAAGCAGACCTTCAAACCTGAGTTTATTAATCGCTTGACTGAAACCCTGGTATTCAATTCCCTCAGTCGGGAAGATCTGATCAAGATCATGGATCTCATCCTGGACGATGTGAGCACCTATGCTGACGAGAAGAATGTTAAGATCAAGTTGAGTCCTGGTGCCAAAGGTCTCATTATTGATCAAGAGATCGATAGTGAATATGGGGCACGACCCCTGCACCGGATCATTCAGAGTATGGTGGAGGACAGGATCGCTGAGATGACCCTGAAGGGGAAGGTGAAGCCCAACTCCACTATCAGCGTAACGGTGAAGAACAAATCACTGCAATTCAATGTTCTGAAAAAGAGGACCCGGAAAAAGGTCAAGAGTAAGAATACCACATCAGTAAATGGAAAATAAGCAGACGAATAAACCTGCCTTTCAACCAATCATACTAATCCCGGTCTATAATGGCCGGGATTCTCTTTATACGCTGAACAAACAGATCGCATCGATCACGGACCTACCTGTTATCGTTGTAAATGATGGATCGACTGACGGTCTGATGGAAAATGACCTTCAGGGGGTGATCTACCTAAAGCACGATGAGAATAGGGGTAAGGGTGCTGCACTCAAAACTGGACTACAGCGGGCAAAGAGCTTGGGATATACCCATTGTATCACTCTGGACGCTGATGGCCAGCATGATCCCCAATTTCTCCCGAAATTCATCAATCTTCAAAAATCGTATCCAGATCGATTAGTGGTAGGTGCCAGAGATCTCAGTGATCCTTCCATGCCGTTTCACCGAAAATTATCAAACAACATTACCAGCCTTATGGTGTCGCTAAGAATTGGAGCCCCTGTCCTTGACGCTCAGGTCGGTTATCGCTCATATCCATTGAAGGACAGTCGCTTATGGGAATCAATTGAAGACGGTTTCCAGTTTGAATCTGATGTATTCTTCAAGGTGTCAAAATTAAACTATAAGCTTGCCTGGCAACCTGTATCAGTCATATATAATGGGGCAAGCAGCAATATGGAGCCAGTCTGGGATACACTTCGCTTTGTCAGGACATATTTCAGGAGTTTTATGTGTTAGAGTCAATATTAGAAATATTTCAGGAATTTATCCAGGACCCTCGCTGGATCACTTTTTTATTGGCAATGACACCGATTGGAGAATTGAGGGTTGCTTTACCGTGGGGAATCACCTTTGGTGAAATGCCCTGGTACCAAGCCTATGCTTGGGCCGTTGCCGGTAATTTCCTGATTTCCATTCCAATACTGCTGCTTCTAGGACCTGTGTCCAGATTTTGCATGCGCTGGCCTGCGGGGGAGAGATTCTTCAGTTGGTTATTTGCCCGCACACGCAGAAAAGGGAAGATGATCGAAACCTGGGAATTCATCGGTCTGGTGATTTTTGTCGGCATCCCTTTGCCTGTAACTGGCGCCTGGACAGGAGCCGCCGCTGCCTTTCTATTTGGCCTGTCCTATCGAAAATCATTCACCGCTATTTTCACTGGCCTTCTTATGAGTGCAACCATTGTCACAATTATCACCACTACTGGTGTGAAAATTTTCAGCTAATCCTGTTTAAGCCCTGTATTACCAATTGCGAACCGTATCCCACAATGATATAATATTCGCGCAAATTTCGGGGTGTGGCGCAGCCCGGTAGCGCGCTTCGTTCGGGACGAAGAGGTCGAAGGTTCAAATCCTTTCACCCCGACTCATTTCCAGAGCTTGCGAAGGAAATGAGTCAACAGGACGACAACTTATTTCTCGAGGAACGAGAGAAATGAGTGAGAGTCTAAACAAGGGTTTTTGCGATGCTTCAATATGTGTCATTTAAGACATGTATTGGATTCCGGGGATGACCCCGACTCATTTCCAGAGCTTGCGAAGGAAATGAGTCAACAGGACGACAACTTATTTCTCGAGGAACGAGAGAAATGAGTGAGAGTCACAAACAAGGTTTTTTGTGATGCATCAATATGTGTTATATAAGACATGTATTAGATTCCGGGTATGACCCCGACACGATTTACCTGCTTGTGAGTAAAACGTGTCAAGCGGACGCCACCTGCATTCTCGATGATCGAGAGAGATGGGTGGGAGTCCCCATAATGAGGATAGGAAAGCTTATTTATGGCAGATCGGTATCCATTTACCAAAATAGAAGCCAAGTGGCAGCAGTACTGGGAAGAGAATAAGACCTTTAAAGCCATAGATAACCTTACTGATAAACCCAAGTATTACATTCTTGATATGTTCCCATATCCTTCTGGAGCTGGACTCCATGTGGGACACCCGGAAGGATATACAGCAACGGATATTTTCTCCAGATACAAGAGAATGAGGGGCTTTAACGTCCTGCATCCCATGGGCTGGGATGCATTTGGATTGCCAGCTGAGCAATATGCAATTGAAACGGGTACACCGCCCTCGATCAAAACTGCAGAGAATATTGCCACATTCAAACGACAGATCAAATCCCTGGGGTTTTCCTATGACTGGGATCGTGAGATCAATACCACGGATGAGAAGTATTATAAGTGGACGCAGTGGATCTTTCTTCAATTGTACAAAAAAGGTCTGGCTTACCAGGCAGAAGTCGCTGTTAACTGGTGTCCAGAATTGGGTACTGTCCTGGCCAATGAAGAGGTCATTGACGGAAAGTCCGAGCGTGGGGGATATCCGGTTATTAGAAAACCAATGCGTCAGTGGATGCTTAAAATTACTGAATACGCTGAACGTCTCCTGGATGACCTTGACAATCTGGATTGGTCAGAATCCATCAAAGACATGCAGCGCAACTGGATCGGTAAGAGTGAGGGAGCAGATGTGGTATTCCCGGTTGATGGATTTGAAGATCTGTCACTGGAAGTCTTTACAACCCGCCCTGACACGCTTTTTGGTGCCACCTATATGGTTATGGCACCCGAACACCCGTATCTGCAAACGATCACTAGCGCTGAAAACCGCTCAGCAGTAGATAGCTACCGGCAAAAGGCGGAGCGCAAGAGTGACCTGGATCGAACTGACCTGGCGAAAGAAAAAACAGGTGTATTTACGGGCTCCTATGCGATCAATCCGGTCAATCAAAAGCGCATTCCTATTTGGGTAAGTGACTATGTATTAATGAGTTACGGGACAGGTGCTATCATGGCGGTACCGGCTCACGATACACGTGATTACGAATTCGCTCAGGCGTTCGAACTACCCATCGTCGAAGTTGTCTCGGGTGGAGATATTAGCCAGGAAGCCTTTACGGACATTGAAGATGGTGTTATGGTAAACTCCGCTTCACAAGATGGCGATTTTAGCATTGACGGTCTCAAGCCATCTGTTGCTATTGGAAAAACAATTGAATGGCTGGAAAAGACAAATAAGGGTAAAGCAGCGGTAAATTATAAGCTCAGGGACTGGTTGTTCTCACGTCAGAGATATTGGGGTGAACCCTTTCCGGTCCTGCATGATGGTGATAACTCTATACCGCTGAGTACCAGCGATTTACCACTAACACTTCCAGTACTGGAAAGGATTAAACCATCCGGTACTGGAGAGAGTCCTCTTGCGAATGCAAAGGAATGGTTAGAGGTTGTAGACCCTGAAACAGGTAAAGTATTCAAAAGAGAAACGAATACGATGCCACAGTGGGCCGGGTCGTGTTGGTACTATCTGCGCTTCATCGATCCGCATAATGAGGATCAGGCCTGGGACCCGGAAAAGGAAAAGTATTGGATGCCGGTTGATCTGTATATCGGTGGTGCCGAGCACGCCGTACTGCACCTGCTGTACGCACGATTCTGGCATAAAGTGCTGTACGATCTCGGTTTCGTATCCACCAGGGAACCCTTCCGAAAGCTCGTTAATCAGGGTATGATCCTCGGGACAGATGGGGAGAAGATGTCAAAGTCTCGGGGGAATGTCATCAACCCAGATGAAGTAGTTGCGCAGTATGGCGCTGATACCATGCGTCTCTACGAGATGTTCATGGGACCTCTGGAGCGCTCAAAACCATGGAATACGAGTGGTATTGAAGGCGTGTATCGCTTTCTGAACAAGCTCTGGCGGCATTTCATTGATGATTCAGGTGAATTAATTCAGCTAAGCAGTGAAAAACCAGATGCTGAGACCCTGACTGTGATCCATGCCAGTATTAAAAAGGTTGGCAATGATCTGGATAATCTGGCATTCAATACGGCAATCTCACAACTCATGGTGTATTCCAATCATATGCGTGATCTGGATACCGTTCCCAGGGAAGCTTTTGAAACATTTGTTGCATTATTGGCGCCTTTTGCTCCACACATGGCTGAAGAGTTATGGTCACTGCTTGGGCATGAGACAACTCTAGCGTATCAGGCGTGGCCTGTGTATGATGAATCACATCTGACTACAAAGACTGTCACGCTGGCTGTTCAGGTCAATGGCAAGGTACGGGCTCAGATCGAAATAGATGTCGATGCAGATAAGGATGCTGTATTAAAAGCAGCTCACGATCAGGCACCGATTCAGCAGCATGTGGAAGGGAAGACTATCGTTAAGGAGATCGTGGTACCGAATCGTATCGTCAATATTGTCGTTAAATAACAGCAATAATCTGTAGATAGGGTGGAAACACCCTTTTTACACATTTTCACTACTCGACATAATATATATTAACATACTATATGGAAATGTCAGGACTGGTATGGGCCTGTAGCCATTTAAGGTAATCTGAGTCCACACTTGCAGCATCAACGGCAATTATCTCAGGTGTTTCATAACTATGAATCTTTTTTATGGATTGCATCAGGTCTTGTGTTTTTGATTGAACCGTCTTGAATAACACGAGGAATTCCTCTGCGTTCTGAATGTCACCCTTCCATTTGTAAATGCTGGTCATTTGAGGCAATATCTGCACACAGGCACATCGTTCGTCACGGATCATTTGATTCCCGATCTGAATAGCCTCTTGCCTGGTCTCTGTTGTTGTCATAATGATCACTGCTTGATTCACGATGGTTCGCTCCAGTTTTTTGAACGCATGACAAGTTTAGCCAGCATCAGATGATACCGGCTTTCCACTCCAGAATATAATATTGCCATGCCTCACGGTGCCGTTTATATTCGCTGCGCTTTATGGTACTGCCGGGTGGTGTAATGGTAACACAAAGGTCTCTGGATCCTTCGTTGGGGGTTCGAATCCTCCCCCGGCAACGTTTTTTTTTAAATTTTTGGCGCGTTCGTCTAGTGGTCTAGGACGCTGGCCTCTCACGCCGGTAACAGGGGTTCGACTCCCCTACGCGCTACAAAGCTTCCCGAATGGGAAGCTCTCATGCACCCGTAGCTTCCGCCTTCGTCAAAGACTTCGGCGGGACAGGCAATTTCGCTACGGGATCCATGCTGAGAGCAAATTGCCTTTGACAATGCACCCGTAGCTCAATTGGATAGAGCGTCTGGCTACGGACCAGAAGGTTTCGGGTTCGACTCCTGACGGGTGTACACACTTTAAGTCCTCAACCACAGTTGGGGACTTTTTGTTTTATCACCTTCAATCGTATAGAGCGCCCCGAC
>JAIPJM010000056.1 GCA_021734255.1 Fidelibacterota bacterium | reverse complement strand
CGCTCAGTGCCCTGGGCGTTCTGCTTTGCGCCTTTGCGGTTTTCTTCTCAATTCAGCCTCGTGGAGACCGCATGGGAGGTGACTTTTTTACTGTAATTATCTGTGGAATTTGTGAAATCTGTGGTTTATGGCTTTAAAACGAGATCCCTCTGCTTCATCCGGCTTGCACCGGATTCCGATCGGGATGACATATAAAGACTTTCTACTCGTCACTCATTACGCGTCACGCATCACTAATTTTCGTACTTGATAAATCCAACCCGGCTGCCCTTCGATACGCTCTGCGAGCTACTCAGGGAGACAGCCGGGGAATGCGCTTACTCGTCACGCGTTACGCGTCACATGAAAAAATCTGCAGTCCTCTGTGGCTTCTCCGTGTTCTCCGTGAAACTGTCTTTTACCTTTAATCCCGATGAACTTGTGATGCGCATGGTCGAAGGGCGGAATGAACCGCAATCCTAGTCAATCTCTATCGTTCCCTTGACATACTTATGAATCAGGCTTGAGACCAAAGCCTGGAATGGAATCCCTTCATCAAGTGATTTCGCTTTGAGGCGCAATAGGTCCCACTCTGAGATTCTAATGTTTATACGCTTATTTTTCTGGAAAGTATTTCGCGCATACTGCACATACTTCTCCTTCATCTCTTTCGTCAACCCTCCGGATTTCAACTCATCATTTTCGTAAGCTCTCAGTATTTCTTCTTCATATTTGTCCAGTTTATCCATGATAACCTCCCTTCAAGTAATCTTTTGTGGCCTTTCGACTTGGAATTATAGTCTTGAGGAAAACCTCATCATCATTCTCTACAAATGGGACGAAGTAAACATATTCCTCAAATTCAATAACAAAAATCCTTTGTCCCGGGGGATTCATTTTTCAGATTTTATGAATAACGACAATGCTCAGCGGCGACAATGGAGCAGAGTAAAATTTCCGGCCGAGTGCAACGCTTTGTTAGCCATTGTCGTTTTTCCTTGTCAGCTCATTTGCCAACATTTCCGCCTGTTTAAGCACCGTCTCTGTAGCCAGCTTTTGTATATCAGGCGGATACCCGAATTGCCTCAAAGTCCTTTTTACAATGACTTTGAGTTTTGCCTTTACGCTTTCTTTGATCGTCCAATCGATAGAAGCGTTGGTCCTAACGCGTTCGAACAGTCCTATGGCAACGGTTTCTATTTCCGATTCGGATATTTTAGAAGTCATCATTTTTTCCGTCTTTATCTTTGCCGATCAGCTTTCTTACTTCCTCGTCAAAGTCGGAGATGTACTGTGTGTCCTGTATGACCCGGAAATTATCGTATTCTTCCTCGGCTTTGATTTTTGCCTCCAAAGCTGAGATTTTGCCTTTATCCAGGAGTATGGGATAATCCGAGAGGGCAAGGAACTTGTCCAGAAATTGAACCCAGTCTTTCATGTTGGTTACAATGCCACGGCGCGCCCTGTTTTCAGCCAGATCAAGATAGGCGGATACGATTTTTTCCAACTCTTTGAGATGTTCTTCATTGAGGTAGTTTTTGGCAATAATCACATCGGATTTTAAAATTTTCCCGCCGGGCGCATTCTTCCAGGTTTTCAGGCCCATAAAGATTTTCTGTGCATCGGCTTCGGTATAAATGATCTCTGCTGCGGTTTTGCCTTGTATGGCCCAATGCATTTTGTTTTGGACGGTGGCGAAAAACTCGTTGGTGGTTTCGTCATTTCGGTCGTAATCAGCAGACAAGGCATAGATGTCGGTGATTTTCTGATAGAGCCGCCGCTCACTCAGGCGGATTTCATGAATGCGCTCAAGCAACTCATCAAAGTAATCCTGGCCAAAATGCCTGATCTGCTTCAAGCGCTCATCGTCCATCGCAAAACCCTTGATGATGTATTCATGCAGAATTTCTGTTGCCCATTTCCTGAATTCGGTGGCGCGATGTGAATTGACCCGGTAACCAACAGCGGTAATGGCTCGAAGGTTGTAGTACAGCACCTCTTTTTCCTGGGTTTTGCCTTCAATAGCGCCGTGCTCAGTGGTGTGTCGGAATTTCCGACACACCAGTTCTTCATCCAGCTCGCCCTCCTCAAAAATATTTTTCAGGTGTTCGGTGATGGTTGAACGCCCTTTGCCGAATAAATCGGCAATCAGTTTTTGGGTAAGCCAGAGCGTATCATCCTGGAAATAGACATCGATATTGACTTTGCCATCTGCCGTTTTGAAGATGACAAAGTTAGGGAATTTTTCCGGGAGATCTGAATTATGAAGGGTGAAGTCTGAATTGTGATTTTCTCTTTTCATAGTTCATCCTTCATATTTTCATACTTTACCCTCACTTCGCCGGATATGGTTATGGGCAGAGGTGTTTCGCTGTCCGGCGCGGAAGCGCGCTGGCGAAAGCCCTGCAGGTAGGGGAATAGTTTGGTGTTGACAAAGATGATGAGGTCATCGCCGGTGAGGGCGCTGTCATGGTCAAAGGAGCCGTCGCCTTTTTTCGGCGCCGCCCATTGCGACCAGCGATAATCCTGGTCGATGATGAAATCGTAGGACTTGCCCACCAACTCCGCTTCCAGGGCGTGTTCGTGTTCCAGATCGTCCAGGTATTTGAGAAAGAGCATCCAGGAGGTCTGCTCGGTGTAGTCCAGTTCTGTGGCACAACCGGCCTCTTTCCAGAGTACATCATCGATATTGCGGAAGGTTTGTTCGAACATGTTTATTGATTCCTGTGGTTGCGTTGCTGGGATTGGGCGCCTGACGTTTGGGATTAGCCGTCCGCTACAGTCGTATGTGCTACGAATCCGGCCTGTCATCAATCTCAACAACAACGATGTTTCGATTAGACCCCCCTTACGAGTCTATAAGCTTGTACTTCGCGTCGCGCACGTCGAATGCCGGCCGCGTTCCCTCCAATACATCAACGATGTGGTGATTCATGACTGGATGCTCGATGGCTCCGGTTGTGTAGGTGATTCGATTGCCGCTCGGCTTGTCCATTTCGCAGTAGATAACTTGATCTGCGTCGCAGACAACGGCGAGGTTCGGGTTGTGCGTCACAATGATGACCTGACGTCGCTCTTTCGCCTTCTTGATGCAGGGCACGAGCATTCGATACACGGATTCGTTATCGAGATTCTCCTCGGGTTGATCGATGACCAGCGGGATAGTGTCATTATCCACCAGAAGGTAGAACACGAGAAGCAAGGCTCCCCGTTCACCCGGCGAAAGCTGATCAAGTGTCATGTTTCCCCAGGTCAGCGCGTATCGGGGGAACAGGTAATCCAGCCCGAAAACGAAATCGTACACATCGACGGGCTCTATACCCTTCTTCACAAGATCGCCGATCCTCACGGGCTGCTTTGCGCCATCGCGAAGGTCAAAGGCCAGAGCCCCGTCCATTGCTGCAACGAAGGTTTCAACACCTTGTAATGTAGAGAAGTCTGCTTCGCGTATCATCTTGCGAAGCTTCTTTTGCCCTTCCTCAGCACCGCAGAACGTGCCGCGGCGGCCTTGCTGGATTAGGCCGAACAAGCGCTCTTCGAAGTTATTTGGCACAATAGATACCCTGAATCCAATCTCGAGACCTCGATCCCTGAGTGGGTCTCCGGCTATAGCCTTCTCGATTGGGCTATATAGCGATGCGTACATCCGAGCAAGGCTGTCGATTTTAAGATAGATCGCCCTGAAAGTCGCGGCGCGGTCTTCTTTGACCTCCTCGAGTTCAGCGGGAAGCTTCTGCAATTCCTCTATCTGAGCCTTGAGATGGGCGAGGCTTTCATGTGTGTCTGGTGCACCCTCGATCTCCTTGCGGCGTGCGTCCCATTTCGCCAAGTCTTCGAGGTATTGCTGATAGCGTTGGTTCGCAGCGCTCATGGTGCGGCGCAGTTCCGCCACCTTTGATAGGTGTTGTTTCTTCGCCTGAGCCGGTGTGCCATCCTCGTCTTCCAGTAGCTTGATCGATAGATCTTGGCTTTCGAGAAGGGCATCGGTGATGATTTCCTCAAGCTTTGCGAGCCGCACCTCAAAAGTGACAACATCCTTCAGTTGGATACCAAGATCCTCACATTCGGAACAACTTGCGGCGAACTCGTCATATGTGCGCTGGAGGTTATCCAGCTTCGCCTTGAGCTTCTCGGCCAACGCTTTGCGTCGTAACGCCTGCTTGTTCTTTACTATGGTCTCCGCGAGCGTCGCATCAAGCTTCTCCACTTCTGCGCGAATCCGTTCGATCTCCGCCGCTAGTTTGGAGTTCTGGTCTTCAACGGCAGGATCCTTGTCCGGCGGAGCGATTTGCTCGGGCATTGCCTTCCTGTGAGCCGCAAGTTCTGCCTGTTTGTGCCTGAGTTGCTGCTCAAGCGACTCCCGGTGCTCATCAGTCAATCTCTCATTGAGGGTGATGACACGCTCATTGAGACCCCGAAGCTTCCGCTTGAGCAACGCGATATGTTCGTGGGTTTCGTTCGTCCTGAATGCCATCAACTCATCGAAAGACTCAAATTCCAGACGCTCATGGTCGGGGACGTGGGAGAAGATGACGCTTTTGAGTTCCTTGTCAAATTCGCTGCCCTCACCTCCCGCTACTTCGTTACAGATCGCTTCTAGGTAGTTCTGAGGGATGTACTTGATCGTCTCAACAGAGGTCGAATCTACCGGGTCCGACAACTTGCGCGTATCGACATCGCCGGACAGCCAGTGAAGCGAAGCAAAGAACTGCTCGGCCTTGCGCTCGCGCGGACGACGGAATTTGTTAGGATGCAGAAACGAGAAGTATGATTCCCTGGGTGAATTACCAACGAGCCCGAGGGAGTCAGCCAGTGCGCTCTTGCCGCTACCTTTGTTTCCGATGACCGCAACGAGCCCTGTGTTCAATGGCACATCGCCAGAGAACCAATGCTCATCCAGTATGGACTCGGATTCCTTCTGGAACGTCAGCACGTCGCAATAGCGCGTCGTGTGATTGCGTTGACGGTCTAAAGCGGGTGGCTCTGGACCGATGAAGACTCGGGAGTCAGGCTCCTTCAAGATGCGTTTGAGTCCCGCAAAAGTGGGATCGGCCTTGATCCATGTGAACCGTCGCTCGTCCGGGGTGAACAGATGCGCTTCATCATGAGCATCAGAGCTATGGATGCATGGCTTGAGGGACTTGAACTCGTCGATGAACTCCGCGACAGAAGGATGCCGAAGCCCTAAGGCGAACTCGCGGGTTCCAGCGTTGGCCGAGAAAAGCATGTGTGACTTCTGGATCATTATCTTTCGTGCCAGATGTCCTTGGCCGTCCCAGCTACACTCCGACAGATCCTCATCCGCAGGGACGGCGAGAAGGTATCGATTGCCGAAGATCGAGCGTTTTCGTTCCAAGATCTCGTTCACCTTCCCGTGATCAACCACGGCATTCATCATGCCGACTTCGATATCTGATTTTTCTGCAAAAGGCTGATGTTGGGTTTTGAGGCGGTGCCCAAGGATCTCCAAGTTGCGGTTTGTGAGCGGCCACTCCTCGTCGGTACCGCTTGGAGTGCCTTCGGCCGTAAACTTCACTTCCCTGAGGAAATCCTCTTCGATCTGTTCGGGTGTGACTTCGTCTGAAAATAGGACGTGAAAATTGACGCGACTGTCATTGCCGTCGGGACTGCGCACGATTGTGCTCGTACGCAATTCGATGTTTGGGATGAAGAGAACCCGTCGGACAGCCTTGGCCACTTCAGTGCCACACAGTGTCGTGAGGCGCGCGTCGTCATCGAGAATTTCCCTGAGTTTCTTGTAACCTTTGGCGGAGAAATAGTCCGTGACTCCGACGGCAGCAATTTGCATGGCAGCAGCACGCTTAAGAAGAGCCGCGGCATATTCGTCAAAGTCAGCCGGAAAACCGTTGTTTAGAGCCGAGAATGGCGTATGAACCTGTAGGTCCCAAATGCGCCAGATTGATCCTTGTGGGTCGTTCATATCTCAGTCCTTTTCCGTTATTCCTGCGTAGGCTTGAATACCTGGTTAATCGTCTGTCGTCAAATGCTTGGCATCAGCAACGCGAGGTACGAGCTTCCACCTGCATGGCGTTGTTCGGCTATTTCTTATAATATTCCTCTGAATACAAAATATGCGATGAGTAAAATGAACCAAACAGCATACGCGATAATAAATATCGGAACGGGATCTTTGTAGTCATCTTTCATTCCTTTTGAACGGAACATTGCACCCTGACAATATCCAATTAAACCCGTACCCAAAGTATGAATCATTAGAGCTGGTAATAGATAAGATTTCCATGATGCAGGGAGTTCTTTCATAAATAACATTAGAATTCCTAAAACCAGCAGATTAATAATGGTAATCGAGTACCAGTTTGGATTTATATCTTTAGCGAGATCTTTCATCAATTTCATCCTTCCGAACATTGTTTATACAGTTTCTGCATAAGACCCCTCTCCACAAAAATCTCTATATAACCCCCTGATCCGGTCTTCTTCCAAAAAGCAATCACTCTCTCCAAGTATTGTTCGTACGTGATCATGTCATTTTTCCGATTTTCAACCGTGTTTGGTGGTGAAAAGGTAAACTTGCGGCTGATTTATCAAAGTAGAAACTACCCAATGCCCCTTCGGGGAAATCCCAACTCGAAAGCATCAAAGCTCAAACAAATCTCAAAGCTCAAATTTCAGTTCTCAAAACGGAAATCCGCGTTGGGGGTGTCGTCGGAGTGTAGGGGAGATGGGTTTGGCATCTTCCTTAACTGAACAAGATTCTGAAACGCGTTCAGAATGACTAATTCAATGTATTTATCTGTGGAGTCCGCGTTTGTCTGTGGCAAAATAAATTCTGATTCGTGAAAATCCGTGCTATCCGCTAGATCTGTGTTCCATGGCTTTAAAACGAGATCCCTCTGCTTTGCCCAGGATGACAGGTAGGGTTCGTTCTCGCGCGCTTGAATCTTTCTTTTTTCTCTTAATCTTACTCTAATAAACCCACCCCGGTCAGGCTTCGCGAGCGCTTCGCCGCGACCACCCCTCCGGGGGACTTGTGCTGAGCATGGTCGAAGTAGGGGATTTACCTCAGCCTCAGCCTGGTGCCAGGTTCCTAGTTCCTCGTCACGAGTCAAATCCAGCCCGGCTGCCCTTCGACAGGCTCAGGCCAAGCCCTTCGACAGGCTCAGGCCAAGCCCTTCGACAGGGCTCAGGGAGACAGCCGGGGGATGCTCGTGCGTTTACTCGTCACGCATCACGCGTCACGCGTCACTAATTTGTGGTTTATGGATTTAAAAACGAGATCCCTCCGCTACGGTCCCCAAGGCCTTCGGCGGGGCAGGCGGGATGACAGGTAGGGTTCGTACTCGCACGCTCGAATCTTTCTTCTTTCTCTTAATCTTGCTCTAATAAACCCACCCCGGTCTGGCTCCACTTACGTTTCGCCAGCCCACCCCTCCGGGGGACTTGTGCTGAGCATGGTCGAAGTAGGGGATTTACCTCAGCCTCAGCCTTGCGCCCGGGTCATGGTTCCTCGTCACGAGTCAAATCCAACCCGGCTGCCCTTCGATACGCTCTGCGAGCTACTCAGGGAGACAGCCGGGGGTGCTCCAACTCGTCACGCATCACGCGTCACGCGTCACTCAATTGTGGTTAGGAAGCGGAGAGGGAGGGATTCGAACCCCCGGTACCCGAAGGTACGCCGCATTTCGAGTGCGGTGCATTCAACCAGGCTCTGCCACCTCTCCAGTGCGATTGTCAAATCCGGCGCGAATTTAATTCCTGCCCGAGCCGGGACAATTGAAAATCAGGTGTTATTTTTTTGCCGTTGACGCTGAATGCGGAAGAATTCATCCAGCAGCGCCTGACATTTTCCCTCTTCAATACCACCCAGCAATTCCACCTTGTGGTTGAGGTATTTCCCCGAGCATAATTGCAGTTTCCCGC
Source organism: Fidelibacterota bacterium (assembly GCA_021734255.1). Taxonomy (GTDB): domain Bacteria; phylum Fidelibacterota; class UBA8477; order UBA8477; family JABMPR01; genus JABMPR01. The sequence goes on along the minus strand of JAIPJM010000056.1, from coordinate 965 downwards.
CACAAGCACCATAATCCAGATCGTCCGCACCGAAAACCACCCGGGGAATGCGTGCGTTGAGAATGGCGCCGGCACACATGGGGCAGGGCTCCAGCGTCACATACAGTGTACAATCCACCAATCGCCAGTCGCCCAGTGATCCCGCCGCGGCCGTAATGGCCAGAATCTCCGCGTGGGCAGTGGGATCCTGCAGATGCTCTTTGGAATTATACCCTCGTCCAATGACACGATTGTTGTGAACCACCACCGCACCCACCGGTACCTCGCTCCGCTGTAATGCCCGTTCCGCTTCGCGTAATGCCAGGGCCATCCAATGCTTGTGGGAATGCTGATTCAGTGACGAGAGCGGGTTATCGATTATATTCATTTCACTTCCTGCGGCAAAATCACCGGACTGGCGGAAATTTCCAGGAGTGCGGACTGGTATAATTGTCGCTCGGTGGAACTGGTACTCTCCCGAATGGCTAGACGCAGGCGCTCTTCCAGGAGTTTGTTGCGCACATGATTGGGCCATTGAACCAGACCTCTGGCCACCCATTGACGCCGCACACTATAGTTTTCGTAGATCTTGCCTTTTTTGTAATGACACGTGGCCAGCGCACCGGTAAAGGGTTCGTGTTTGGTGAGTCCGTCGAACCACTCATCTGCCAGGGGCAGATCCCGAAATACAGCATAATTCACCGTATCCTGTCTGATCCGGCTGTAAAAGCGCTGCAGGCTGTCCAGCAGAAATAATTGTCCCTGTCGAATGATATCCAGCTGGGCGGCAGTTGTGGAGGCGGCCGGTGGGGATTGACCGATAAAATAGATGTCATCTCCCGCCGGAATTTCAATGGTTGACCACCCGGTTCGGGGAATGGAGTCGGTAAAAACCACGCCTTCAGGAATCAGGGTATTTTCAGATTTTGGGGAACCGGCACACCCCGCCAAAACGATGACAAGGGTGACGCTGATACACCAAAATG
>JAIPJM010000055.1 GCA_021734255.1 Fidelibacterota bacterium | reverse complement strand
CATACCCATACTATGTGATATTCTAAACGATACGCACTGTGGGAAATGAAATGTATCTGCATCGACTTAAGTTACCTCCGCAGGCTCATTCATCCACGGGTAAACCCGTGGTTTTCTGTCTTCGACCGAATAAAAAAAGCACCCCAAGAGGGGTGCTTTTGAAACATCTGATTAGCGCCTCCTCGCTGTCCTTCGACAAGCTCCAGTCTCCGCTCATCCCCCGCCGTGGCGGGGTTTGAGCTACAGCCTCGGCAGGCAGGATGACACTCGGAGAAATCTATTTCTGGGCAACTTTTTTCTTCTGGTTGTTGTCCCAGGCCAAAACCACAGGGCTGGCGACAAAGATGGAAGAATAAGTACCCACCACCAGACCTACTGTCAGAGCGAACGCGAAGGGCTTGATCACCTCACCACCCATGGTCAGGAGGATAATAACCACCGTCAGGGTTGTCAGTGATGTGATAATGGTACGGTTCAAGGTCTGGTTCAAACTCGTGTTGATCACCGAGCCAAATTCGTCGTGTCGTTTGACCTTGGCATTCTCACGGATCCGGTCAAAGACCACAATGGTATCATTCAGCGAATAACCCACGATAAAGAGGAACGCTGCCAATACAGACAGGGAGATCTCAATATTCATGAGTGAAAAGATACCCAGGGTGATCACCACATCATGTATCAGGGCCACCAGGGCGCCAATGGAGTACATGAACTGAAAACGGATGGAGATATAGATCACGATACCGGCCATGGCAATGAGTACAGCAGAGATCATATCACCCCGTAGCTCTTTACCGATCTTCGGACCGACTGTTTCTAAGCGTCTGATCTCGTAGCCCTCTTCCCCTTGAATGGAAGCCAGGGCACCACGGATGGTGTTGACCTGCTCTTCACTCTGGGTTGAGGTTTTCACATGGATGAGGATCTCATTGGGATTGCCAAATTCACGGATAGCGGCATCACCATACCCAATACTGGACAGTGCGTCACGTACAGACTCAACACTGGCTGCATCAGTAAACTGGACCTGAACTTCCGTTCCACCTTCAAAGTCAATACTATAGAGCGGGCCACCATGAGCAACCAGGCTTACCAGTCCGGCCACAATGACAATTCCGGAAACGATGCCGGCGATCTTCCGCTTTGAGATAAAATCAATATTCACATTTTTAATTAATTCAAACATATCTGAGTCCCCTAGATGCTCATCTTGGTCATGGTCTTACGTTCGGTCATCACCATGAACACGGTCCGGGTAATGAAAATAGCAGTGATCATTGAGGTCAGGATACCCCAGAACAGCGTGGTGGCAAAACCCTTGATGGTTCCACTCCCAAACTGCCAGAGGACACCGGCGGCCAGGATCGTCGTCAGGTTGGCATCAACGATGGTCGTCAAGGCACGATTGAAGCCATCATCAATGGACTTCTTCACCGTCTTGGCATTTCTCAGTTCTTCCCTGATTCTCTCAAAAATGAGGACGTTGGCATCGACTGCCATACCGACGGTCAGGATCAGACCGGCGATACCCGGTAGTGTCAGGGTCGCGTTCAGGACTGAAAGTACCGACAGGGTGAACATGAGATTCAGAAACAGGGCCATATCAGCAACCAGACCGGCTCCACGGTAGTAGACCACCATAAAAACAATGACCAGAGCAAATCCGATGAGCATGGCACGTGTACTTGATGTTACTGAGTCAGCTCCCAAAGAGGCACCAATGGTACGTTCCTCTTCAATGACCATGGGAGCAGGTAAGGCACCCGCCCGTAGTACAACGGCCAGTTTCTTGGCTTCCTGAAGGTCATTCAGACCTTCGATCTGCGTCCTTCCATCCGGAATGCGTCCGCGAATAACACCGGCCATATGGACTTTACCGTCCATGACAATGGCGATCCGTTTGCCAACGTTCCCTGCCGTAATTCTGGTCCATTCTCTGGACCCTTCATCATTCATGCTGACATGCACCACGAATTCGGCACCGGAGAAACCACCCAGGGATTCCCGGGCATCGGTGACCACATCACCCGTGAGCTCAGCCGTCTCCTTCATCAGGTAGAGTGCGCGATGCTGGCGACCGTCACCGGTAATATCTCTTGAGCTTACGCCCCAGGCGACCCGACTGTCAGCCGGGATGGCTGCTGCGATCTCAGGTTTTTCTAATTTGTATTTAATGGAGCGAACATTCTCTTCTGGAACCCAGATGGTGTTGCTGCCAACATTGATGAGGGATGAGAAGGGCCGATTGATGTCGCCGGAGCCAGTGATACTGAGGCTGTCGCCTTCTTCACCGGACAGGATATCTGCCAGACTTTGGGTGTCTTCTGCAGGCGTCTCTTCTCCAACCGGAATTTCCTCGGACGCGTCATCCTGAGCGGAGTCGAAGGACTCAGCGGCCGACGAGTCGCCCATGTCGGTGGCCCAGGCTTTATCGAGATTTCTGATCATCTCGTTCAGCAGTTGGGGATCTTCCTGGATCAGGACGAATTCGAGGAGGGCTGTCGCCTGGATCAGTTCACGGGCCTGGGCCTGATTACTGATGCCGGCTAGCTCGACGATGACACGCCAGTCACCCTGGCGCTGAATGGTCGGTTCGGATACACCGAACTGATCCACGCGATTTCGGATGATCTCCTCAGCGCGGTCAACCGCGTCTTTGGCATCGGCTTCCAGTGCGTCCAGCACGTCGGCATTGGGTCCCTTTTCATAGACAGGGAAATAGCGCGCCAGGCGGATATTAGAGGCTGCTACTTTGTTTCCAAAGACGGAGAAGAAATCCATTTCTTCTTCCCTGGCCAGTTTCAGGCTGCTGGCAATGAGATCTTCGATCTCTTTATCACTGCCTTCAACGCGGGTGTTGATCAATTCTTCAAGATCTACTTCCAGGACAACGTGCATACCCCCCTGCAGATCCAGACCCTGGTGGATGATATTACGACGCAGCTCATCCATTCCGCCTGATTCAATGAGGGCTTGTTTCTCGGTATCATCCATGGTGTAATAGCTTACGGTATCTCTCAGCATATAGGCTGCTACTCCGATGAGGAGTACAATGAGAAAGACACGCATCCGCAAGGTTCCAGACATAAGGATCAATCCTTCATACTTAATTTTTTGTCACGTTCCCGAACATCATTTTCGGGAAAAATTATAAATCTTTACTCAAAAGCCCGTCGTCGTCCTTCACTTTGTTTCGGACTATGCCGGGGCCCCTAATAAGCGCCAAGTGCTTATTGGGCGGGGCAATATAAAGTACTGTATATGTTCTCCAAACACTTATTAAGTACACGATATTCCCTTTTATAGTCTTCCTGAGGGAGGTTACGACCGAAGGATCTCAGAATGGTGTCGAACAGAAGTCAGAGATTCTTCGCTGAGTTTATCCTGAGCGAAGCCGAAGGGCTCAGAAAGACTATCATTTGATACTCGAAACCATCATAGATGTCTTCGCGATCTCGGATTCAGGTCTATTGGCAAATTCTTCAACATAAACCGTTGAAACGGTTAGCGCTATTTAATAGGATCTTTCACCACCTGACTAAAGTCAGGTGCTAGAAGAAAATTGCACTCAACCCGATTTCATTGGTGGCACTTTCCCTCTAGCACCCAGCTTCCCTGCCGAGGCGTAGCTCGAACCCCGCCACGGCGGGGGATGAGCGTAGACTGGAGCCTGCCTGCCGAGTTGAAGCTGATAAGCGTAGACTGGTCGAAATACAAACGAAGCGGACCATGCCTGCCACGCCGAAGCTTTAGCGCCGGCAGGCGATCTCGGACAATAGAGTGTAGGCAAACTCTGAAAGACTATGTCCTTGTGATAAAGTGCTCAGCATGAATTATGGGATTTCTCACTTCGTTCGAAATTGTGTCATACAGGGACTCTGCATGGTTGTAGATTTACATCAGACCGTTTTAACGGTTTCCTGCGATGGGATCCCGGATTAGCTTGCCCGTCCAAAGTGGAGAGAACTGTGGCTAAAAAATTCAAATTGATACTGGTTGCCGGCGCCCGGCCGAATTTCATGAAGATCGCACCGCTCATGCATGCCCTGGAGAACCATCCAGCTATAGAAGCCATGCTTGTTCACACAGGGCAGCATTATGATGAAAAGATGTCCCACTCCTTTTTCGAGCAATTAAATATCCCTGAACCGCATATTAATCTTGAGGTTGGCTCCGCCAGTCACGCCGTCCAGACCGCCACCATCATGGAGCGCTTTGAAGTGGTTTGCATGAACGAGCAACCAGACATGGTCATGGTGGTGGGTGATGTGAATTCAACGGCTGCCTGCAGCCTGGTCGCCGCCAAACTGCATATCCAGGTCGCTCATTATGAAGCAGGGCTGCGCAGCAGGGACCGGGACATGCCTGAAGAGATCAACCGACTGGTGACGGATGCTATTTCTGATCTGTTCATTACCACATCCAAAGATGCTTCACAGAACTTGCTGGATGAGGGCGTCAGTGAGGCTAAGATCCACATGCTGGGCAACCTCATGATCGACAGCCTGGTGGAACAGTTGGAGAAGGCCCAGGCAGTTGAGTTGAAACTAACTGGTCTTTCCGGTGAATCCATCCAGATCGATTTCAATAAACCCTATACGCTCATGACCTTTCACCGCCCCTCCAATGTTGACGATGAGAAGACGCTGAGTCTCCTGGTGGACGAATGGATCAAAGTATCTGAATTATTGCCGGTTGTATTTCCGATTCATCCCCGAACCCAAGCCATGTTGGAGAAATTTGGTCTCATGGAAAGATTGCAGGCTGCACCTGACATTTACCTTACCGGTCCCCTGGCCTATTTTGAATTCCTGAAGCTCATGGCTGGTGCTTCCCTGGTTATCACAGATTCCGGTGGCATTCAAGAAGAGACAACTTACCTGAAGATTCCCTGTCTCACCGTTCGCCCTACCACGGAAAGACCCGTGACCATTTGGGAAGGCAGCAACCAGTTGATCAAGGCGAATGAGATCTACACCCAGGCAGAAGCATCTGTGCGGCTGGATCGCTCAGGTTTTGGTGTTCCGCAGTACTGGGATGGTCAAGCGGCCTCAAGAATTATAAAACTCCTGGAACAATTTACAGCCCTAAATTAAGGTCTTCCTGAGGACGCAGGCGGGCCTGCCACGCCGAACCGCGACGTAGCCCGGCGGGCGAAGGCGGGGTAGGCGGGAAGGATCTCGGTCAGTAGTCCATTGGCAAACCTCAAGGGAATATGTTATGCCGGTCAAGTGCCAAGTTCGCATACCGGGATTTCTCGCTGCCCTCGAAATAGTGTCAGAGAAGTCTCCTGCCCGGTGGTAATCTCGGATGATGGCTCATTCACAGACAGTTGTTAAGCGAGTTTAAGGTTAGTAAACTGAACCCAAACCAACCATGATTTTCTACCCGCTAAAACTGTATTGATTATTGCATTTACTTGTACTTAAGGCTATTATTTAGCGGTAATCAAAGAATTAAAGACCTCGCTTGGGGTAATTCGAGATTTTGTAGGAATGAAAGGTCAACCTGACCTGAATAATTTGATAAGGAATTTGGAGGATACATGAAACGTTTATTGTTACTATCACTCTTGGTATTCGCTGTTGCTGCCTTTGGTCAGGAAGCCCCGGCCGATGAGATGGCAATGGAAGAGACCATGATGGACTCAATGGCCATGGATATGGACGGCGAGGCTGCCATGGAAGATTCAATGGCCATGGATATGCTGGAAGGTGAGACTGAAATGGCTGAAGAACCAATGGAAGAAGACAGTGGTGATGCCCTGGAAGCCATGCTGGCTGAAGAAGGTATGGAAAGTGAAGTGGAGCTGGGTGGTGCTGCACAGGTTGGATACACAGTCGGTTTGATGGCTGGATATCCAGTCTATATGAGTTCGGGTTTAGCATCTGGTAAGGCTACACCAGTTTTTGGTGTTGTCGCTGCCACCCCATTTGGATTTGCTGTAGGCCCGCTTGAGGTTGGTGTTGGTGCCGAGCTAGGATATTATGACTTTTCAGATATAGGAAATTATAAAGGCTTGGTTGCTTTGGCCACCCTAAATACTGCTGTCCTTGAGACTGTACAAGGTTCAGTCTCTGTGGAAGTTGGAGGGGGATATTATGGTGCGAGTGTTGGTATGACAGCTGGCGCAACATACAGCTACGCAATCCCTAATGTTCCGTTAGTAGTTAAGCCACATATAAGAGCAAACGCAACACTTTCTTCTGGTGATAATGATATAGGGAGTGTCGCATGGATTAATGCAGGTATCTACCTAAGTTACGATATTAGTAGATCAAGTCCTAAATTTTCTGTAAAAAGGAATTAAGCCTCCACGATTTCTCGTTTCATTTTCGCTTCTTGATGAAGCTTTTCCAGAAGTTCCATATCCAGATAGCGCCTACCTGGAAAATCCGGAGACATTCGGACACCGATTCCGGAAAGTTTCGGACAGCATTCCGATTTTCTTCGGACAGTGATTCCGGAAGATATCGGACACTTACGGGGTGTCGACCGGAATAATATTTAAACCCCGCATGGCGACTGAACCCCGCTACAAGCGGAGGAATTCTAATTGCCAGTCTCCTGTTCCGGGTGAACATGTCCTCTTTTAACTGAGAGGATATAAATGCGCATAAAACACCTTAGGAACGGCCCGCCTCACAGGTGGGCAGGGAGACTCAAAATGAAACACATCCGCAAGATAATAGAGTTGAAGGAGCTGACGGATCTATCTGTTCGTGCAATCAGGAATGCGCTGAATTTACCACGATCAACAGTCAACGACTACCTCACAGCTTTCAGAGCAAGTGACCTCACCCTGGAGCTGATTCAGACTCTGAATGATGACCAGATATACACCGCCCTGTTTGGTGACAAGACCAAGGGCTCAGCCAGACCCCTACCAGACTTCGCTAAAATGAATACCGAGTTAAAAAAGAAACATGTGACCCGGTCTCTGTTATGGGAAGAATACCGGGAGCAGCATCCAGATGGACTGGGTTACTCCCAGTTCTGCGAGCACTACCTGCGCTGGTCGAAGAAAGTGAGTATCAGCATGCGTCAGGTGCATAAAGCCGGCGAGAAGCTGTTCGTTGATTATTCCGGCTTAACCATGGAGGTCACCAATCCCAAGACCGGCGAGATCAGTAAGGCAGAAGTCTTTGTAGCAGCCCTGGGAGCCAGTGGCTACAGTTATGCTGAAGCCAGTATGAGTCAGAAGAGACACGACTTCATCACTTCTCATGTCAGAGCATTCCAGTTCTTTGGTGGTGTCACCGAGGTGCTGGTGCCTGATAATCTGAAGTCAGCTGTCACAAAAGCGAATTGGTATGATCCTGATATCAATGAGAGCTACCAGGATATGGCGGACCACTATGGAACGGTTGTTCTTCCAGCCAGGCCTGTTAAACCAAAAGATAAATCCAAAGCAGAACTCAGTGTCAAGCTGGTACAGCGCTGGATACTGGCAAAGTTGCGACACCGACAGTTCTTTAGCCTGCATGAACTGAATGTTGCTATCTGGGAGCTGCTGGATGATCTGAATAATCGCAAAATGAGGCACTTGAATAAGAGCCGGCGTGAGTTGTTTGAGGAGCTGGATCAACCCGCTTTGAAAGCCTTACCGAGCCGGGCCTATATCTATAGGGACTTTAAAGACTGCAAGGTGAATATCGATTATCACATCCAGTTGGAAGGTGATTACTACAGTGTACCCTACCAGTTAGCTGGAGAGGTTGTGAACGCCCGTTACACCTCGACCACAGTTGAGATCTACCACAAGGACAAACGGGTTGCCATGCATGCACGAGGTCCTGGTAAGGGAGTAGCCGCTACCAAACCAGAGCACATGGCAAGTGCCCACCGGGCCATGGCGGAATGGACGCCTTCCAGGATCATTGGCTGGGGCAAAAGTCATGGTCCCTCTACGGGAGCGCTCTTTGAAAAGATCATGGCAGAGAAACCTCATCCTGAAATGGGCTTTCGGACCTGTCTGGGGATCCTGTCCCGTGCCAAGGGTCAGGATAACTTCCGTATCGAAGCGGTCTCGAAACGTATGCTTGAGTTACGGCTTCTCAGAGTGAAACACTTCGTGAATATCATGAGCAACAAGAGTTATGAGCTTCCCATCGCTGAAACCATGGACATTTTTGCTCCTGAGGACCACCATGAGAATGTGCGTGGCCAGAGTTATTACGAGTAGGGGTGATAAGATGATAGACCACACACTTGATCAGATCTCACAGCTCAAGCTTGCGGGGCTGAAAGCGGCTCTGTTAGAACAAATGGAGCAGCCAGGGCCTTATGCTGAGATGAGCTTTGAAGAACGACTCTCATATCTTATTGATAGAGAGGTCCTGGATCGCAAGAACCGGAAAACCAAACGGATGTTAAGAGCTTCTAAAATGAAGTACAAGCCCATCTTCTCAGAGGACATTGATTATCAGGCCTCGCGTAATCTCAATAGATCTGTAGTAAACAGCTTGCTACAGAACAAGTGGATACAACACCATCAGAATGTCGTTATCACAGGACCAACTGGAACTGGGAAAACCTATCTGGCATGTGTCCTGGGTAATCAAGCGATCCTTTCCGGGTACTCAGTGTATTACACCAGAATATCACCGCTTGTCTCAGATATAGCGATGGCCAGAGCTGAAGGGACTTATCCCAGGTTGATGAAACGCATGACTGGTTTTGATCTGTTGATCCTGGATGACTTTGGGCTCTCATCGCTGACAACAGGGCAAGCGCAGGAACTATTGGAAGTAATAGAAGAAAGAACGGGGACTGGCAGCCACATCTTCACCAGCCAACTGCCTGTCAAAGAATGGTATAGCTATTTTAATAACCCGACACTAGCTGATGCCATAATGGACCGGGTAATACACAATGCTCACCGATTAGACTTGAAAGGAGAATCCATGAGAAAGATTAAAAACAGGGTAGGTCTCTCGGACACTCTGCCTTAAACTAGCCCGACCTGAACAGGGGCGATCGGGGTGTCCGACAAAAACCGGAACAGGTGTCCGATACTTCCGGAATAACCACCTACCCGTCAACCATTCTTCAGCCTGTTCCATACACAGGGCTCCCACCAACCGCATACAGGCGTTACGATTCGGAAAGATACGGATCACCCGTGTCCGTCTGTAGATCTCCTCATTGTAACGCTCAAGACCATTGGTG
>JAIPJM010000019.1 GCA_021734255.1 Fidelibacterota bacterium | reverse complement strand
CGCGTATGGCATCAATACCACGCGTGGAGGCACCATCTACCTCAAACACATCCATGCTACGACCTGCTGTGATCTCAATACAATGATTGCAGGTGTTGCACGGATTTCCGTCTGTAGGATTCTCACAATTCAGGGCCTTCGCCAGGATGCGGGCAGTTGTGGTCTTCCCAACACCACGGGGACCAGTAAAAATATAACCGTTGGCCAACTTTTTTGACAGGATGGCATTCTTGAGCGTTCTGGAAATATGATCCTGTCCAACAACATCTTCAAATGTCTGCGGTCTGTATTTTAAGGATGATACGATGTATGGGGATTCTTGTTCAGCCACTCAGTTCCATGCTTTCTGGTCAAATGTTTTCCTGATCCTGAGGATGCGCGTGTCTCAGGTTGATCCGGCACACGATCACGATGCTTACCGCTGCTTCCTTCCGGACCTGACGGGGTTGGGCATGCTCTCGTTGCAGGGCCTGAAAGCACGACGCATCTTCAAGACCAGGGATGTAAATAATTCGTCCCGCAATATAGCGAAATAATGTATCAAATATCAGGGGTGAAGGAAGAGTGATTTCAGGCTGGACGATTTTTATCACCCGGATGAGGCCGCAATTCCAAAAGCGCTATTCACTCTACACTATACTGCCAACACATCATCCTTACGGAAAAAGTGACTCAATACTTTGATCATCATCTCATGATCAGAGGTTCCTGCTGTTTCGCGGATGGAGTGCATGGATAACATGGCGTTCCCTACGTCAACGACGGGAATGCCCAGACCAGTTGCAGTGATAGGACCAATCGTTGAGCCGCAGGGCAGATCTGTCTTGTGAACATAGCGTTGCACCGGCACGTCCACATCCTGACACAACTGTTCGAAGATAGATGCTGACATGGCACTGGTGGCGTACCTGTGATTCGCATTCACTTTGATCACAGGTCCCTTATTCATCTCGACAGCATGTTCAGGATCATGGAATTCCGAATAATTTGGATGCACAGCATGAGCCCCATCAGCTGAGATGCAAAAACTATCAGCCAGCCCCTTTTGCAGCTCATGTTTTCCACCATCTTTATCAAGGATCCGGTGGATGATATCCCGTACAAAAGATGAGGCCGCACCATTGCTGGTTCCCGATCCGATCTCTTCATTATCGAACAAGGCGATAAGTGATGTTTGCGCTCTGGCTGAAGCATCTCCGGTCAATGCTTTCAGAGCGGCATGGCACATGGTCAGATTATCAATTCGGCCACTGACGATAAATTCCTGATTCAACCCACTCAAGCGTGCCGCCTGAGTGTCATAGCATTCCAATTGCCAATTCATGATCTGACTTTGTTCAACACCCAGATCACTGGCCAGCATGGACTTGAATGAGTCAATATCGAAAGGGTTTTCCTCAGTCGTCTCCAGAGTAAGAATAGGCGGTAAATGGGTCTGTTTATTCAGGAGGAGTCCTTTGTCATTGACCTCACGATTCAAATGGATCGCCAGCTGAGGGACCCTGAGAAGAACCTGATCCGATCGATAAGCTTTGATGACAAGTTTGTTATCCTCCTTGATGATCACGCGACCTGCCAGGGAAAGATCGCGATCGGTCCAACTGGCCAGCAAAGGACCACCATAAACCTCAACTCCCAGTTGAACATAGCCAGATTTGTTGACCACAGCATTCGGCTTAACATGCAGACCCGGTGAGTCAGTGTGGGCACCCACCAGCTTGATCCCAGACCGTTCTCCAGTCCCCATTTGCCAGGCTGCCAGCGCACTTTCATCTCTGATCACATAATATTTACCACTGGGTTTCAACTCCCAGGCTTCATTCTCGTTCAGGCGAACGAATCCTTGCTGCTGCAATTCCGATTCTGAACTCAGAACCGCATGAAAAGCAGTGACACTTTTGTCAAGAAAGGTTAACATATCTTTTATCATAGGACTCGGCATGTTATCTCCCTGTACGCATTCATTTTCGCTTAAAATATTTTCCTGGTAACTGCTGGACAAGTCCCTTCATCTCCATTTGAAGCAGAAGTCCCAGTAATGCAAATGTTGTTTGACTGGCGGTTTGAGCCAGGTCGTCAATGTGGATCGGGTCATCAGAAGGAATGTGTTTTATTAAGGATTCTTCCTTGGGGTCCATACTGATCTCAAGCGCCTGCTGTCCCTGTGAACTGCCAAGCCTGAACCTTTCGCCCAGTTCTTCCAGGATCTGATCGGCGTTCTCGAGCAACACAGCCCCTTGCCGTATGAGTTGATTGGTTCCTCTACTCTGTCGGCTATGAATAGAACCTGGGACGGCAAACACCTCCCGGTTTTGATCTAAGGCAAAATAGGCAGTGATCAAGGATCCACTCCGTTCAGCGGCTTCGATCACAACCGTGCCAGCAGATAATCCGGAAATGATCCGATTCCGTCTGGGAAAATTCGGTGCATCCGGACCCGTTCCCATGATAAACTCCGAGATCAACAGGCCGTGATCACCCAACGCTTCATATAAATTCCGATTTTCTGCTGGATAGACACGATCGAGCCCGTTGCCAAGCACTGCGATGGTGCCACCCTCTACTTTCAATACGGATTGGTGGGCAATGGTATCGATCCCCTTCGCTGCACCGGAGCTAATGACATACCCCTGCTGAGAAAGATCCGCTGCCAGCTCAGCGGCAACTTCCTTCCCATAGCGTGTCGGCGTCCGGGTGCCAACAATCCCTATGGACTTTCGCTGTAACAGGTCGGTATTTCCTCTACAAAAGAGCACAATGGGGGGATCATAGATCTGCTTTAAGATATCTGGATAGTCCTCATCCCAGATCGATATGAGTTGTACGTCAAATTTTTCAACCAGATAGTGCTGCCCCTCGATCACTTCAGGATCAGGATCAGCAAGTATGGCTCCAGCGATCTTCGCTGTGATACCGGGGATCTGTGTCAGCTGTTTCTGGTCAGCATTAAAAATTGCCTGCAGTGAACCAAAGCGTTGGACCAGGTCGAGTGTTCTTCTGGGGCCAACCCCTGGAATACTTAGAATTCTGATTAACTCGGTGAATCTTTCAGTCACTGATGGCCTTTGTTAATTCCTTGACCAAGGTCTCCAATCCTTCCCCACTCACTGACGATATGGGAAATATATCGATCGGTTCAAATGTATGCATACTGGGAACACCTACATAGCTGTCCATTTTAGTGATGGCCAGTAGACGTTTCCGGTGGAGGAGTTGGGGACTATACTTTTGGATCTCCTCATACAATAATCTGTACGATTCTGAGGGATTCTCATCATTTGCATCAACGAGAAACAGGAGGACACTGCAGCGCTCGACATGGCGAAGAAATTGTGTCCCCAGTCCTTTCCCTTCATGAGCACCTTCGATGAGGCCAGGGATATCGGCCATAACAAAACTGGTATAATCACCAGATTTTACGATGCCCAGATTGGGCGTCAGGGTGGTGAATGGGTAGTCGGCTATTTTGGGTTTAGCTCTTGATATCCTCGATAAGAGGGTTGATTTACCGGCATTTGGAAAACCGACCAGCCCCACATCCGCCAGGACCTTCAGCTCCAGCTCGAGATGCCGTTCTTCTCCTGGTGATCCATCTTCATGTTCACGGGGTGCCTGATGTGTCGGACTCACAAACTCTGCATTTCCACGGCCGCCATTGCCCCCTCGGGCTGCGATTATCGATTCCCCGTCTTTCTGGAGGTCAGCCAGGATCTCATCAGCATCGATATCTTTTACGACGGTACCCGGAGGAACTTTTATTACGACATGTTGACCACTTTTCCCGTGTCGGAGACTGCCTTCACCATGCCTGCCTCTATCTGCCTTGTAGATACGATGATATCTGATGTCCTGGAGTGTATGCAATTGTGCATCTACTGTCAGGATGATATCTCCACCATTCCCGCCATTCCCACCTGCGGGTCCTCCTTTAGGTACAAATTTTTCCCGCCGAAAAGCAACAATGCCATTTCCACCGTGACCGGCAATGACTTTGATCTTGACATAATCAATAAAACGCATGGATTTCCTTATTGATGCTTATTGGCAATAGCATCCATATGATCTTTGAAGCGTGTGAGGAAGGTCTTGTCCTCAATGTGCATGTCCTCCATGATCACAGTGGCGACCTCCAGATAGTCAAACCCGCAAAGCACAGCGACCTGCCCTGATCGCTCCCAGGCATCCTCAACTGTGATCAAGGTCATGATCGTTTCCAGGGTCTGGGGTAAAGCGGCAAGTTTCTTAAAGATGACCGTTTCAGGGTCAGGGTCTTTGCTTTCTTCATAGAATCTTAGCAGTAGGTCTTCGATCTCTTCGCGCAGGTGCTCACTCAATTCGGATTGTGCTTTCTGAATGGCTTGCGTCATTTCCGTATTGTCACGTAATTCAACTTTGATCACCAGAAAGACGGAGTCTTCCTTACCGGATGCGTCTTGCACCCATTGGGGTTGCTCAATTGTTTCGACACTGGGCAGGTCATAGGGAACCGATCTGGGTGCACACCCGGTCACTACCAATACTGCCAGGCCTATGATTAAAAGTGTTTGTCTCGAATTCATTTCATCTCTCGGATATTATTTTGAACGATACGATCGATCTCACCAGATAATATCATCTCAGAGATGGACGTGATGTAGGCACTTAGTTGGGTGTCTACCTCAAATTCTGGAATGGTCTGGCGGATCAGATCATAGATATCACCGCTATTCTTAGCCAATGAATATTTTGGGTTAAAATCACGGCCCTGGCATGCACACAGCAACTCGATAGCAACAATATCACTGGTATTCCTGATAACCTGTTGAAGCTTATAGGCCGCGTTGGGCGCCATACTGACATGATCTTCCTGGTTTGCACTGGTGGGGATAGAGTCTATGGACGCCGGATGTGCCAGATGCTTATTGTCGCTGGCCAATGCTGCTGCAGAAACATGGGCGATCATGAAGCCGGAGTTCAAGCCTGCATCTCGGGCCAGGAACATGGGCAGATTACTCTGGGATGTTTCCTGAAACGCAGCAATGCGCCGTTCACTCATGGAAGCCACATCGGTGAGGGCAATAGCTAGAAAATCCAAGACGTGGGCAATAGGTGCCGCATGGAAATTGCCACCTGACACAACAATATTTTCATCGATAAGGGTGACTGGATTGTCCGTTGTACTGTTGGCTTCACGCATGAGGATCTGCTCTGTATAAATAATGAGATCGCAGAGGGATCCGTGAACTTGGGGCATGCAGCGAATACTATAAAAATCCTGAACCCTGTCACAGTTCAAATGGGCTTCGCGGAAGCCACTCTGCTGCATCAAATGGTATAGCAATTTCCCGGCATGGGTCTGGCCTGCCTGATTTCTAGCTACCTGGATCTCTTCTCTGAATGCTGCATCAGTTCCCAGCATAACCTCGGTGCTGAACGCGCCAGCGGCCGACACCGTGTAGAATAGTGTTTTCACATCCTGCAGAGCCTGGATCGCCAGAGCGGTACTGAGTTGGGTACCATTAATGAGCGAGAGTCCCTCCTTCTCCTTTAACTGGATTGGATCGAAACCCTGCTTTTCAAGTTCTGGACCAGCAGGGACAGCTTTGCCAGCAGCTGTCAGTAATTGTCCTTCACCGATGAGGGGTAAAGCAAGATCAGCCAGGGGTGCCAGATCGCCACTGGCGCCAACACTGCCACGCTCACGAATAGCTGGTATTAAATTCTTGTTATACAGATCAATAAGTGATTCAATAACGCTCAGTCGAATGCCTGAATACCCTCTTAGCAGGCTATTGATCTTCAACAGCAGCACGAGCCTCACGGTGCTTTCGGGTAGGTAATTCCCCACCCCGGCTGCGTGGCTTCTGAGTAAATTGGTTTGCAGTTGAAGGAGATTCTCAGACGATATTCTTTCGTTGGCCAGTTTCCCGAAGCCGGTGTTAACGCCATAAACGATATCACCTGATTCCAGAACCTGTTCGACTGTGGACCTGGAGCGTTGCACCAACGCCACCGCTGATTTCGCAATTGAGAGTTGAGAGGGGCCTGACAACTCTTCCTGAATGCCTTCCAGGCTTAAGGATCTACCATCCAGAATCATGATACACGCTCCACAGCTTTAATTTTTTTCCTTGAGCCCATGCGAACGATACCATTGCCTCACGAGTTCCACCATTTCCTTCTCAGAGTTGGCCGGAACGTGCGGGATGGGGGTCGAATTCCTGAAATAATCACCATAGCGCTTAGTAAATATACGATCGTCCAGTGAAATGATCGCACCGAAATCGCTGGTGCTGCGGATCAAGCGCCCCACGCCCTGCTTGTACTTGATGGCCGCTTCAGGAACAGTGTAACCCATAAAGTCGTTTTCCCCTGCCGCTTTCAGTGCCATGCTATTGGCACGCACAATGGGGTCAGATGGGACCGAAAATGGTAATTTTGCGATCACCAGTAATTGCAGCGCGTCTCCTGGGATGTCAACACCCTGCCAAAAACTGTCAGTCGCTAACAAAATACTGCCAGGATGCTGTTTGAATTGATTAATGAGGTCTAACCTTGACACACGATTGGATTGCACCAGCAGTCGTCTGCCAGAGCCTTTGATGCGGTCCTCTAATTCCTCCTGCCAGTTCATGAGCATGGTGTAGCTCGTAAACAGGATCAGGGTTCCCACCGGGTGTGTTTTCCAGATCTTCTCAAGGAGGAACAGCACCTCAATGGTATAGTTTTCTGAGGTTTGTAGTCCCAGGAATGTGGGGACAAAAATGCGTGCCTGGTCCTCATAGTAGAAGGGTGATGGATAGGTCTTCATTTCCAAGCGGTCATGACCATGCAAACCAAGCCGTTGGGTCAGATATGAAAAACTGTTGTCCACTGTCAGTGTCCCAGACGTAAATATGGCTGAAGCCATATCTTCATAAACCTTGGCGTCCATTTGCTTGCCCACTTCCAAGGGCACCTGGACAAATTTCACAGCGATCATATCACTCTTAGGCATGATCTCGAACCAGTAGATCATTTCCGGGTCATCTGCTTTTTCCTGTTCCTCCATGATCTCGATGGTGCCCAACATGGCTTCTCGCCAGGCGAGGAATCTCGAAGTGATCTCAGCCATGGCTCTGTCATCACTCATATCCAATTCGTCACACGCCTTTTCGACTTCTCGGACAAGACCGGTAAGAGACTGCAGCGAGGTGATGAGTTCATACCAACTCCCCTTCATGGGTGCGAAGAGGTCCTTATCCTGTGTATACAGTTCTTTGTAGGTAAATGTGGCTCTGTCCACCTCCATTTGCTTACTCTGTTTGAATTCAGTGAAGAAGGTCAACAGGATCTTATCCAGATCTGAGATATCAGCTTCTAAGCGATCCAGGAGACCCACCAGAGATTGTTTGGCACTCTCATCCAGTGGTACGATCTGATGGCGCAATTCAATGGATAGACCGCTCTTATTCCGAGCCTTATAGAATAACTGGTCCAGCTGGACCCGCAGGGACCAATAGCTGAATTCGGCTGCAAAGAATTGATAGGCAGTCTTCTCAAGCAAGTGTGCTTCATCTACGATCAAGCGCTGATAAGCTGGTAGAATGGCATGGTTGGCAGCTGCATCAGCAAGTAATAGTGAATGATTGACCACCACCAGGTCGGCCTTTGCTGATTCCTGGCGCAACTTGCCCAAATAGCAGTAATCATTGTGGGCACAGATGCTTGTGGTACAGAATCCCGGCTCACTATTTACTTTGGACCAGACCAGGGCATTCCCTGTGGTGTTGAATCCGTTGTGCTCATCAATATCACCGGTCTGAGTCTCATGAGCCCAGACCACCAGGGTCTGAAGCGCCTCTTTCTCTCTCCGATTGAAACGCCACTTGACATCCCGCATGGATCGCTGCCACTTGGTCTTGCAGAGATAGTTATTACGACCCTTGAGCAGCAGTGCCCGCACGGGTAGCTTCAATTTCTCCTGAATGAAGGGAATTTCTTTATGGAAAAGCTGATCCTGAAGATTCTTCGTATTACAACTGATCAGGATAGGCTCGTCTTCCTTCAACTCATAGCGACTCATTACGGCAGGAATGGTATACGCCAGACTCTTCCCAACCCCTGTCCCAGCTTCGGCCACAAGGAATTCATCGTTGCGCATGGCCTTGTGTATATCGTGGGCCAGCATGACCTGAGTTTCCCTGGGCTCGTAGGCTTCCAGGGTCTGTGATAGTAATCCTCCTGCACTGAAAATATTGTCCAGGTCAGGGTAATCACCAGCTTGGCTAAAGTGCCTGATATTCGGGCGTTGCGGTTTATCGATATGGGGATATGATTCCAATTGGCCCATCTCTCTCCCTGACAGCTGCCATTCTGCCATGGCTCCGTACAGATGCTCATTGGGGAGATTGGAGCCCTCCATCACTTTATGGAGCACTTCCAGTACATCTGTCGGCAGTTTATGCATCTCCGAGATCAAAATCAGGAAGATCTTCGCAACCATATCTGCATCATAATCGGCCCGGTGGGCACCTTCGTGGGAGAGTCCATATTGCTCTGCAACCGTTCCCAGTTTATGATTCAGGAAATCATAGCGAATCGCCCGGGAAAGACTCAAGGTATCGTAGAGCCGGTTCTTCAAGGGAATGCCATCGATGGCTTCCCGCTTGGTGTTTAGAAAATTGTGATCAAAATGGATGTTATGAGCCACCAGTGGCAAGTCACCGAGAAAATCGTAGAGATCATCTACCACCTCTTCAAAGGCAGGCGCGTCTTTCACGGTCTCGTCGTTTATCCCTGTTAATTTTTGAATGAAAGGTGGTATGCGTACCGGCGGTTTAATGAATTGCTGATAACGCTCCGTGATTTCACCATTCTCTACTTTAACCGCACCAAATTCAATGATGTAGTCAGTATTCGCATCCAGTCCAGTCGTCTCCAGGTCAAAGGAAACAAAACTTCCCAGGCCAATTCCCTGCATGTATTCAGCAAAGGCCATCAGCTTGCCCCTTTATCATGGTCATTAATAATCAGAAACAATATTCCCTGTACTTTCTAAGCGGTCCCCAGGATCAAAAACCGGTGAATACACGGGTCACGTCCAGAAGAATTTTCGGCTTTTTGACAGCCACCGTGGTGAAGACCTTCAGAATGGAGCGATCCTCTTCAGGGACTGACTTTAATTTGTGGGCAATGGCATCCAGTTCGTCATCCGTAATGGTCTTTATCGTTTCAGAGATACGGTGAATGGCTTCATGGGTCTTGCCCTCAGCCTTACGCCAGCGTTTGGGGTAACTTTCCAAGCCTTTTCTGGAGACATCACCTGCATTGACAGATTCAACGGCCACCTGCCCTGCTATCTGCCCCCCAACCATACCTGAAATTATACCACCACCAGATACCGGGTGGACCATGCGAGCAGCATCCCCTGTTAACATGATTCCGTTTCCAGTGATATGCTTAAGTGTGTGGGCAATGGGGACACCGCCACAGACACTGGTCAGCATTGTTGCATCCGGGTAATGCTCCTTCAAAAAGCTGTGGACCAGATCATGGGCACTTGGATAGTTCTTGGCCAGGCTTCCCAGCACGCCAAGTCCAACATTCGCCATCCCATTGCCTTTCGGAAAGACCCAGAGATATCCGCCTGGCGCCCAGTTGGTACCGATATAAAAATCGATCAGCTCCTGGTCTACGTCGATGTTTCCCACTGTGGCCTGATAGGCTGATTCCATATCTTTTAGCTTGGTGGCCGTTCGCATCCCTGCCATTCTACCAACCCTGGATTCCACACCATCTGCAGCGATGACCAGCTTGGCGGTCAGCTTCCGCTTCTCACCCATATATTGATATTCGACACCTTTAACAGAATCATCTTCCATGATAAGTCCATCAACATAGGCGCGGGTCTGGACTTCAGCACCGACCTGACTGGCTCGATTGGCCAGCGCGTAATCAAATATCCTCCTGTGGAGTACGTAGCCCACGGCATCTGAACGGAAGGCGATCTGCGTATTATCTGGGGAGCGCATGCTGATCTTGTTTATATGAGCTGCTATCCATTCGGGCTGGGGTTCCAGGAATTGCCTGAGACCGGCATCACTGACAGCTTCACCGCATCGTACCGGATAGCCTATATCCCTATCTTTCTCCAGAATAATGGTCTTCGCTCCCCGTGAAGCAGCCTCGTATGCAGCTGTAGATCCTGCAGGACCGCCCCCAACGACAATGACATCATAGTCACTCATTGGTGACCTCTACTTTCTGATCTGAGCTCAGAACATCTATGGGACAGACCCATATACATATATCGCAATCGATGCATTTATCATGAATGATCGATATATCAGCTTCTCTTACTTCGATGGCATCCACGGGGCAGACTGCAACACAGGTGCCGCAGAGATCACATCGATTATCTTGAACAAGGATCATATCAAACCTCTATTATCAGAACTGATCTTGTTTAAATCAGAATATTCATTTGGCCTGCTAAATTACTCAGCAATGAATCAATCTGAATGATTAAAATATTGTTTTGAACTGTTGGGATCTCCCACTGGGTTAAATGGGGATGATCAGACGAACAGTTTTCAGCCAGTAATACTGAAGCCCAGTTTGTTCAGCAGGACCAGGGCGATCAGTACTGGTGCGATGAATTTTAAAAACATTAACCAGATGCCTTCAAACCAGGGATAGGTCTCGAAAAGTCGTTCCGCACCCTCTTTTGCAGCTGCCATCATCTCGGTCCTGGACCAGACCCAGCCTGCGAATACTGCGATCATTAATCCACCAAAGGGCAGCAGGATATTGGATGCGATAAAATCGATAAGGTCAAAGAAATTTAGATCAAAAAAGGTCACACCAGACATGACGTTAAATGAAAGTGCTGAAGGAATACCCAGCAGATAGGTGATCCCTCCAAAAATGATGACAGCCCCTTTTCTGTTCCATTTTTGCTCGTCTACAAAATAAGCCACTACCACCTCCAGCAGGGAGATGGCTGATGTGAGTGCTGCAATGGCGAGTAAAAGAAAAAACAGCAATGAGAAGAATGTGCCACCGGTCATGCTTGAGAATACAGCCGGTAGTGTCTGAAAAATAAGCCCAGGACCGGCTGCAGGATCCAGACCAGACGCAAAGACAGCCGTGAATATTGCCAGACCGGCCATCAAGGCGATGAGTGTATCAAGTGTGACGATCTGAGCTGATGAGGTCACGACATTGTCTTTCTTCGACATGTAGGAACCGTAGGTCATCATGGCTCCCATCCCCAGGCTAAGAGTGAAAAAGGCGTGTCCCAGAGCGATGAGAATTGATTCTGCGGTGATCTTACTCCAATCAGGCACCCATAGAAACATCACACCTGCAGATGCTCCTTTCAGGGTGACCCCCCTGATAATGAGAATCACCAGGATGAACACCAGGATCGGCATCATGATCTTACTGGCTCGTTCGATACCCCCTTGAACACCACGAATCACAATGAACATGACCAAAGCAAAAAAGATGGTATGGAAACCAATATTCCAGCCGACATTTCCAACGAGAGCGTTAAACAGTTCTCCTGCTTCAGCCGGATCATTAAAACTGGATATACTCCCTTTTAGGGTTTCGATCACATAGCCAATGGTCCACCCACCGATAACACTGTAGAAGGAAAGGATCAGGAATCCAGCGAGCACCCCCAGAAAACCAATAGAGATCCAGAATTTATTATGCGAGAGTGCTGTGAATGCACCAACAGGATTCTTTTGGGTCGTTCGACCGATCAGGATCTCAGCGATGAGCACAGGGAAACCGATAATCGCAATACAGATGAGATAGACAAAAACGAATGCGGCACCCCCATTTTCACCAGCGATATAAGGGAATTTCCAGATGTTTCCCAGACCGACAGCCGATCCAGCTGCTGCCAGAATGAATCCAAATTTTGACCCCCATACTTCTCTATTCTGTACCATCTTTTATGTCCGTTTCCTCTGTTTGCTTCAGTTCAGTGTCCTGCAAAACCGCATCATCAACTTCATAGCTTTCGAAGTCCCAAAGCTGCGCTTCAACATAGGCGTCACCCACGTTGAGTACCCAGGTGAGCGCCATTAACCAGACCTGATCGTTTCTGGAACGATGGAGCTCTTGATCGGTGGGGTCATCCTGATAGATGCCGTCGATCCTTAGGTATTCATAGGCAAAATATGTGAAAGCACCTGCAAAGAGAACCGCCTTGATGGGGCTCTCATTATATACTTGTCCACCACCCGGTATAATAGAAAAAAGTAATGCTTTTCCAGGACTCTTCGTCTCCACACTATCAGTCTCCTGACCAAAAGCGTTGGAGCCTCCAACAATAAGAATGAACAGAATTGCCAGGTAGCGTGACATAGAGCTACTTATGAGCGACCATTTCGATCTCTACATCGGTCCCCATAGGCAGCGCAGCCACCTGTACGGCTGATCGGGCAGGTGCTTCATGTTCAAAATACTCGGCGTAAACACTATTCAAATCAGCATACTGACCAAGATCAGTAACAAATATTGTTGTTTTGACCACTTTGGAAAAATCAGATCCGGCTGCTTCAAGAATACCCTGAAGATTCTGCATGACCTGATGGACCCGGTCTGTAAATGAGGTATCAACCAGTTTCCCTGTTGCGGGGTCCAGTGGTATCTGCCCGGCAGTATAGATCAGGCCGTTGATCTCTACAGCCTGATTATAGGGTCCAATCGCAGCTGGCGCTTTATCTGTGCTGATCGTGGTCTTCATATGCTCTCCTATTACTACAGTTTGAAAAGGTCGATCATCTCATCAAAGGTCTGTCGACGTTTGATAACAGCTACATCGCCATCACTTTTCACCAAAACTTCAGGACAGAGAGGGCGCAGATTATAGGTGGAACTCATGGAACTGGCGTAAGCACCGGCTGACCCGATCACCAACAGATCACCAGCGACTGCTTTCGGAAGCTGCCGACCTTTTGCCAGGAAGTCCGAGCTTTCACAGACAGGACCCACGACGTCGCTCATATGCACACCCATATTTTCCTGGTAGGGATAGACTGCATGATAAGCATCATAGAGTGCCGGTCGAATGATCTCCGTACTGGCCGCATCGATGACAGTAAACTGATGCCCATGATTTTCCTTAACCCCTAACACTGCTGTGAGCAGAACGGACGTATTGGCTACCAATACCCTCCCGGGTTGGATATGGAGTTGGTATTTGCTCAGATCACGTGCTGCTTTCTCAGCAAAATCATTCAGGTAGGGTGTCGTCTGTAGAATATCCTCGAAGGGATCCTCATAATTGACACCGAATCCACCACCGAAATCGATATGCTTGATCTCCACACCCCTTTTCTCGAGCTCTGCTGTATAGGTCACCAAATAGTCGATCAATTCATCGAATGGCTGGGATCTCAGAATCTGAGACCCGATATGGCAGTGAATACCCTCGAAGCTTACCCCTGCATAATTCTGATGCTTGGTCAGGATATCTGTGACCTGCTCAGCTGCCATGCCGAATTTATTCTCTCTAAGTCCGGTTGAGATATGGGGATGGGTCTGGGGATCAATATCCGGGTTGAGACGCAGCAGTACCTTTGCTTTACTCCCGGAGTTGATGGCATGCTCGTTAAGGACTTCCAGTTCAAAAAGGCTCTCCACATTGAAGTATGCTATCCCGGTATCCAGGGCCAGATCTAATTCATCACTGGTTTTACCCACCCCGGCGTAATTGATCTCAGATCCTTCATAGCCAGCATATTGAGCCATTTTCAGCTCGCCTCCAGAAACAATATCAACCCCTAAACCATAGGAGCGGAAGATCTTGAGAATGGCAGGATTCGCATTGGCTTTCATGGCGTAAGACACCTTGAAACCACGATCAATGAAGCTGGTTTTCAGCACCTCAGCATTACGGCGAAGGATAGATTCTGAGTAAATATAGACCGGCGTGCCATGGGCCTTGGCGATCGCTTTCAGATCTACATCATCGCAATGTAAAAGACCGTCTCTATAAATAAAGGACACTTACCATCTCACATTCAAAATACGGTTTGCACGAGTCTCGTCAACACGACCAACTGGTGTTGTATGCGGTGCAGTATTCAAGATATCAGGGTCTGTCTCAACCTCCCTGGCGATCCGGGTCATCACCTCTACAAAACGATCCAGGGTTTCTTTGGTCTCACTCTCAGTCGGCTCGATCATCAGGGCTTCTTTCACGATCAATGGGAAGTACATGGTCGGTGAGTGAAAACCGAAATCAAGCAAACGTTTGGCTATCTGGAGGGCGTTCACCCCCTGTTTCTTCTGCTTTTGAGCTGAAAGCACGAATTCATGCATACAGGTCTTATCATAGGCGAGTTCAAAGACATCCTTCAGCTTATGCATGAGATAATTGGCATTAATGATCGCCACCTTTGAGATCTCTTTCAGTCCATCAGCACCCAACATGCGGATGTAGGTCCAGGCGCGGATCAATATTCCAAAATTTCCGTAAAATCCATGCACCCTGCCGATGCTATGGGGTAGGTCAAACACCAGTTCATACTGCTCATTTACCTGCTTCACACGTGGACTGGGAAGAAACTTGATCAATTTCTCCACCACACCGATGGGGCCCGCTCCAGGACCGCCGCCACCATGGGGAGTTGAAAAGGTTTTATGCAAATTCAAATGGGTGATATCAAAGCCCAGATCAGCTGGCCTCGCTATCCCCAGCATGGCGTTCATATTTGCACCGTCCATGTACATCAAGCCATCCACATCATGAATGAGTGCGGCGATCTTCTCAATATTTTTCTCGAATAATCCCAGGGTATTGGGATTGGTAAGCATGAATCCAGCCGTACTATCATTGATCTTTGACTCAAAATCGACCAGGTCTACCAGGCCTTCTGAATCACTTTTGATCTCAACCACTTTATAGCCGGCCATGGCTACTGATGCTGGATTGGTACCATGGGCGGCTTCTGGTATAAGGATCGTATCCTTCACATTCCCCTGCATCTCATGATATTTCTTCATGAGGAGCACACCCACCAGTTCACCCTGCGATCCAGCTGCAGGCTGGAGCGTAAAGGCATCCATGCCAGTAATGGCGCAAAGCTGCTGTTCCAGTTCAAAATATATCTGCAGCATCCCCTGGCTCACCTGCTCAGGCTGATAAGGATGGATCTCTGAAAATGCGGATGCTGTCCAATCGTTGATCTTCGGATTGTACTTCATCGTGCAAGAACCCAGGGGGTACAGGTCCTTATCCACGTGGTGATTCTTGGCAGATAGGCCGATATAGTGTCGTACCAATTCAGGTTCTGAAACCTGCGGCAGGCGTGGTTCTTCATCTCGCAAATATTTGGGTGGTATGAGCTCACTCAGTGGCTTTTCAGGGACATCCAGAGCAGGAATTGACGTTGCCAGATGTCCTTCCGTGCTTCGTTCAATGATCAATTTGCTTGTCATGCCAGCATTTCCCCTATCAAATCATATGCATCATCAAGAACAGCAGGCAAAGCCGCGGCATCCTTGCCACCCGCCGTTGCCATATGCGGTTTGCCACCACCACCACCGCCAAGACGCTTGCCCAATTCACGGACAATTTCTCCGGCTTTCAGCTTTTTCTGGGCGATAACATCCTCAGACACAACACAGACGACATAAGGTGCATCATCAATGATGGCTCCAAGAATACCCACACCAGATCTAAGCTGCCTGATCAATTCTGAACCAAGATCCTTAAGTCCCTCTGTATCAGGCGTTTCTACCATACTACTTAATGTTTTGATCCCGTGTATTTGCCTGGCATTATCCAGGAGCTCGTCCATGGATGCTGCCGCTTGATCGAAGGACAAAGCCTTCAACTCTTTCTCCAGATCCTTCTTCTCTTTGAGGAGCGATCGTACCCGATCGTTCAGATCGCTACCATCCACATTGAGCAGATGCTTTAAATCTGAAATAACCGCTCTTTCCCTGCGTGTATACTCTTCTGCAGTTATGCCTGTGACTGCTTCTATCCTGCGCACGCCTGCGGCAATAGCGGACTCCGACTCAATTCTGAAGAAGCCAATATCACCGGTTGCGGATACATGTGCCCCGCCGCAGAGCTCGTGGCTGAATTCACCAAATTTCACCGTGCGCACTTCATCACCATATTTTTCACCGAAAAAGGCCAGCGCCCCTTCAGCTTTGGCTGAGTCAAAATCCTGTATACGAATATCAGCGCTTTCATTACGGCGGATCTGGGCATTGACCGCTTCTTCCACCTGTGTGATCTCCTCCGGCGTCATTTTCTCAAAATGATTGAAGTCAAAGCGCAGGTGATCTTCGTTTACCAACGAGCCAGCCTGTTTAACATGGTCACCCAGAATGTTTCTAAGAGCTGCATTCAAAAGATGGGTAGCGCTATGGTTTCTGATAATGCGGTTTCTCCGCTCCACATCGATCTCAGCTATCACCGGTTCCTCATTGAATTCACCGGAGACCAGCTTTGTCTCATGAATGATCGTATCGCCTGAGCGTTTGGTATCAAGTACCCGGAGCTCCATTCCCGCATTGAATATCTTACCCGTATCGCCTACCTGCCCACCACTCTCTGCATAAAAGGGTGTTTTTCGTAGAACGATGAATATATCCTCCCCATTTATCTGGTATCTGGCAATACTCGTATCCATGTGAGCGTGGGTGTAGCCAAAGAACTCTGAATGTTTGTCATCCTGAAGAACGGTCCACTCATCGTCAGAATCATTGACTTGCTTGAATTGTTTTGATTGACGGGCTTTCGCGCGTTGCTCAGCCATGTGCTGCTCAAAACCCTCAAGATCAGCCTCCAGGCCCATCTCTTCGGCCATGAGATTGGTCAGATCAGCTGGAAACCCATAGGTATCATAGAGCTTGAAGACATGTTCACCTGAGATCGTCTTGCGTTTTTCTGCTGTCGTCTCATCAACGATCCCTGAAAATATCTGTAAGCCCCGGTCCAGAGTCTTACTGAAAGAATCCTCTTCTGATTTGATCACTTTCTGGATAAAAGGGATGCGCTCCTTTAATTCCGGATAAGCATCTCCCATGACATCCACAACTGTGGGCACCAGTTGGTAGATAAAAGCACTGTCCATACCCAGATTCCGTCCGAAGCGGGCGGCCCTGCGCAGGATCCGTCTTAGAACATAGCCGCGACCATCATTAGAGGGTAATGCTCCGTCTGATATGGAAAAGGTCAGCATTCGGATATGGTCAGCGATCACACGGTGGGTAACACCAGCATCTCCTGGGTCATAAGCTTTACCTGTGAACTCGGAGATCTTATCCAGGATGGGTGTAAATAAATCAGTATCGTAATTACTGTCTTTCCCCTGTAAGTAGGCAACGATGCGCTCCAGACCAGCGCCAGTGTCAACGTGTTTATTCGGCAGATCGCTCAGATTGCCTTCTACATCGCGATTGTTCTGAATGAATACCAGATTCCACAGTTCCATAAAGCGCGGGTTGTCAGTATTGACACCCAACTCAGGATGGGAACCATGAATATCCTCATCACCGCCAATATCTACATGCAGTTCAGAGCAGGGACCACAGGGTCCGGTCTCGCCCATTTCCCAGAAATTATCTTTATCTCCAAATCGGAGGATATGGTCTTTGGGGATATCTGTCACACGCTCCCAAAGTTCAAATGCTTCGTAATCATCTTTATAAACAGTTGCATAGAGTTTATCCTTGGGAATCTTCCACACTTCTGTGAAGAGTTCCCAGGCCCACTTAATCGCATCCTCCTTGTAATAATCACCAAAACTCCAATTCCCCAGCATCTCAAAAAAGGTGTGATGATAGGTATCTCTCCCGACCTCTTCCAGATCATTGTGCTTACCACTTACACGGATACATTTTTGCGAGTTCACAGCGCGTTTGTAGTTCCTGGACTCTGTTTCCAGAAAAATGCCTTTGAACTGATTCATACCAGCATTCGTAAACAAAAGCGTTGGGTCATCTAAAGGAACCACACCAGCGCTACGCACAAACTTGTGATCGCGCTCTTCGAAAAACTGTATAAATTGTTTTCTAATATCCTGTGATGTCATTGGGCCTCAGCGGGTTATCTATAATACTTAAATGTTAATAAGTCTGTTTGTAAAGAACCGACTATTATAGTCAGCGACATAGTAAAAAGGAAGAGTGGATTGCAGGGGAAAACTAGAAACTAAAGACTGGAGACTGGAGACTAGAAACTGGAGACTGGAATAAAATGAGATACACCTGATATTAGAAATTTATTTCCCTTGCCAAATGTCGCCATTAGATAGATTTTTTACACGGTAATAACAACTCCCCCAAACCAAAAAACGGATTTAAAGATGAAAGAAATCTATTCGTATGATGTGTACATCCTATCTGAGCAATTGTCTGATCGCATTTGGACAATGTTCGACACCTGGGATCGAAAAGCAAAACAAACAATGGGTTACCAGATGATCAGATCCGCTGATAGTATTAGTGCGAATTTGGCTGAAGGATTCGGTCGTTATAGCTTTGCTGACAAAAAACGATTTTACCGATACTCACGAGGGTCGTTCGAGGAAACAAAAGCCTGGTTGAGAAAGGCGTATCGACGAAGATTAATATCGGAGGAAGAAAAGATTGATATTCAAAATATCACCGATGTGCTGGGACCGAAATTGAATAGTTTTATTAGTAAGACTGGCGCCTGACCAATTGTTGGGTCTCACGTTTCCAGTTTCGAGTGGCCAGCTCTCAATCAATCAGCCTGAACATTCTGCTGGGTCTGATCTTGAAAATGCGTTTCAGCAGGTTGGGTTCTGTCTGCTCCCAGCTTAAATAGGTTATCAAGGCTTCACCGATAATGTTCGATTCAGGAACCAGTCCCCAGTAGCGACTATCGTGGGAGTTATCCCGATTATCCCCCATCATGAAGTAGTGATTTTGTTCGCAAACGTAGTGATCCACAAATTCACCATCTACTCTTACCTGGCCAGTAGTGCTCACGCGAACTTCATGTCCCTCCAGAGAAATGACATTTGCAGCCAGCTGCAGATTATCCGTGGAGAAGTCAAGTGTATCCCCCTCGGCGGGCACGGTAAGCGGTCCAAAGTGGTCCCTGTTCCCGTATCCGCTGGGGAAAATATTACGTTCTACATAATCCTCGTCATACATAGTGAGTTTTGAAGCTCTCCCATCCTCAGGTAAAGGGAATTCAACGCCATCAACAAAAACATCCTTCTCCCGAATAGCAAGGGTTTGTCCAGGGCCGGCGATACAGCGTTTAATGTAATTCAAACTGGGGTCGAATGGACCGATCTGGTTGGCAGGCCAATCGTCGTTGGGGTAGCGGAAAATGACCACATCCCCGGTTTTGGGTTGCTCGAACCCTGGAAGTCGGTAGTAAGGTACGGTAAAGCCGATATTGGTCCAGGGTATCCCCAGCCAATCAGGGGTTCTGATGCCGTAGACAAATTTGTTGCCCAGAATAAAATCACCTATTTTGATCGTCGTCTCCATGGAGCCAGTCGGGACGTTATACGCTTCGATCACGGTGGCCCGCAGGATCAAAACGGAAACAACAATGTGCAGTAGACCACGAAAGGCACTGCCTCGTCTCGATTTTTTGGCTTGTTTCTCTTTCTCACTCACGGCATGCTCTCCTCATCAACTTCGCACACAATATCAACGTGGCAAACACCCATTCAACTTGTTTTTCCAGTTAATGTTCATGAGTTTTTCAGTGAACATCAATAAGCCAGCGCATGGGCAGAACGCCTGTAATCTGGAGCACCGATCCAACCGCCAAAGCGTTTGTCCCTGATGATGGCATTCACCTCACCATAGCTTGACCGGCGTTCCAGGGTGTATCCCAGTGCTTCCAGCTTGTCACTCGTATCCTGATTGAGCGCCCCAAAAGCATAAAAGATGGTGTCTGGATGCCATTGGTGGTGAAAACGTGGCGCATTGATAGCATTTTGCAGATCCATATCATAATCAATGACATTGTGGATCGTCTGTAGCACGGTGGTGATGATGGTTGAGCCACCGGGAGCTCCCACTACCATTTTCACCTCACCCTCTTGATTGATGATCGTAGGGGTCATGCTGGACAACATGCGTTTCCCCGGTTCCACAGCATTTGCCTCAGCGCCCAATAGTCCAAACGAGTTGGGTACACCGGGCTTGGAACTAAAATCGTCCATCTCATTATTTAACAGAAAACCAAAGCCTTTAACCGTGACCTTGGATCCGAAGGACCAATTCAGTGTGGTGGTGACGCTCACCGCATTTCCCCACTTATCGACGACCGAAAAGTGGGTGGTCTCTTCGCTCTCATATGGTGCTTTATTGATATCTCTTAACTCTTTATCATTCAGTGGGTTAATCGAATCAGCCGGAGTAGCTATTTCGGCAGAGAAGGTGGCCATCCGTTGTGTTGCATAATCCTTGGAGATCAATTGTTCCTGCGGTACATCAAAATAATCAGCGTCACCGAGCCAGGCACTGCGATCCGCGTACGCCCGCTTTTCAACTTCGGACAGCAAGTGTATGTGTTCAGCTGAATGCCAGGAAATGCTGTCAAAATCTGATAATTCCAGCATATTGAGCATGGATATCAGGGCAATGCCCCCCGAACTGGGCGGTGGCATCGACAGGATCTCGAATCCGCGGTAATTTCCAACGACAGGCTCACGCATGACTGCTTTGTAATTCGCCATATCTTCCAGGCTGATGATCCCACCATGACTATTGTTGGTCTCCACAAGCGCCTGAGCCACTTTCCCCTGGTAAAATCCATCCGGACCCTTGCGTCTAATGAGTTTTAAGGTTTTGGCCAGATCAGGTTGTTTGAAACGCTCCCCCGGCTGGTAAGTATCGCCATTACGGCAAAACACTCGCCTGGTTTCGGGAAACTGTCTAGCAGAACGATCCAAAGTCCTGAGCGAAGAAGCCAGGCCATAGGAAACATCGAAACCTCTACTGGCAAGTTTGATCGCTGGATTCATCAGTTTACGACGGCTCAACGTGCCGTAAGTGTCCAATGCCAGCTCCATTCCTGCCACTGTTCCAGGTACACCATTTGCCAGCCCCCCTATCCGCGAGCGCGAGGTCATGACACGGCCGGAATCATCCAGGAACATGTCCCGATCAGATGCTGAGGGAGCCATTTCGCGGTAATCTATTGCCGACCGTCTGCCATCGGCCATCTGGATAACCATGAACCCGCCGCCACCAATATTACCTGCCTGGGGATGTGTTACGGCCAGCGCATAGCTCACGGCAATCGCGGCATCAACGGCATTTCCGCCTGCTTTCAGTATTGAAACCCCTGCTTCACAGGCATGCAGGTCCCGGGCGACGACTACCCCATTTTCACCATAGACCGCAGGGTAAGCAGCATAAGCAAGCCCTACCAGAGTGATCAGAACGGTTATATGTCGTAAAAAAATCATGTCATATGCTCCTATATGGGTAAAAATGCTTCCTCATAATGCTTGATCACTGGTTTGGGTGTAGAAAAATTTACGGTCATGATATCAAACCTGTAATCTTGTTCCTGAATAGTATCATTCTGTAAAAAGGCCTCTGCCACTCTAGCAATCTGATCCTGCTTGGCTAGTGTTACACGTTCGAGTGCTTCTTCATCATCTGGTCTACCAGCGAAACTTTTTACTTCAATGAATGACAGGGTGGTACCATCAGTCACGATGAGGTCGATCTCACCATCTCTTCCGGCATGGAATCCGTGCTCCATCAGAATGTATCCATGACGCACCAGATACATTCCGGCGATCACTTCCCCCATCCGACCATATGCAGATTCTCGCTGAAAGTATTGATAGTTCTCATTTGATGCCTGCGCCACAGGGGAAAAGCTCCTTCTATGGATAGGACAGCGCCCTTTCGCCCGAAGCGCTTCCATGTGTTTCTGGGAACCATAGCCTTTATGAGAGCTGAATCCATACTCTGGAAACAGTACATCGTATGAGATCATCATCTGATCTCGGGTCGTTTTTGCAATAATACTGGCTGCACTGATCTCCGTCACACTCTTGTCCCCACCAATGATCGTCTCCTGTTGGATCTTCAGCTCAGGAATTGGCCGATTACCATCCACCCGAACATGATCGGGCCTGATATCAAGATCCTCGATCGCTCGAAACATGGCTTTCAATGTCGCTCTCAGGATATTGGTTCGATCGATCTCCTGCTCATGGACCATACCAATACCTACAGCTTTGGACGTCGCTCTGATCTGTTTCGCTAATTCCGTGCGTCTTTTCGGGGATAATAGTTTTGAATCTTTTAATCCCGCTGGTGTGTTATCAGGATCAAGGATCACAGCAGCCGCGACTACAGGGCCAGCCAGGGGCCCCCGACCTGCTTCATCGACTCCTGCTATCACTTTTCCGATCAAATGCGTTGTTCCTGCCATTTCGATCAATATAGGCTTATCTCAGATTGATTGAAGTGTTATGTGGAATATGGATCCCTTTGGACCTGCCCAGGGTCCCATTCATAACCCGCTTACGTTCTATCAGCCTCTGCACCAGGGTACCGTCTGCGCCAAGGCCCTACACTGCAGGCTCGCGGAGGCGGATAAAAAAAGCGCCCCAACATTTCTGAAGGGGCGCAGTCTATCTTAATGGAAGTATTAACTAGGCAGCTACTGGATCAACGCCTAAAACCTCTTTAAAGGCTTGCACGAATGATTCCTTGGGAAGTGCCCCAGCTGCCATCTGCGGTTTCTCACCCACCGGGACAAACAACAAGGATGGGATACTGCGAATACCAAAAACAGCTGATAATTCCTGTTCTGTTTCCGTATCCACTTTGTAGACTTTTACCTTGCCATCATATTCTTCGGAGAGTTCTTCCAGGACGGGGGCAACCATTTTACAGGGTCCACACCATTCTGCCCAGAAATCAATGATACAGGGTGTATCCCCTTTATAGTTCCATTCCTCTTCATTCTCGTAATCAAAAACTTTATCGAGGAAATCCTGTTTTGTCAAATTTTCAGTCATTTTATTGCTCCAATTCTGGTACCTGCACCAGCACCACGTTTATTTCTATAGTCCAAAAAGCGATCTCACTAATGTTTGAGCTTAAAAGTTGGAATTGGTTACGAAAAAATTTAAGCCGACGGTTTTTTAGTGGTACTATCCTTAAGCAAATCTTCATCCGAGATGCAGTCGATCCCCTTTGATAGTAGAAGATCCGTAAACACGCCGTTCCCCAGTCGTAGTGTGTTTGTAAAGGTTCCATCGTAGACGTCGCCACAGCCACATGAGGGGCTCCTGCTTTTCAGAATGGCCAGGGAAATGTCATGCTTCTGGGCTTCTTCAAGACACTCTCTTGCACCGTTATGGAATTGAGCGGTCACATCCTCCCCATTCTCTCGCAGAACTTTCTCACCTGATAATTCTGCAGGTGGGCGCGGTGTGGAGAGGCCCCCTGCCACTTCAGGACAGACCGGAATGACCGCATCACCTTCAAGTAATCGGCGAAGTTCAGCTCTCGCACTATGCTTGCCATCGTAGCGACAGGTCTCGCCTAACAGACAGGCGGATACCAACACTGTGCGTTCCTTCATGCCTATTCGCCTTTATTCTGAAAGAGGTACATGGTTTTAGCGATATCTCCAGTATACACATTGATGCGTTTCAGCATGTCCAGTAACTCCATGTGGATCTCATGCGTTTTGATGGATTCTGGCTGAGCATGGCCGATGCGTTCCAGATGCGAGCTTCTGTATCTGGCTTCCAGATCAAGGTATTTTTCCTCTTTTTTCAGAATCTTCTCAGCCTGGGTGATCCGGGGTCCTGAGAAGGCCGTTCTAAGCCGAGCCATCTGCTTACAAATCTTTGTGTGATAAAGGATCAGCTCCTCCTTACCGGCTTCAGAAAAGTCCAGGTCCAGGGCTCGCTTCTTTGCGATCAGGGGAATGATATTCCGCTTAATGATATCGCCAATGGATTCCATGTCGCTGACGATGGAGATCATGGTTGAGACCTCTCTGACCTGCTTATCTGTCAATTGCTGCTGGGCGATCTTCATGAGGTAAGCAGATACGCGATATTCCAGATAATCAACTTTCTTATCCCGCATTTCGATCCCCTCCATGAGCGACAACTGGGGGTAGATCCGGTCGGCACCGGGATCCGGGCTAATAAATGGTTTGATCACGGCTTCAAGCATGCGACCCAAGATCTTGGCCATGCGCGCGACCTCTGCACGCGCCAGATCAAGCGCAACATCTGGTGTGGCAATACTGCTGTCCTTGATATGCCAGGTAGCCGGTACGACGCCTTTGTCAACCGGCGAATCTGGTAATAGTTTGTAGATCAAAGCAGCGAATACTGTGGTAAAAGGTAAGAAGAGTAAACCCAGGGATACGTTGAACAGCGTATGGGCATTGGCGATCTGTCGTGGTGTGTCCACTGCCAATTTCTCTATACCTGTTAAATCTGAAACAGGTGAAATACTACGCACAAATTCCGCCAAAGGGTCTACAAACCAAATAAAGATCAAGACGCCGCCTATTTTGAAGATTACATGGGCCAGAGCAACCCTTTTGGCATCTTTATTCGTGCCGATACTAGCAAGTCCTGCTGTAATACAGGTACCGATATTGGCACCCAGGATGAGTGGTATCCCTGCTTCAAGCGAGAGGAGGCCCTGTTGAGACAGGACGATGACAATTCCAATAAAGGCACTACTACTCTGGATCAATGCAGTAAAAAGTGTTCCAATGAGTAGACCAAGTAATCGATTATCCAGCCCTTCCATGATCTGAATAAATGGTGCATAGCTACGCAGAGGTGCCATGGAATCTGACATCAGTTTCATACCAAAGAACAATATCCCAAAGCCCAGGAGTGCTTCCCCGATATGTTGTATTGCCTCCCGTTTGCTCAGGAGCGTCATGAAGAAACCGATGCTGATCATCACCAAGGCGTAGTCTGTTAATTTAAAAGCGATGAGTTGGGCAGTGATCGTTGTACCTACACCTGCTCCAATGATGACAGCCAGAGACTGCGTATAGGTCATTAACTCTGCCTGGACAAAACTAACGAGCATGACCGTGGTCGCACTGCTGCTTTGAATGATCATCGTTACAAAAGCGCCAAAGCTGAATCCAACCATGCGGTGTTTTGTCAGGGCAGCCAAAATAAGGCGCAGACGGTTTCCGGCAGCCTGCTTCATTCCATGGCTCATTTTACCCATGCCATACAGGAACAGGGATAGACCACCCAGCAAGCCCATGATCAGGAATCCCCACGAGATAGGAGGAACACTTCCATCTGCCCCCATTACCGGGTTAAGCACACCTATCGAAATGATCAGGCAGACGGTGAAATATGATCTACCTCTTATCAAGTGTCAGACTTCCACAGGTTGAATGGATGCTGCAATAAATTTGAATTGTAGTAACGCCAGTCATCGCTCACTTCTTTACCTATCCAATCAGGCAGGACAACATCCTCATCAGCTGCTTCCAGTTCTACCTCGGCGATGATCAAGCCTTCATTCTCACCATGGAATTCATCCACCTCCCAGGTATGATCACCATGGTCGATGTGGTAGCGTGTTTTTTCGATGATGGGTCTTTCGCAAACGTGCTCAAGGAGGTATTCTGCATGATCCAGCGGTATCTGGTACTCGAATTCTTTTCTGACCAGACCCTTTTGCAGCGTTTTGATCGTCAGGAAGGCCGTTGTTGATTTGGTGCGGATGCGGATAACTCGCTCTTTATCGCTGTTGAGATATCCCTGCTTATAAGCTTCACCCTGCGCAAGTGTTCTGTAAACGTCTGATGTGACCAGAAATTTTCGTTCTATTTCATTTTCCATCGTCTACCTCGCAGGTTTATAGTTGAGACTCTGTTTAAGTGCAGCCGGATAACTGACATTTTCTTCAGTCTTGATGTGAAGCTTTGCCTTTACATGACTGATGTTTAATGGATCTGCATCCTCTATGGCAATGGTGACCAGCTTGAGCGTATCATTTTTGATCGCTGCATATTCACAACTTACGCCATCGATCCGGTATTTCTCCCGATACTTTTCCACCTGGACCTTCACAATATCAGGATTGCCTAAAAATATATCTACTGGGTCAATGTATTCCCCTGCCTGGTGTGAACGTTGAGGAACCATACCCAGGATACCTAAGAGTTTGTCTACGTCCCTATCCCCCAGTGGAATAGGACTTTTGTATATAGGGGTCCACTTCTGAAAACCCTGGGAGTTGATTTCCACCAGTTGTTTTAAATCGAATTGATCATATCTGAATTTCAAGTTGAGGTCAGGCTGGGGTACAAGGAAGTAAACCTGATCCGTTTTTTCTCTACGAAGAGGCGCAAGGGACTTGAAATAGTTTTGCAGCTCACTGGGGTTCTCAGCAAAGATCCGCCATTCCCAGCGCGGGATGATCGGTTCGATCCCGGATGTATTATCGGATGGGGACAACTTGCAGATCCCTCAATTACTACCAGCGATCATCCTTGAAGAAGTCTTCCTGATCATATACTGATTTAAGCATATTGGTTGCCAGTTTACGGACATCCCCGTTCACCGAGACCTCAACCTTCTTAACATCTCGTTTTTTTAATTTTTCCAGAATGATCTTCAGATCTTCTACTTCGTATTTATCCAATTCAAATTTGAATGTCCAGGCCATGATTTACTCCTTCGTTCCTGATTGAATAGAGACAAACTGCTGCAGATGCTCATGTGCTGACTGACCAGCCTTACTCATTTGTTCAAAAGTACTGATATCCTGTGATATAAAAAGTCCTTTCCCCTCAGCATATCGATTCTCGCTCTCATCAATGAGTTCGCATTTCAGGACGATCTTGTTTGCATCTCGATCCTTGATCCAAGCACTAAACAGCATGTCCTTCCCGAGTGGTACTGGTTTGAGGAAACGGGTCGTGTATTGGGCTGTCAGGGCTGGATATCCATTCACCCAGCAGCAGACACCCATGAGTTCGTCAAATATGGCCGAAATTGCACCACCATGTACATGTCCTGGAGGTCCCTGCGAGAGGGGTCCAAACACAAGGTGGGCATATACCTGGCCTTTGTTCTCGCTCCGATAGTAATTCAGGATATAGCGATCAGGATCCGCTTCACCTGAGACAAAGGATTTGAAGCGTTGTCCAAGCGCGATGGGTACTGCTTCTGATAGTAGTTTAAAGCTCATGATGCTCCTACAATTTCATTGGCAGTAAATTAATGGGATGCATGCTTTTTCCCACGATTGATATCGTTAAATAATACTCTCCATTCACAGCATTTTCAGGATTGACAGGCGATAGACACTAGATTACATTCACGGGCTTTTTGATGCCCGGGTGGCGGAATTGGTAGACGCGCTAGGTTCAGGACCTAGTGTACCTTATAGTACGTGCTGGTTCGACTCCAGTCTCGGGCACACTTCTCGTTTGTTTATCATATTAGAAGATGAAGAAGTTGAAGCGAATTCAGTGCGACTCCAGCCTGTCGCGGCGTAGCGAAAGCGGAGCGATCGCGTAGACGGATCTCGGGCACAAGAATCATTCGGAAAACAAATATCCCCTAATGAAATGCAATAAAAATCCCAGCCGCAAGTAAGGGCAATCTACATCTTGTCTATGAATATGAGGACGATGAGAAGGTTGGTGATCATCAGTAATCCCATGATGATCAGGACTCCGATCGGCTGAACCAGGATCAGTTTGGTCAACACCGAAAACCGGCTCTCCCCTGGTCTGTTCCAGAGAATTTTAAAGGTCTTGATAAATACAAGCCCAGTGAACCCATAGGCAAATGGGGCCAGCAGTGGTACAGAGCCCAGCATAATGGGAATGGCGGGATCCAGGGTCCATTGAATCAGTTGGAATTGATGAAACAGCGACTCGAACAGGAATGACGCCAGCATCATCGTCAAAAAAATGAGGGGCAAGTGCTGGCCCATGGCGCGTTCATGGAAATATTCTTTCCCCAGATAATTGTTCGCCCACTCCCAGCTGATGTAGGCCAGGTTTGGCCATAGGAGCAGCATCGCAAACGGCACAGGTCCGATCGTCAGTATGAAATCACCATAGGTATATAGTCCGCTGAGCTTAGCCATGGCGACCTCCCGCAGGAGCCCCAGAACCATCCCTGCCTGCCAGAAGAACAGAGCGAACTGAGCTGAACGACTGCGGATCGCGTGGAAGATCAGCAGTCCGGTCATGATGAAAAGTGCCAGCTCAATCAGAAATATCATGATCCAGTGTTTTCACTTTTCGATTAAAGGAGATCAAGCCCCAAATGAGGATGGGGACATTTGCCCACAAAAGCTCGTAACGTTTCGTTAGCAGCTCAAGAATGATTGCCAGAGTCAGGATGAGGTCTATAGCGCCGTATGGCAGGTATATAAAAAGAAGTCTTCGCAATTCACTCACCCTGTCATCCTGAGCAGAGCTGGGCGACACGAAGGATCTTGACCCTTGTTTCGAGGTCTGCGTTCAAGATTCTTCCCCTTCGGCTCAGAATGACAGTTTAGGTTTAGTTGATAAAAGGCTAGTCGTTCCAGTCTGCAACAAAAATGTGAGTTGCTCTGGGGTTCTCAGCATCTCTATTGGATGCAAAAGCCATGTGCTTCCCATCGGGACTGAACATGGGGAAACTATCAAAATAGCTGTTATTGGTCAGGCGCTTCAGACCGGTTCCATCTGTATTGATCATGTAAAGCTCAAAATTATGGCCATAGGCACCGGCTTCCTCATTCCAGTCATCCATGTTTGATGAAAAGACAACATGCTCGCCATCCGGATGCCACGATGGCGCCCAGTTTGTCGCAGCATTCTTGGTCAGTCTGACCTGGTTTTCGCCAGTTGCATCCATGACATAGATGGACAGCGGAACGGCTTCAACCTGATTGAGGGCCATATTCTCGCGCCAGCGCAGGGAATCCTCTGCGTTGTCTGGGTACCAGGCGCGCCAAACGATCTTTTCAGCATTTGGGCTGAAATAGGGACCGCCATCATAGCCCAGGTGATTCGTAATTCTTTTTACATCGGAGCCGTCAATATTCATGCTGAATAGTTCAAGATCATCCTCTATTTCTGATGTAAAGATCACCCGTCCGGTGAGATATGAGACGGTCGGTTCTGCGTCATACCCCTCATTTTCTCTTATCTTCACCAGATCTGAACCATCGGGATTTGCAGAATAAATATCATAGGGAAATAATGGCCATAAATATTTATTCCCCTGGGGCTTAGGCCGAGGTGGGCAGCTGTCTACAACGCCGAATGTGGAAGCAAAAATAATACGCTCCTGCTCCATGCTGAAGTATGAGCAGGTGTTTGCGCCTACGTCCGGACTGACCATATGCTGATCAGAACCGTCGGCATTCATGATATAGATCTTATCACATGCGTGTCCATCGCGTTTACTCTGGAAAATGATCTGTTGCCCATCGGGACTCCAGTAGGCCTCTCCGTTGTCACCGAGGAATGTCAATTGCTGAACATTGGAAAGGCCGAAAGGCTTTTCAGGGCTCATTGCTTCATCTGTCTGAGCTGCACAGCCGATGATTAAGGCGACTAACAATACTGGTAAAAGGTGCTTTATAGTCAATGGTTACTCCTGTTTTTATTTTAATTCAATTTCATACAGCAGGACTGCGTTATGGATATGGATGGCAAACTTATTCTTGCCGACGGGCGATATCTTTGGCAACACAGTACTCCAGGTACCGAATGAACTACGATGCACCAATTCTCCGGAATGATCAACGCCTTCCAGGATAAAATTCCTGAAAGCCTGCTTCCCATCGCGGTCGAAAAAGAGCTGGTACCTCAAATAGAGAAACAGTCCCCACTCCTGCATATAGGCTGCGTCGCTTATTCCCGTCAATTCAATGGGATGATAGCTGACTGAAACGGCGCCATCTCCTAAATTGACAACATTGAGATCCGTTTCGGATATGACGAATGCCTGGGTCTGGTCGATGGCCCTGATCTCCCAGCTTTTCCATGGGTAGGTAACCAGAAGTTTAGACCTATTGAACAGGGTTAGGCTGGATTGGGTCTTATTATCCACTTCCAGGAAATAGTAATCCGAATCAGGAATATTGCGTATGCTACGTAACTCACCACCCACGCGTCCCACCGTTTCGACCAGCTCACCATCCTGCCAGATCGATATATCGGTTGTGGTGTAATCGCTAACTGTATCGGGAATGATACAACTGCTGGCAGTGACCACTTCACCAGCATTTTTCAAATTTGTTGCCAGAACGAATGGATCGCATCCTTCGACAACCTGCTCTGAGACCGATTCCAGGAAGAGCAGGGTATCCTCAGCATTCATCTTCAGTAACCAGGGTTTACCCCGCTCAGTGATCAGAATACTGAGATCATCTGTGAGTTGGTATTCCAACTCACCTGTCGCAAAATTCGATTGATGAACATTTGTATAATACGGTGCTCCCTGGGAAGTAAAAACCTGGAAAGAGGAAAGTTTATCGGTCTGGGGTGAATCATAGAGTTCCTGTTCATGGACCAGCATAAACCCTGTACGGGCACTATTAAGCTCAAAGCGGTCATCCACGAGCCGCTGGATCTTCCGCACCTCTTCTCCCTGCTCGTCATAGATCCTGATAAACATCTCAGTCCGGATCATATAAATGGGATACCCCGGTGCATTTTCCAGAAAAATGACCTGTTCGATGGGCGTATCAAAAGTCCACTGAGTATAAGGCTTGATCTGTAGTTCTGCCCCAAAGATTATCATGGGTATTAAAAACAGGGATAGATAAAGGATACGTGAACTCAATTCTATTTAAGCAGGAGCAGTTTTTCACTCATGCTCATGACCCCTTTCTGCTCGATCTGAATGACATAGGTGCCACTTGGCAGATCGTTTCCGTAGTTATCCCGGGCAAACCAGGACCAGGTATGGCTACCGATCTGCGCCCCTGACAGACGTTCATGATAA
This sequence comes from Fidelibacterota bacterium, assembly GCA_021734255.1. Taxonomy (GTDB): domain Bacteria; phylum Fidelibacterota; class UBA8477; order UBA8477; family JABMPR01; genus JABMPR01. The sequence continues at coordinate 17,848 of JAIPJM010000019.1, read as the reverse complement.
ACTTCGGCACCACGTAGATCAAAGATGCGTATATCCGTATCAGCCAAATGCTCCAGCGCAAATTTTACCTCAACTGATGCATTAAATGGGTTTGGATATATATCTGTTATACTGGATGTTAGCGGTAATTTATAATCGTCTATTCCGGTTGTCCCGTTGAAATATCCCAAGGCGCGGCCTACCAACTCAGAGCGGTCAGCTTCCCCAGAAATGGTCTCGAATGTAAAGCCCAGGACCAAAGTTGCGTAGGTGGCATTCCGGAAGCCAATCCCTGCATTCAAGTTGTTTCCGTAATTCAGGATAACCTCACCACCGCTCCAAGCTGTGAAGTGGTCTGGCCAGTCCTCTTCGTAAGGCATTGAGCCGTACCTTAGATTTAGTCCAGAGAAATAATCACCGGCTCCATTGACAGTGTAGCTGCCAGCATCGTCTCCTGCATAGTTGATATGAAGGGTATTGTTCATAAAGTCTACATCCCCAGTACTGCCGGCACTGAGGTCGTAGCCGATCTCTGCTCCAGAAGCAAATAGTGCTCCCCCACCAGCCAGATAAGTCTTAATGGCAGACTGTTCCGCCGTGCTGAAGGTTTCATCAGTTCGACTGTCATCCCCGGTAAACCAGAATACACTATTATAACTTGCCAGGTCCCCGGCTCCGGTGACCCACTCGTTACTGACAGTCGTGATGCTCGCAGGGCTACCGCTGTTCTCGATGGCTTCAGCATAGGATATAGCAAAATCGTGCTGTAATGCCGTCCAGGAGCCATTTGTGCGGTCAAAGCCATCCACGATAAGGATATGCTCCCCTGAGTTGCTGAGACGGGTGGCATAGGTGTCAGAGACCTCACTATAATTGGGTATCGGTGCATCATCAACGGCAAACATCCTGAACCTGACCAAACGGTCCTGAGGAAAACTCCCGATGGTAAAACTGCTTTTATCCGGTGTCAGTATGTCTGGTCCATGGTTAGAGGTCCAGGTTTCCCCATCAAAGGAAAACTCCAGAAAGTAGCCGTTGAGATCGGCATCTGTGGGTGGGATCCAATCGATCCGGGCACCGCCAGCACCATCTGGGCCCACGTAGCTAATAAGCGGTTGACCGGGTGGCACCAGATCCTGATCGCTGATGGAGACATGCACATAAGTCGTGTCCCAGTTATCCCGGGTGTCCACACTCATTACGGCGATCTGGTAATTATCAGGTGCATATTGGTCACAATCCAGGTATCCATTCGAATAGATCTTATTGGTGACAATGTAGCGGTAAATGCTGGTACTGGACCCTGGTGCATACACATTATTGATGTATGAATTTGAATAGTACCCATCCGCTTTAAACCAGTAGTAGGGGCCTTCCAGAAGGGTACTTTTGTCTGCAGAATAGAGTGCCCAACCGATCTCATAGACACCGTTGTTCATATCGATAGACGACTGCAGATCAGTGGTGTCAGCAGCCTGGGCAATAATATCAACTCGCCCGCTGATGACTGATCCGGAAAAGGGATTCTGGGTCCCGTCCTGAACCAGCGTAATGATCGGAGATCTGGGATGATAAGGATCCTCGAAAGGGCTTATCTTTCCCGGCAGTAATGGGTTTCCCAGTGGATGTCCACTGGCCCCGCCACCATAATTCAAATGAATATGGGCATAGCTGTCAGTCGTTCCGATAACCGCTCCTTTGGCGACTGTATTACCAACATTCAGGGCTGGATTTGCATTGACATGGACATAGGCAAAATCTTCTACACGGATCCAATCTGACCCGATGCCGGTCACCTGACCCGCAATAATACTCAGAACATTCCCACCTGGCGCCAGAGGCATATCTGTGCCATTGTGAAAGTGATCTCGGTCTTCTCGACATTCATCAAAGGTTGCTGAGATCCGATGCTGCTGGTCAACCGGTGCCAGTGGCCATTGAAAATTAGTGACCTGTGTGAGAGCCAGTAAAGGTAGCAGTAATAATAGGAAAAATCTCATTCCCTGATCTCCAGCCATTCGTACTGGGTCCCCAGCATCATGCGATGTCCATCGCAGTACAGTTGAAACATAGCAGGCATGCGTGGGTTCAGCTCAACATCAATTGTGGACTGAGATTGGGGAAAAAACACCTCTGAATGAAAGCTGTTCTGCTTGACGAAAAAGTCTGAGGGTACGCGAATCAGACCGACCGTCCCCCTATTCGTCACATTCAGACCCAAAGCTACCTTTCCATCCTGCTCAAATGTGATCTCCTCTACTTTGCCTCTGGCCAGGTCAAAAAGCACAACAGCGTCATGGCTTTTCCTGGCAGCTAAATAGTCGCCATTCCTGGAAATTGCCAGTTCGTGACCAAAATTAGCATTTGTCCAGAGAATCTTACCCTGAGCACTGGTCTCAACGATCATTTTGGTCCACTTCGGTCCGGCTGGATCATACGAATACCCACTCATGAAAAACCGCCCGTCCTCGAAAACATGGTCGAGCAAATATGTAAAAGGCAATACTGAGGTGATCTGGTCCCGGCCCTGTGCATCAATACTGATCATGAGGGCGTTACGCGCCGGTGCGCCATTAATTCCAGGATGCTCGATGAGGATGTAACAGCGATCTTGCACCCAGTCAACAAAGGCATTTCGCTCAAGACTGTAATCCCCTTCCGACCGGTACAGTGGGGTCTCAGCAATCTTATCCCCGCCCTGGTAGAGTTGTATCTGTGCGCTGATCGGGTCTACCAATGCCAGCACACCATCATTTGAAATGGCAGCTACAGGGGCTTTCAGATCAACTCCACTTCCCTGAGTCACGGTATATTCCAGTTGATCGTATTGATCGAATACATAATAGTCTGTCATCCGCTGGCCCTCCTTAACCTGATCCAGGGACTCCAACAGGGATACGACGCGTTTTTTGGCATCTGGTGATACGCGCAGGTTTACTTCAGAGCCCTCCAGGTGTTCCGGGCCGATCTGCTCCCCGAGGAAGTTGAGATAGCGTGAATCGGTAGAATAATATAGAGGCGTTCCCTTATCTACAATCCATTCCACGGCTGGTTTATCCAATTCCTGGAGTTTGATCACCTCAGAGGCTTGTATATCTCCTCCACCGCTCAGGATAAGCGCTATCAATAGGTTAAGGGAGGCTTTCTTCATGGATGATCCTTTATATTTAATCCGATCTATAGAATCGATGGCACGTATACAATATATTAACTGCTTACTCTGCTCAATCTAATAAAAATGCCTTCCACCGTAAATAGAGGAAGGCATTTCCGGTCAGTATATTTCGGTTTCAGCTAGAAATAGATATTCAGACTGAATCTCTGTACACTATTCAAAATTCCAAAATCAGCATAGGCGTAGTCAAATTTGATGCCCGTGCCAGTCCCGAAGAGTGGCAGGTCAAAACCTGCACCCATTGTAATGCCCTCCTGTCTGGCTTCGATCGCATCACGATTCAACCCGGCATCAGGCTCAATATAGGGTGATTTCCAGCCACCGCGGAGAAAGAAACGATCCAGAACATTCAGCTCTGCTCCCACATTGATGGACTCATAATTGTCGTTGGGATGAAGCGCATCCACTGCGACTGTGAGCTTGGAAACGCCCATTTCAAGAACATCCATGGCAACCCCGACCCTGAAAAGCAGGGGCAGGTCCCAGGTGGACATGTCGTAGTGAGCCGGTATCTGATCATTATTTCCTTCCGCGTTCGGATCAGGATCGACCCGGACCAGAGCGTCCCGCCCAGCCATGGTCATACTGGTTCCATAATTGGATATATTCATTCCCAGGCGCATGTCATTAAACTGCGTCACGAAAAGTGTACCCATGTCGATGGCAACAGCTGAGGCTTTCATATGCCAGATCTGCTCCTGGATGTATTTCACATTAAATCCAATGGAAAAGCGGTCCGTCAAATTTCGGGCGATTGAACCTTGCATGGCCATCATGCTGGAGGAAAATTTCTCTCCGGTCCCATCCTGCTCCAATTCGGTCCGCACATCCATGTCTTCCATATTAACGGATGTGATGCTGACACCAACGGTTCCAATACCATACAGCGGTAGAATAACCCCTGCAAAATTAAGGTCGATATCTGCGATCCACTGGTTGCGGCTAAAGAATAGCTCAGGACCATCGGACCGGGATATCCCAGCTGGATTCCAGTAGAGTCCGGACGCATCGTCACTCAGGGCGACAAATGCTTCACCCATACCGATTGCGCGACTTCCGATCCCGATCTTCAGGAATGGAGCTGCTGTGGTACCGCCTCGATACTGTCCAAAGGCAGTTGCGACCAGGATAACAAGAAGGAGTATAGTTGCTTTTCTCATGATCCACCTCCTACTTGATCACGGCAAATTTGCCGATGGTTTCTGCGTTATCAGTTTCCACATGGAAGATGTAAATGCCATAGGCGATCTCCATGTTGTCAATATTGAGCAGGTCCCATGATTCAGACCCGTTGAAAACGGGTTCATCATGTTCCAGGATCTGGATCAATTCACCTGCCAGGTTGAAGACACGGATCGTACACCGTGGAGGCAGGTTCGTGAACCACACCTTCCGCTCGCCTCGACCCGTTGAGAGGTAAGGCTTCTGTTCCCACACAGCCGTGGCAACATAGGGATTCGGTACGACGGCAATCTTCGAAAGATTGTCCGCCATGACTTCCTCATCCAGAACACCACCATATGAGTTAAATGTGAAAATATCGTGGCTACTGAAGGGTTTCCTGGTCTTCATCTGGAATTTATCACCGGGCTGTGGACCGGAAGAGTTCCAGGAATACTCGCTTGTTCTGATCTCAGGACCACCCTTTGTTCCGAAGTAACCGATGTCATCGTGAAAGGTGATAGCCTTGATCTCAGCATCCTGATAAATGGTTGAGTCACCCCAACTGGCCAGATAGATTGTGGAAGTAATTCCTGAGGAATAATCGCTACTGGCGTTTGAGATATCAAAAACAGAATAGCCTTGATAGGTACCGACGTATAATTCGGTATCATTTTTATGGTATAGACTATAGACCTTTCTGTTGGGAATGTATCCATCATCATCAGTGTAGACTGAAACGACGCCGTCCTTGATGAAGGTGACGCCATCCTCAGTTCCGACAACAATGCCACCATCATCCAGTTCTACCAGTGAGTTGGTCTTCCGGTTACCAATACCGTCGTTAGTCGTATATGTCACCCAAGTTGAATCAGTACGATCAAACTGGACCACACCGACAGAGGTTGCCATCCATAGCGTCCCATCCTCGGCAAAAAGGAGATCGACAATATCTGCAGAGCCTATATTAATATTCAAGGTGTCAGGACTCGTATAGGTCTCCACACTATCATCAAGACTGGTTTGAGCTGTTCCCTGAGTATTGACCCGGAACAAGCCATGGCCCTGACTTGCCAGCCAGATCCAACCTTCTGAATCTTGCTCTATGGCTTTACAGGAGACATAGCTTTTGGATTTATCTGGATCTTCCAGCTGACCCAGGTTATCCGGTGCAAGTTCATCGAACAGGGCCTCAAGTTTAGCATTGTGATGCCAGACATTGCCATCGAACAGGGCTGGTCCCTTATTCGTGGCTATCCAGTAGAATCCGTCAAAGTATTGAATATCATAGACCACATTGGATAACAAGCCACCACCAGATGTCTCTGTATCCCAGTGCTTCCAGGCTTCTTTTTCCATGTTGTAGACATGAATACCATTAGCCTCTGTACCAACAACCACCCCTTCATCATAGGGCAGCATGGATGTGATATTCTCCAGGCTGGAGGTAAATCTGAATCTCCAGGTTGGAGACCAGACGCCTGATTTATCCTCACGCTGATAGAGGATCGGCAGGAGTTGATTCCCTGTCTTCAGCGTGGAGTCCTTCATACCGATCTGCATGACATCTACATACTCATCATTGATCTGGTCATAAATGCTCATTGCAATACCACAATACAGCCAGTTGCCCTGATCGTCCTTACCATAACGAATGAGTTTCTGAGCCAGTCCATTGGCTGTAGGAGATACTGCTGTATCAAATTGAGTATCATGGAACTCAATCAAGTAATCATTCGGCGCAGCAATACCTGTTACTGAACTCGAGGAGTATACCTCGATATCTGCTTCCCAGAGGGCATCACCCTCGATCCATTTGGAATTCTCCTCATCGATCATCAGGGTGTCGTTATGGACAAACACTTGAAAACCATTAGTGATGGCATTCACGTCCTCTCCATTCAAACCTGTCTGACCTTCCATGATACAGATAGGATCAGCCACATCTGTCACATCACAGACCGTAAAGTACTGCGTTTCCCGCATTTTTTCTTCAAGGTCGTTCTGGTCGAGATCCGGTTCACCCGATGTGGGGCTTCCATCTGCTTCAGTACCGGTCGGATTGGTCTCTGGATGCCAGTTATCACCGTTGGGATCCAGACCAGCAACACTAACGATGGTGTCAGCACAGCCACCCAAACCGTCTTCGTATGCATCGGCACAACCATCGGCACCGACATCATCATTTACAGATCCATCAACCGCAGGATCCCAGATAGCGAGGGTCGGTAGCACATAGATCGTGTCAGGATAAAGGATCACTGTATCTTTACCACCGCCTTCGTCGTAGTTTGTGACGAGCCACATGAGACCGGCATGTTTAATGTGGTCACCTATGGAGATCGATCTCACGATGGTATCATATTCCGTAGAGGAATAGCTTAATGTATCTGATGTTGGTGGAACGATCAGATCCAGATAGGGTCCATTGGTGATGAAGCTGGAATCATCCTCAAATGTCTCCCAGTCGCCATCATTATCAGCCACATCCATTTCTGAGTCAGTAAACTCCAGTTTAAAGGTCCGATTGTCAGGTATTAGGGTTGGATCGATGATCCGAAATTCTACACTACCACTACCAGGTCCATCATGATCTCGTTCATCCTCAGGAAATTCAGGGGCAACAAAGCCAACGGAGGGTGCAGCTGGGATCACAACTGCCGTGTTCACATCAAGTGTCACATTACCAGCAAAGTCTTCCTGAATAGTCTTGGCTGTCTCTGTAGGTGGCAGCGTATCAGTAACCGCACCAGAGTCGTAGGCACAGACTGCGTAGAAATAACGTTGACCGTTGATCAGGCCCTTATCCACGTAACTATGAACGAGTCCAGTATTGGCCCCCATATCGAAATGGAGTCCTGATCCTGCGATCTGTTCAACCGGATGGGGTCCTGAGATGTTGTTATCAAGATCGAATTTGGCAATTGGCTTCCATAAATATGGAGAACCATAGGCATCGGTGATCTCCAGGGATTCATTAAAGCCAAAATCGGTGGCCCGATAAATGGCATAACCTTCAAAATCATTCCCATAAAGCGGATCTCTTGATTTTTCGGCGCCATCATCCCAATACAGGGTGACCTGTCCATCCCCGGCAACTGCTGTCAGGCGGGGTTTGACGGGGGGTTTTACGAAGCGATAACCTGCATTGTATATCTGCTGCATAATACCTGCTGTCGCATAGAGATCCCGGGTATTATGCGGGTCCTCTGGCAAATTGGTACCCGTTGCACCGGTCGTATTGTAGCCGAAAAGCATGGTGATGGAGAAACGTCTACTGTCATCAGGAGCCATGACGATCGGTCCCGAGCTATACATAAAGATGTTGTCTTTATTCTGCTGAAACAGTGAGTCCTTGATCGAGGCAGACAGACGTTCGTTATAATAATACTCAGACGTTCTAGGGTTGTTGGTATAGGTTTCCACCACAAATGAGGTCAAACCGATCTGATCGGCTTCATCCAGATCCTTAGTGTCGAAGTTAGGTTCGCCAAGATCAGGAGTACCATTGGCCTCACTGCCATCAAGGTCCGGCCCGACATATTGAGGATCATCCGGTCCAACACCATCGATCCCTGTATCATCGTTTACCGGTTCACCCGTATCCCATTTTCCATTTAGATTCCAGTCTGTAAAGGCACGCCAATCACCATCATTGTCAATGCCATCCTGCATATCTTCATCGATCATGCCATCTTCGTCATTATCAATACCATCCCTTGGCTCTCCCGGTGATTCAAGGAATTTGTAGCCAAAGAATCCAGGACGGGTTCCGGCGAATTCAGAGCCTCCTCGGGCATCGTCATCCCAGGCATAAACCATATCCAGGTAGGTATCATAGAAAGCGTTATCATCCGCATAATCGACTGCACCACCGATATGTGGATCACCATACATACCGAAATACACATCTTTAAGCGTATCCTGACCGACATTTCTCAATTCATAGACAAAGAACATGACGTTCTGGGCTCTGGTGGCAACCCACTGATATCCACGGGCATGCACTTCCAGTCCCAGGCCACCGCGAACCGTATCTACTGGATAAGCAGGGTAAAATTCACCATCCTGCAACTCGGTGGACCAGTTGCCACCCTGAACAGGCCAGTAACTATTGTTATTCTTCACATAATAGTCATCCATGACATAATAGCTCTCCTGGTCAGCAGTGGTAACACCCAGCCCATACTCACCTGGCCACATATAGTCACCGAAAAAGGTGTTGAACCAGCCAGTGGGCCAATTATCCGGTTTGGTGTCGCGATTCTCATCAGGAGCATCACTCATGGCAATGGAAAATCCGTAGGGATCATGATAGCCAGAGAGTGGCTGCCAATCACCAGCGATGGTATTATCGACATTTGATTCGGTAACACCAGCGGTAACCAATCCATCACTTACTACGGGAATCCTATCATTGGGGTTATTCGGGTCTCCGTTCCAGGGCAGTACTTTCGCACCAGCGATAACGCCGAATTCAAAGGCATAGCCACGACCAGAGCCAATGGGCCATTCCATGGAGGGTTCCGTGTTTGGTTTACCGATCGATCCGTAATTATAAAACAGGGTCCTCACGCGGTTTCCGTTGTGAATGGCAGAGCGTCTATCACTTAGTCCAGCCGCCTTGCTGAGGCGGTTAACCTTCTCCTGCTGGGCATAATACTTCATCCAGGCAACGCGATCATATTTATTCTCGGGTACCTGCGGTTCTTTCACTTGCTGCCCCGCCACCAGGTAGCTGGACAGTGTTATGATCAACAAAATCGAAATAAATAATCTATTCTTCATTCTCAGCACCCCTTAGAAATTCATTGAGAAGCCAACACGGAACTGGCGTGGGCTACTGAAATAGCTTGGACGGTTAAGGAAATCAGCCAGTGAGTGGCGACCGGTGAGATGGCCTTCATCTGGCGTATAGGTTGGTAGCAATGAATAGGTCGCCCGACCAGTATCATCGTACACATATCGTTCGTTCAGTGTATCAAAAACATTATAGACCTTGGCGAAGAAGGATATCCTCTGCCCCATGATCTCGAACTCCTTGCGGGCATTTAGGTCCACGTTGTAGCTATCAGGTTTGCGATCAGAGTTTGGTTCATCCAATCGAGTTCCCTGAAGCGAGGGTGAATACGGTAGTCCCGAACCGTATTTCATCAGGAGGGTCACTGCCCAATTCCGGGGCCGTGACAGGGAAACATTCACATTCACCGTATGGCTCTGATCCCAGTCCAGGGGAATCACCTGTTTCGGCACTTCCTGAGGGGGATCACTCTGATTGGCATAGAAAAGTGCCAGTGGATTGGATGCATTACCCTGGGCAACCTGGTAGGTATAGTCAGCGGAAGCAGAGACAAGCCCTGTCCGCCGCTTGTTTACCGATAGCGTGATACCCCTGGTGTTTCCATAGTCCCGATTGCTGTACAATACATAACTGTCTGTGTTATACTTATCGATCTTTTCAGAGCTCAGTAGACCAGAGAAGCCCTTGTAGAACGCGATGAGTTCTACGCCCAGATCCGCTGTTAATTCCTGCTGAAGTCCCAGCTCATAGGTGACTGTTTTCTGCGGTTTCAGACCAGGATTACCCAATGCGGCACTGAATGAGCCGGACCCGATCTCAATATCCGGATTCGAATAGAGATAGGCATAGGTAGGCACTTGAAAGAAGTGACCATAACTGAAATGGATAATACCCTTATCTGTAATAGGATACGCGACACCAATACGTGGACTGAATTGATGCACCGCTGGAACGGGGACATAGAAATCAGCGTAATCCTTCCACTGATCACCCGTCGCGTTCAAGGTATCAAGTATCTCATCGAACTCGATCACTTCACTAATGCCACCGGATAAGGTATCATAATAACCCGTCTCAGAGTTATACACTGTGTACTGCAGATACTTCGGATTATCTGGGTCTGCATAATCACTTGGTTTGAAATAGTTGGCATTGAAATAATCATAGCGTAGTCCGATGTTGACGATCATATCCGTCAATTCGATCTTGTCCTGAATAAAGAAGTATGCCTCCAGGGGTCGTCTATCACTCATTCCCAGTGAGCCAGCGGCCTCGGTCAACCAATTATCATAGGAATTGTTGCTGAAACTGGTCTCCGGGGTCTTGGCAGTAGGGACCCAGTTCTCGTTCTCATTTACGAACACATAAAATGACCGATAGTCCATAATATGCTGCTTGACACCACCTCCGGCTTTGACCTGATGGGTGTTATTCATCTGCCAGGTCAGGGATGAACTCAATAAATAGGTCCTGTTTCGTCTCTCTGACCAGCTGTGGGAATGTCCCCCACCGTAATATTCATTGTTCGGTAATTCTGAGAGCGCCGTTGGCAGAAAGTCCGCCTCCTCCATGTTACTCATGGTCAAAACGACCTCAGCTACGCCATCGGCCAGGGTTGAATCCCTCTGCATACTATTGTACAGGCGACTCGCTGCAAAATTTTCACTGGGATTTGAATAATCGCGACTATAGACAATCGCACCTGAATTATCGTAGATATTTACTGTGGTCTGCAGGACCAGCAGTGAGGAGTCCGCACCATCATAAAACGTTCCTGAATCGTATTCCCAGTCCTGAAGCGCCAGATACAAGTCTGCTACGCTGTTATATGAAATGCGCTCGGTTTCAACCAGTTCGTCCGGTTGGACATCGCGATAATAGGATTTTGAATAGGACTCATAAAATGAACCCTTGATATTGTAGAATAAAGCAGACCCGAGGGAATGGGTGAAGTCCAGGATCAGAGAGGTTGATCGACTCTCGCTGCTGGGACGGCCATCGGGGTTATATTTGTATAATCTGGAATAACCCTGGGACTTGGAAGAATTGTTAAGCACATTGAAATTGAGCTTCATGGTGGGTGCGATCTTCCAGGTCAGTTTTGCCTGGATGTTGTTCCTGGAGTAAGTACTGAGCCGAACCACGTCGCCACTCCCCGAAGAACCTGAATCCCACATACCATTACGGTTAAAGTCCAGGTAGGGTTCACCATCCAGGACGCCATTGAAATTCGTGTCTACAAAAGGATCGCCATTGAGCACGCCATCACCATTCAGATCAATGAATTCTCGTTCCTGGGCATCGGTAACCCCATCACCATTCATGTCAAGGTTATGAGTATACTGTCCATCGCCATCCTTGTCGGCAAATGGTTCACCTGGCGTAAAACTACCATCGCCATCCAGGTCAAAGTAGGACTCACTGCCTGCGGCAAGGGCACCATCTCCATCCATATCGGTGAAGGGTTCAGCGAAAACAAGGAGTCCTGCTCGCCCCCAGGGTGATTCCTGTAAGTTTTCAACAGCGGCGGCAGTCAAATAATTCGCATCCCAGGGGTTGTGCTCATCTATACCTCTATATAGACCGTTATTTTCGTAAAATCTACCTGAGGCAAAAAAGGAGAATTTTTTTCTGAGTCCAGGGATCGGCACCGGGCCGGACAGGCTCCAATCCATGTTTTTAATGTTCATTGCGTCAAACTGGTCAGCATACTCAAAAATATCAGTATTGGTTGATTTGTAATCGCCGGCATAGCCAGACAGGCTGCCCTCAAACTTATCACCACCCTCTTTGGTGATGATGTTGATGATACCAGACATGGCCTGTCCATACTCTGCATTGAACGTTCCGGAGAGGATCTGAAGTTCTTGCACCGAGCTATTCTCAACGTTGACGCCCAAACCACCAAAGGCAGGGTTGGTGACAGGGACACCATCGATCATATAGGTCACTTCACTGGAGCGACCACCGCGAATATGTATTGATCCATCTGAACCGGACACAATACCAGCTTTCGTAGCGATGACAGCCCCAACAGATTCCACAGGCATTTCTTTGATATCATCGGCGCTGACAATAGAACGACCGGATGTCAGATCCTTCTGCACCAGCGGACGTTCTGCTACAACCACGACCTCCTCCTCAGATTCGAGCACCTGAACGGCCATTTTTACATTGACCTCAGTTGTCAGATCGGTGCGGACCTTTACATCAGTCACATTCACAATAGAATAACCGATCATTTGTGCGCGGAGCGTATAACTGCCAGAAGGTATATTAATGATGAAATACACACCATTCGCATCCGTAGAGGCTCCCAGGTAGGTATCCTGCAGCATGACATTCACGCCTGGCAGGCCTTCACCAGTCTCCGCATCTGTGATACGGCCAGAGATCTTACCGGTTGTCCCTGCATAAAGGGTTCCAGCTACCAGCATAAATAAGCAACTGGAGATCATCATTTTTCTTATATGGTTGTTCAATATCATAATCATTTCCTCATCCTGCTTGAGTGAATGTTTGCTGACGTACACGCAAAAAAATATAGACCAGAGTGTTTTTTAATGTAGCCTGCATTCAAAAAAATTGAGATATAATAGTCGGCACAAGTAGCAATGTCAATCGTCGAAGTTTGTTTATGTGCTTTAATTAACTAATCGCCCCAGGAACCATCCTTTTTCCTTGATAAACGCTGGTGAGACCTATAGATTGGCACAAAATACTTACTAGGCAAGGTCAAGAGGATATGAAATTTATGGTACCTCATTGGAAGAGTCTATTACTGTATTTTTACTGGATTGCAGCAAAGCAGTCCGAATTGCTAAAGTTTATTTAGTGTACGTGAACATTAATAAGGAGGATACACAATGGGTAAAACTTTACCTAAGTGGACGATTCTGGTTGGTCTGCTTTCCCTTTCTCTGGTCGCCTTTGGTGCTGGGAATCTGGAAAACAGCTATTCGCTAGTCTGGTCCGAAACCGCAGCCCTGGATGCTGATGCCTATTATGGTGTAGAAGGTCCATTCGACCTTGATGGCGATGGATACGATGAATTTATCGGCTACACTGATGATGGCGGAATGACGCTCCATCTGTATGAAAATGATGGCGATAACAGTTTTACGGAAAAACAGACCATCGTTATTTCCAAATCTGTTTACAGCTATTGCATGACACCTGAGCCTGCAGATCTGAATGGTGATGGTGTGCCAGAGCTTATCTTTGGTGGAAGGATCCCTGATCCTGCACCAGTAAACCCAGCTTCTATTTTTATTTATCAGCTGGATACACTTGCTGCCGATGTTTCACTGGTTCTGGCTGCCGAGATCGATCCAACTACGATCACTGCAAATACAGCTGGTGGCATCACTAAATCAATCGTTGCAACAGACATCGATGCTGATGGTGTCCAGGAAATGATCCTATCATTGGACGTTCCTGACGCTATCGCTGTGATTTCTCTCGACCCTTCGACTGATTATGACTTCCCTTCATGGGTTGTTGAGTTCGAAGACGTCAGTGTGACAAGCTCAGTCTATGAAGGTATTGTTGTCGGTGATTTTGACAATGATGGCTCCATGAACTTTGCTGCTGTGGAATGGAACGAGAATGGAACTGCATTCTACGATGTTAATGGTGCCGATGATTATTCACTGAACGCCTATGTTACTGGTCTCGGTGGAGATGGCCCAACTCGAAGTACTGATGCTGTTGATATTGATGGTGATGGTTTTATCGAGATCATTACCGCTGATGATGATGGAATTCTGTGGATCATTGCCAATACTGGCGACCTGTCCGCTCCCACAATGAATCGTATCTATACAGATACAACCGGTTGGGATGGTGCAGAATGGGGTAACCAGGATGTCTGGCGTGGCACTGCTGATGGTGGCGACTTTTATGTCGGTACTGTTTCTGGCCAGGTTCTCGATTTCGAATGGGATGGTGTTGGAAGTGTTCTGGATTCAGCATCCTGGACAGTATCAGTTGCCTTTAGCGATCCTGCCGTTAACAATCCAAAAGCTGTAACCGTCGGCGATTTTGATGATGATGGTCTGGATGACATTATCTTCGTCAGTGACGGCGATGCAACTGCCTACATGCTTGAACATGACGGCTGGGACTGGGTAGCTGGTGTTGAAACCATTGCTAATGTTCCTGCTGATACAAACTCTGTAAATCCTGTCACCCCTGGATACCAGACACGTGGTCTGGATGCTGGTAGTGATGTTGATCAGGATGGTTTGAAAGAAGTTATCATCACTGATTACCAGATACAGGGTGTTCATATCTATGAAGCAACAGCCGATAATACGCTGGAATGGGTAGCTACCCTTTCCAACTCTGATTCCTATGGTTCAACACCCACAGGTGTTATCGTAGCCGACCTGGATGGCAATGATAGAGAAGAGATCATTTTCATGTGCGATTATGGCAATGCAGATCCTCTCCTTCAGGGTATTCAGGCCTGGGAATGGGATGGCGTTGTTGGTAGCGATACCTACACACGTTCCGTACTGAAACTGAACCTGGAATCAACAGGTGCTGAGGTAGATAGATACCGCCAGGAATCACATAACCTGGAAGCCGGTGATGTTGATGGTGATGGCGTTGTGGAACTTGTATTTATGAATGACGGTAGTTCAGGTACAAACAATGACGTTTTCGTTATTGCCAGTGTTGATGGTACATTCGAATCAGGTATCTATGACCTGACTGTTGAATGGATCGCTGACAGAACGACCCTGATTGGTGGTTCACCTGCACGTGGTGGTCCGGCAATTGCTGATCTTGATGGTGACGGTACTCCAGAAGTTGTTTTCAACAACTGGGATCATGGTGCTGCTCATATTATCCAGTCCATTGGCGCAGACTCATACGAATGGGTTGAATCCTTTGATATTGATTCATCCTACGTAGATGATGTTGTCTATGGTCGTGTCCATGTAACTGATATTGATGAAGATGGCAAAGATGATGTCATCGGTGGTCTCTATGACAGAGGTTGGTTATGGTGGCTGCATGGCTCAGCCGAATTTGATTCGGTCAGCTATGACAATGGTAAACTAACACGCATCTCCGACTTTGGTGCCCCATGGGCAGTCACAGGTGGTGATGTAACCGGTGATGGCGTTGACGAGATCTTCTCAGTTGAGTATGGCTACGCCCGTCTCTTCCAGTGGACCTATAAAGGTGGCATGGACTGGGATATGGAAGTGGTTGCAAACTACAATGCAACCATGGGTGGTTTCGCCCTTGATTTCGGCGAAGATATCGATGGTGATGGATTCCCAGAAGTTGTTCAGGGATTCCTGGAACCAGCCTATGACAGCGAAGACAATCCAAGTCAGCTGAACCCCATGGGTTATACCTTTGCCGTGCATGAGTTTGGAAACTACACAACGGATGTTGATGCAAAATGGACAGTTATCACACCCAGTGATTACAAACTCTCACAGAACTATCCAAACCCATTCAACCCGACAACAACGATCGAGTTCACCCTGCCTCTGGCAAAAGACAATGTCAATTTGACAGTCTATAATATGCTGGGACAGGAAGTGATCCGTCTGGTTGATAATGCTTCCTACGGACCTGGTTCACATAGCGTTAACTGGAACAGTCTGAGTGCTGATGGTACTCCTGCTGCAGCTGGCGTCTATATCTACGAGCTCCGTGTAGGCAACGTAAGACAAACAGCAAAGATGACCCTGATCAAATAATATTTGGGTTGATCATATTGAAAAAGCCCCTCCTCGCGAGGGGCTTTTTTTTGGCTGAAAATGACTTAATTCTTGGTGAATACATCCTGTAGAATTAGAATCCCAGCAGCAATTATCTGATGAGAGAGGAAACCCGTTTTGCCACTTATCTTTGATTTCTCCAGCGAATGGATCGCCTTCTTTGTTTATTTCGCCATCATTATGGGATTCATAGGGATCTCGGAGCTAGCCCGCAAAGTGCTCAAGCTGTCGCCTGAGTTGTCCCGGAAATTCGTACATGTCATGGTTGGTATCCTTGTGGGATTTGCCCCTTTCTTCCTTTCAGATAGCCTGCCGGCGATCGCTTTGGGAATTCTCTTCACAGTACTCAATTATGTTGCCCTGAAACAGGACAGTTTCAAAGGTATGCACACAACCGAACGTGTTTCCTTCGGTACGGTATACTTTCCCATTGCCTTTACCATTCTCATTGTTCTCTTCTGGGAACGAAATATCGTCATATTTATTCTGGCAATGCTCATCCTGGCTTTTTCCGATACGCTGGCAACAGTCGTTGGCGAGGCTGCCAAACCGAAAAAAATGTTCACACTCTGGCGTGACCCGAAGAGCTGGCCAGGCAGCAGCACATTTTTTATTACAACATTCATCATTATCATTCTTGGACAACCCTGCCTGGCTGAATTGGCTGGGCAGACGCCGCTTCCGTTCATCCATCTTCTTGGAATGGCTTTATTCACTTCCGTTCTGACAAGCATTGGAGAGGCTGTATCAAAACGTGGAAGTGACAATTTGACCCTGACACTGGTGGCAGCTATCAGTCTGGACCTCTATCTGTATAATCTGGCGAATGGGACTCTGCACATTTTATTCGCCTGGTTCTTCTTCTCGATCATCATGGGCTGGGGTGCTTACAAAGCCAAAGCTTTAAGTGTAAGTGGTGGATTTGGTGCTTTTCTCCTGGGCGTTTTCATGTTCGGCTCAGGTGGTTGGAACACCATGCTGCCCCTGATCGGATTTTTCGTGCTATCCAGTTTATTGTCCAAGATCGCTGACCGAAAATCCAGAACGGATGTCATCGTTTCCAAGGGATCAAGAAGAGATATCGTGCAGGTCTACGCCAATGGCGGTATCGCCCTGATCATTGCCCTGGGGTGGTATTTTACAGGATTTAAAACTGATTGGTTATATTGGGCTTTTCTGGCTTCCATTGCTGCGGCCACCTCAGATACCTGGGAAACAGAGATCGGTAGCTTTTCCAAAGGATTACCGATTGACATCCTCACGGGCAAACGCGTGGCCAAAGGGTATTCTGGGGGTGTTTCCCTGCTCGGCTCCTTCGGCGGCCTTCTGGGGGCATTTTTGATCACAATAACGGCATTGATGGCCGACGCCATGAACTTTGACCCCTTGCTGATCACCCTGATCTTTATTTCAGGCTTTCTGGGAAGTGTTATCGATAGCGTGCTGGGATCAAGTATTCAAGCCAAATACATCTGCACGGTATGCGAGAAACCGACGGAAAAGCTCATCCACTGTGATAAACCAACATCCCATGTATCAGGCCTGGTCTGGTTGGATAATGACTGGGTCAATGTTGCAGCCACTCTGTCTGGGGCATTGATATTCACACTCCTATATTTTATTCTGCAACCATAAACCGTTCAAACGGTTATCTGAGATAATTGATTAAAAGTCACCCAACTGCAGTCTACGCTCATCCCCCGCTGTGACGGGGTTCGAGCTACGCCCCGCCAGGGAAGCTGGGTGTTATCGAGAGTATGCTGCCAATTCTGATCATATGGCAGGTATCGAATTACAAACGCTTTGAATGGACGCTGATAGTGGTGTTGTAACATCTACAATAATTGAAAAAGAGGCTGTCTCAGTACATGAGGCGGCCTCTTTTTTATTTAGCGACGGGATTTACACAGTTTTTCATGGATTGCAGCCTAAGTTAGGAATACAGCGTTAATTTCAGATATGAGAGACCAAAACCAGTCCTTCAGA
>JAIPJM010000018.1 GCA_021734255.1 Fidelibacterota bacterium | reverse complement strand
CGCTATCCTTTTTATGGCAACATGAAGTACCCCCGTTTTTAAACAAAAACAGCCTCCGCCACTTGCAGATTCCCGCAAACCCTTACTGCCTAACTATTCAATCGATTTTTAACTCAGTTTTCGGGGGATGTCCTGTGAATATTTATGGTGGTGCCCTGATCTAAGATGCTGACGCCCAATAGCTTAAAAGAACTTATGATAATTCCTCACCTGCCCAGCGCCTCACATCGCCCACTCTCAGGAGATATCCCTTTCTCTCGGCGTGTTGAAGGAGCGGTAGGAGATATTTTCTTGTGGTGGGAATGATATCACGTAATTCACCAACTGTGAGTTCATCGTGCTCCAAAAACCATTGCTTGAGCACGCTAATAAAGTTGTCGAGCTGATTATCCAGCAGATAATAGTCTTTGTCGATACGGATCAGATCACGATGTTGGATCATCCATTGAATAATGGTCTCCCCCTTGGTCCCCACTTCTTGTTTGACCTGGTCCATGGAGGGAGAGGAGTAGTTCGCTGTCTGAAAAATATCTCTTATTTTTGCTCTGATCTCCTGATCCGCTTCATCCAGATCACTCTGGTGGCCAGCTAATTGCCAAAGATTCCCCTGATTTTTTATCGTGTCTTCGGCAAGACTTCGATTCAGGACAAAATCTCTGATCGCTTCGTTCTCAATTCCAACCTGGTCTCGTTGTAGTCCCTTACCCAACGGTTCCTGTTCATGATAGGCTGTCAGCGCACTGATGATCATTTCCTGGGCAGAATGGTAAGCCTCAATATCCAGGTAATTATCAAGATAGGCGACATAATGTGTATCATCCTGAAGGATGCTATGGATCTTTGATTCAGCCACACTCATTCGTCTGGCGATCTGTTTTCTTGACAGCGGTTGCTGGAAGAATTTAAAAACGGCATCAATGACTGTCTTAACATCGCTGGTTGCTAACTTGTGGAGATGTCCCAGCCTGCTGTCGCCTTTCTTGATGCGTTTTTCAACCATCCAGAGCAGGTCAGCCCCACCTAATGTTTCCTCCGGGGAGAGGAATCGTATGACTACCTTTTCATGAAATCCGGCAGAGACGGGTTGGTCGAAGAAAAATTGAGCCCACATATCCTGTCCGGGTTGACAGCTATTACCCTCCAGAAGATGAATTCTGGCTTCCCGCTTTCCAGTTCCCACGTGTATATGGACGCGCTCAGCTTCCTTGACAGGGCGCTTCCAATGTTCCAGGACACTCAAACGTCCCAACCAGGCTGATCCAGACTGGAACATGCCAGGACTTCCGAGGAACGCTCCACGTCCCAATTCATCCACACTGGCACCTCCCAGGTTAATAGCTCCACGATCACCTGGCTTGATCTTGTCCACATCCTGATGATGTGACTGGAGTCCCCTGACCGGATAGACGATCTCCTGGGGGAATAGCTCCACTGTCTGAGCCTTGTGAAGCTCATGGGAAAGTACTGTTCCGGTTACAACCGTCCCAAATCCTTTCACTGAGAATACGCGATCAATGGGCAGTCGGAATATCCCCTGCTGATCCTTTGCCTCTAAGGTCTGGATGAGATCATCTAATGTCTGTTTCAGATCGTCGATACCCAGTCCCCTGGTTGAGGAGACGGGGACAATGGGTGTCTCCCCAAAGTCTCTTTGTGAAAGGAAGGTCTGCACATCAGCTGAGACCATCTCTACCCACTCTTCATCCACGAGGTCTGTTTTATTCAGAGCGACCACCAATTTTTCTACACCAAGGATCTTTAAGATATCCAGATGTTCACGTGTTTGTGGCATGACCCCATCATCGGCGGCAATGACCAGCAGAGCGGCATCAACGGTGCTCACTCCCGTCACCATGTTCTTTATAAACTTCTCGTGGCCTGGTACATCAATGAAGGTCACTTCATCCGTGTAAAACGCGATCCCGATATCAATGGTTACCCCGCGTCGCTTTTCTTCCTCAAGACGATCCGTATCAATACCCGTTAATGCTTTCACCAGGGCTGTTTTGCCATGATCAATGTGGCCAGCTAGCCCAATAACTTTCTGCATCTCTATCCTTTATCCTGTTCCGACACTATGTAAACAAGCGCCAGATGATGAAAAAGAGAGCGAAACCAGCCAGAAATATCATACTGACCCAATTTAACAGCAGCACCTTCGGACCGGGTCTGGTGCCCTCGGGCATCCATTCACCCGTAACCGCTCTATAATTGATGTAGGCAAGAATGGGGGCAGTGAGAAAGGAAAGTGTAGTGGCAACGTCCACCAGGAGGGTCATCCCCTCCATGAAAATACCGATGATCACCAGACTACCACTGACAACCACTATCATCCATATCCAGTATAGTCTACTGGCAGATTTACCGGTAAATTTATGGGGGAAGATGATCTCTGTGGATCGTGAAAGCACCCTGGGAAAGGCATCAGTGACAGTTAGGGTCGTACTGAACATGGTGGTGAATGCCGCAACGGCAACCACCAGATAACTCCAGTCACCCAGGGAGTTGGTATAGAGCTGGATAAATTGCCCGGCAAATGTCCCGCCTGCTGCAGCGAAAGATTCCCGGGTTCCGTACATGATAAGAGCACCCAGGGTAAGGAATCCCAGCGCCAGGATGGCTGTACCAAAATACCCGACACGAAAATCGAACAAAGCATCCTGGAGGGAAGGTGCACTTTTCGTCTCTTTGCGCCTTTCAATGGTCCAAAGCGAATGCCATACAGAAATGTCAATGGCTGAGGGCATCCACCCGATCAGGGCAACAATGAAGGATATACCCGCAAATGACCAGAGTACTGGCTCACTAAAACCAGCCACTCTGGAGGAACCGTGTTGCATGGCGGTCAGAACAGCAAAAATAGTGGATATAGTTAGAACCGTAATGATGACTTTTATGAACTTGTCCAGGAGTGGGTATCTCCCAATGGTCAGGATCCCAGCACAGATAATGAGAAGGATAGCACTCCATAACAGAGGGCTGAGGGTGAGGCCGAATATCTTACTGGCTAATCCAGCAGTGACAACAGTAACGGCGGCTTGAATGGTAAACATGGTCCCAAAGGTCATCAGCAGGAAGACAACCAGGGCCCAGTTTCCTACTCGTTTATAGCCATCCAGTAAGCTCTCACCCATGGAAGCAGCATAGCGGGGTCCAAATTCAAAGGCAGTATATTTAAATAGATTCGCGATGATCACGATCCAGATCAACGAAAATCCGTAGGTGGCACCTGCCCGAGTACTCTGAACCAGATGAGATACGCCGATGGCAGCACCGGCCCACAGTAAACCTGGTCCCAATGCCTTTAGCCGGGATTGCCACATGGATGATATCTGCATGCTCACAACTCCTATACCATTATAAGAGACGGTCGTCTCTTGTTAACCTCAAGGATTATAACGATCGCAGTGCTTCAATTATGTATGGATCTTCTTCTTTCCTGACCGCTTTAAAATCAAGGATGAATCGATCGTTCTGAATTCTACCGAGAATGGCAGGATCACCCGTTCGTAACAGACGAGAGATCGCTGTAGCACTCTTTTTCTGGTGACTGATCTCAAGTCCAACTGATCGCATAGTTTCAGAGGGGGATGCTCCTGATCCAACTTCAGCTGTGGTCTTGATCAGGTTCAGGGAAAGTTGTTCATTTGAAACCTGTCCGATCAGATCTTTCACACGGCTGGAGAGTACAGCGGGATCAGTAGCAAAATCTCGGTATATGGGTGATCCATTCTCAAGTTCCTGGAGATCAGAAAACATCTTCAATCCTTCTTTAACAAGAATGATCTGTGATTTGTCAGGTCTTAGCGCTCTGAGAAGATGATTTTTCTCAATTTTCTTCAACAGATCGTGCTTACCTGCAATGATCCCTCCCTGCGGTCCTCCCAGGAGTTTATCCACAGAAAATGTGACTATATCGACACCCGTATCGATGACCTCCGCTACAAGCGGTTCGCGCTGAAGGTCATACTTGTCGATCGACACGAGAGCGCCGCTTCCCAGGTCTGCCATGACAGGGATATTATGTTGCCTGCCCAGTTCCACGAGATCCTTTAAGGGCACTTCCTTGGTAAAACCAGAGATCTTATAATTTGATGAGTGAACCCAGAGTAACAGCGCTGTTCTTTCCGAGATCGCAGCTTCATAATCAGACGGATGGGTTCGGTTGGTTGTTCCAACCTCAACGAGCTTTGAACCTGCTTTCTTTAGGATCTCTGGGATCCTGAAGCTTCCACCGATCTCCACCAGTTGACCCCTGCTGATCACCACCTCTTTCCGGTTGGCCAGGCTATTGAGAGCCAGAAGGACCGCGGCGGCATTGTTATTTACCAGGATACCGTCTTCTGCCCGCGTCGTCGCCTTGATCCAGGGTCGTAGATGATCATGTCTGCTGCCACGCTTGCCAGTACTCAGGTCCAATTCAAGGTTCACATATCCATCCTGCAGTAGCCGCAATTGTTCCAACATGGCTTTGCTATAGGGTGAGCGACCGAGATTTGTATGGATGACGACTCCGGTGCCGTTTATGACCTTCCTCAAGGAACGGTTGACTTGATCCAGGTTTTTGATGAGCGCTACCTCAATATCGCCAGCTGCAAACGCCTGCTGCTTTGAAATTTTCTTCCGGAAGGCTGCCAGTATGGACTGAATCTCGTCCTTTTTCAATGCATGGGGTAAATTATTAATATGATTGACCGCCTGCAACAGTGTCTCTACGCTGGGCAGTGCAGAATATGCTTGTATTTTTTTGCCGGCATTATTCACAGTGTCTATGATCCAAGTATACCGCAGTGGTGAATTCAGGTTCCATTCTCAATCAATAGTTTAATCGCAAATACAATGACTGCAACGGTTACCACACGCTTGATAAAATTGTGCCCTTTCTTAATGGCCACATGAGTCCCCAGGAATGCTCCGACGATATTCCCGAGCCCGAGAGCAGCACCCATACCCCAATCTACCAGGTCATTCCAGGCAAAGATCGCCAGTGAAATGGCGGTAAAAAGAAATATGATGGTCAATTTCACTGCATTTCCATGGACCAGATTAATGTTCTGCCACAGGATGACTGTCAAAATGAGAAAGCCTACACCGGCTTGTACATAACCCCCATAAATTCCGATGAGAAAATATGCTATGCCGGGTCCAAGCCATGACGATTTAAAAGCATCCGGCAGGATGGGCTCCCCTCTCTCCTTGTTTTTTGAAAGGAGGGTGTAAATAGACATAATGATCATTACAATGGCCAGGCTGATGCGAAATTGGTCATTGCTCACCATTGTAGCTAACCAGGCGCCGAGTACGCCACCAGGAGCAGCAAACAGGGCTGCTTTGATTCCAAATTTTCCGGCTTTGATCTGCTTTTTTCTGAAGCTCCCGATGGCAAAGATATTTTGAAGCAAAATAGCCAGACGATTGGTCCCATTCGCCAGATTGGGAGGCAGTCCCAGAAAAATGAGCAGTGGCAGGGTTAAAAATGATCCACCACCTGCCAATATATTGATGAACCCCGCTCCAGCACCGATAACAAGAATGGAGAGATAATTCCAAAAGGACAAATTTTCCAACATGGAACACCTTAATAGATGATGTCTAGAGATGCCATACTATTTTCATAATTAGGCCAGACGTGAACAAGATTCACGGAACATTCATAAAGTGACGCAGTTGGCATTTTTTGTGTTATATTTAGTGATATAACCATTGATTAGGGTACATTTTCAGGCTATGACAGAATTAAAACCGCTAGGCAAACTTCTCATTGTAGAAGATGACGTTTCTCTTACCAAATACCTTAGAGAATTATTTGACATGTATTTTGAAATTCGGGTTGCTCATGATGGTCAAACCGGGTTTGAATTGGCTCGAATCTTTGAACCTGATTGCATCATTTCTGATGTGCGAATGCCCAGACTTTCCGGCATCAATATGGTCAAGAAGATCAGACAGACCGAGGGTCTTGAAACTGTGGGTGTCATCCTTTTAACGGTGTTGAGCGACAAAAAAGACAGGGTCCGGGCTTTTGATAATCAGGTCGACCTATATTTTACCAAGCCTTTCGATTCTGATGAACTTGTCAGCGCCACTATGGGCCTGGTGATGATGCGCCAGAAAATGCGGCAGATCTATGCCGGTAATGCACTGCCAGAGGACGATCAAAAGGGATTAACAGAAGCGGATGAAACATTTCTTCATCGGTTGAGCGATGTCGTTGAGGAGCATATCTCTGAATTCTCCATCAAGATCGATGATATCGCCAGCGCAACGGGTACAAGCGTTGATGAGTTGGAAGACAAGATCAATGAGCTCGAGGGTGTTACGCCCTATGAATTTTTTATGCAGGTTAAGCTGGAACATGCGAAAAAACTGGCTGATTCAGGAAAAATAACTTCACTGGATAAGTTGGCCTATGAAGTTGGCTTCATTGATACCGAGACCTTCCTGCGGAAGTTTCAAAAATACTTCGGCTACCCCTTGACGCTGCATCCCTTGCATTAAATGATAATCAAATTGAATAAATAAAAAAGCCGTCCAATGGACGGCTTTTTTATTAGATATTTCTGCAGGGGATGTCTTAGACGACGCCCTTTTCCTTGATCCTGGATTTTCTTCCACGGAGCTTACGCAGATAATAGAGTTTTGCGCGGCGGACTTTACCTCGGCGCAGCACTTTGATGCCATCTACAGTTGGGGAATGCAGGGGGAAGATCCTTTCGACACCAACACCGTTCGAAATCTTTCTTACGGTGAAGGTAGCATTAATACCTTTTCCCTGCCGTGCAATGACGTTTCCCTCGAAAACCTGAATTCTTTCCTTCTGGCCTTCAACCACTTTTACGTCAACTGAGACAGTATCACCTGGTTTGAAATCAGGCAAATCAGTCTTCAGCTGTTCTGCTACCAGGTTATTTACTTTGTTCATGACTATCCTCCAGTCCTCTCATATATCTATCAAACAGATCCGGACGCTTCTCTCTGGTTTTATCCAGACGCTGTTTCTTTCTCCATTTTTCAATCTCTGCGTGGTGCCCAGAAAGCAACACATCGGGTACCTTTAATCCCCGGTACTCCGAGGGGCGGGTATAATACGGCGCGTCCAATAATCCAACAGGAAAAGTGTCCGATCGTGTAGATTCTTCATCGCTGACAGCACCAGGAAGTAAACGGACCATGGCATCGATGATCGCAAATGCGGCGATCTCACCTCCTGAGAGGACAAAATCCCCCAGGCTGATCTCTTCATCGATCAATTCATCCCGAACCCGTTGATCGATACCTTTGTATCGACCACAGAGCAGGACGACATGCTCCACCTGCGAGAGACGTTCTGCATCTGCCTGCTGGAGTGGTTTCCCCTGAGGTGTTAGAAAGATGCGATGTCCACTCTGCTTTCTGAGTGTTGCTACATCCTCAAAGGCTCTGAATAGAGGATCCGGCTTGATGATCATGCCGGCACCACCGCCAAAAGGAACATCATCGATATGCTTGTAAGTATCATCAGCATAATCACGAATATCCCAGCATTTGAGCTCTGCGATACCACTTTCAAATGCCCGACCAACGATTCCCATTTCCTTGAAGGCTCGTACGGTATTGGGAAATGTTGTGATCACATCAATAATCATTAGACTTCCTCGGCCGATCGAACGATGATCTTTTTCTCTAGCACATCAATGGAGACGATCCAATCCTCTACCAAGGGTATCATCAGTTCATCATGGTCCCGGCTCACGACAAGTACCTCGTGTGCTGCTGGGGTGAGGACATCAGTGACGATCCCTTTTGCGTTGTGGTGTTCGTCCATCACTTCACAATCGATCAAATCTTCAAAGAAGAATTCATCCTCATCAGGAGCAGGTACCTCATCCCGATCTGCGTAGAGTTGTTGTTCTCTGTACATATCTGCTTCGGTCCGATCGGTGATCTCATCAAAATGCAGGATAGCATAATCATCATGCCCCTGGACGTTCTTCAACTTGATCTGCTTCCAGTTTTTACCCGTCTTTACAAAAAGCTGCTCCATCTGTTGGAGCAATTCAAGGTCAATATTAAAGAGGGTGACCTTGAGTCCCCCTTTTACTCCATGAGGTTTTCGAACCACACCAATGGCGATCCTGTTGACCTCGTTTTTGCTCACTTTATGCCCTATTCGATGATCTCCAGCATGGCCCGGTTGGTACCTGCCTTTGCTGAAATAGCAGCCAATAAGGTTCTAAATGCTTTGGCTGTTCGGCCCTGACGGCCGATCACTTTACCAATATCTTCTTTGGCGACCCTCAATTCAAAAATCGTTACCCGTTCACTGTCAACCTGATTGACTTCAACTTGGTCAGGATGGTCTACGAGACTTTTTGCTACGAACTCTACAAACTCTTTCATCGCCATACCTCCGTGGGTTAATGAATTGTCCTGGTCGCCGGTTAAGATCATTTTGAGCTTCTTAAGAATCTTTTTTCTCCGTCTCTTCTGCAGTTTCAGGAGTTTCCTCGGCTGGTGCCTCGGCTTCTTCCTTAGCAGGTACTTCTTCTTCAGGAGCAGCTTCTTCAGCTACTTTCTCAGCAGGAGTTTCTTCTTCAGGAGCAGCCTCTTCAGCGGTTTCCTCGGCTGGGGCAGCTTCTTCAACTGCTTCCTCAGCGGGTACTGCTTCCACAGGGGTCTCGTCTACTGTTTCAGCGGCTTCCTTCTCAGCTTCGGCATTTGCCTTCTTGGCTGTTGCTGCTTCTGCTGTTCGTTTCTGCCTCTCGTCCTGGGCCAGTTCCCATTTCTGCATTTCTTTGCTAATGGTCGCTTCGTCAGCACCTCGGGAGACCAACTCAAACTTCAGGGTCAAGCCGCGGCTTCTTAACAAGCTAAATACTGTATCGCTAGGAGTTGCGCCATCATTCATCCAATGGAACAATCGCTCTTCGTTAATTACAAGTTCAGCAGGTTCTCTAATTGGGTTGTAATATCCCAATTTCTCAATAGAACGTCCATCACGGGGAGCTCTGGAATCTGCTACTACAATTCGATAGAAAGGTTGTTTCTTTTTTCCCAACCGTTTCAGTCTGATTTTGACAGCCAAAAGGTGTCCTCCTTAAAATCCCATCGGCAGGTTTTTCATTAACTGCCTCTTATTCATTTTGCCAAATTTCTTCATCATTTTCCGCATTGACTGGAATTGTTTTATTAACTGGTTCACATCTTGAACTTTTGTTCCAGACCCCAAGGCGATTCTTTTTCTGCGAGAACCGTTCAAAACCTGAGGCTTCCGCCTTTCAACAAGGGTCATAGAGTTAATAATTGCTTCAATCCTAGTCAACCTTTTTTCATCTATATCAACATCTTTTATTCCCTTTGCACCGGGAATCATTGACATCAATTCACGCATTGAACCCATTGATTTCAGCTGTTTTAGCTGTTGCTTGAAATCTTCCAGATCGAAGGTGTTTTTACGCATCTTCTCTTCCAGGTTTTCAGCATCCTCAATGTCGATATCTTCTTGTGCTTTTTCCACCAGCGACACGATGTCACCCATGCCCAAAATTCGACTGGCCATGCGGTCTGGATGGAATGTTTCGAGTTTGTCCAGATGTTCGCCGACGCCAATAAATTTAATCGGTCGTCCCGTTACTTCCCGCACAGACAGAGCTGCTCCACCGCGAGCGTCACCATCAAGTTTGGTCAGCATGACTCCTGTAAGATCCAGAGTTTCCGAAAAGGTCTTGGCTGCATTCACCGCATCCTGACCCGTCATCGCATCTGCGACAAAGAGTGTTTCTGCTGGCTTCAAAGCCTTTTGCAGTCGAGATATCTCATCCATCATGTCAGCATCGACATGCAGTCTACCTGCTGTATCAACGATGACAACATTTGCAGCATAACGCACGGATTCTTTGATGGCCTGTTCGGCGATCTTCACAACATCCTTTTCTCCCTCCTCAGCATAAACCGGTATATCCAGTTGTTTCCCGAGGACCTGCAACTGGGTAATAGCTGCGGGACGATAGACATCGCAGGCCACCATCAATGGCTGGCGGCCTTCTTTCCGTAGATTTTGCGCTAATTTAGCAGAACTTGTTGTCTTTCCTGAGCCTTGCAACCCTACCAAGAGGATGATGGCAGGATTCCCTGAGAGTTCCAGACCGACTGTCTGACCACCCAGTAATTGAATAAGCTCTTCGTGAATGATCTTGACGATCTGTTGACCAGGTGTAATGGATCTGAGTACTTCAGCACCCAGAGCCTTTTCCTTAACGGACTCAATGAATGTACGCACAACTTTGTAATTGACATCAGCTTCAAGGAGGGCACGCCGAACCTCACGCATGGCGTCGGCAATATTCGCTTCCGACAGCTTACCATGGCCGCGTATTTTCTTAAATACATTTTCCAGATTTTGTGAGAGTTGCTCTAGCATTCCTCCAAGTTCCTCTGATCATCATCTACTGCTCGATCACTATATACTATATATAGCAAAGAAGCGGCGGAAGATAGACGAGCAACCAGGGGTGGGCAAGATGGAAACGGTATTTAAAATATGAGGAAGATTTAAATTTAGTGCAGGAATCTGCTGGTTTTAGCCGAGTCAATAAACTGACCTTTGGCAGCTATTTTGGAAATGATTCAATTCCCATGGCATGTATTTTGTACAAAATTTTGAGGTCATGTACATCTTGACAAGTACTCTGTGTTTATGTACATAGGCCAAGAAAAAATGGACACCTTTTCCAGGTCTGAATTATGCGATAGCAGCCCTGGGGGGAGCAGACGTGAAACCAAACCGGAGACACATTCTAATGGGAGTGTTTAATCTTAAAAAGGGCTACGATATTGCGCTTCAGGGCAGAGCTGAACGCCGTCGTGAAAAAGCCCTGAAGACAACTGCTATAGCGGTTCAACCGAAGGACTTCCGTGGCTTACGGCCCAGGGTAGAGGTCACAGCGGGTGACACTGTTCAACGCGGTTCTGTGCTCTTCGTAGATAAGCAGAGACCTGAGATCGTCTTTCGCTCACCTGCCGCTGGTACGGTGCGAGGAATCGATCGAGGAGAACGGCGCGCGATCCTGCGAGTCGTGGTGGATACCACTGCTGATTCTGCAGAAAAATTCGAAAATTACAGCAGTACCCAGGTTTCGACCCTGAGTCACGAGGATGCGAAAAAATTACTGCTTACCAGCGGATTATGGCCAGCTCTGCGGCAACGACCATTTGACCGGATGGCCAATCCAGACGCGAACCCAAAATCAATTTTCATTTCAGCCGTAGATTCTGCACCACTGCAGGCAGAGACAGATTTTCTGCTTGAGGGTAGAGAGCAAGATTTTCAACTGGGAGTCGATCTCCTGTCCAAATTGACGGATGGTAGTATCAATCTCTCACTCTCTGCAAAGACAGAATCCTTTTTCATGGGTATTCAGGGTGTAGAGAAACATCGATTTGATGGTCCCCATCCGGCTGGAAATGTAGGTATACAGATCCATCATGTTGATCGTATCGTTTCTGGTGATGTGGTCTGGTACATTTCGCCCAGACACGTTGCCCAGATCGGTAGCTTCCTGTCCAAGGGAGAGTATCCCGGTGCAAAGACCTATGCACTCACCGGCTCCGGACTAGAGGATCACCACTATGTCGTCGGTACTGAGGGCGCATTGGTCAGCGATCTGGTTTCACAGACCATTCCTGTCAAGGAGAAACGTGTGATATCAGGACATGTACTGACTGGCACCAAAACAGCCGCTGACCTTTATGTCGGATTCTATGATGATATGATCACTGTGATCCCTGAAGTCGAGGGTCGCCGGTTCATGGCCTGGGTATCACCTGGCTTCAATGCCAACACCTTTTGGCGCGTGTTCCTTTCCAAGCTGATACCTGGGAAGCAATTCGCTCCTACCACTGATATGAATGGTGAAGAGAGGGCCTTTGTTTCTTCAGGGGAATATGAAAAGGTATTGCCCATGGATGTCCTGCCTGTTCATCTCTGCAAAGCAATACTGGTTGAGGATATTGAACTCATGGAGCAGTTAGGTATATATGAGGTATCACCAGAAGATGTGGCACTATGCAGCTATATCTGTCCCTCCAAGATCGAATTTGGCGATATCATCCAAAAGGGTATTGTAACCATGGAAAAGGAGGGCTAGTCGAATGAAACCATTGATACGCTTTCTGAATAACATGGATACCAAGATCAAGAAAGGTCCTTTCAAGATCATCCATCCCATGTTCGGTGCCATTAACACGATGTTATTTACACCGGGACATGCGACTAGCAAGGGTCCTCATATTCGTGACTCAATTGACATGAAACGTTTTATGGGAATCGTCATTTTCGCCCTTGTCCCCAGTATACTGGTGGGATCTTACAACGTTGGCTATCAAGCTGGTGTTGAGGGAATATTTGCCGCATTTATGTTCGGTTTCCTAAAACTTTTACCCATCCTCGTGGTCACCTACGCCGTGGGACTTGGCTGGGAAATGATCTTCGGGTATTTAAGAGGGCATGATATTCATGAAGGGTTTCTGGTAACAGGAATTCTACTTCCTCTGACCCTACCACCGACGATCCCTCTCTGGCAAGTTGCTGTTGCTGTATCGTTCGCCACAGTGATCGGTAAGGAAGTTTTCGGTGGCACGGGTATGAATCTCCTGAACCCGGCGCTAACAGCCAGAGCGTTTCTATTTTTCACGTACCCAGGGGATATTTCTGGTGACAGAGTCTGGGTCGCTCTTGATGGTTTTACTGGAGCCACTCCGCTCGCTGCAGCAGCGGCAGCCCAGGGTTCCGCAGTCGAAGCTTTGAATGCAGCAGGGTTTACACTGGATAGGCTCTTCTTTGGCTTTGTTTCAGGGAGTATTGGAGAAACCTCTGCAATTGCCATCCTCATCGGAGCGGCGATCCTGCTCATCACTGGTGTCGGTAGTTGGCGCATTATGCTGGCGACTACACTTGGTGCTTACGGCATGGCACTCCTGATTCAATTCTTGGGTGCAGATGCGACCGGTATGCGTACACTACCTGCTCATTATCATCTGGTCATGGGTGGCTTTATGTTTGGAATGGTCTTTATGGCCACTGACCCCGTTACGGCAGCAGGGACAAATGCTGGTAAATGGGTTTATGGCCTACTGATCGGTTTCATGGTGATCCTCATCAGAACATTCAACCCAGCTTATCCTGAGGGCATGATGTTAGCGATCCTATTCGCCAATGTATTTTCTCCACTGATCGACCATTTTGTGGTGAAAGCAAATATTAAAAGGAGGCTGAATTATGGCAAGTAAGCCTCGCATAACGAAAGCATACACACTGGGCTTTGCCGCTACAGTCACCATAGTTTGCAGCGTGCTCCTAGCTTCAGCAGCAGCCCTGTTGAAAGAGCGTCAGGACACGAATATTAAAGTGGATATCAAATGGAACATCCTGAGTGTGCTTGACCTGGTGGACTCGAAAGATGTGAGTACTGAGCACGTCTTTGAACTGTATGAATCAAATATCAACTCATTTGTGGTTGATCCTGATGGTAACCGGGTAGAAGGTGAAATAGCCGAAGAGATAGATCCAAAAGCCAAACCAGGGCTGTTACCCGTGTTCGCTAAACAGGATGGTGACAGCGTCTTAGCCTATTGTATCCCCATTCAAGGTAAGGCCCTGTGGTCTACAGTTAAGGGCTATCTCGCTCTGGAAAATGATCTCAATACAGTCAAAGGCATCACCTTCTATAGCCATGGTGAGACACCTGGTTTAGGTGGTGAGATTGATAAGGAATGGTTTAAAGATGGTTTTGAAGGTAAAACGATCCTGGATGAATCCGGGAATCTGGTTTCCATCAAGATCGTAAAGGGAAAATTAAGGGAAGGCGAGTCTGATCTGGAGCATAAAGTCGATGGAATCAGTGGAGCCACACTAACCACAAAAGGTCTCAATGAATTTATCAAGGAGACGCTTGAAAAATACGAACCTTATTTCGATAGGGTTCGGGGAGCTACCTCATGAGCCTGTTTAGTAAGAAGAATCAGGTCTTCCTGAAAGACCCTCTCATGGATAACAACCCTATATCTACTCAGGTATTGGGGATCTGTTCGGCGCTGGCCGTCACAGTGCAGCTTCAAACGGCTGTTGTCATGTCACTTGCAGTTATCTTTGTGCTCTCGATCTCCAATGTGGCGATCTCATTGTTAAGAAATAAGGTTCCTTCGAATATCAGGATCATTGTAGAACTGGCCATCATAGCAACGCTTGTGATCCTGGTTGACCAGGTACTGAAAGCTTATCTTTACGATATCAGTAAACAGCTGAGTGTATTTGTTGGATTGATCATCACCAACTGTATCGTTTTGGGAAGAGCTGAGGCTTTTGCTCTGCAGAACAAACCCTGGCCAAGTTTCCTCGATGGTGTCGGTAATGCGCTTGGATACAGTATTATACTACTCACAGTCGCTTTTGGGCGTGAGCTGTTGGGATCAGGTACCATTTTTGGTTTCCAGGTCATCCCGGACGCAGCCTACGCTGCAGGATACCAGAATATGGGTCTTATGGTGCTGGCACCCGGTGCTTTCATCTTGTTGGGTCTCATTATCTGGGTGCAACGAGCCTTAAGCGGCACGGTTACGGAGTAGGAGGATAGTATGGAACATCTAATCAGTCTATTCGTCGAAACCGTTTTTGTAAATAATCTCCTGCTGGCATACTTCCTTGGAATGTGTTCATTCCTGGCAGTCTCCAAGCGGGTTGATACAGCCATAGGTTTAGGTCTTGCAGTGATATTTGTAGAAGTGATCACCGTTCCAACCAACTGGGCGATCCACCACTTCCTTTTGGCTCCAGGTGCACTCGCCTGGGCCGGCTTACCTGATGTCGATCTTAGTTTCTTAGGCTTTATTTCCTATATCGCTGTGATCGCAGCCATGGTTCAACTGGTGGAAATGGTCATTGACCGTTACAGCCCGGCACTATATAGCTCGCTAGGAATATTCCTGCCATTGATCGCGGTTAATTGCGCTATTCTGGGAGCATCGCTGTTTATGGTAGAGAGAGAATATACTCTGGCAGAATCGGCAGTGTTTGGACTTGGAGCAGGTGTTGGTTTTGCCCTGGCCATTGTTGCAATGGCAGCCATCCGCGAAAAACTGCGCTACTCTCAAATCCCTGATGGATTACGCGGTCTGGGGATCACCATGTTAATTACTGGACTTATGGCCATGGCGTTCATGAGTTTCTCTGGTATCAGTCTTTAGGAGGACGAGATGAGTATTCTAGGACTGATATTGCTAAGCACCCTGGTTTTCACAGGGATGATCCTCATTCTGGTTGTTATTCTTAATTACGCCACATCTAAACTCGTCAATTCGGGTGATGTAAATATCCTCATCAATAACGATGAGGAAAAGTCAGTCACAACACCAGCAGGTTCTACCCTGCTGCAGACATTGGCAAATGAGAAGATATTTCTCCCCTCTGCCTGTGGTGGTGGCGGTACTTGTGGTCTGTGTACGTGTGTTATTGAAGATGGAGGTGGGGAGGTCCTCCCTACTGAAAAACCACACCTGACCCGGGCAGAGATCAAAGAAAATGTGCGCTTAACCTGCCAGGTCAAGGTTAAATCTGA
Organism: Fidelibacterota bacterium; assembly: GCA_021734255.1. Lineage (GTDB taxonomy): Bacteria > Fidelibacterota > UBA8477 > UBA8477 > JABMPR01 > JABMPR01. The sequence goes on along the minus strand of JAIPJM010000018.1, from coordinate 33,989 downwards.
TATGAAAATCAGCATTCCCGATGAGATCTTCAATATTCAAAAATGGGAATGTGAAGTTATTTCAAATGAGAATGTGGCGACATTTATCAAGGAGTTTGTAGTAAAACTACCGGAAGGTGAGAATCTCGACTTCAGAGCCGGTGGCTATATTCAGATCGATATCCCCCCCTACAAACTGGATTATTCAGAATTTGATATTGAAGAAGAATACCGGGGAGACTGGGACAAATTCAATATGTGGAAGTATCACTCAGAACTTGATGAACCCATTTTCCGCGCCTATTCCATGGCCAATCATCCAGCCGAGGGCAACATCGTCATGCTGAACGTACGAATTGCCAGCCCTCCACCAGGGATGGATGTCCCTCCGGGGCTGGCCTCTTCCTATATCTTTAACCTGAAACCAGGTGATAAGGTCACCATAAGTGGCCCTTACGGTGAGTTCTTTGCCAAGGATACGGAGCGTGAAATGTTGTATGTAGGTGGTGGTGCTGGAATGGCTCCCATGCGTAGTCACATTTTTGACCTGCTGAAGACCAAGCGTAGCAAACGCAAGATATCTTTCTGGTATGGTGCACGCTCTAAGCGCGAGATGTTCTACGATGATGAGTTCAAGGCTCTTGAAAAGGAATTTCCAAATTTCAGCTATCACGTAGCTCTCTCTGATCCCTTGGAAGGAGACAACTGGGATGGTCCTGTCGGCTTCATTCACCAGGTCGTTTTAGAGAACTACCTGAAGGAACATGAAGCTCCAGAGGACGTGGAATATTATATGTGTGGACCTCCTATGATGGTCGAAGCTGTGGACAATATGCTCTACAATCTGGGAGTTGAAAAAGAGATGATCGATTATGATAGTTTTTGATCGACCCTCTAGAATATCTAAGAAAAAGGTCGGGACTTTCCCGGCCTTTTTTTATATTCCGAGTACTTACGGAGGAATAAATGATGCGGTACGGTATGGTCAAACAATTACACGCCAAATATTTCGTGGTAGCCTGTCTTCTCGTCCTCATTCTCTGCTCCTGTTCAGGTCGTGATGATAAATTTCAAGAATTTTCCATCAACGGTTCGACCATGGGAACATCCTACCATATTACGATCGTTGGTGATAGCATTGGTACCTATGAACGAAGTCAGATTGGTACCCTGGTTGATAGTGTGCTCATCGATTACAACCATATACTATCTACCTATGAGGATGAAAGTGAGATCTCCGTGTTTAATCAACAGGAAACGACATTTCCTATCCAGGTCTCCTCTGACCTGATTCGGGTAACAAGAGTTGGACTTGAGCTATGCCAGAGATCCGCTGGTGCATTCGATATCACCGTCATGCCCATTGTTAATTTTTTTGGTTTCGGTTTTGAAGAGGGACGTGATCGTTTCCCCACCATTGATGAAATTGATGCTTGGCTAGAGTTGACAGGTTGCGATAAGATCGAGATCAATGCAAACAATCTTCGTAAAACAGATCCCCGGGTCAGTATCGATCTGAGTGCCATTGCCAAAGGTGATGCCGCCGATGTGGTAACAGCTTACCTCATGAGCCGGGGCTATAAGAATCTCTTTGTAGAGATCGGTGGTGAGATCATGACCAGAGGCGTGAATCGATATGGTAAATCCTGGAAGATCGGGATCGATCGACCCACATTTGGCGGTGCTCCGGGCGCTGATCTTCAGCACATCATTGAACTGGCTGATATGGGGGTTGCCACCAGTGGTGATTACCGCAATTACCGCGAAGTGGAGGGTAGGCGTATCACCCACATGATCGATCCGCGCAGCGGTTCCCCAATCACCCACAATCTTGCCTCCGTGACCGTTGTTTCAGACAAATGCTTATACGCAGACGGATTAGCAACTGCTGTCATGGTTCTGGGTGCCGAGGAGGGTCTGCGATGGCTAGAAGATTATCCAGGTGCTGAAGGACTATTGATCACACGTGCCTCGAATGGGGAGTACCACGAATCCATGACCAGTGGGTTCGATCAATATATTATTCAATGATCTACAGCTTGTGCTGATTCACCAGCTGGAATACATAGCGCTGAATGTCATCCCGATCCTGCATGGGAATGCCCTCCTTTTCCAGGTAAGGACCAACCGCCCTATGAATCAGCTTTAATTCCATCTCAACAGGATCAAAATCTTCACTGAACTGATAAAGCTCAGCAGCGGAAACCCGCTGAACCAAGGGAATCAGGTAGGTGGCAATACGTGCCATCTTGGAATAATTCAGGTTCTCCGGTAGATCTGTTTCCTGATGGTAATGGTTCCAGCGTCCACAGGTAAAGAACAGGTATGGTTTGCCCTGTTCCCGGAGGATATGGTGATCACTGAGATCGCCGACATAACGGTTTAAGGTAGCCAAATTTCTTAAACCAGGAGGAGGATTCACCTCTGCGACTACCTGTGCCATGGCGGGGTGACTTTCAGCTCCGATAACAAATAGAATATCCTCCATTCCATCTATTGGGATATCGTGTCCCACAAGGTCAAGGACCAGACCGGCATGAATATCTCCCAGTCTTTGATTCAGGTAAAAGTTGGTGGACCCCATGGACGCAGAAAGAAAGTTAGGTGGCTCTTCTGCATCGGGGAAAAGAAAGAGAAGGGACCGATCCAATGCGACTCCCTTCAGTTGTTCGATCACAGCAAACCAGATAGCAATAGCAGCTGCGTTGTCATCTGCGCCGGGTTGGTCGCCACAGGTATCGTAATGGGCAGCGAGCAGGAGCGGAGCGAGTCCCGTATCCTTACCTGGAAGCAGGCCAGCCAGATTGGTAAATTCTTGATTATTCTTTTGGTACGAACGTTGGAAACTTTTCTCCCAATAAGGCTGGAGACCAGTTTGTTGCATTCGTTCGATCAAGTAATTCTTCGCAATGACGTGCCCGGGGCTCCCGACTTTTCTGGAGCCTGGCTCAACAAGTCTCTCAACGTCATTTATTAATTGGTTCAGCAATCCCCCACCTCTGGTCCTAAATGGTTCCTGATAGCATAAGTCCCTGCAAGAAAATCGCCAGGATTATCTGCAGGGACTTCGCCTGAGAATGAGACTTTTTATATTTCTACTGATCCGGTATGCGAACTTTGAATTCTATACTACCTGATCCACCGAGCGGAAGACTGATCCCTCGTTCAAATTTAATATTAGTAACAGCTGCCGATTGCGGCGCATCATACGTTGAACCATTGTTTACACTGTAAGTAATGGTCATCCCCGCCCCTGTAGCCGAATCCACGACATAGGTAGAATTACTGGGGATAATTTCATATACGATGACCTCCGTTGCCTGGTCATCTCCTATATTCAAATAGCTCACCGTATAGGTCAGTGTATCACCTGGAAGCGCATTCACCACATCCACACTCTTGACCAGGCTTAATTCCGGCGACAAAACTCGAACCGGTGCTGTCCAACCTGATGTAGCGCCTGTAAAATCAGTACCGAAGACCTCTGCCTTATTGAAGAAAAGGTCATTGGCTATAGCACTTGTGGCTGTGAAGGTAAGTGTTTGGCTCACGTTTTTGTTAAGTGACCAGCTCCCACTCCAACTCAATTTCCGCCCCTGAATGGTGGGATCTGAGGTGGTCAATCCGGACGTTGTTCCAGTAACATAGGTAAATCCAGCGGGTAGACTATCCACCACAACAGTGATATTTCCGCGACTTCCACCATTATTCAGAATGTTAACGGTATAGCTGATATTATCCCCGGAGCTAATGGTATCATTGGCTGCTGTTTTCGTTACCAGCATATTTGCAGCGGCCGGAGTTGCTGCCACGTATACCTGAGCTGTAGCCCCAGATGAGACGGTTGAGAAATTGGATCCTGTGGCAGAGGCAATATTGGTATAATCCCCCACGGCAGCTGGGGCTGTGACTGTGAAAGAGAGTGTTTTGAAATTTGGATTATTACCTGCTTCATTAACTGTCCAGGAACCACTCCAGGTCAAGGTTTGCCCTGCGATGGTCGGATCTGAAGTCGTAAGACCTGAGCTAGTGCCTGTCACATAGGTGAAGCCCGTTGGAAGTGAGTCAGCCACCGCTGTTATGCTACCTGCTGTGTCTCCGGTATTGGTAACTGTGATCGTGTAGTTCAGGTTAGACCCATTGATCACTGTATCCACATTAGCAGCCTTTTCAACTGTGATGTTAGGACCCGCTTGTGCTGGAGGGAGGAACTTTACAGGTGCCGTCTCCCCTGTGGCGCTTGTATCAGGTCCACTATAGATCACTCCGGCCTTGTTAGAATATGTCATATTATCGCCGGCTGATGCATCCAGGGATGCGCTGAACACAAGCGTGACAAAATTGATGGGATCGTTGAAGTTATCAATATTCCAACTACCACTCCAAGTCAGCTCATTGCCAACGATGGTCGGATTATCTGAGGTCAAGCTCGATGCAGAGCCTGGCACATACGTCAGGCCAGCAGGCAGCGTATCCTTAATGGCTGTAATGGTTCCATCTGCTGCACCAGTGTTAGTGATCGTAATAGAATAGGTAACATTGCTTCCTTCGTAGACAGAATCCACATTAGCAGTCTTTGTTATAGAAAGATCCGCTGCTATAGACGGTGGGGCAGCAATTGTGAAGGTGTCATAAGGGTAATATGCGCTTGGTGATTCTGAGGGATGTTCCACGTAGATGGTAGCCTCGCCCCCAGCATAGCTCCCTGTCGCTGTCCAGGTGGACTGATTGGTGATATCACCATTTGCATCAGTACTTATTGTACCCGACCATACGGTGGTACCAGCTGAGTCCTTAATGTAGGCGTTTCTGGAACCTCCGTTATAATAGGTCGAGCTCGAGTTGGGCCATCCATACCCTGAAACGGTGATCGTTTCATTATATAACCATGAGCCTCCACTAGTATACGGATCTGGATCTCTGGTATCAAACACAAAGCCCATACTTTGACCGCCAGTTACTGTGGTATTACCCAATGCTCCAGAAATGGTCAATCCTCCCCCTGTACCGTCCTTAATAGTCATAGATTCAGATGTTGAGGTCAAGAAAAACATCCTGATCGGGGTCCCAAAATCAATATTGTTTGCATACCCACTTGCTGTTAGCGCTGAAAAGGGTACCTGTACATCCACCCATACAAAATCAGGGTAGGTCGCATACCCCGCTGGAACGACCCGTACATCACCAGTCGTAACTGGGTCCGAGGCAGTGTAGGTAACGATACTAGGGTCTCCACTGCCAGTCGGGTCGTATGCAACCTCGACCACTTCTGAAATTCCGCCAACCATGATACTCCAATCGGGCTGATAATCCCCATCTACATCAATAGGTGCAAACCAGGCGAATGGAGACAACTTACCTTTTTTATCCAGCGGGCTTCCCTGCAGACCGATTCTAAAGAAAAGTGTGGTCTCAGTTGCGTAAAAGTACGAATCATAGCCGTTTTCCACAATATCCAGATAATCAGCATTCTGATCGTCAGCATCTGTCGACGGCGTCCAATCCGCCTGTAATAGTCCCACCCACTCTGATTCAGTTGGCCAGGGTTCCAGTGCCATTAGTGGTTTAGCGGGCAACCATAGCAATCCAAGCATCAGGAGCATCCTAAAAATGGGGGTAAAGACATACATCGATATATAGCTAAGTTTTGTCATCATTCTCACGGTATCCATCAACGCCAGTTAAAGATATCTTCTGAAAATTTCGTATGCAGGGTGAAATAGAAATTATGATAGGTATAATCCAGAAAGGAAAAGTCTGGATCTGCATAATCTTTCAGGATATACCCCACACCAAACTGCAAGTTTTTCATGACCAGGTAGTCCACCTCACCAGCCAGTCCGAAGAGGGATTCCCCCTGCGGTTGCATATGGATGAATCTGAGATCCACAATGGAACTGATTCTTTCCGTCCAGATGAATTCACCCCGGGACTGTAAGAAATAGGTTTGTGTCTTCACGTCTTCCGCAAAGGTCTGATCCTGGTCCAATACATATCGGGTAGCAAAGCGTGATCCCAAACCAATGAGCGGTGTGATCTGATAATATGAATGTGCTGATAGGATATAGCGATCCTGACGGTATGGGACTGCCACATTCGTATTTCTCTCTGAGATGTATGAAAATTTGGCTAGGGCGTTAATCTTATCTGCATTTTCTGGTCTGTAGGCCAGACCTCCCTGGAAATTATCTCTGGTGAGGGATCCCTGGATGCCCGATTTGAAGCGATTTTCCCAATGATCCAACTTAACAATGGCGCCAAATCCGGCGAATATCCGCATATCTCCACCAAGGCCGATGACGCGTTGCAGGGTACTGACATCGTCGCGAATTTCATATTTGACTGTTGCCTTCAAAGGTAGATCCGGCAGATACTCAGCGGATAGCGCCATGGCTTGATGGTCTGGCGTGGGGATCTCAAATGAATCTACAGTTGCCGTATTCTCAATGGCGATATTGACGACCAGGTCCTCCCTCAAGTGCCACTTATTGTTCAATCCAATGCTGGCGCGATTCCGTTGTTCTCCGGTCACACTACCGATCTCATACTTCCCCTCGATCTGGGTATTCTCACTCACAGTGGATCTAAAGCCAAGGACACTCTGGCGATTCACCCCGGTGCCTTGAATGAAGCGGTACTTCCAAAACACGTCCAACTTTTTGCTAATGGGATAAACCAGCCCCACACTTGAGTTGGTAGGTTTGGTTCTATTCTCAATATTCAGGTTTTGCTCATGTTCGAATACAGCTTCGATCTTGTCCAGCAACAGGATACCATATTCAGCCTTCAGCAGGTTGGAATAATCATCACTTAAAGTACTGTCTGCTTGCTTACGCTCTCTGTGGGCCAGTTCATAGCCCAGCTTTAGATCCGCCTTTTCATTCATTTTCCTCAACACATTCATGTTGAAGACGGTACTGTTGGTCGTGATATTGGTCCCCTGGGTCTTGGACTGGTCATAGAACTCAGATATGATCTTTCCATATTTGTCTGAATCATACTGGGCATTGAATCCATATTTGAATGACCCGGTTTCGGTATTGGCACCCACCTGCGACGCATTGCTAAAATCATCCCCAACCGTTCTTAAATAGCTTGTGAGCGCCAGGTTTTGCATGGGTTGTGCTTTGACCTCAGCTCTGAAGGCTGTACCGGTAGAAACCGAGTCTGTGAGAGCAGCTGGTGTATGGGAGCGGGCAATCTCTGTCGTGATAGACACTTTGTCATTGATGGGCATGCTTCCATCCACACCATACAGAAGATAGGCCTTATCTCCCCTCTGTTCGGTAATAAATGTGCTGCCAACATCGATCCGACTGAACTCCCCCAGATTCAGCCGACTCTTATGCCGGACACCACCGATCCATGATCTGGCAGAGCCTCCCTGATATTCATATGATACCACTATGAATATGGGATTCGCGTTTCCATCCATGGCTGCGACCGGCTGTTTGAACATGAGGGTTCCGTCCACATAGTTAATGTCATAATCAAAGAAACGGGTTAGATCTTTAGATTCCAGGATGGTCTCCGGGTGATAACGATCCTTGGTGACCAATCTGATCTTCTCAGAAAAACGAGTGACTGTGTTCCCAGCGGTACTCAAATAGTAGAAACCACTGATACCTTCCCCCCTGATCTCCTCCTGCTTCATGGCACGATCAGTGGCCGTTCCGAATACCTGTAGCTGGTGATCTTTCAGGATGTAACGACCCAGCAGACCATTAAATGTACGGTTATATGAAGTGAATTCGTTGTCAGTAATATTTGTATTATAGTCGCCAAAAAGGAGGAAGGACTCGGACTGTTCCAGTCTCATGTAAAGCTTGGACCGACTCTGAACATCATATTCGATGGTACTGGCATCGCCCAAAAGCGGGTACAATTCATCCGGGTCTACATCCACAAAGAGTTGATCCAGGTAGCCTCGATCCGTATCCAGAGAAGCAGTTAACCTGAGCCCTGGTTTAACACTTCCTTTAGCATAGAAGGCTGCTCTGCCTCCTACCATGGCATTGCTGCCCAGGGTGCGATTATTCTCATTAATTATTCCGAAATGAGGTAATCCATCAGGATCCTGTCCGTCTGCCAGGGTTGATAAGGCGCCATTGGCAGAGCCTACCAGGATGAAGGGTTCGACTGGAATGCTGTATTTCATGTCGAAGCGGGTGGTGTAGCCCATTGACTGGACCTCGATCTGACCTCTTTCTGTCGCTTCTGTAGGACTCTGAATACTCACTGTTACGACGCCCTGCTCAACCCGAACTTGATGCCCCACGGTCTCCTTGTCCACATCCTCATTAACAATCGTACCGGATGTGAGGTTTATCGTTGCGATACCAATATCGGTCAGTTTGTAACCCCAGGCATCCAACAGTTCAAATTTATAATCTGTGACCGTTCTTCCGTCGGCAGGTTGCTCAATAAGAGCAGACTGACCACGAATCTCCGCCAGGGGCCCCAGGACATGAATGGTCTTTTCTGCAGTAAATGTTCTATCTCCTGCTCCGATAGCTTCAGCTCTGATGCTGATCGGGCCAACTGGAACTGCGACATTTAAAAAGTCAAGAATTCCATCGATGCGGATATTATTTTCAACGCGAAGAGAATCATTAATAAACAGCTTGGCGGGAGAACCAGCTTTACCGGCTATCGTCACTGATATACGATTCAGTCGACTGATCGATCCATCTTTTGGTTCAAGCATGATAACCTGGGCAAACAGCGTGCTCGATACCATCAGGCTGAATAGGATTTTGATCAGTCTATTCATAGCTTCGTTCCGGTTCTTCTATATTCACGACCACTGTACGTTCGATGACTGTAGAAATTGGCTCACCGTATTCAAACAGCTGAACATTCATCTTCAATTCTCTCCTACCCAATACGCCTTCTCCTGCATGGATCTGGACAGTAGGAGCAGCCGAAGTGACGCCTGGTTCTATACGCTCACTCATAGATTTCTGCAATCCAGCTGCCTCAACATAGCTCAGATCTGAAGGTATGACCACTTCAATTGTAACTAATGTCGCGTCCCTATATGCGGGGAAACTTAAATTTAACTTCAAGGTTGAACTTTGGTTTGATGGAATACTCAGAGCCGAGTCTGGTTCCATCATCTTCATGGGATCAATGGGGATTTCAAATGTTTGTTTAAATGACTCCTTCAGCATATCCAATTCAAGCAGTGCAGCCTCACCCACTTCTGCATTCACGAGGACTTCCACACGTCGGTTTGCTGCACGACCACTCCAGGTCTCGTTGTCACCGGCTGGATAGTGGGGTCCCAGACCATGAATGTGAATATTGTCTGGATTCACCTCAAAATTAGCCATGAGATAATTCTTCACACTAATCGCTCTCCATTCAGACAGCAGCATGTTGAATTCCAGTGATCCACGGTTGTCTGTGAAGCCTTCAATAACTACTTCGATCTCAGGTTGCCAGGCCAGGAACTTACCGAGTTTGTTCAGACTTGGTAGTGCGGATGGCTGCAGGTCCGCCGAACCAGAAGCGAACTGGGTGCCCTCGAGGATCATGTTGAAGGACAGGGTCTCCATCAGCGTTGATATCTTGGTCTCAAGACTGTCAGTTACAATAACATTCCCATCTATATCGACCATTTCCAGGTGGGCTGAGACGATACCTGTGTTCTGTACCTTCTCAAAATCATCAGGTTTCATGGCAATATCAAATTTTGTATGTTTCTCAGCTTTCCAGTCACCCATTTCCCAGACATCATGCTCATCTTCATGGAAAGCTGGTTCGGTCTGTATAGAATCGACAGTTGCAGTCCCTTCTTTATATATAAAGCCTGCAGGGAGATCGTGGTGGAGACGGATATCACTGAGTGGAATTTCACCAGTATAATCGATCTCGTACATGAACTCCAGCTGGTTGAAGTCTGAATCATCGGTGGCTGCATTATAGAATTTCATTTCGACGCGTCTATTCAAGGTCCGGCCTTCAGGACTGTCATTGGATACCAGCGGTAATGTATCGCCATGACCCGCGGCAAAGATCCTGCTTTCATCGATACCCATGGTCGCAATCAGGTAGTCCTTGATGGCATTTGCTCTGGCTTCGGAGAGTTCCTCATTGCTGGCGAACTGCCCGTTACCACCCAGGGGGACATTATCGGTATGACCATTGATATCGAGGTTGATCTGTGTCTGCCACTTCATCAGATCACCTACATTCTTCAGCTCGGATAGGATCTCTTGCTGGAGCGTGGCAGATCCAGTTGCAAAACCAGCTCTGATGTTCATACTCCAGGGTTTGTAGACCAGGAGTCTAAATTCTTCTGTGAGCATCTCAGTCTTCATTTCCAGGGTTGCCTTTTTACTCAGGACACTGAAGAGCTCAAGTTTTTTCAATGGTATGTTCACGTTCATGCTGTCACCTGAGGTCAGCGTTGCATTCCAGAGATTATGGGATCCACCTGTAGAATCAACAGTTGAATCCATTGGGAACAGTCTGGCGTAGGATGGCAGGCTGCTTTCATCGATCGACAGAGCAGCAACACCCAGGGGTGTTTTTTCAAAAATGAATCGACCCAGACTGTCCGTCTTAACCAGTAGCGTATCATTGAGTGAAACCATGATATCCGACTCGAATCCTTCCAGGGGATCCAGGATACCATTCTCGTTCATATCGAAGTATACCTGACCAGTAATGATTCCCGGTACTGCTATTCTACGCAGGGCAAAATTGGCTTTCGATATACCTGCTGCCGGGACACGCACCATCTTGCTCTGCGTATCACCCATATATGCTGGTGAATCATTGATGATCTCGCTCAGCTCGGGTAATGTGCTTTCAAGCACGCGGATCACGTGCATGCCAGCACTGATGTTCGGCACGCTATATTTTCCGTATTCATCTGTGCGTATCCTGGCGCCATTCTCCATGATAAGTTCAACATCTTTAACTGTCTGTTCATTATTGTCATGGATCATGTTACCATTGGTGTCGAAATAGACCTTACCAATGATCAAACCATTGTCACTGAATAATCCAGGCTTCAGAATAACATCTGCAAGGCCGGGCTCGACTGTTGTGACACCAAATCCTCTGTTGGTAGTCGCATGAGCAATGGCCATGTTCGTATTCACACCCTCTTTACTATTCAGACCAGCAATGACGCGGTACTTAAGTATGAAAGATTCGCCGGCACGGAGGGTATCCGTCAGGGGCCAGGTTAAGGCCAATTGTTTCTTACCACTTTCAGCGATGGTTGGATCAGATATCTTCGTTCCTCTCAGATAGGTGGTATTGCTACGATATTTGAATCCAAGTGGGAGGAGATCTTCAATAACAAAATTCTGGTATATATCATCTGTACTTTCATTACTTATGGTCAATGTGTAAGTGATGACATCTCCTCTTTCAATAACGCGACGATTACTGGTCTTATCAATCTTGAGGTCAGGATAAATGATCTTGGTTCTGGCGTTTGATTTAGGTCTTCTTACGCTGCTAAGACTGTCGCCACCAACATTGGAGAGAACGGCGATATTCTCGACCCAACCCGGACCAACAGCATCTGTAATCACTGCGTCAAACTCAACTGTCAATGAATCTGTTGTGTCGATGGAAGGCCTGATGAATAAAAGCTCGGAGGCATCCTTCGCCAATTTTCTCTCAACTGTCTGATCATCTTTTTTGATCGAACCTGGAATCAGTTCCAGACCATTGGGGAGGACATCGTGAATGAAGATTGAATCGGCATAGCTTGGGACCGGTGCCTGTAATCCGAAGTGGATCGTGTAGTGCAGTGTATCATGGACTGCCGCTTCAACTTTGTCTACAGTCTTGAACATATAGAATGGTAGACTGCGAAGCGTGACGTTAGCATTTACAACAAATAGTCCGGGGGTCATTAGATTGACATCTAATGTTCCGTCGCTGTAAGAGCTGACACCATTATAGAGTACTTCAAGTGTATACTCAGCTGGTAACAGGTTGGTAAAGAAATATTTACCAGTTGAATCTGTGTAGGTCGAATCCTTGAAGTGATGATCCGTGCGTTTGGACAGACCACTACCAGTTGTATCAGGACTACCTCCGAGAATCACCAGAAGACTATCATCGGTGATAACTTCACCAGTGACTTGGTCATAGATCCAGCCAGAAATGGAGTTCAGGTTGGTAACCAGTGATCCCTCTGTAGGTGTTTCGATGACCACTTCCTGGGTGGTCTCGAAAGTCTGACCGAACTGATCCACGAGTGAGTATACTATCTTATAATCACCTGATTCGTAAAATGGGATCAGATAATACCCGTTCGCATTCGTGCTAGCATGTCCAGCATATTCGTCGGTATCCCTCTGCCTCAGTTCGACACGAATACCTTCCTGAGGAACACTCTGCGTGTTCGTAATAGTACCATCGAAGGCACCGATGAGGAAGAGAACTTCCGTTGTATCCTCGGTGTATTCAGTTGGTGTCCAGAAGGCACGAGCCAGAGGCGTTGCGATAAGGGACTTATCCAGGACGGTATCAGCCACGAGCGTGCTGTAGGCAATTCCATCCGTTGTCTTAGTCGTGTGGACTGAATCAGGAATTGTACCAAAATCGGTGAAGAAATAAACGTCAACACCGTCTGGTGCAGGATTACCAAGGAATGAGAACACATGAGCGGCCAACACTGAGGATTGGGTACCATTACCCAGGATCCTATCTGGACTGGCTTTAAGCTCCATGGTCAACGGTAGGATATTGAATGTGTTAACCTCAGCTGGAATAGCTTCCAGTTCATTTGAGGTCAACCAGGCGCGATTACCGACGCTAGCTCCGTTTTCCAGATCCAGATCTACAATTGTTACGATATGGAGACTTCCCGTATCTCCAACTGCCACTGTACCCAGTTCCCAGGATACAGTATGCTCGATGGGATCATAGATACCGGCACCTGTGACACGCTCAAATGCTACCCGAGCATCCAGGGTGTCAACAATGCTGACGCCGGTTGCCTGATCCGTACCTACATTGGCATAATCCAGTACATATTCGATCTGTTCACCAGGCAATACTTCTACAGGTGCAGTTTTTGTGAAGGCAATTGTCGGTGCTGATCTCACGATGGCAAGCCAGGTTGCCTGAGCAACGACTTCCTCATCGGATGAGATATAGGCACGATTCAACAAGTTACTGCCATCAGGCAGAGGATAGATCACCCGTACATCGATCTGAAGCGCGACAGGACCGCTTGCATCACCGGCTTTATCGCCAAGTGAATGTAGAGTATTTGCCTCATTTGTGGTCTCAGTAATTGGTTCAAGATCACCGATCAACCATGATACAGAGTGGGTCTCTGCATCATAGACACCATTTCCTGAAGCACTCAAGAATTCTGCTTCTATTGGAAGTGAATCCACAACCACGACATTGGTCGCAGTCGTGTCACCGACATTCTGGAATGCGATATCATAACTGATCAATTCACCAGCTTCGATGAAGGTGGTATCTCCAACGATATCGATATCCAGTACAGGAGCGCGAATGAAGAGATCATGTTCACCAAGCGCCTGATCACCCTGTTCACAGGCGATAAGACCGGCACTACGCACGGTCTTCGGTGATCGTTGATCATCAATAACCTGAGTATTGACAATGACCGTGCCGGAATCGCCAGGAACCAGATTGTCGAGGTTCCAGCTAACAACTCGTGTTGCAGGATCATAGCTGTGCTCAGGTAAAGCGCTGAGGTAGAGGACTTCTTCAGGCAGTGTGTCTGTTAAGACAAGGGCCGTTGCGATCTCAGTACGTTCATTCCTGTATTTCAGTTCGTATTCAACATGCTCACCTGCCACTGCACTCTTGGGACCAAGAATATCCAGGACCAGACCTGGTGAAGACTGGATCTGGGTTGTGATAGATGAATAGGCCTGACTTCCTTCAACACAGAGGAGATGTGCTGTGTTGTTAAAAGTTGTCCCATCGATGACCGGATAATTGACATGGGTTGTCAATTTCAAGGTGTCCGTTGCACCTACTGCGATCTCTCCCACGTTCCATGTCACTTTGTGAGAATTCGCATCGTAGCTATAGTTACCGGTGGCAGAACCAAAACTCACGGTTGCCGGGAGTGTATCCTCAAGTACCACTTCGTGAGCCATTGAGTTTCCAGAATTGCTCATCAAGAAGGTATAGACCAGTGAATCACCGGCCAGAACGGTTCCGACAGCCTGTTTCGTCAAGGCTAACTCAGGGAAAGCGGCCAATGAAACGACATGGTCGCCATAGCTGCTGCCTGCGTTTGCTGTAGAGATCCAGGCCCTGTTCGTGATCTCGTTCCGGGCTTCCAGTAAGGAGCCGACTGTGGTAACTACTGTGAGTTCAGAAACATCTCCACTATTCAGGGTACCCAGATTCCATGAAACAACTCCGTTGTCGTAAACCGCTTCATGGGAAGCAGATACGAATTGGAGGGGTGCAGGAAGTGTATCCCGTACAGTAACAGCATGCACATCTACAGGGGACTCATTATTAATAGTAATAATAAATGCCACGGTATCCTGGAAACCATATTCTCCATCTGCAGCCCATTTACTGAGGGTCTGAATCCAGGGATTCGCCATGAGTGTGGTTGTAGAGCTTCTGACTATGGTTCCATTATTCACCTGGGCAGTATTCGACAATTCAGTGTTGATAGGCATGCTAGCCTCTACAATCACATTCAGCGGCAGGATGACAGAGTCTCCTGGCGCAATATTGACGAGGTTCCAGGTGACAACACCACTTGAGTGGGATCCACCATGTGTGGTACCTGCAAATCTGACATGATCAGGAAGTTCATCAGAAACGATGGTTGTTGCTGATGGGACATTACCGGTGTTGGTGATGGCGATCTCATAATGGATCGTATCTCCAATAGCAGCCATATCCTCAACAGCAGACTTGCTGATACTGATGTCAGAAAGAGCACCCACAGTAATATTAACTGGGCCAGAAGCCATTGTGAAACCATCAAGGACATGTATCCAGGCCTGGTTTGTAATGACAGTCTGACTTGGGACGCTTGACTTGGCTCGTACAACAAGCTGGTATTCCAATGTTTCATCGGGATCAATACCTGTCTCGTTCCATGTGATAATATTTCCGAAAGTGTCAGCACTTGGTGTGCTTGAGACAAGCTCAAATTGCGTGCTGAGGGTATCGGATACTGTGAATTTTCCTGGGGAAATGTTACCTGTGTTTGTGATTGTGATCGTATAGGTCATACTCTCGCCTGGAGCGACAATACTCGCTCCAGCAGTTTTGGCGATTGCCAGCTGGTAACCGGCAGCGACGGTAGTATTTACCGTATTGGAGCTACCCACAAACGTCGTCCCTGATCCATCCTGGTAGGAGGACTGGGCCGTGTTCGTGATCTGGGAACCAACTGGAACCTGACCAAAAACCACGGCTCCCATGAGGGAGAATAAGGCGAGAAATCGTCTCATTATCCGCTCACGGGATTCGTGTAGAGGGTTAGAAACCTATAAATCACAAGACGTCCTTCAGGGTCCTTAGTCTACGATGACCTTAAAGACGAGTGTGTGGTCATCATTTGCACCACCGGAAGCATCCATCGTGTCGAAATCGAATACAACGGATCCGCCAGACAGTGTGCCTCCATCTGTGTTGCTGGCATCATCAACGCTTGAACCGTCAATGGTCATACTTTCAGCAACATAGCTTGTGTTGGTGGGAATAACGTCTGAGACCACAACTGTTGTGGCTACACCAGTACCACTATTAGCGACAGTGATGGTATAGGTCAGTGTGTCGCCAGGTGCAGCAGTAGCATTATCAACAGCTTTAACGAGTGTCAGAAGAGGCGCTGTACAGGTAGCTGATGCCGTTCCTGTGTCAGTTGATGTTCCTTCATCACCCTGTGAAGCAGCAGTGAATGTGGTTGCATCAGTAACAGCATCTGCTGTACCAGCTGGAATGATACCGAGGGCTACATAATCACCGACTTCATTCTGAGTAAGATCGCCAGTTGCAGTGACTGCACCTGCGGCCAGTTCAGCAACGGAAAGTGTACCGCTACCATCAGTATCGATGTAGAAGGTCCAGACAACGAAGTCTTCTGTGGTAGCACTCAAGTCAAAGTTGTCAGTTCCATTACCCAGGTTCTCTACAGTGAAAGCATAGAACAGTGAATCACTGGGATCGCCTGTGAAGGAAGTTGTTCCTGTTGCAACGAATTCAACACCGAAGCTCTCACTGATAGCTACACTGCCACCACCACCATCAGTGGGATCTACTGTTGGGTAGGGATCGCCGCCGCCATTTTCATAATCGATGACCGGTTCATTGACAATGGTCTCTCCTTCGGCTAGACCGCTGTTGATCGTCACCTTGTAGTAGATACAGATACTACCACCACCAGCGATATCACCAAGATCGACGGTTATTGTGCTGGCTGTAGTGAGATTGTAGTCACCATCATAGGTATCAATCCCAGTATCGTTTGTATCGGTGATCAGTGACCCATTGGACCAACCTGTTGTTCCGTGTCTGATGGTTCCTGCAGAATAAGTGGTATTCGTTGGGATCAGATTGACGAACTGAACATTGTAGGCTGTGGCTGTACCATTATTGGTGAGACAAACTTCAAAAGTAATAGTCTCACCTGGTTGGGGATCGCCATCATCGACTACCGAAACAGTTGCTGTCAAGGCAGCAGCCTGTAAGGTAGAGGTCAGCACGGTTGCATCACTGACACCCTCATCAAAACTGGAGAGTGATGTCAATGTCACGGCAATCACATCATCATTAGGCGCGCCCGCAAAAGTGGTGTCACTCACCTGTACCAAAATCGAATAAGTACCATCAGCTGCAATATCTTCAGCCAATGTGGCCAGTGTATCACCAGCATTCACAGTACCGCTACCATCCACATCATGATAGACCTCAACTGTATAGGTGCTAGCCTGCTCACCACCACCTGTTCCGGCTGATAATGTGAAAGAGTCGGTACCGTTACCGGTGTTTGTAAGGGTTACTGGGTATGTGACTGAGCTCATGGAAGCCAAATTCTGGGCCTGGTCGTTTCCGACCGAGGTACCCGCAACCTGGCTCACCGTGGTTGTCACTGTGTTTGAGGAAACACCATCCAGGGCGTTTCCGTTTGCATCCTTGTAGGTACCGGTAGCCTGATTCGAGATCGTCGTCCCGGCTGGTGTACCTGCAGCGAATGCAGAAGCTGTCAATCCGATCAGGATCACAGCCACTGTTAAGAAGCGAGTAGGTTTCATTTTACCCTCCTTATTTGCTTCGTTTTTATTTTCTAAATTTTGTCGAATGTTGAGATTTGCGTGCATCATTTGCTCACCTCAACGAGAAATTCTAGGTTTGATGAGTCCCCGGGATTGAGGTCCCTGAGGATGTTCCACTTGATATGAGTGATCATATCAGGAGTTGCTACTCTCTCGATCAACTCACCCTGAGCATTGCGAACGGTGTAAGTCGGTGGCCAGGCCATGTAGGTTCTGCCCTGATCGATAGAGAAGGTGGTAGTGGTGTTCTCACCCACTGCGCTGTTAGCGATGTAGGTAACCCCTGTGGGGATAGGATCGATCACTTCAGGTTCGGTCATCAGTCCGTCACCAACATTCGCCGCAGTGATCATATAGCGCAGTGTGTCACCAGGCTGGTATGCGACAGTTGAAGCGTCATTCATTTCACTGGCCGTGAGATTGACCTTCTGCTCTGCCATTGCCAGATCCAACTTGGGTGTACCCTGAGCGTAGACCATTGACGCACTTAGAATTGCACCTATTGTGAAATGCATCCACTTTGAGATTGATCTTTTCATTGTTTTCCTCACTCTCATTTCCTTTTGACTCAGGTTTGAATTGTCCATCTGAGCCATTCCTGTTGCCCGCATCAGTATTGCAGTCAGGCCAGAGACCGTGACATTTGTCACTGTTGCTTCGCGACGATTTCTTGCAAATAACATCAGCGGAATTGGATTTGAATTCCGGTAGCCAGTTACAGGAAAGCCCTCGAAAAGAGGGCTTTCAGTAGCAATGATCTGTAAGGCTCCACAGGAGCCGTTGGGTAGAGTGAAAGCTTGACCACCCCTGGCTGCTCTAAAAGTTTTGCTGATCTTGTTTTCTATTCGTCTCATATCACTATTATTTATATACCCAAGAATCATGCCACTAATTATCACGATTACATCTTATTGTTTTACTTGTATTTAGATGTGTCTTTAAATTCTTCCCCCATACAGATATCAACAAATGTGTCATATTATTAATACTTTTCCTGAATATGCGTAATATTATTACGACATTTTATTGAACATTTGTCCATTATTTCATTCAATTAGAGGTCTTATCAGGAATTATTCCTAACATGGCTCCTTGTTTCCAGTACTGGCACGATTCAGCGCTTTGCCTGTTGGATATCCTTGAGCCAGTTTTGATCGAAAATGCCTGTAGCGGGGAGTGATGAGCACAAACCAGAGACTTTTCTCCCTGCTGGTGCTGTGATAAATGTCACAATCTCAGGCATGCTCAGGTCTGCACGTAGATTAATTATCCTACGAATGTCGCTGCGAAATAATAACTATCGCCTGAATTTTGCGTAGACTCATTGCCACTTTTCCTGAAGGCCCACTCACTGCTATCAGATCTGAGTTGACGACTAGACACGAATTTCCAAGGAAGATTGTACCACGGTCCTCTGGTTCTACGGATGATGCGTTATATCGTTTTGATATTCAATCATATCGAAATATGATCATTCAGGTGCATTATAGTGGGCAAGAAAACTGCATAGCTCGTTTATAATCATCTATATAAGTGATTTTTTCATGGGCTGGCATGGGATTTGTGATATGAGTGACTATCAGGGTGCATTTCAGAATTAATTGGGATAAACCTTTTTCATATAACTCCACTAACGTCCCTCCAGCATCAATTCGATCGCTGGGGGGATATTCTTTAATAAAGCTGTTCAACCTCCCACCCACTCTCATATATTGGAAACCTAAGTGCTATAAACTGATCTTTTAAAGGAACCCACCTATGGCAACACCGAGCAGCTGGCTGAATTACCAGAAAACACTTTATTCAAATGACGCCCTCGATTTTTACCTGGATATCAGTCAAACCGGTATCACTCGGGAAGCGATTGATACCCATCAAGCCCTTTTCAACACTGCTTTCGAATCAATGCAAGGCCTGGAACGAGGAGCAATAGCGAACCCAGATGAAGATCGACAGGTTGGCCATTACTGGCTCCGCAACCCAGAATTGGCACCATCGGAAACAATCCAGAACCAGATCACTGAAACAAAAGAAGCCATCGTTGCTTTTGCCGATCAGATCCTTGCTGGCGAGATCAAGACTCCCAGCGGAAATGTATTTACACACTGCCTTCTCATAGGGATCGGTGGCTCTGCATTAGGACCACAATTCCTGCATGAGGCCCTGGCAACTGATCAGGGGCTCATGATCCACTTCCTGGACAACACGGACCCTGATGGTATGGACCGTGTTTTCAATAACTTAGATGACCATCTGAAGCAGACCTTGGTTCTGGTCATTTCCAAATCAGGCGGAACTGCTGAAACCCGGAACGGAATGCTGGAAACGCAAAATATCTTTAAAAATGATGGGCTGGATTTTGCGCGCCAAGCCGTTGCTATTACTGGTGAAGGCAGTCAATTACACCAGACAGCCCTCAGTGAAAACTGGCTACATATTTTTCCGATGTGGGATTGGGTAGGCGGCCGTACATCGGTCATGTCTGCCGTGGGTCTACTTCCCGCTGCGCTCATGGGGGTCGATCTGGATGCGTTTCTGATGGGAGCCAGCCGCATGGACCAGCTGACACGCTCTACCGAGCTCGCTGACAACCCGGCGGGGTTACTTGCGCTGGTCTGGTATATCCTTGGCAACGGCAAAGGCAATAAAGACATGGTGATTCTGCCCTACAAGGACAGTCTGCTTCTTTTCAGCAGATATCTGCAGCAGTTGATCATGGAATCATTGGGCAAGGCACATGATCTGGCTGGTAATTTGGTCGAACAGGGCATTGCTGTCTATGGAAACAAGGGGTCTACCGATCAGCATGCCTATGTCCAACAGCTGAGGGACGGTCTGGATAATTTTTTCATCACCTTCATTGAGGTTCTCAAGGAGCGTGATATCAAATCCATTACTGTTGATGGCACAAACACCAGTGGTGAATATCTCCTTGGCTTTTTCATGGGAACCCAGACTGCGTTAAGTCAAAACGATCGAAAATCTCTGGTCATCAGCGTAAAAGATATTTCCCCAACCAGTATAGGTGCGTTGATCGCTCTATATGAACGAGCGGTTGGATTCTACGCTAGTTTCATAAATATCAACGCGTATCATCAACCGGGAGTTGAGGCGGGCAAAAAAGCAGCGGGTAATATATTAACATTAAAAAACCAAATTGTTGATGTGTTGAAAAATTCACCTGCCCCACTGACCATTGAGCAGATCGCATCGCGTCTGGAGATTGATGATAATGAATCCAACATTTACATCATCCTGAGACATCTGGCCGCCAATCGATCATTGGAGATCGAAGGATCATTTCATGAGCCAGGAAAATTGAAGGTTGGTCTTACCGGTAAATAGTCTATACTGCTCATATTTTTATACTCACATAGGGAATTATTATTACCCGGCTTCGTTGATAGCTTCGGCGCTCAAATTTCAGAGGTCAGCTGGTTTGATAGTACCCGGCTTCGCCCGAAGGACTTCGCCGGGGTTATGCCGGCATCTTTGATGTCGGCATAAAAGGAAACGGCAGCTCCGGGGAGAAGCTGCCGTTGGGGTCGGTGTCTTTATAACACCTGGATGAACAATCCCGCTAGGGAGTTGACTAATTATAAGATTTCCTGGGCTCAGTCCTATAAGGGATTTCCTTATTTTACTGTGCTATGATCTGCCTCACTTCGTGAAGCTATTGTATTCTTCATCACCAACCTTATAATACAACATGGCAGGCTGGCTGATCATCTCATCAGAACAAAACCTGGGAATTACCGCAAGGCTTGAATTCAAATATCAGGGCCTGAAGCATAGACACCGGAAAAAAGCAATGAAGGTCGCACCTGGTGACGTCTTTTTCTACTATATCACAGGAGAGCAAAAGCTGGCAGCCATGACCCGAATACGCTCCTTCGTCGAAGAAGGTAGCGAAAAGATATGGGTCAATCTGGGGAAAGACCCGAATGAACACTACCCCTGGAGATTTGAAATGGAACCATTGGTCGTTCTGGATAAATCAGACTGGCTTCCCATGGAGAATTTCTCCACAAGTCTCATTCATTTCCGAAAGTGGCCTGAAAAGTATTGGCGGCTTGGGCTGCAAGGCCAGATCCATGCTTTGCGAGAAGAAGATATGGAGACACTGCAGACAGCACTGCGATCGGCAGAGACACCCTGATTTCCACCTGGATAAAGGAATGAGACCCTTTCGGTGTAATATTTGCACAAGCAATAAAACGATAAAGGAATTAACATATGAGTTTCAACCTGGATGGCAAAAAGCACACGCTGAGACTATTACACCATAATGTGGCAATTGTATCAGCAGGAATGGATACTGAAGCAGTTGGCGCAACCGTGACGTGGTTCATGCAGAGTAGCTTTGATCCACCCCTGATATGTATGGCGGTAAAAGCAGACAGCCGCTTGTACGAAGCCATCAAATCCACCGAAAACCTGATTATCAGCCTGGTTGCAAAAGGTGATACGGATCTGGCCGGTGCATTTTTCAAGCCAGCTGGGTGGCAGGAAGATTCGTTTGGAGGCTTCAAAGCTGAGCCCCACGTGCTGGGTGGGGCGATCATTAAAACCAGTCCAGCCTGGTTGGCTTGTAGCGTTCAAGAGATCCTCGAAGGAGGTGACCATCATATTGTTATTTCAGAAGTTGTCGATAGTGGAATTCATGATGAAAAGGAAGCTGCCATGTGTCTCTCTGAGACTGGATGGCACTACGGAGGGTAAGTCCTATGTTGAGTGGTTGGGAAAAGGTGATATTCATATTCGTATTGCTGGGTTCTTTGGGCGCAACCAGGATCACATTCGGAAAAATGTTCAAGATCATTGGCAGAGGGGTCAATCCTATTGACTGGACCTTGGTCTTCAAACGGATCCCGACTGGTCTACTGGCCCTATTTGGTCGACCACTATTCAAAACCAGACCGCTGGCTACCATCATTCATACAGGTGTTGCCTGGGGATTCATTCTCTATATGCTGGTCAATCTGATCGACATTATCAATGGCCTGGTACCGGATTTTCACTTCATGTCCGGTATGATCATCGGTGACCTCTATCGTCTTTTTGTCGACATCTTCAGCGTGATCGTCTTGCTGGGGGTGGTCTATTTTCTTATCAGACGCTTTGTCCAGAAGGATCCAGCCCTGCGTGTCAACGACAATGTCCTCATGAGTGCTAAAGCTCGCAAAGGAGTCCATCGGGACTCAGCCCTGGTTGCCTTTTTTATCTTTTTTCATGTAGGGTTCCGCCTCCTGGGAGCTTCTTTCGAACTGGCCCAAACACAGGCAGAGATATACCAACCTGCCGCGTCGGTACTGGCATCACTCTGGTCAGGCATGTCTCCAGCAAGCCTCATTTTCTTTGAACACACTTCATGGTGGTTGGCCATCGGTCTCATCCTGGCGTTCATCCCCTATTTCCCCTCTACCAAGCATGCCCACTTGTTCATGGGACCCCTGAACCATATGATCACAGACCGGGAGATGACCTCTGCATCGTTTGAGACCATTGATTTTGAGGATGAATCCCTTGAGCAATACGGTACCAGCCTCCTGGAGCATCTACCGCAGAAAAATATTCTCGATGCCTATGCCTGCATTATGTGTAACCGCTGTCAGGATGCCTGCCCAGCCTATATTACAGGTAAACCTCTATCTCCCTCCGCTCTGGAAGTGAATAAGCGCTACTACATTCATGAGCATATGACTGAATTGACCACCGGTGATGATTCCAAGGAAGGCTTGTCCGAATGGATGCTTTCGGAAGATGCCATCTGGGCCTGTACGAGCTGTGGATACTGCGTTGAGGTATGCCCGGTAGCCAATGAGCCCATGGCTGACATCCTGCGTATCCGCCAGGACCTGGTGATGATGGAAAGTAAATTTCCTAAGGAAGCCGTGACCACATTTAAGAATCTTGAGGTCAATGGAAATCCCTGGGGACAGTCCGGTCAGGATAGGGAAAAGTGGCTGGGCGAATTGAACGCGCCAAAGATGCGTGAAAAAGGTAGCGCAGAATACCTGTACTGGGTCGGCTGCGCAGGTGCATATGATGCCAGAGGTCAGGAGGTTTCACGCGCCATGGTACAACTGCTGAATATGGCCGGTGTGGATTACGCCATTCTCGGTAGCGAGGAAACCTGCACAGGGGACTCAGCTCGACGATTAGGCAATGAGTACCTGTTTCAGATGCTGGCAGACCAGAATATTGAAACATTTGATAATTATAATGTTAAAAAGATCATTACCCAGTGTCCACATTGTCTGAATGCACTGAAAAATGACTATCAAGCCCTGGGTAAAAATTATGAGGTGATCCACCATACAGACTTTCTGAACACCCTGGTCCAGGAAGGTAAGTTGACCCCGAATAAGGCAAACAATTCCAGTATCACCTACCACGATTCCTGCTATTTGGGTCGCCACAATGACATCTACGCTTCCCCACGGGAGGTCATACAGTCCATACCCGGCATTCAGCTTGATGAACTGCCACGTTCGGGTGAGGAAGCACTTTGCTGTGGCGCTGGCGGTGGTAGAATGTGGTTGGAAGAGACCCTGGGTGAAAAAACGATCAATGTAGAGCGAATGGAAGATGTGAAAGCAATCAGGCCTCAGCAGGTGGCCACTGCCTGTCCCTTCTGCGCGACTATGATCAATGATGGTATTAAAGCAGAAGAATTACCAACTGGTAGTCAGGATATTGCTCAATACCTGTTGGAATCGATCGAGGAATAAGCTTTATCCCTCAGCAGCATCCAAGGTGGCAGGATTGGAAATGGCAACAGCAATCCGCCTGCACAGACCTGCGTACCTTGCAAGACTGGACCCAGGAGTCAGGTCATCAATTAGATCTCGACCCTGAGCTGTTTAAGCGCCTTATACAGGCATATAGGATGGGGGTCACTCCCTATTATTACAGCCTCATTGAGCAGTTCAATGATAAGGATCCCATTTTCCGTCAGATCATACCGACAGAAGCTGAATTGATCCTGGACGATTCTGATGTGGACGATCCCATCGGGGACGAATCCCCTGGCCAGGGCTCGCGTCCCATGAAAGCGTTGATCCACCGTTACCCCAATCGCGTGTTGCTCCTACCTACATCCATCTGTTCGGTCTATTGTCGATTCTGTTTCAGGAAGCGTCTTGTAGGCGACCCGCATCACAATGCAAGTCAACAGGACATGGAGGATGCCTATACCTACATCAGGGAGCACTCAGAGATCGAAGAGGTGATCCTGACTGGCGGTGATCCCATGACACTGGGTGACCATGCACTGCTGACCACCCTCAGGACCCTTGCGGAGATCACCCACCTCAGGTTCATTCGAATCCATACCCGGCTTCCTGTTGTCAACCCATATCGGCTCACTACCCGCCTGGGCTTAGCCATCAGTCAGATCCACAAGCCTGTATGGATCAGCACGCACTTCAATCATGTTCGTGAAGTTACACCAGTGGTTGAGGGCTATGTAGCGGATTGGACAGATATTGGGATCTCCTTTCTGAACCAGACCGTTTTGCTTCGCGGAGTAAATGACAGTGCTGAGTCTCTGAAGGCACTCTTCCTGCGGCTGATTGAATTGAAGATAAAACCATATTACCTGCACCATGCTGACCGGGTAAAAGGCACATCGCATTTGCGGACTACCATTGGCGAGGGACTTGAAATACTGAAGAAGCTTCAGGGAAACATCCCAGGATACGCCATGCCTCACTATGTATTGGACAGTCCTGAGGGTACTGGAAAGATCCCACTGCAAAACCCTTATGACCCGCATCACAGCAGCTAATTCTGTCGCATCAAAGCCAAATCAAAGGTATCCATCCCATTTTTGCCTGATTAAATTGGTGCAAACTTAAGGAGACCCCGCATGAACCGGAAATATTTAGCCCTCGTCATATTGATCAGCATCTCACTATTCCCTTTTAGCTGTGAAAGTCCAGAGGAGGATGACACGACACCACCTGCAGCACCAGCTAACCTGAGCTTCGATGCCAATCAGTCGGGGGATGGTGAGATCTACTTAACCTGGGACGCGCCAGCGGACGATGATGTGGCAAGCTATCACATATATCGCGCAGTGGGTACCGGCTCATTCACGGAGTTGACATCTCTGACCGCAACCAGTTATCTGGATCAGAGTCTAGATTATACAGTTGAATACAGTTATAAGGTCACTGCAAAAGATGATAGTGAAAATGAAAGTCCTTTTTCAAATACCGTTAGCCTGACACCTGTAAATCTATATTCACCAGACACGCCATCCGGCCTGGAAATCAAAGCGCATAACATTCCGTCTGCTTTTACACTAAATGTGGAATTATCCTGGTTGGCAAATATTGAAGGGGATTTTTCTCATTATAAGGTCTACCGCTCCGAAACGGCCGTTTTCGCTCCGGATGAAGCAACCGAACTGGATTCATTAACCGAAGTTTATTATTACGATGAAGATGTCGTTGCGGGAACGACCTACTACTACAAACTCATTGCATATGACTTGGGTGGAAAAGCGAGTGATCCGACGAATGTCGTTTCTGATACTCCTCTGCCTGTGCCGACTCTCATATCGCCGATAAATGCAGCAGTGGCAAGTTCAACAACTCCAACTTTTCACTGGTCACATGTAGACAAAGCTGTGAAATATAAGATCATAGTAAGGACATCTCAGTTGACTGGAGATATATGGGAATCAACCATCACGACCCCCACAAACGCAACATCCGGGTCTGAGATTAGTGTCACCTATCCCAGTAGCGCAACCACATTAACGTCGAACACACAATACTACTGGTTCATCTCAGCTTACTCACAAGATACTGAAGAGATCAACACCTATACGGCTGTGAACGTCTTCAGAACACCCTGATCTCAGCCCATACTCGATATAAGAAGAAGCCCCAGCAATACTGTTGGGGCTTCATTTTTTAAACTCATTTTTGATTGATCTAGATGGTGATATCTGCACCATTTGAGATAGCCAGCATCACCATGACCGCTTTCTGTGCATGCATGCGGTTCTCGGCTTCATCAAAGACAACCGAGTGTGGCCCGTCGATCACGCTCTCCGTGATCTCTTCCTCGTAATGGGCAGGGAGACAGTGCATGACCAGGGCATCAGATTTAGCATAGCTGAGTAATTCGTTATTGATCTGGAACCCTTTGAAATCATTGACACGTTTCCGTCGTTCCACTTCCTGTCCCATGGAGGTCCAGACATCGGTATAGAGCACATCCGCGTCTTTTGCAGCAGCGATGGGATCACGCACGATCTCGATCTCACTGATCCCAGCCGCCTTTGCTTTGGCCAGGGTCTCTGGATCAGGATCATAGCCCTCTGGTGCTGCCAGGACAAAATGGTAAGGAATAACAGAAGCAAAATTGAGGAAGGAATTACACACATTGTTCCCATCACCGATAAAGACCACCTTCTGGTCCTCCACCTGACCACGATGCTCGTAAATGGTGAGCATGTCGGCCATGATCTGGCAGGGATGATTGTAGTCAGTTAAACCGTTGATCACTGGAACGGAGGCGTATTTTGCCAGTTCGATCATGTGTTCATGCAAAAATAATCTAGCCATGATCCAGTTATTATACCGAGAGATGACCCGGGAGATATCTTTAACAGCTTCTCGTTTACCAATACTGATGTCACTGGGACCAAGATATAGCGCATGCCCGCCAAATTGGACCATCCCCGTTTCAAAACTGACGCGTGTTCGCAGTGAAGGTTTTGCAAATATCATCGCCATGGTTTCATTGGCAAAATAATGGTGAGGTTTTCCAGCTTTAACGTCTGCTTTCAATGCTTTGGCAATTCTGAACGTTTCATAGATCTCTGCTTTAGAAAAGTCTGTCACTGCTAAAAAGTCGCGTTTCATTAATCCTCCTGATTTAAAAAAACTCCGCCTCAGGGACGGAGTTTTAATTTTGTTACCTAACTTTTAATAAAAAAGAGTCTCATAATTACTATAGAATATATTTACTTAAGTCCTGATCAGCCAAGGTATCTTTAAAGGCGTGATTGACCATCGTTTTGGTCACCTTGATGGATTTTGTTTCTGGATCAGGTAGATCGTACAAAACATCTTCCAGTAGTTTACTCATGATCGTCTGCAAGCGTCTCGCACCGATATTCTCAATATTCTCATTCACCTCGTAAGCAACACGGGCGATCTCTGCGATGGCATCCTTATTAAAGCTTATCTTCACGTCTTCTGCGGCAATCATGGCAACATATTGCTTTAATAATGCAGATTTTGGCTGTGTCAGGATCTGTACGAAATCCTCTTCTGTCAGGTTATCCAGTTCTACCCGGATCGGAAACCGGCCCTGAAGTTCTGGGATCAGATCGGATGGTTTTGACGAATGGAATGCACCGGCAGCGATAAAGAGGATATGGTCCGTGACCAGTGTACCGTATTTCGTCTTGACGGTGCTCCCTTCAACGATGGGGAGAATATCCCGCTGAACGCCTTCCCGGGAGACATCAGGACCACCTCCGCCTCTTTCAACAGCTATCTTATCAATTTCATCAACAAAAACGATCCCATCCTGCTCCGAACGACGGATGGCTTCGTGCTGAACCTTTTCCTCATCAATGAGTTTTTGTGATTCTTCAGTAATAAGCAGGATGCGCGCTTCAGCCACACTGAGTCTGCGCGCCTTCTTTTTCTTCGGCATGGCATTTCCCAGCATATCCTGGATATTCATCCCGATATCTTCCATGCCCAGTGGACCAAAAATTTGCATCATGGGACCGGAAGCATCTTCCTGGACATTAAATTCAACTTGACGATCCTCGAAATCACCAGCCATGAGTCTGGAAAACATTTTTTCACGTGTACGCAGGTAACGCTCATACTCCTCAGAGCTTTTATCTGCATTCGAGGGTGGTGGCAGGAGCAGGTCCATGATCCGTTCATTGGCCATTTCTATCGCCTTCTCGCGGACAGTGATCTCATGCTCGCTTTTAACGATGTTATAGGCATTATCCACCAGATCCCTGATCATGGAATCCACATCTCGCCCCACGTAGCCTACCTCTGTGAATTTGGAAGCCTCCACCTTCACAAATGGAGCCTGGACCAGATTGGAGAGCCGCCTGGCGATCTCTGTCTTCCCCACCCCAGTGGAACCGATCATGATAATATTATTGGGTACGATCTCATCTCGAATATCAGATGTGACCTGTTGTCTTCTCCAGCGATTTCGCAGAGCAATTGCCACCATTTTCTTGGCACTATCCTGTCCAATGATGTATTTATCCAGCTCCTTAACGATCTGTTTCGGAGTAAGTGAAAATTTTGTCATTTGATTTACTTCAGTTCCAGTACATTGATATTTGTGTTTGTATAGATGCAAATGTCAGCTGCGATCTCCAGCGATTGGCGAACGATCTCTTTTGGAGATTTCTTTCCTGATGCAATGAATGCACGTGCTGCAGCGATCGCATAGGGACTGCCAGATCCGATGGACAGGACACCATCATCTGACTCGACCACATCGCCATTTCCGGAGATAATGAGACCATGGTCGATATCCATGACGACCAGCATCGCTTCCAGATTCCTCAGCACCTTATCCATGCGCCAATCCTTGGCCAGTTCAACAGCTGCTCTCACCAGGTCGCCGCCAAATTCTTCCAGTTTCCCTTCAAATTTTTCAAAGAGGGCAAATGCATCGGCTGCGGACCCTGCAAAACCAGCCAGGACTTCACCATTATAGATGGAGCGGATCTTCACAGCGCCGTGCTTCATGACAGTATCCCCGAATGTGACCTGACCATCACCCCCCAGAGCTACTTTACCGTTATGTGTGACACCCAATATGGTTGTGGCGTGTAAATCAGGAAATTTGCTCATTGCTTACCTCTCGTCATCATGTCTGCTCTGTATTCTAACAAAGCGGCTAAATATAGGTTCCTGAGACTCCTCATCAATTGATTTCGGCTGGACGCATTTATATGTGATATTATTTATCTTGTTTAAACTATTCTACGCTTATATTGCCGTATCGATTGCAAAAATAGGTCCATCAAATTGAAAGGAGAATTCTCATGCCAAGGTTTTTAATTGAGGTTCCTCATGAAAATAGCAAAGATGCCTGTGAACGGGCAATGAATGCATTTATGGCGACTGGGTCGCACTTCCTCACCAATGCCGATTGGGGGTGTTATGATGGCGCACACAAGGCCTGGTTATTGGTAGAGGTTGAGAATAAAGACCAAGCCACCCAGATTCTCCCCAGTCTCTTCAGAGCTAAGGCAAATATTGTCGAATTGAAGCGCCTTAACTATCAAAATGCTGATAGCGCGATCGAGGATCATTCAGGTGCGGACCCGGCATAGCGGCTGCACTGTTCATGCATTAACATGATATTTTTTTAGGGGTGCGAGCATTGTAGACTCATTGCTTACCCGCATCTCTGGACAGCTTTGTCAGAAAATAAAACCCATGGATTAATTCGGGGATTGCTAGAATTATGATCAATAAAAAGGGTGCCGAGACAGCACCCTTTTTATTTTTATTATCTTTAGCGTTTATTTCATTTCTTTAAGATACCTAAAGAGTTCTGATTCTGGAGTCAGGACCAGTTTGGTCTTCTCATCAAAGATCTCCAGATAGGCATCCATGGTTCTTACAAACTCATAGAAATCAGGATCTTTTTGAAATGCCTGAGCATAAATCTTGATCGCCTGGGCTTCACCATCACCGCGAACGACCTGGGCTAATTTGTATGCATCAGCCAAAATGATCTCACGATCTTTATCAGTCTCTGCTCTTATTTTTACGGCTTCCTCCTCACCCTCAGATCGGAACTGCTTCGCCATTCTATTTCGCTCAGCTTGCATACGATCGAATACTGCCTGCTCATTCTCACGAGGGAGATCAGCTCGCTTAATGCGAACATCGACAATTTCCATACCGTATTCATTGGCAGTCTCAGTTGCGTTCTGGGTCACCTTATGCATGAGAGAATCACGCATACTGGACACAATTTCGTGCATAAGATGGGTTCCCAATTGGACTCTGAGACTTGAATAAATAATATCATCCAAGCGCGATTGAGCCAATGCCTGGGTACGCATTGTTTGCATGAATTTCAGGGGATCGGAGATCCTCCACTGGGCATAATTATCCAGAGTCAGATTTTTCTTATCTTGAGTAAGAATCGTATTTGGAGCACTGTCATATTCCAGGAGACGTTTCTCAAATACGGTAGCTGATTGGATAAATGGAATCTTGAAATTGAGTCCCGGGTCAGTAATATTTCTCACCGGTTTACCCAATTGAACGATAACGATCTGTTCGGTTTCATCCACGATCATGATGCCGCCATAGATGAACAGGAGTGCCAGGACTGCGATAATAACGCCACCTACATTTCTCATTTGGCACCTCCCTTCACTTTTTCCAGGCTTAGAACGTTCACCAAGCCTCCGGCATCTTTTCCGTCAACAATATATTTATCCATTCCTGGAAGGATCTTCTCCATGGTCTCAAGATACATACGTGTTTTAGTTACATCCTTAGCTTGACGATATTCATTCAGCATTTGTGTAAAGCGAGAGGCGTCTCCCTCAGCTTCTTTAATTCGTTTCTGCTTATAAGCTTCAGCTTCCTGGAAGGCCTGAGCAGCTTCTCCACGAGCCTTAGGGATGATCTCATTTCGATATCCCAGGGCTACATTGACCAGCTTCTCTTTTTCTTCCTTGGCGGACTGAACATCTTTAAACGCAGCATCAACCTGCTCAGGAGGTGTTACATCCTGAAGCTTTACCTCAGCGATATGAACTCCAGCCTGGTAGCTATCCAGCACTTTTTGAAGCAGGAGCTTGGTCTCTGCCTCTATCATCGCTTTACCGGTAGTAAGTGTTTGATCGATCTCTTGAGATCCAACCACCTGCCGAATTGCTGCTTCTGAGGCATGTGCAACAGCTCTTTCAGGGTCGACAATTCTGAAGAGGAACCGTCCAGCATCTTTGATCTTATACTGAACAACCATATCCACGCTAACGATATTTTCATCGCCTGTGAGCATGAGTGCTTCCGACGGTACCTTCCGATATTGGGCAGAATTGGATGTCCCACCTGCTCTTACTGTTCTGAAACCCAATTCCAGACGACGGACCTCTTCAACATTTACAAGGTCGACGGTCTGTATGGGCCAGGGAAATTTAAATCTAAGTCCAGGTTGGGTGATGGATGTGAGTTCCCCGAACGTTTTTACAACACCATTCTGTTCCGGGTCCACAACATAAAAGGGACCCGCAAAGATCACCCAAACGAGTACGAGTAAAATAAGGGGATAGATGAAAGCCTTCATTCCCAGGTCGGGAATCTGAACTTCACTATCGCCAATGATAATTCTTTTAGCAGCCATAATGCCTCCTTTATAATAGCCGATGGAGCATGTCGGTGGCTGTACCACAAAACATTTCACCAACCACATTCATTCCCTAGACCCACCTTTGCTACAAGCGCTACGGCGCGGTCATCTGTCTGGGGCGATAGTTACATCTCGCCACAGCAGATTTTGGGAAAAAGCCTTGCAGAGCCATTTTTGGATTTCTGCGAAGCCGGATGAATATAGGTGCCTCCCAATTCAATGTCAGCCTAAACCGAGAGATCTGCACATTTTTTTATTTGTCGGCAGGAATGGTATTGGGAAATTTCTCATGTGTTTTATTATGTAAGTATATGCAAGTGGTGAACAAATTGACAAAGGAAGCTGGATCACTCATCATGATTGCGGGTATTCTTGGTATTCTAGCCCAATTCATCCTGCCCAATGGAATTTCACTTAGAACCGAGATGACGACCCTCATGACGGAATCTGAAGCAGTCGCTATCCCGTCCGTGAGTGTAGACCCGGAAGGGGATCTGGAAGCCGTTAACATCACGCTAAAGGATGCACATAAGGCATATCTGGACAGTACCGCCCTCTTTTTGGATGCAAGGGATCCTGAAATTTATGCCAAGGGGCATATTGCAGGTGCCATTAATCTCCCAGCCGGGGCTTTCATGGATTCCCTGGACTATTTGGAAAGTCTTGATAGGGATCGATTGGTCATCAGTTATTGTGATGGTGCGGAGTGTAACGCTTCCATCGACCTCGCTTCAAATCTGGAACTGATGGGATTCAGACAGGTCAGATTCTTTTTTGGAGGGTGGCAAGAATGGATCGCTGCCGGTTATCCCACAGGGGGAACTTCTCAGTGACGCATATTTTTCAGAATTGGGATAATGAGAAATTTAAAAATGTTCTTTATTTGATCTTCAGAGTGGGGCTGGGAGCCTTATTCGTGTATGCCAGCCTGGATAAGATCTGGAATCCTGGTCAATTCGCCAACTCCATAGCCAATTATAAATTACTGCCCCTTCCTCTATTACATCTGGCGGCCATCATACTTCCATGGCTAGAGATACTTTGCGGGATGCTCTTGATCTTCAATTACAAAGCCCGAACAGCAAATATTCTCATTGGGAGTATGCTAATCGTATTCACTCTAGCGATTCTTATATCTATGGCCAGAGGGCTGGATTTTAATTGTGGATGCTATGCTCAGGATGATACGCGTTCAAATATCGGCCTGGGCAAGGTGCTTAATAATATCCAATTGATAATTGTCAGTGTTATTCTGGAGCTTCGTTTCAGAAGGCTCCAAAAAGCAGAACAGAACTAGAATCGATCAGCCATCAATTGCTAATGGCTTGGGCGCGCATCTCCTCGGGTTGAACAGCCAGTAATTCCGGCTTCTCCAGATAGCGCTTTATGTGATGTGCCAGCATGCCACCATGATAGCCATCAACAATGCGATGATCAAAGGTCCCACTCAGTGAGAGAACTTTTCGAATAACGATCTCCCCGTCTACCACCTTGGGCTTGTCTTCTTCTTTCCCCATGATCAGTACAGCAGGTAATTTTGAACCCGGCATGAGAGCCCCCAGTCCGACATCAAGACCATGGGATCCGATATTTGATAGAATAATGGATCCAAATGCATTGTGTCCCAGGCCCAGGGACTTGATCTGAAGTCCCAGGGTGTTGGTCAAAAAGCGGATCAGAAGAAAGGCTGGGCGTCTAAAGGGCCAGGGCAGGAGTGACAGAAGATTCTTATTCTTCATTGTCTTATTGCTCGTACCCTCCCGGGCTTTGGCTGCCCGGTTTCGTATTTCCTCCGCGATCTCAAATACGGTTTTTTTGTGGGCATCATGGATCTTGATGCTGGACATCTCCTGACCACCATGCATATTCACGGCAACAGTGACGATCACCTCATCTCGAAGCACCACATTTCCTCTTTTAACAAAGGCATTCATCTCCGGGATATCCCATCCCATGGATCGACCAATAGCTGCGGTGACCATATGGGTCATGGTAATACGTCTACCCTCTGCCCGATTGAGTTTGATCATCTCCCAGGCATCAGTCACATCGATCTCAGTCGTGCCATATATCTTGCCCTCAGTAGGTGCACCGTATACGGCCGTAGATACAGTTCTCCAGGGGCTATTTCCGTTTTTTCCCATGATCTGCCAATATAGCTGTACCACCTGGCTATGTCATTGAAAATGTCTGGATCAGGATGGCGATCCATACCTGTCCAAAACGATTGAATATCTGGCTTTAATAAAATAGAATAGCCCCGCAACTAGAGGGCAGGGCTATAAGGAGTGTCTCTGCCATTCTGTAACCCAACAATAGCGGAGGCGAGATGAATGTAACCCTGTT
>JAIPJM010000017.1 GCA_021734255.1 Fidelibacterota bacterium | reverse complement strand
ACAAGCTGATAACCCAAGACAACAGGAACTAGAGTGGGCTAAATGAGGGGATTAAAATCAGAAAATGGAATAATCTGTCCTAAATCGTTGATCTAGACAGGGTATACCATCAGTTTTGAAACGTTTTGGACAGCAATGGGTTCCAAATGCAATACGGTCACAAATACGATCCACATGCAAATCCTTTTCGCCACAATAGAGTTTGGTTAAGTTGTTGGCATGAAGACAAAACAAGAAATCGTGAAGAATTGGATCTACCGGTATACTGGAGTCGAACCTGAGGCATTTGGGGACCGCATTCTGTTAACAAACTTTAAAAATTATGTAGAGAAATTTGCCGAGCGCTTCGAAGTGCCCGTCTTTGGTGAAGACAGGGCCATGACCGTCGCCACAAACAAAGATGGACTGAGTATCATCAATTTCGGTATGGGAAGTGCTAATGCAGCCACGGTGATGGATCTGTTGTCAGCCATCCAGCCATACGGTGTTCTGTTTTTGGGAAAATGTGGTGGCTTGAAACGATCTACCGATCTGGGACATTTTATTCTGCCCATTGCAGCCATCAGGGGAGAGGGAACCAGCGACGATTATATGCTGCCGGAAGTACCGGCCATGCCCAGTTTCAAGATCCATAAGTACACATCACAGGTGCTCGTTGACAAGGGTTTGGACTACCGAACCGGCGTTGTCTATACCACGAACCGCCGAGTTTGGGAGCATGACAAACAGTTCAAGAAGTATCTGCGGCGGACCCGATCCATCGGTATCGACATGGAGACGGCAACCATCTTTATCACGGGCTTTGCCAACGACATCCCGAGGGGTGCCTTACTGTTAGTAAGCGATCTTCCCATGGTAGCGGGCGGAGTCAAAACAGAATCACTGGATCAGAGTATCACGAAGCGTTATGTGGACCTTCACCTTGAGATTGGCATCGAAGCCATGAGCCATATCGCGGAGCAGGGTGAACAGATCAAGCATTTCGCATTTTAGTCGAATGCCAAAGGTCTGAAGGTCGCTGATCCCCGGCTATTGTTTAGAAAGGCTGTGACCCCCAGATATTCCTGTGTAAAAGTAGACCTGAATGGTTCCCTATCTATAAAACTTACCCTGCAACCGTGTCATATTGGGTCGTGTAAGCCTCTACGATCAATGATATCCCAAATATGAAGCAAGGAATCTCTGAACTTTCTATTGGACCACATTAGTGTAGATTTCAGGCATGCGAATTCCAGTCCCATTTACCCTGATCATCTTTGGTGGAACCGGCGACCTGAGCCGTAGAAAACTCTTTCCAGCCCTGCTGGCCCTCCAGCAAGGTGGGCATCTTCCTGAGCGATTTCAAATCCTGGCCCTGGGGCGCAAGGACTATGACAACGAATCCTTTCGAACCTCTATTATGGACGGCGCTCCGGGGATCACCGAGGCAGGGTGGGTAAAACTCCTTCCCCGAATCCAATACTTGCACATGGATGTATCCAAATACGAGGACTTTCTGAAATTGAAAGTCAAATTGACCAGTGGTGAGGAGAAGGATCCAAAATCCAGCAATCACCTCTATTATCTAGCCACACCACCCGACCTGTATACCCATATAGCCCAGACCCTGGCCAGCGTCGATCTGACAAGAGAAACAGGGGGGAACTGGCGACGAATTGTTTTCGAAAAACCCTTTGGCAGTGGTCTGGAATCTGCCAAACTTCTCAATCAGGAACTGACCAATGTTTTGAATGAAGATCAGATCTATCGTATCGATCACTACCTGGGCAAAGAATCGGTTCAGAATATTTTCGCCCTACGATTTGGGAATGGTATTTTTGAACCTACCTGGAACCGGGAATTCATCCATCACATAGAAATCACCGCAGCGGAGAGCATAGGCGTGGAATTGCGAGGGGCCTATTACGAGGAGTCGGGTGCCCTGCGCGACATGATCCAGAATCACCTGCTACAACTCCTGGCCATTGTTGCAATGGAGCCCCCAAAAGCTTTTCTGGCAGATGATATTCGAGACATGAAAGAGAAGGTTTTCAATGCCCTGCGGCCCATCCAGGGGGAGTCAGTTTCTGACAATGTGATTCGTGGGCAGTACATCGACTCCACCATTCGGGGAATATCGGTTCCAGGTTACCGACAGGAAACAGGCGTTGCTAAAAATTCAACTACTGAAACCTTTGTAGCCATGCGAGCCTATATAGATCACCCCCGTTGGCAGGGCGTGCCCTTTTACATTCGAACCGGGAAACGACTGCCGACACGCGTCACTGAAGTCGTTATCCATTACAAAGCGCCGGTCCATAACTTCTTTCCGGATAAGCTCACTGCTGATACCGGCGAAAACCAACTGGTCATTCGTATTCAACCCGATGAAGGCATCCTCCTGAAGCTGGGCATGAAGGTTCCGGGTGCCGGATTCAAGTTGAAGACCATCGGCATGGATTTCCACTATTCAGACGTGGAAAGCACCTCTCTACCAGATGCATATGAACGCCTCATTCTGGATGCGCTGCTAGGTGACAGCACCCTCTACGCCCGTACCGATGGTGTCGAAGCAGCTTGGGCTTTCATCGATCCCATCTTAAAAGCCTGGCAGTCAAATAAGCGTATCAAGCTTTATGGCTATCCTGCTGGAAGCTGGGGGCCCAATGAGAGTATCGACCTTTTTGAAGATGAAGATGAGGACTGGCGGTATCCATGCAAGAACCTGACTGGTGAAGACACATTCTGTGAGCTGTGAGACATGGACCGAGTTAAAAAAGGCGAAACAGAGGAGATCAGCCAACAACTTGCTGAGGATGTCATTCACTATTTGGAAGCTTGTCTTGAGAATCAGGAGAAAGTCTCCATGGCAGTCTCAGGAGGGTCTACACCGGCCGCGCTCTTTCAAACCTTGCACAGTAACTATGCTGACCTGGCTCTGTGGCAGCAGGTTCATATCTTCTGGGTAGATGAGCGTTGTGTCAAAACGTCAGATCCTGAAAGCAATTTCGGGAATGCGAGAGAAATGCTGCTCAAACTCGGAATCCCAAAGAAACAGTTGCATCCTATGTACACTGGCGGTTCTGTTACGGGTGCTTGCCAGTTCTACGAGAAATTGATGAAAAAGCATATTCCAGCTCAGATCAACGACATACCGGTTCTGGATTTGGTGCTGCTGGGTCTGGGTGAGGATGGCCATACAGCCTCCTTATTTCCTGGAAAGGACCATCACATAGAAACAGGTCTCTGTTGCGTTGCCCAGCATCCCAATACTGGACAGTGGCGAATTAGCCTAAGTCTGAGAACTATCAATGCTACCAAATGTGTGGTCTTTTTTGTTTTGGGAAATAACAAAGCAGGTGTGGTTGCCCATATTCTATCCAGGAAGGATGCAGCCGAGCTGCCAGCAAGCCTGGTGAACCCCGCTGAGGGAGTAATTGACTGGTACGTTGATCATGCAGCGGCCAGTGCCATGTGACCCTTGAATCTATGAAAGAATCAGAGTAGTGCGAATCATTGATACGATCAAAAGAACCTGGACTTCATTCTTGGTACTTCTTTTCATTACAGGATTAATGAACAGTTGTGCCAGTAGTATTCCAGTGGACGCGAGCTGGTACCAGGGCATTATTCAGATCGATGGACAAGCCGTCGACTGGAACGGTCTATGGGTTGTTCCTGAAGGTTCTCCTCTGGCCTTTGCCACTAAAAACCATGATGAGACCCTCTACCTTGCCATTAAATCTTCCAATCCATGGATGATTCAGCATGCCACCCAGGCTGGGTTTGAGATTCTGATTGACCGAAAAGGCAAACAGAGACCGCGCTATACGCTTCGCCACGATGGGGAGATTCCTGAAGTTCGTCATGTTCCCTCCCTGAATCCAGAGCAGAGGGAGAAGGTCGCTGAAGCACAAAGAATGCGGATCCTGAATGGGGTCATCAAGCTGAAGAGTTATGATGCTCATGGGAGGCAACTACCCATTAATTTCAAAGGCCTGGGTATGGGTAGATACAAAGACGGAGAGTGGTTTTGTGAATTCAGTATTCCGCTGACAGCTCTGAAAGTACCGCCAAAATCCGGTGACACGATCGGTGTGGGCGTCCACATCATGGATGGTCCCGTAGCTGGTCTTCGTACATTTCAAGCACCCCTGGGAGCAGGCCAACCTATCTGGTTCACCGTGAAGCTGGCGAGCAGCCCCTCAAAAAACTAGGGAGTTTGTTTGCTCAGGCTTTTTCCTGACGCAGAAAGTCTTCAAGCTTATCCAGGTCTGACCGAAAACGGCGAATGCCTTCAGCCAGTTTTTCTGTAGCCATAGCATCCTCATTCATTGCCCAACGGAAGGCGTTTTCGTCAAGCGCTAAGCGCTTGATATCCATTTCTTGAGCCATTTCTGGTGACAGGATGCGCTCCAAGTGGTGTGTGTCTTTCGATAGATCTTCCAGGAGATTGGGAGATATGGTCAGTAGATCACAACCGGCCAGTTGAATGATCTCCTCCATATTCCGGAAGCTGGCACCCATAATCTCTGTTTGATAACCAAAACGTTTATAGTAGTGATAGATCGTGCGTACGGAGAGAACACCGGGGTCTTCCTCTGCTGGGATCTGGGTTTTGCCGGTTTTTGCAAGATGCCAATCCAGAATACGACCCACGAAGGGCGAGATCAGGGTCACATTCGCCTCGGCAGCAGCGATAGCTTGAGGCAGACTAAAAAGGAGGGTCAGGTTGCAATGAATATCCTGCTTCTCCAGGATCTCTGCTGCCTTAATACCCTCCCAGGTGGAGGCAATTTTGATGAGGATTCGATCACGAGAGATGCCTTTGGTTTCAAACGCCTGGATTAATCGCTGGGCCGTCTCTACGGTGGCGTTCACATCAAAGGAAAGACCGGCATCAACCTCGACAGAAACTCGTCCAGGTATGATATTCAGTATTTCCATTCCGAATCGAACTGCCAGCGCCTCCAGTAAAGGGGCCAGATCAGATTGAGGGTTCGCAAGATCCAGATCAACATCCCGAATGGTTTCGTCGATGAGGTGGCGGTACTCAGGCAACTGGGCAGAGGCCAGAAGGAGAGAGGGGTTGGTGGTAGCGTCCTGTGGGGAATAAGCCTTCATGGCTTGAATATCCCCAGTATCTGCAACGACAACCGTCATTTGTTTGAGTTGATCTAAAGTATTCATGGATAGTATCTCCGGTTTTATCGAATTTTAGTTTTCCACGCATTCAGATGGCGCAAGGACGATCTTAGATTTTCCTGCCGCTTAATATAGTTTATGATAGTCTGGTCCACGTCCAAAACATAAGTTAGATCGTCAAACAGGGTGAACAGATCAAGCATTTCGCATTTTAGTCGAATGCCAAAGGTCTGTGCTCTGATCATTGTCACCAATAGTCCAATCTGTGTTTTATCTGTGGCTACAAATAGGGTTTAGTTATGAATCAAGATCCTTCGCTGTCCCTCGACTCCGCTCCGGATGACGGCTCAGGATGACAAGCTACCGTGTATTTCAAGTTTCCAGTTTCCAATTTCTAATTTCTAATTTTCCAAACCTTTGGCATCCCCTGAGGAGGTCGATTATATTGCGCGCCTTAAAGGGGCTCGCGAGTTCCTTGTTGATGAAAATGGGAAACGAAAACAGGAAATAATTGACCCATGATGAAAGACGTATCCAGCAAAATTAGTTTTATTGATCTAGAGCATGACATGCTTGGTTTCTGGGAGAAGGAAGACATCTTCAACAAGCTCAGAAAACAGAATGCTGGGAACGATCACTGGTCCTTCCTGGATGGTCCCATAACTGCCAACAACCCCATGGGTGTTCACCACGCCTGGGGACGTACCTACAAAGATCTTTTCCAGCGCTATCACGCCATGTTGGGTAAAGAATTACGCTACCAGAACGGCTTCGATTGTCAGGGCCTCTGGGTAGAAGTTGAGGTTGAGAAAGAGCTGGGCTTCAAATCAAAAACTGACATCGAGGAATACGGTATAGAAGAATTTGTCAATAAATGTAAAGAACGGGTTAAAAAGTTTTCAGGGGTTCAGACAGAACAGTCCAAGCGAATGGGCTACTGGATGGATTGGGACAACTCCTATTTCACCATGTCTGATGAGAATAATTACACCATCTGGGGTTTCCTTAAGAAATGTTTCGACCGTGACCTGATCTACAAAGGCTATGATGTCATGCCCTGGTGTACCCGCTGCGGGTCGGCGCTCTCAGAGCACGAGATCGCAACCGAGGGCTACAAGGAACTCACCCATACATCTATTTATCTCAAATTTCCATTGAAGGGCAAAGAGAATGAGTCCCTTCTAGTCTGGACGACCACCGCCTGGACACTTTCATCAAACGTGAAAGCTGCTGTTCATCCTGATCTTGATTATGTGAAAGTCAAGCAGGGTGATGATATCTATTACCTGGTTCAGGGACGCCTCTCCATTCTTCAGGGAGATTATGAAGTTCTCGAAACTATCAAAGGTAAGGATATGCATGGTTGGGAATATGATGGTCCCTTCGATGAATTACCCATTCAGCAGGATATTAACCATTCAATCATTTTCTGGGATGAAATCTCGGAAAATGATGGTACCGGAATTGTTCACATTGCACCTGGTTGTGGTAAAGAAGATAACGCTCTCGCAAAAGAAGAGGGTTTTCAAGTCATCAAGCCGATTGATGAGTTTGGTGTCTATTTGGATGGATTTGGTGAATGGACCGGTCAAAATGTCATGGGCATTAGTGATAAGGTCATTGATAATCTTTCTGAAAAAGGACTACGCTACAAACGAGAGCCGATCACACACCGTTATCCCACCTGTTGGAGACATGGCACTGAATTAGTATTTCGCCCTGTGGATGAGTGGTTCATCAGCATGGATGAGCTCAGACACGAGATCGCCGATGTTACCAAGCAGATCGAGTGGATTCCTTCCTACGGAAAAGAGCGGGAGCTTGATTGGCTCAAGAATATGAACGACTGGATGATCTCCAAGAAGCGATACTGGGGTCTGGCCCTGCCCATCTGGACTTTCGAAGATGGTTCCTTTTACGTGGTTGGTTCAGAAACAGAATTAAAAGAATTGGCTGTTGAAGGCTGGGAAGAATTTGAAGGTAAGAGTCCTCACAGACCCTGGGTAGATCATGTCAGGATCAAACATCCGGAAACCGGACGCATTGGAAGCAGAGTTCCTGACGTAGGGAACCCCTGGCTGGATGCAGGTATTGTTCCATACTCGACCATGGATTACCGGAAGGATCGGGATTATTGGGAGAAGTGGTTTCCCGCCGACTTTATCGTTGAATCCCTGCCGGGCCAGTTCAGAAACTGGTTCTATGCCATCCTGGCCATGAGTACTGTCATGGAAAACCGTCCACCCATCAAGACCATCATGGGGCATGCCCTGGTAAAGGATGAGCAGGGTGATGACATGCACAAATCTGCCGGAAACGCCATCTGGTTTGAGGATGCCGCAGAGGAAATGGGTGTTGATGTCATGCGCTGGATGTATGCCTCCCAGGTCCCTGTTAATAATTTAAATTTTGGTTACCAGGCTGCAGATGAAGTTAGAAGGAAGCTATTGACGCTGTGGAACACCTATTCGTTCTTCGTTACCTATGCCCGCCTGGATGAGTTTGATCCCACGACCGAACTG
This sequence comes from Fidelibacterota bacterium, assembly GCA_021734255.1. GTDB lineage: Bacteria > Fidelibacterota > UBA8477 > UBA8477 > JABMPR01 > JABMPR01. Next base: position 42,196 of record JAIPJM010000017.1, on the reverse strand, counting down.
GATGAATCTACCCTGACTGAGTTGGATCGCTGGGTATTTGCCAGATTGAACCGTCTCATCGGTGAGGCTCGCAGGGACTATGAGAGTTACCAGGTGGATAAGTTGATGCACAAGATCAACCGCTTTGTGGACAATCTGTCCAATTGGTACGTCCGCAGATCCAGGCGTCGCTTCTGGAAGAGCGAAAACGATACAGATAAATGGGCAGCCTATCATACCCTGTATGGTGCACTGGTAACCCTTTCGAAGGTCCTGGCTCCCATCACGCCTTTCTTTACTGAGTCCATGTACCAGAACCTGGTTGTGGCACTTGACGCTGACGCTCCGCAGAGTATCCATCTTACACGTTTTCCCGAGGTAGACGAGCGCTGGTTGGATGATGAGTTGCTGAGACGGGTTGATGTGGTCATTAAATCTGTAGAATTGGGCCGCGCCGCTCGCAATAAAGCGAACCTGAAGGTTCGTCAACCCCTGGCTGAAATTTCAGTCCACTTTCCAGGATCGCATGACAGAGAGTATGTCTCAGAGCTCCAGCAGCAGATCCTGGAAGAATTGAACATCAAGAAACTAAGCGTCGTGGAGACAGCTGATGCCTTGGTCCAGTTTGAGGTGAAACCAAATCTTGGACTTCTTGGTCCGAAATATGGAAAGGATATGGGCCTTGTCAGAAAACTGATCCTGGATGCAGACCCTCAGGAACTGCTCAAGCAGACCAAGTCAGGTGACGTAATCAAGCTCAGCGATGGGTCCAACAGCTTTGAGCTGACAGCCGATGAACTGCTAATCTCAACGATCGAACCTGATGGACAGGCCGTTGTTGAAGAGGCAGGTGTTGTTGTAGCCATTGACACAGAACTTACTGAATCGTTGATCAGTGAGGGAATGGCCAGAGATTTTGTTCGCAATGTCCAGAATATGAGGAAAGACGCTGAGTTCGATGTGTCTGACAGGATCAGGATCTATGTTGATGCTGAGGACGAGCTCCAATCAGTGATCAAAACACACAGTGATTATATCTCTAACGAGACCTTAGCTGAACAGATTGAATTCTCTGAACAAAAAGGCAATTTTTTGGCCCAGTTCAAGCTTGGGAAAACGCTGTGCAAAGTGGGAATCGAACGCCATTAAAAAGCTACTCAAATATCTGAGTATTACTGCTATTCTGGTAATTCTGGACCATGCAACCAAGTATTGGGCTATTGTGGCTCTCAAGGGCAAGCCGGCCTGGCCGCAGGACTGGACCTTCTTCCGTTTCGATTACGCTGAAAATTATCACATGATCTTCAGCTTGTCATTTATCCCCATGCCAGTGGCAAATGCACTGGCTATTGTTGCCATGGGCTTGCTGTTCTACCTGTTGTGGGAATACAAGGATAAACATGTTATCCCCAGTGTCGGGCTGGCCTTTATTCTGGGTGGTGCCTTTGGAAATATTCCAGAACGATTCATTCGGGGCTATGTTGTGGATTTTATCAGTTTTGACTGGCCGGATTGGTTATTCTTTACGCGCTGGCCAACCTTTAATATCGCTGATATGGTTGTGAATATTGGTATGTTGCTTTACCTGGGGTATGTCTTTCTCATTGAGGGTAAAGAGAATAAATCCAAAGCTCTCAACGAGGCAGACGACGCCTAGTCCTCCTCCAAAAGAATTGTAAACTGTCATTCTGAACCCTTCGTCTGCGCTCAGGGCAGGCAGAGTGGAGAATCTTGATCCGATGTGAAAAATTTGAACCAGGGGAACAAGAGCCTTCGACAAACTCAGGATCACATTAGGTAATTCCATATTTCTAGTCTCCAGTTTCAAGTTTCAATTTTCAACCCCATCGCCTATATTTAGCCAAGGCGGTAACTATTGCACATATTGCTCGACTCCAGATCCATAAAATCGACTCGTAATATTTAATTTTGTAGGAATTTGGTATTCTGTATACACAAGCTGATTCGCACAGCTCAACCACCGAGACATTTGAGATCAAAATTGATCCCCAACAGAAGCCAGTGCGTCTGGACAAATTCCTTTCATCCCGCTTACCGTCGCATATCACGCGGAATCAGGTACAAAAGCTACTGAAACAGGGCATGATCACAGTAGACGATAAGCCAGCCAAAGCCAGTCATATGATCCTGCCGAGGCAGGTAGTCAGAGTTCTGTTTGAAGTGCCTTATGCACCCACACTGTACGGTGAGAATATTCCCCTGGATATTGTCTTTGAGGACGATTACCTCATCGTTGTCAATAAACCTGCGGGACTGATCGTACATCCCGGTGCCGGCAATGCCACGGGCACACTGGTGAATGCACTGATCTATCATTGTGAGCACCTTTCCAATGAGAACGGATTATTGAGGCCGGGAATCGTCCATCGCTTGGACAAGGATACCTCTGGTTTGCTCATATCCGCCAAGGACAACCGTGTTCATCTGCATCTCCGATCGCAATTTTCCAAACGGACCATTGAAAAGTATTACTATGCCCTGGTTTGGGGGTCATTCCCAGATGACAAAGGTGAGATCGATGCACCCATCGGTAGAAGTCCAAAGAATCGCAAGAAATTCACAGTCATTGAAGGGGGGAGACCTTCACTTACTAGGTATGAAGTGTTGGAACGCTTCGAGTTTCTTACACTGGTCAGAGTGAAACTGGAAACAGGACGTACACACCAGATCCGTGTTCATATGACCCACCAGAACCACCCCCTGTTCGGCGATCCTTACTATGGGGGTAGAAACTCAAAGATCATCACCTTGAACATGAGGAATCGGCGGCTGGCTGCCCGCTTGCTGACAATTCTGAACCGCCAGGCACTACATGCCAGGCGCTTGATCTTTACCCATCCCATGTCAAACAAGCCTATGGACTTGAAGGCACCCCTGCACGATGACTTCAATGAAGTCTTGTCCATTTTAAGGGAAGAGAGTCAATACGCATGAGCCGCCTTGATGAACATATTCAGTCATTTCTCGGTTGGCTAGAAGTTGAACGGCGCTATTCACCTGAAACGGTACGGGGATACAGGATCGATCTGCAGCAATTTTGTCGATTTCTGGAAGCGAACGACGAGGAATGTATTCATGACCTGGACCAGATCGACAGGAACGTGGTCAGAAGTTATCTGGGATATCTGGCTGGCGATCTGGATCAGCAGCCTCGTTCAGTCGCTCGAAAATTAGCCGCATTGAAATCGCTGTTTAAATATCTGCATCGCGAAGGACATGTGACTTTGAACATTGCAGCCTACGTACAAACCCCCAAACTTCCAGGCGTGATCCCCAGTTATCTTTCAGAAAAGCAGATCAAGGCAGTATTAGAACGACTAGGGGACTCAGATGGCTGGATGGGAAAAAGAGACCTGGCGATCGTGGAACTTTTCTACTCCACCGGCATGCGCGTGTCTGAATTGGCTGGACTGACAGCTGGCGATTTGAATTATCGGAATGGGACTGTGAAAGTCCTGGGGAAGGGATCAAAGCAGCGGATGATCCCTGTGGGTCAGTATGCCTGGGATGCCATCGGGGAATACCAATATGTTATCAAAAAGAAATTTGGACCGCAGGCAGATGATCAACCCCTGTTCTTGAACAAGAACGGTAAGGGTCTGCAAGCTGGCGGGATTCGTCTGCGAGTTAAAAAAGCCATCCAGACGATTGCAGAGATGAAAAAAATGAGTCCCCACATTTTACGCCACTCGTTTGCCACCCACATGTTGAATGCCGGGGCTGATCTGATGGCGCTAAAAGACCTGCTGGGTCATGCGAACTTGTCAACAACTCAGGTGTATACACACGTGCAGGTTGACAAGATGAAAAAAGCCTTTAAGAAAGCTCACCCTCGAGCCGACAGGAAATAGGTGAGTACTAACCCTAGAGATATGGGAGAAGCAAATGAAAGTAAACATCATCGCTCGTCACTTTGACATTTCTGAGAAAACAAGAAACTATATACAGACGGAGGTGGATGAACGACTTGATCCCCTCTTTGATAGAATTGTCGATTGCAGGATGATCGTTGAAAAGGAAAAGAATAACTACATTGCTCAAGTTATATTAAATGTTCCGGGTGATACCCTTACGGCCAAGGAAACCACCGAGGACCTGACAAAATCAGTAGATTTTGTTGTGAAGAAGATGCTGAAACAGCTGAATAAATATAAGGATAAGTGGAAAAAACCCGCCATAGATCCGGATAAGGAAATTTAATCCCTGCACCTCTTCATAGGGGTTAGGAGAGAGAAGGTAGATCATAGATGAGACCCGAGGAAAGAAAGCAAGAGATCATTGTTGGTATTTTTGTACTTATCATCATAGCAGCCATGGTTCTGGGTATCATGTGGGGGAAGAAGTATGATCTTTTTTCCTCAAGAGGATACTACACAGTACGCGTAGCCAGAGCCAGCGGCCTTGAAGAGGGTGACCCTGTCACTGTATCGGGTGTACCCAAAGGTGTGGTGGATGATTTTATCGTTCAGAAGGACTCAGTTGATATCATCATCGGCGTGGACAAGGATATCGTTCTATACAGTGATGCCTCGGCCATCATTTCGAACCAGGAATTATTAGGGTCGAAAAAGGTTGAAGTGAATCCAGGCCGATCTGGAGTTCAGCTGCCGGAGCATGGAATGTTCCGAGGTAATTTTGCTGGAGGACTGGAGGACATCTTTGAAACCACCGGGGCTATCTCGACTGATTTTCAAACCCTTTTGGGCAATTTCAATAAGACACTGCGCCTGCTGAACCAGGCAATGGAAGAAGATGTACAGGCGAGCCTGCACACAATTCACCAGACTGCCAAGCTCATTGATTCGCTCATGGCTGCCGATATACAACCGGGATTGAAGTCAATGAAGGGTGCATTGCAGCAAACGGAGGAGATGGTAAATACCCGCAGAGGTGATATTGAAAGCATTGTGGACAACCTGAAGGCGGTCTCAAGCACACTTAACGTCATTGTAGATGAAAATAAGGGAAAATTGACGGAATCCCTTGAGAACCTGGATAAGGTGGGGAAAGATCTTTCGAAACTGAGTGATCGTCTGCAAGACCCGAACACGAGTCTGGGTAAATTAACAACATCAGATTCTCTTTATCAGAAGATCGATAGCATTTCAGCAAATATCAATGCCATCGTGAAGGAGATCAAGGAGAACCCGAAGAAGTATCTTGAACACGTGAATGTAAAAGTTGATATGTTTGGAGGAGGAGATAAGAAATGAGAGCGGTGATACCCGCAGCAGGGATAGGAAAACGTCTTAGACCATACACACTTGAGGTTCCAAAAGTGATGATAAGCCTGGCTGGAAAGCCATTACTCGGGCACATCCTGGATGCCATCAGTCTTTCTGGCCTGACCTCTATCTCAGTTATTGTGGGGTATTTGCATGAGCAGGTTGAGGACTATGTAAAAGAAAGCTATTCACATCTACGCTTGGATTTTCCTTTTCAGGCCAAAAGAAAAGGGCTTGGCCATGCCGTCCTTCAGGGACTGGAGGATACGGAGGATGATGTTCTCATACTCCTTGGTGATACAATTTTTGATGTGGATTTTGACAAATTTCGTGCCCGAGAAAAGAATGCCATTGCTGTGGTAAAGGTGGATGACCCCCGTCGGTTTGGGATAGCAGAAGTTGGCCATGACATGGTAGTGTCCCGCCTGGTGGAGAAACCGGAGCATCCTCAATCAGATCTGGCCCTGGCCGGCATGTACTATATCAAGGATCAGCGCCGCTTAAAAGCAGCTTTGGAAAAACTTATTGCCGATGATATTAGGACCCGCGGTGAATACCAGCTCACAGATGCCCTGCAGTTAATGATCGAGCAAGGTGATGAGATTGAAGCGGTTGAGATCAATGGCTGGTATGATTGTGGTACTGAGGAATCCCTGTTAGACTCACACCGATTTCTCCTCGACCAGTCCAGCAAATCGGATAATCCAGCTGGAAACGAGATTATAGAACCGGTATTCATTCACCCCAAGGCAAGCGTGACAGATTCCAGAATTGGTCCCTATGTGACCATTGATGAAGGAGCCGTGGTCTCTGGATCACAGGTAGAGGACACCATCATCGGTGAATATTCTGTTGTTGAAAATAAAGAATTGAAGCATGTCCTCCTGGCAAAACAAACCCGTTTCGATGGTGATACACCGACGGCGGGAAGGGCTGATTAAACCTATTTATTGAGTTGATTTATAAAATGAATATGGCTATTATAAAAACTTGGAAATCTTTAGCTTAATGGAGTTCTAGCATGTCATATTTGTTTTCATCAGAGTCGGTCACAGAGGGACATCCGGATAAGGTCGCAGACCAGATATCTGATGCCGTGCTGGACGCTATACTGGAAATTGATCCAGACGGTCGTGTAGCTTGTGAAACTTTTGTCACGACTGGTCTTGTCATGGTTGGAGGGGAGATCACCACCTCGGCTTATGTAAATATTCAGAGTATTGCCAGGCAGGTGATTGAGGAGATTGGCTATACCCACTCCGTTATGGGCTTTGATGCTGATACCTGCGCAGTGTTGGTGTCGATTGACAACCAATCCAGCGACATTAAAATTGGTGTGGATGAAGACGAAGGTCATGAGCAAGGTGCTGGTGACCAGGGCATGATGTTTGGCTATGCCACGAACGAGACAGACAGTTTAATGCCCCTGCCCATACAGCTAGCACATGAACTGACCCAGAAGCTGGCAGAGGTTCGTAAGAATGGGACCTTACCCTATCTGCGACCCGATGGAAAATCTCAAGTCACCGTACGCTATAATTCTGAAACGCATCTTCCGGAGGTTGTTACAGCAGTAGTGGTTTCCAACCAACATGAGGATGGAATTGATATTAATACAGTGATGTTCAATGACATCCTGGAAAAGGTTATCAAACCTGTTCTTCCTGCGGATTTGGTTGATTATGAAACAATCAAGATATATGTAAATCCTACAGGTAGATTCGTCATAGGTGGACCCATGGGTGACGCAGGCTTAACCGGTAGGAAGATAATTGTTGATACCTACGGCGGTTACGCACCTCATGGTGGTGGCGCTTTTTCTGGCAAGGACCCGAGTAAAGTAGATCGCTCAGCAGCGTATATGGCGAGATATATCGCTAAAAATATTGTTGCAGGTAAATTCGCAAACAGATGTACGGTTCAACTGGCTTATGCCATCGGGGTCGCTGAGCCCATCTCGGTCATGGTTGATACCCATGGTACTTCTGAGATTCCAGATGAAGACCTGGAAAAAATGGTTCGGGAAGTATTTCCCTTAAAACCAGCACAGATCATCAAGCATCTGGATCTAAAACGGCCGATTTACACCAGAACGGCCAGCTACGGGCACTTTGGTAGAGATGAGTTCCCCTGGGAACAGACAGACATGATCCCTGCAATTCAACAGGCACTCAATAAAAAGTAAAACAATAGGTTTTAACATAAATGGAAACACAAACATTAAATTATAAAGTAGCTGATATCAAACTGGCAGGTTTTGGTCGGGAAGAGATTCTGCTCGCTGAAAAAGAGATGCCCGGTTTGATGGAACTTCGACGACGATATGGTGAAACTAAGCCCCTGGAGGGTGCCCGGATCGCAGGCTGTATCCACATGACCATCCAGACCGCCGTGCTTATTGAGACATTGACGGCCCTTGGGGCGGAAGTCAGATGGTCCAGCTGTAACATTTTTTCCACCCAGGATCATGCAGCAGCAGCCATTGCAGCATCGAATGTTCCAGTCTTTGCCTGGAAAGGCGAGACTGAGGAAGAATACTGGTGGTGTATTGATCAGACCCTGGATTTTGATGGCAAGGGTCCCAACTTGCTGTTGGACGATGGCGGCGATCTGACCCAGGTCATTCTGGAACAGCATCCAGAGCTGCATGCTGAGATCAGGGGTGTTTCCGAAGAGACGACTACAGGTGTTCATCGACTCTATCAGCTAATGGAGAATGGGGACCTGCCCTTTCCTGCTATCAACGTAAATGATTCCGTGACCAAATCGAAGTTTGACAATAAGTATGGCTGCCGGGAATCCCTGGCAGACGGTATCAAGCGAGGTACGGATATCATGTTGGCGGGCAAGAAGGTCGTTATCGCAGGCTATGGCGATGTTGGCAAAGGGTCTGCCCAATCCATGGCGGGATATGGTGCGCAGATTTTTATAACAGAGATCGACCCCATCTGTGCCTTACAGGCCACCATGGAAGGGTATCAGGTCGTAACCATGGAAGAAGCTGCAGGATTCGGTGATATCTTTGTAACCACTACAGGTTGTAAGGATGTGATCCGTGGTGAACACATGGAGAAGATGAAGGATAATGCTATTCTCGCCAATATTGGTCATTTTGATCATGAGATCGATGTCGCCTGGCTTGAAGATCAGAGCGGTATCAATGAATACAATATCAAACCCCAGGTCGATCGTTTTGAATTTGCAAATGGCAAATCGCTGATCCTCCTCTCCAGAGGTCGATTGGTGAATCTGGGGAATGCCACAGGACACAGTTCCTTCGTCATGTCCACATCCTTTACGAATCAAGTGCTTGCTCAGATGTCTTTATATAAAGATAAACTGACACCTGATGTCCATGTGCTGCCCAAGAGTCTGGATGAGGAAGTGGCCCGGCTACATCTTCATCATCTGGATGCACATTTAACTGAGTTGACAGACGAACAGGCTGACTATCTGGGGGTTCCGCAGAACGGCCCCTTCAAACCGGATCACTACCGGTATTAGGAGGAAAGGCTTATCCGCATCAAACTGAGGACACTCAAAGGACGTAGGGCCGGACCGATCCTGGCGATCAGCCTGGTTCTGCTGGTGCTTCAGTGTGATTTCGGCTTACCGACCAAAGTGGTGGTGCCCAGTTGGCACATCACGCTGACCATCCCCCTTGTCTCTGAAGATTACAAACTGGATGGCCTGCTTGGCGGTGATTCAGCCAACACCATCCGTGTGTACGGTGACTCAGTGGATACCAACAGTGATGGCACCATGGATATTCTGCTACCTGACACCCTTGCAGATTATCCCGGTGGTTTATATATCACCCTGGAGAATGATCTTCCGCCGATCACATTGCCAGAGGATATGTTCGTAATTCCTGGACAGGATCCATCAGATCTGGGAGTGGGACCCATTGACATATCCTCATCTGTTCCAGAAGAAGTTGATAGTGGAATAGCGGTTGGACCGGTCGATACGATACTATCCATGTCGGAGATGGGATTGGCTATGGATGATATCATCATATCTGATATTCCTGATGCGACTTGCACAGATTTTTTTCAAACAAGAAGTGATACGATCAAATTTACATTTGGGACTGAGCCCTCTGATCTGAATGCTAGTCAGGATGTCAGTTTTCCTGGATATCAACGAACGATCACTGCCCGAATCCCATCGAATACCAACGCTGGTACCAATGTGGATAGCTGTGGACCAGGATCATTTATTGTCGATTCTGCCTACACCCACACAATGGACGCAACGATCATTGTTCAAGCAAGCACCCTGCCCACCTTCCGGGAAGCTTATGCACTATTACCCGATCCGTCTGCATTGCCACCGAACACACCCATAGAGAGCTTTGAGTCCATTACAATATCTACTGGATCAATAGAGTCATACATAAACAGCCAAATGCCCCTGACAGCATCAAATACTGGGCTGAAAGTCTATACAAAAAAGGCAAATGGCGATACGACAACGCTACATGACCATGTATTCACCACAATTTCAGAGTACATGGAAACTGAAATTGATGATACATTGAAAAACTCATCTCTGGATGGTATCTCCGTTTATGACAGCCTCATCTTTGAGTTTGGAGGAGCCATCAATGGCACATCTGTTGGGGACACACTCCTCTTCCCCCAGGGAGTCGATCCCTATTTCCAATATAGCTTTTCCATGACGATCGATGGATTTACCAGTCTTCAGGCCAACATGCAGGACACGACCTTCACCGTGTACCAGGAGATGAACACCAGCAATACTGATCAATCTGGACAAAGTTTCAGTGTAGATATTGTCACAGCTACCTTCAAAGACAACATTGATCACGCTGACACAAATAATTTGAACATATCGATGCAAAATCTGATGGGTCTGGATATAGATACGGTTCGGATCAGACTGCATAATTTTTATGAAACCCAGGCAGATCTGGATGCTGGTAACTATGAGATCATCACGTTCACCTTGCCAGATAGTGCCACAGCGGATACCTCAGTCGTTCTGGATGGGCATTTGATCAGCAATACAACAGGTGACAATACACCCATTGACTCCCTTCTCTTTGAAACAGAGATCCAATTCAGTTCTCTTGGCGGACCCGTGTCCATAGCCTATCCATTCCCGGACGCCATGGGTATGGATGTCCAGGTTGAGATGACCACGCTCAGAATTGCAGATCTGACAGGGCTCTTTGATATCGGTTTTGAGATCAGTGATCAGGAACAGCCCCTCAGCCTGCCCGGCTTGGTCGGTGGTATTACTTTTGGTGAGGCGATCCTGGCCATCACACTGGAAAATGAATTTGGGGTAGCGCCTGGCTTAGGACTTTTTGTCACCGGCTATCGCGATGGTGACAGCATTGTAGTAGCGCTTGATCCAGACTCTGTGACCTTTGAGTCCGGTGCAGCTGGCGCGCCAGTGGCGACAGAAGTCCGAATAAGCAGAGACTACGTCCAGAGAACAGTGGATAGTGTTACAACAACCGTTCAGCACTTTGACAATCAGGACAACATCGTAGATCTTATGGCTATGATGCCCTCCTTGGTCTCCGTTGGTGGTGACGCACAGATCTCGCCCGATGGATTAAGTTCTATTTCCGCAGGTGCGGAGATACAGGGCAAATGGCGTTTTGAGATCCCCTTTCTGCTCAGTGTCGCCTCTGGTGGTGTTGAGTTTATGAATTCCAGTTTTACCGTCTTTGATTCACTGGATGAAGGGACGATCCAGCAGCTGGTGGGCGATAATGGGATTCCTGATGAATCGGATATGCTCATCAGTTCCGCCATCAACACTGAGATCTATAATGACATTGGTATTGGTTTCGGACTCGAGATCTTGGTCTCAGACCTGCCCTACTTTCCGTTCTACAGCAGCCTTGAGAACAAGATGCTTGTCTCAGCGGATCTGGACCTGGACGGTACTGCAGATACGGTCGATCTGGATCTTGATACCCTGATCATGCATCCCATGGTGAAAACACTGAAATTGGAGATTCCCGCTGGAACGCCAGATCCAAACTCCGGACTGGTACTCACTGGAAATGAAGGATATGGTCGCTATGCCTACTCTGCAGATTTTAATCTGAATGATGAGATCGGTGATTCAACCTATGGGACTCTGAAGCACAAACAATATGCCCTGCTGGATACGATCATGCTGGCTCGATCCGACACAGCATATATCGATGTGCCGGATGCCCTGACCCGGTCTAACCTGAATGCACCCACTGTTGCAGATAGTCTCTATCATTTGACACTTAGTCCCAATAACAAAGAATTATGGCTGATGCTGGATGTATCCAGATACGGTGAGTTGGGTTGGCTCATTGAACCGAAGGATCATTTCATTGCCACTAAATTCATTTTGGATGAGACCCCCAACCCTGCACTCTTTTCATTTACAGCCGGAATTGATGTGACGGCGTACATGGAGTTCCTCCTGAATTCCGAGCCTTTATTTGCTGGAGCGGAAGAGGACTCGACGGAATGAGAAGACCCCTAGTTCATATTGTCTTGTCATTGATCCTGTTTAGCACATCATGGGCTCAGGTTCACATCGATGCGCGAGGCTTGGGCCTGTGTAATGCATATACGGTTACCTCCAGAGGCATATCAGCAGTCGGGTATAATCCGGCCAATCTGGGTTTTACAGACGAAGTGAGCTTTAGCGCTGACATCTTCGACTTTAAGCTTACCGCCTACAACAACTTCATGTCATTGGCCTTGTTCAATCAATATTTCACCGGCGACAGAAATGGGGACCCCATTGATCTGGAAGAGCAGATGCCAGGACAGGATAAGACCCACAAGGAATATCTCCTGGGGCAGATCCCTGAAGACGGATTTGCTGTCGGCTTGGGTATGACAGTACCCTTACCCCTCTTAAATATTTCCTATGGTAACTATGCTTTTAGTTCGAGCATCGAATATTTTCAGAACAACTCATTACCCAAGGGCCTTTTCGAAATGGTGCTGGAAGGGAACGCAGTAGGAAAATCCCTTGATCTCAGCATTAAACAGGATCTGCTACTTGTAACAAATATGGGGTTTTCATTCGCAATTCCTTTTGAGGGATTTCATCTGGGAGCTACTGTCAAATATCTCATGGGGCTCGGTTTTGCCGGCGTTGATTCTTCTGGTGGCAGTTTTAGTACTAAGGCCACCGGTCTTGCCTCTGACGGTTTTTATCGATATACCAGCGCCATTGGTGGAAACGGTTTAGCCGTTGATATTGGTGTTACTTCAGAGCGGATCGGAAATCTTCAATATGGTGTGGCGATCAATAACATCATTGGCTTTATCAACTGGGGGAATGACCAGAATTTTATCGCCAAGAATATAGCCCTCCTTGAATCAATGGTCCCGGTTCGCCGCATGTTCCAGATCCCTGAGGACAGTTCAATTTTTTCACAGAGCACCATGTATTTTATGGAGATGGATGAGGTGAATGTGACAGGGGCGCTCTCCAATACGGATAGTCTCTTCCAGGTAGAAGAAAAACCGGTGCCCGTACCCGATGGTATCCAGATGAATTATCCGGCCATCCTTCGCATCGGTGCCAGTTATAAATATGAGGAAGATTTTGTTGTTATGGCGGATCTATCTGCTGGTTTGGATGATTACTATTTTGCCGATCGGAAATGGAGATTGGCGCTTGCCGCTGAATGGATCCGGTTCAAGATGATACCCATTCGATCCGGAATTGCCTTTGGCGGTTTTTATGGACGAGAGGCATCCATTGGTATTGGGGGGCATCTCCTCTGGTTTGATGCAGACATTGCGTTAAAATTTCTGGGCGGTATGTCGTTCACCGGTGCTGAGGGGATTGAGCTTGGTGTGAATTTTAAGTTTAAAAAATAATTTCTTATAACGATTGAATTAACAGATAATACATGGGAGTAAATATGAAGAAAAATGTTGGGTCACTGGATAAGATCATCCGTTTGGTATTGGCGCTAATTCTGTTCAGCCTTTTCTTTGTTTTGGACGGTAACGCCCGGTACTGGGCTCTGTTGGGATTTGTCCCTCTACTGACCGGGTTTATGAATTTTTGCCCACTCTATTCCGTATTTGGGTGCAGTACGAGACCAAAGGCTGCCACCGAAGAGTAAGCAGTTAAATAGTCGGAACTACTTCTTCGATGTCTGCCTGAAGAGATAGATTCCCAGGACTAACATAAATACATCTCCGAACCAGACGGCAATGGCTGGATGCATGGTGCTGTTGTAAGCGATCTTTTGCCCGCCGATGAGAAGGATGTAATATCCGAACAGTGCAACCACGCTCTTACCAACCCCAAGTGCCAGATTTTCGCGGGTTCCCTGAAGCGCAAAACTGATTCCCATCAGGATAACGATAAAACCGGTCATCACAAATGCGATCTTGAAATGATAATCAACGATCCAGCGGTGCGGATTAACGCCCAGGATCTTCTTCTTCTCGATGAACTCCTTCAATTGGAAAATATTCATCTCGTTTGGCCGGATCTGTTCCTTCTTGATATCCACTGGCGTGATCGTAAGCGGCAGATCATCTGAACTATCTATTCGTTGGAATAGCAGTTTACCCTCAGCATCGAATTCTCGCTTCAAGCCAGGGCTGCGTGACCAGCTACTGCTTGAGTCGATCCAGGTGATACTGGCATAATCCCAGCGCTGCGTGATCCCTGAATCTCGATAGGCCAGGATGGATACGTCCTTTCCAATGGACTTTCTTACATCGAAACTTTTAATGAGGATGATATTCCCATTGAGATCTTGTCGAACCACTTCTTTCAATCGTCTCGGACCACTTTTGGGTTTGATGACGTTTCTGGTTATTTCTTTATGCTTGTGATTGAAGGGCATGACAACCAGGTTTTGAAAAACAAACTGGAATAGGGTGAATAAAACACCCAGAATGATGAGCGAACGGCTGATCCTTAAAAGACTGATGCCAGAGGCGCGCATGGCTGCGATCTCATAGTGCTTATTCATCCTGCCCAGTGAGAAGACGGTTGCCAGTAGCATACTCATGGGAAGTGCCATATCTATGAAATAGGGGATACTGTAATAGTAATAGATCAGTATGATCTTTCCACCAGCCCCGGCATCCACAAAATTATCGATCTTTTCTACAAAATCAGCGATAGCGAATACGCCAACAAGCCCGAGCACGGTGGTACCCATGATTGAAAAGAATGAACGAACCAGGTAGCGATCGATCAGTGTGATGACCCTCAAAGCAATTCCTTATTTAGCGTTCTTGGATGAAAATGGTTTCAACCCGAGTTGCTGTTGCTGTTGAGATAACAAACCGATGGGTCTCGGTCAAATATTGTTCATTTTTTTGAGGAATGCGCCCCATGTTGTCGATCAGAAAACCAGCCAGGGTTTCGTAATCCCCCTCCGGTATGGCGAACGCGAAATCGTCGTTCAAATGATCGATCTCGGCGTTTCCCTTAACCAGCCAGCCGTTTTCCAGACCTTGTACAGGTGAATCCTCCTCGTCGAAGGCATCTGTGAACTCTCCGAATAACTCTTCGGAAATATCCTCAATGGTAACCAGCCCGGCAGTTCCACCATATTCGTCGATAACGATTGCGATCGAAAGGCTCTTTATCTTCATTTCCTGAAGCAGTTCATCGGTTGATTTCGTTTCAGGAACGAAATAGGCTTCTCGGAGCACCTCTGATAAGGCGTCAGCCCCTCTGAAGATATCGTGGAGAAAAACAATGCCCTTGATGTCATCTATAGTTTCCTGGTAAACAGGTAATTTGGAGAACCCTGATTCCAGAAAGGCAGCTTCGACCTCTTCTATGGTGCTGTCCAATGACACGGCTGTTACATCAGGTCGGGGAGTCATGACTTCGCTGATCGAGGTATCCTTAAAGGTGAAAATGCGGGCGATGGTCTGGCGTTCATGTACATCAACCCCGCTGTCCTCATTTGGCTCATTGAAGAGCAGATGCAGCTCTTCCGTGTCCAGATTGGTCTGACTTTCAACTTCCCCACTGTGCAGGACATATTTTCGGTAAAAATTCAGGATGAGCGTCAGAGGAAAGAAGAGAATCTCTGCCACGCGGATGAAGCGACCGAAAAAGAGCATGGAGGCATTCGGAAATTCCCGGAATAATGATTTTGGAATGATCTCGCCGAAAATGAGAACACTGGTAGAAATAATGAGCAGGACCCATATTTCATTACTGATGACTTGAATCAACATCACCGTTGCAAATGAAGTGGTCAGGATATTGGCAATATTATTTCCAACCAGGGTGGCGGTCAGAAACTGCTCGGGGTCTTGATTGGCCCGCAGAGCAGCCTTGGACCCTCTCACAGCACGCCTTTGCCAGACCTCCAACTGTAACCTGTTTGAGGAAAGCAACGCGATCTCAGCACCTGCGAACAGAAAGCTGAGGACCAACCCGATGATCGCAAGGATAAGTTCGATCATCGTGGATCAGGGGGGCAATAGTTATCAGTGATCATTTCTTCGTCCAACATACAACAAATATAAACGGTTTCAACCTAGAAGGATAGCCAGCACTCAATGAATAGGGGCGTTCTTTATCCTTAAATTCTGAATGATATCATTTGCATTCATAGCTTCTTTTCATGTTATTACGAGCGTGTTGTCGAAAATATCAGAGTTTAGAACGACCTTTTATATGATAAAAATTTAAGTAGTGGGGAACTGGGAATTTCAATGAATTCAAAATTGGGAAAATTGCTGACGGAGCAACGTAATCCGAATAGCATGCATCTGGATTCTTCCTCGATCAGGGAGATATTGGAGATCATTAATCGGGAAGACCAGATCATTGCTGGTGAAGTAGCCAGGCAAATGGATGATATTGAGGCTGCAACTCAGCTTGTGGACCAAGCTTTCCACAAGGAAGGTCGCCTGATCTATGTCGGTGCCGGGACCAGTGGCAGATTGGGGATCTTGGACGCTTCTGAAATACCGCCAACCTATAATGCCAGCCCAGAGCGGGTACAGGGCTACATCGCTGGCGGTGACACAGCCTTGCGGACAGCAGTTGAAGGAGCGGAAGATTTCCCTGAAGATGGTCAAAAACTTATGGATGAGATCGGTGTGAACGATCAGGACGTGGTCATGGGCATTGCCACCAGCGGCGTAACACCCTTTGTGCTCGGATCGCTGAATCGCGCTCGGGAAATTGGAGCAAAAACGGTTTTCTTTACCTGCGCTGATCGACTCCATATCGATATTGATGTGGATGTATTGATCTCAGTTCCTGTTGGCCCAGAGGTGGTAACAGGATCAACCCGTATGAAATCAGGGACTGCAACAAAAATGGTCCTGAACATGATCACGACCACGGCCATGATCAAGCGCGGCAAGGTATATGAAAACCTGATGGTGGATCTGAAAGCCACCAATATCAAGCTGGAAGACCGGGCCCGGCGGATCATTTCGACCATCAGTGGTTGCACTTACGAAGAGGCTACAGATCTGCTGATCAAAGCAGGTAAATATGTTAAAGTGGCTCTGGTCATGCAGAAGACCAATGCACCCGTCGATGATTGCCGCATGTATCTGGATCGCTTCGATGGCAGCGTAAGGGATGCGGTAGAAGCATTAGAAAAAAACAAAGATTAATGCTAACCACAGAGCACTTAACGATCTCTGTGGTTAATAAAATATGGAGAAGATTTAATGCAAATTAACGATTTCATTTTTAGAGAGTATGACATTCGTGGTGAGGTAGCTGTTGATTTCCAGGAGGAAGTCGTGGTTGCCCTGGGTAGGGCATTTGCCACCATCGTGAAGCGCAGAGGCGGCAAAAAGATCACCCTGTCAGGTGATGTTCGACTCACAACACCACAGTTGAAGGAGTTCTTTAAAAAGGGGGCACTCTCCACTGGGATCGATGTCATGGATATTGGCATTCTGCCTACCCCGGGAAATTATTTCAGCGTCTTTCATTTTGATGATGTCGATGGTGCCTGCCAGATCACAGGGTCCCACAATCCACCTGAATTCAATGGATTCAAATTGACCTTTGACCAGCTGGCCTTCTTTGGTCAGGATATTCAGGACATGTTGACGCTGATCAAATCTGATGATTTTGAAAAAGGCGAGGGAACGGCGTCAGAATACGACCTGCTCCCCGAATATGTGGATGCTGTGGTGAAGGGTATTGATCTACAGCGCCCCATGCGTATCGTTATTGATGCCGGGAATGCTGCCGCAGCCCTTTGTGCTGTCGAAGCTTATGAGCGCATGGGATGTGAGGTCACACCACTTTATTGCGATGTTGACGGTACTTTCCCCAATCACCATCCAGATCCAACGGTCCCTGCCAACCTCATTGATATCCAAAACGAGGTAAAGAAAGGTGGTTATGACGTCGGCCTGGCCTTTGATGGAGATGCTGATCGTCTAGGTGTGATTGATGAAAAAGGAAATGTTGTTTGGGCAGACTATCAAATGATCCTGTTCGCCCAGGACGTGATCAAATCCAAGGATGATAAGATCATTTTTGATGTAAAATGTTCTCAGGCTTTGGAAGAGAAGATCATCGAATTCGGTGGAACCCCGGTCATGTACAAAACGGGTCACTCCCACATCAAGTCCCATATGAAGAAATTAGGATCTCCATTTTCAGGCGAAATGAGCGGCCATCTTTTCTTTGCCGACAAATATTACGGTTATGATGACGCTATCTACAATGGTGGCAGGATGCTGGAATTGCTTTCCAAATCGGAGCGTCCGCTGTCTGAGCAGATAGATGAGCTGCCAAAATATCATTCGACTCCTGAGATTCGCTTAACCTGTAATTCTGATGCTGAGAAATTCGAGATCGCCAAAAATGCAGCAGATTATTTTAAAGCAAATTACGACTGCATTGACGTGGACGGTGTTCGTATCCGTTTCGGTGATGGTTGGGGGCTGGTCCGAGCCTCAAACACTCAACCGGTTCTGGTGGTCCGCTTTGAGGCGAAGACCCAGGAACGCATGGAAGAGATCCAGGAGCTGGTCATGCAGAAGATCGGGGAGTTCGGCGAGGTCCGGCTTGACGAAGGACATTAGTCAGCGCAAAAAAGACCATCTGAAACTGGCGCAGGATGACAGCCTGGGTTTCAATATCTCGGCTGGGTTTGAGAACTGGCGCTTCATCCATAATGCCCTCCCTGAGCTTGACCTCAAGGATGTAGATACATCCACTACCTTTCTTAATAAAACGCTGCGCTTTCCACTACTCATCAGTTCCATGACAGGTGGAACGGACGAAGCACGATCCTTTAATTCACTTCTGGCCGAAGCTGCTGAACACATGGGGTGTGCCCTGGGATTGGGTAGCATACGACCAGCGCTGGAGGATGATTCGACGCGTTCCAGTTTTCTCATCGCCAGGGAAATGGCACCTGATGCGATCATATTGGCCAATCTCGGTATTGGACAGGTCATCTCTGGACAATATCTTCTGAATACTATTAATTTTTGTGAAGACCTGCAGGCAGATGGCTTGATCATTCATTTGAATCCGCTCCAGGAAGCCTTCCAGTTGAATGGTGATACGGACTTCAGCGGGGGATTAAAAGCCATTGAAACCTGGGTTCAGAATTTCCCCCTGCCCATCATTGTAAAAGAGGTGGGGCAGGGGCTTTCACCTCAGGTGATAGATCGCCTGGCTGATATTGGTGTCCAATACGTAGATATTGCTGGTGCCGGGGGTAGTAACTGGATCTCCATTGAAGGGGCACGTCTGCCTGATGGTCAACTGCTTATGAAGCATACCGCTAAAGCGTTTGAGGATTGGGGCCTGCCAACGGTTGACGTGCTGGAAAACCTTGATACGGATCTGTTCGTAATTGCCAGTGGGGGATTAAAGCGCCCGCTGGATCTGGCCAAAGCACTCGCCTTGGGCGCACAGTTGGGCGGCATAGCTGGCGCGGTTTTAAAGCCGGCAGGGGCTGGAGATCTCCACGGTACCCTGACCTTGCTGGAGACCTGGCAGCAGACCTTGAAAATTGCCATGTTCGGTACTGGCATAAAGAATATCTCTGAGTTGGTCGGGAATAGGACTATTTTGGACAGAATGAAGCCTGCTACACGTCAGCAGAGCGAGAAGGGCCAGAGCTGATGGACGAACAAATACCTGAAAGATTGGACCAATGGAGAACAGCGGTCCGTGCTCACCTGCTGTCCGCAGAGTTTGCAGAAGCACCTGCCTATTTGTCTGAACCCATGCGATATGCATTGCAAGCTGAGGGTAAGATGCTGCGCCCAATGCTCTTCCTGGCCGCTGTTGAAGCAGTGGGTGGCAACTGGGAGGATAGCGTAGAGACAGCCGCCGCTCTGGAGATCTTCCATACGTTCACGCTGGTCCATGATGATATCATGGATGGGGATGATCTGCGTCGCGGTCAGCCTACTGTGCATAAGCAATTTGATGATGAGCGAGCACTACTGGCTGGAGACACCCTTTTGCTTTATGTCTATCAGCTACTCGGTCGCAGTAAATCAGACGCATTCCCAGAGCTGTTCCAGGCTTTTACATCAGGTGCCATGGAAGTCTGTTATGGCCAGGGCTGGGACATGCAGTTTGAGCAAAGTGAGACTGTCGAGCCTGAAGCTTACGAAATGATGATCGACCTCAAAACGGGTGCACTGTTAAAATTGGCCTGCCATATGGGCGGTATCGCAGGAGGTGGTAGCCAGGAGCAGATCCGGGCGCTTTCACGTTTTGGATTACTGCTGGGCAGGGCATTTCAGATGCAGGA
This sequence comes from Fidelibacterota bacterium, assembly GCA_021734255.1. Taxonomy (GTDB): domain Bacteria; phylum Fidelibacterota; class UBA8477; order UBA8477; family JABMPR01; genus JABMPR01. Next base: position 22,234 of record JAIPJM010000017.1, on the reverse strand, counting down.
TGACCTGCTGGAACTCACATCTTCAGCAGACACCATGGGTAAAAGCCTGGGAAGTGATGTCCTCAATGAGAAGAAGACCTGGATATGGTTGGACCTCAGAAAGAATTTATCCACAAGTGAACTGGATCACTGGCAGAAAATACAATTGTCTACAGAGCTGTCAGTTGAAGCAAGGGCGCAGGTGCATGAGTGGATGCGCGAGCACGGAACGATAGGCAGAGCTGAAGCCCTTGTACAGAAATGGATACAGGAAGCAGACGATATATTGCAGCAGACACACTTAACATCCAGTGATATGCTGATCGCCCTGGCAGATCGTATTTTAAAACGAAAAAACTAGACCTCCTTACGCAAATAGTAATAATTGACTTCCACCCTGCACCCGACGTATGTTTTGGTCGGAGATAAAATGGTCGAAGTGAATGTTAAGAATATCCTCTTTTATGCCAAGGCAGATATGCCGGGGTATACTCTGTTTCTGCAAGCATCGGATGATGAATCGAAAAGCCTGCCCATTGTGGTTGGGCAATATGAAGCACAATCCATAGCGCTTGCCATGGAAGAGATCACCCTCAACCGTCCCATGACCCACGATCTCCTTGATACGGTCATTCAGGTGTTCAGTGAGGGACTGGTCCAGGTGAGCATCTCTGACCTGCAAGAGGGCACCTACTATGCACGGCTCCATGTCCAGACGGCAAATATGATAGAGCAGGTCGATGCACGACCCAGTGATGCCATTGCACTTGCACTCCGCCGAGGGGTGCCCATCATGGTTGAGGACAGGCTCTTCAAGCGGTCAGCCGTGGCAACGCCTGGCGTTGAAGAAAAAAGCAATAAGCACGGTTCTACTTTCCATGAAAATGTGCATGCCATTACCAGACAGGCAGAAATGCGTTTTGATCTGGAAAAGGATCTGCGTGATGCTGTCCTGGAAGAAGATTACGAGAAGGCCGCACGTATCCGGGATAAGATCGACGCTCTGACTGAAAAATCTTAAGGCCTTAATTCCACAATACCCCTACGTCTTTGCGAGCCTGCAAGGCGTGGCAATTTCCCTCCCATCGCCAATTAGCAATCATTCAGAGATCGCCGCCTGCTCCGCAATTGCGATAAGGCGTAGGCGAGTGATGTCAGAATGTGGTCAATTGGCAATTTCTCATTCAATATGCCAACATGCCTCTAGCTGAGATCCTTCGACTCTCCCGCTAAAAGCGGGATTCGCTCAGGAAGACAAGTAAATAAATTTTCGGGGGTAAAAGACTTTAGTCCCGCTCGGAGAGCTCGTCCTCGACCTGCTGGATCGTTTCTGCTGGTATTTCCTCACCAGCTGCCTGTTTCCCACTTCGGGAACTAAGCTTTTTGATCGCCAGGCCCAGAAGGAAAAGTCCGACCAGGAAGAACAGTACAACCATCCAGTAGGAAACCATGCCTACGGTTTCACTGGCCTTGGGTGAGGCCAGAATTCGATTGCCGTAAGGCTGACCAGTTCTGGAATCGATAGAGTTCCGGAAGTGATCCAGGATCTCATCCCGGGTCTTGCCTTCAATAAGCAGTGTCCGTATGGTGAGCTTGGCATCTTCCGTTTTCTGGTTTTTGCCATGCATATAAAGGGGTCCACCAAAACAGCACGTGGCCATCAGATTCTTTTCAAGATAGATGGCATCTTCCTTTTGGGCATCGGTCAGTTTCTGTTGAAGCGAATCATAGTCCTGTGCAAACGCAGGCAGGATCATAAGGACGAGGAGTATCGGTGTAAATATTTTCATGAGAGAAATCTAGTTATGAAACGGGTAGGCTCAACCTTTAATTCAAACACTACAGATGAAACACAGACAAATGCTGGTGGCTTCGTATTATGCCTATTCCGATAGAAGGAGATCAGGGTGGTTTGATTGTAGCCAATTGATCACATCATCTCTGAAATCAAGAGCAAAAGCCAGCAGCTCTGCAGCATCAGCATCTGTGGTGACGCCAGCCATGTCATATTCCAGTGTATTTCTTTTCATGCGGCAGGCATCTAAATAGGCAGTGTCATCTGCCCTGTCATCCCCAAGGATAAGTGGGAGACTTTGCAAGGTTCGAAAATGGGCAAGATTTCTCTCGGGTCTAAACCCCTCTGCGTAGAGAAGACAGGTGCAAAGTTTAAGGGCGGCGTTATAGGCAATGCCAAATTTCCAGTCACTGGACAGGTCGGTGTGATTTGCATCCTCCAGGTCCCTGAATACGATTCCCAGGAGATCAGCGATCTCTTCTTGGTTGGTAGTATGAGGCCGAAGCCAGCCGTTATCTAACCAGGTCTGTAAGCTCATCTTGATCGCCTATGATCATCAGGGTAGGTGAATTCAGGACCGATTGAATAAAATGGTTGTTTGCTCTGATCTTTTCCTGGAGCGTTGATTGAGTGATGGTGTAAATATTTACTTCTCTGCCAAGCTTATCACTTACCGGGGCAAGTCGCTTGCTTAATTCTCGCAGCCCGATATCGCCGATCACAAATAGATCAATATCGCTGTCTGGTTCCAGATTTCCCTTTGCAGCAGACCCATAGACGAAAGCCATATGAATTGGTGCACCTTCAAATGCTTTGACCAGAAGGTCTGATAGACCGGTTGTTTTGACAGTCAGGGCATGAATATCTGGATAAAGTGGATGATCCTTATTGGCTCGATAATAGGTACGGTTACCATCGGTGCGTTTATGGAGAAGGCCAAGGCTGGCCAGCTTCCCTGCTTCCTGGCGAATGGGGCCGATGGTGAATCCAGATTCTCGTTCAATTCTGCGCAGGTGTAGCTCCTCGTCATGCAATCCGAAGAAGAGCCTGAAGAACTCTGCCCTGGTCTTTGAGGATAATATTTCTGTGAGTGCTGTCATTAATGTGTGCTACAAAGATACAATTGTATTGTATATAGATACAATCACTATTTTTCTCAAGGCGGAGAGTGTTAACCAGCTATAGGTTGAGCACCTACTTCACATAAACCAGCTTAATTGTCTCACTGAACTGCACCCCGTTAGTCTGAAGAGCACCAGCTTGGAGTCGTGCGAAGTAGACACCAGTGCTGACCTGGTTGCCCAATGCATCGGTTCCATACCACTGTGCTTCGTAATGCCCAGCAGGTCGTTCCTCCTCCTGCAGCATCACAACCGCTCGACCCAGCACATTGTAGATGGTCAAATTGACATGTGAGTGTTCTGGCAGGTCATAGCTAATGGTGGTGCTCGGATTGAAGGGGTTGGGGTACGACTGAAACACGGAATAGGAAAGTGGTATGGCCTGGAAGTTGTCGTCAGTAGCGATTGTGGATGCAACGTGTTTAAGTGTATCAGTCGTCACTGATTCGCCTGTTGGGTTGGTATAAATGGCAGTTAAGAAATAGTATACCTTCCAGTCTGTTTCACCATCCAACGGGGGTGATTGGATATCCTGATAGAAAATTGAATCGGAAGGTAGGGTGTCGAGGATAACCAGATTTCTGTAGATATGATATCCTGAAAGCGTTGCATTTGTATTCGAGATGTCAGGTGAATCCCAACTCAGGTTGAAATAATTACCCATTTGGTAATACCACTCAAGTGTGAAATTCTCCGGAGGAGGGAAAGGATTCTGACCGAATATCAATAACGGAATCAGTACTCCAATGACTGTTGCCACTTTCATAAACACCCCCCCCAACCATTCATAATTGAGCAATTCTACAATTAAGATAGTGAAAATCATGGATTATTCAAGATGGAGAGCGCTAACCGGCTATATGTCGAGCAGAGCCGACGTTAAGGGAGATTTTATCAAATGACCAATAAATATATCTGTGTTTCATGTATGGCTTATCACTTAACTTACGCAGTTATGCATTCTCGAACTCATTCTCATTAAAGGCACAAAATGGCTCTACTTGTTGTTGGTTCGCTGGCACTGGATACAATTGAGACTCAAACTGGATCGGCAACAGAGGTTCCTGGCGGCTCGACGACCTATTGTGCACTGGCGGCCAGTTACTTTACTCATCCTCACATTGTAGGGGTCGTTGGCGATGATTTTCCAGACTCCGTCAGCACACTTTTCAAAGACCATCACATCAATCTGGAGGGTATGAAAATCGAGGAGGGCAAAACCTTTCGCTGGGGGGGTAGATATTCAGAGGATTTTGATATCAGGACAACGCTCTTCACCCATCTCAATGTCTTTGAGAATTTTGAGCCGACCCTTCCAGAAACACACAAGGACGCTGCAACTGTACTCCTGGCAAATATCCATCCAGCACTACAACTTCAGGTGCTGAGCCAGCTGAATGGTAATCCTTTCGTGATATTGGATACCATGAATCTCTGGATCAATACCGCCAGGGAAGAATTAGACGAGGTCTTGAAACAAAGCGACATGCTGGTGATCAATGATGAAGAATCATTGATGTTGACCGGAAAAAGAAATTACCGGCAGGCAGCTTCAAAATTAATGGAGATGGGTCCGGAGTGGATCGTGATAAAAAAAGGTCAACATGGTGCCCTGCTTTTTCAGCAGGACAATCTATTCTCACTTCCTGGATTGATCCTGGACACGGTCATTGATCCCACCGGTGCAGGGGATAGTTTCGTGGGAGGATTGGCAGGTTACCTGGACCAGTCAGGGAATCGATCCTTTGATAATATGAAGCTGGGTGTTATCTACGGCACCATTTTAGCCAGCTTCTGTGTGGAGGACTTTTCTGTGGACGCTATGACCTATCTTGAAACCGATGATATTGAAGAACGATATGATGAACTCGTAATGATGAGTCAATTCTAATATGACAAATAATTACCTGAGATACACATTATTGATAATGCTGACGATTGGCAGCCTCTGGATAATTTCCTGTGACGCCAATGATGATGGCGCTGAGTCAGACCCTTGCAATCCCGTAGGTGTGGCCGGTGGGATCATCTCAAGTGAGGCATTTGGCTCATATGACCCGGAGCAAGTACAGACCTACTTGCGCCTGTTCGGCGCACCCCCCGGCTTGGCACCAGAATTCGCTGTTGACGCAATTCGGATCGTGTATAAGAGTCGGGACAAGCATGGTGAACTTGTGTCGGCGTCAGGAGTTCTTTTTGTCCCCACAGGGATCGATACGCTTGCGCTGCTCAGTGTCCAGCATGGGACTGAGTTCAAAAGAGACCAGGTCGGTTCTGCCAATCCCCTCTACGCATTTGATGGCTTGATATCTGCCATGGCGGGTTACATGGTATTTGAACCGGATTATCTCGGTTTGGGATCATCGGAAGGAATTCATCCCTATCTGCACGCAGAGCTCTCTGCCAATGCCGTTATCGACGCCTTGCGAGCAGCCCGGATCTATGCCTGTCAGGAAGGGCTGATCCTGAGTGACAAACTGTTTATGGCCGGGTACTCTGAAGGTGGGTTTGCAACCATGGCTGCCCATCGTGCGATTGAAAAGGATTATTCTGAAGAATTCCAACTTACCGCCGTTGCTCCTATGGCTGGTCCCTATGACCTGTTAGCAACAACCCGAAATATTCTCAACAGACAGGCGTATAGCAATCCTGCATATATGGCTTACATCGTTACAGCCTATAATGATGTGTATGGCTGGGATCGGATCGATGACATCTTCCGCGAGCCCTATGCCAGTAGGATTCCGCTCCTACTGAACGGGGATTATGCAGGTGATGATATTAACGACTCTCTCACCACCAGCATTCGCTCCCTTTTTGCGGAGCAGTTTCTGACCGATTTTTTTGCTGCTGGAGAAGTTGATATTAAAAATGCTTTGGTGGAAAATTCACTTCTGGACTGGGGTCCGATCGCTCCGGTCAAGCTCTATCACGGAACAAGTGACAGCACGGTTTATTTTCAAAACTCATTGACCGTATTTGATTCCCTCACAAGTAATGGAGCCCGGGATGTGGAACTGATTCCGCTCCCGGGAGCAAATCATGGGACAGGCGCTTTCCCTGCTTACTATCTGGCGCTGACATGGTTTGACAGTTTGAAATCGGGGAATTGAAGAGGTAGTCTCATGCAAGCCATCCAGACATCTGGCCTGACGAAGGAATATCCTGGTGTCGTCGCCGTTAATGGGATCGATCTGCATGTGGAAACCGGTGAGATCTATGGCTTTCTGGGCTTGAATGGAGCCGGCAAGACCACCACGATCCGTGCCCTTCTGGGTATGGTAAAACCGACCGCTGGCGACATCCATGTTCTGGGTCAACAGTTGGGCCCCCATGGTCAGGGACCCTGGGCGCGAGTCGGACATATGGTGGAAGCCCCCACAGCCTACCCTCAACTCAGTGTTTACGAAAACCTGCTCATTGCTTCTCGCCACCATCATGGTGTGGATCGAAGTCGGATTGATGATGTGATCGATCAATTGAAACTGAATGCTTATGTCCACCGAAAAGCCGGCGTGCTTTCCACTGGAAATTCACAACGTCTCGGCCTGGCGAAAGCCCTCCTCCACAAGCCAGAACTGTTATTACTGGATGAACCCACCAACGGTCTGGACCCGGCCGGGGTCGTTGAGATCAGGCGATTGCTTCGCCAGCTTGCATCTGGTGAGGGGATGACCGTGTTCATGTCCAGCCATATTCTTACGGAGGTCAGTCGCCTGGCAGATCGTATCGGTATCATCCACGAAGGGAAAATGATCGAAGAATATGATGCAGAAACCATCAATAACTTGAGATCAACCCGGCTTGTCATTCAGGTTCAGGATCCTGTGAAGGCAAAACTGGTACTTGAAACAGAGGGTTATACTGTAGCGGAAGTGGAAGGTGCACTGCATGTCTTGGATGAGATTGCCATTGGCAACCCGGAGAAGGTAGCCACTTACCTGGTGAATTCGGGAAATCCACCATCCAAACTCAATATTGAACAGGAAGACCTGGAATCTCACTTTCTCAGTCTGACAGGAGTCCTTGCATGAGTGGATATGTCCTGGCGCTCCAAAATGAAATTTTAAAGACGCTACGTTCCAAGCTCTGGATCCTGCTTGGAATTGGATTCAGTATCCTTCCCCTGGTCTGTGCCTTATTCATGGTCATCATGAAAGATCCGGAAGCAGCCCGTGATATGGGTTTGATCAGTATGAAGGCGCAATTGCTAGCGGGCACGGCGGATTGGCCGACCATGTTCGGTATGCTGAATATGGGTATCTCAGTTGCCGGGCTGATCCTCTTTGCCATATTCACTTCCTGGGTGTTCGGTCAGGAATTCTTCAACGGGACCAATAAGGACCTATTGGCCATTCCTGTGAAGCGTACGGATATTGTTTTTGCCAAATTCACAATTGTTCTGATCTGGGCATTCTTAACCACCCTCTATGTGTTTCTACTTGCCCTGCTGAGTGCCTGGCCAGTCGGCATGCCGGGCTGGTCGCTTGGTTTGATGTGGCAGTCCCTGTTAGAGCTGTTAATCGCATCCATGCTCACCACATCTCTCATGAGTTGGGTGGGCTTTTTTGCCTGTTTTGGCAGGGGTTATCTACCCCCGATGGGATGGGCCTTCTTTACTTTGGCCATGGCACAGATCTTAGCCGTTCTTGGCTGGGGTGAGTGGGTTCCCTGGGCTGTACCAGCCCTGCTAACAGAAATGGCTGGACCCCGTTCAGAGCCTCTGGGGTTTGTCAGTTATTTCAGTGTGATAGTGGCTTCTGTTCTGGGCGTGTTGGCCACTTTGACCTGGTGGCTGAAAGCAGACCACTCAAAATAAATTAAAGGCGAGCCAGTACACCGGTATTTACTTCTGCAACCTTTTCCGGTCCGAATAGCACCTCAACCAACTTGAATGCAAACTCCATGGCGCTACCCGCTGCCTGACCGGTCACGATCTGACTGGCCGTCTCGACGCGGGCGCCTGTATGAATAGCCGTGGTCATTCGGTCTGCCCACTCGGGATGGGAAGTGACATGTTGGTCTTTGGTAAGTCCAGCTTTTTCCAGAACTGCTGGCGCAGCACAGATGGCAGCAGATGTTTTATTATCCTCCGCTTGTTTTTTCAGCAGGGTGATGATACGCTCGTCTGCCATGAGATTGGGAGCGCCAGGCACACCCCCAGGCAATACGACCATATCCCAGTTTTCGGTCAGCATGTCATCCAGAACAGCATCCGTAATGATCTTCAGACCGTGGGAGCCTTCTACGTTCTTTTTGTCCAGAGCTGCGGTACAGACCTCGGCGCCGGCTCTTCTTAAGATGTCGATGATGGTAATAGCCTCGATCTCTTCAAAGCCATTGGCCATGGGCACAAGGACTCTTTTCATTTGACCTCCTATAAGCCAGGGGTTCTGCTGGGCTTCAGGTAAACGGGGTTCTGGTACTTCGTTTTTTTAATGAAGGCACCATTTTTGTCATAGTGCTGAATATAAAGAGGTTTGGAGTTCTCATCATACTCGAAAATGCGCTTTTGGATCAATTGCATTTCTCGATCCTTCTCCTCCTCGACAAGGATCAAACCCTGTTCATTGAAGGTTCGAATGGTAAAAATATTTCGACCGGCGTCGAGCACTTCCTCTTTCTCTCGGTAGTCTTTTATGGGATGATAGGTATAACGGTAAAAGGTGGTGAGAGAATTATCCGGCAGATAATGTTCTTCGCTCATGATCTGGTCATGATCCGTGTAAATGGTCAGCCAGTAGTCTCGAAGGCTTCCATCATCCCAAAAAAAGTTACGCCGTGATTTGTCAAGCCTGCCTTTGTAGTCGTAATAGAATTCAGTAGAACTTTCGAAGCGATCACCCAGGCCCCAGGTTGATTCAAGATAGGGGCGTTGCCATTCATCATAGAGGACGGTAAATCGCTTTTCCAGCGTCCTTGAACGGGAGTACCACTGTTCCTCCTTATCCGTCAACTTACCACGATCGTATTGCCATTTTCTGGAGAGGCGGGGTAAGCCATTCGAGAAGTTTTCGATATAATGATGACTGATCAGAAAGCCATCCCGGTCATAGGTATAGCTGCTTGTTTCTATGATCTTATCATGACTGCTGAAGTGTTTGGCAGAGAGGACCTGGCCTTTGCCATTCTTTCGAATTTGATAATAGTCTCCGCTTAGATAAGTACGGTCTGGTACGGCGCTTTTAAATTCCCGTTGGAGGAGATCCCCTGTGCGATAGTAATGTGTCGTGGCTGTGCTGCAGCTAAATACAAGAAAGCCGGCAACAGCATAGAGGAGCAGTCTGATCATTATTTTGCAAAAAGGAAAAAATAGATAGCAGAGCGTCGGGCGTCAGTTATTTCGCTTCCATCGTTTTCGACAATGCCGTCGGCAATTTCGTAGAGTTTGTATCGGTCATCCCGCTTAAGGCTTTTATAGAAATTCAAGACCTGTTTGACAGTGAGCTGATCAATAATGAGGAGTCTTGCCTGATCAAGAGATTTGCCTTCTCTGACAAGTTTCACGGCTGCCAGGTCGATAGATTGGGCGGAGATGGTATCAACCACTACGTTCGCAACTTTCGGATCATTTGAACTCACGTTTAATTTCTTGATCTGCTTTTCCTTCATTCGTTTCGCCAAGGCATATCGCTTACTGGGGTCTTCCAGTTGTTTGCTGAGCCGGATGATCTCTAATGTCAGGGCGTCAATTCTGGCACGAGATGCTTCCTGCTTTCTCTTAAGGGAGACCAATTGGAGGCTATCGTGTTTTGTGAAATCTGTTTGATGTTCTTGCAGGGTGTTTCCAATATCTCCTGAGAAGCTGCGTTCAGCTTTCAGCTGTTCGATGATCTTGCTCAGTTCGTCGATCTTTTTGTGAAGTTGTTCGGTCTCAGAATTGGATGATTGCCCAAATAGGACCAGGGGAATGAGCATTACACAAATGACCGTGATGAAACTTTTTCTCAATTTCCTGTGCGATCCTGACATGTGTGATTCTCCCAATCCTGAGGAAACAAGATAATACACATGCTAAACAGTCGAAAGCAGGAATTATATCATTTCGATCTGTGAGTTTTGTGAGGTCTCGTCACGTCAGCCTTGATCAAGTAATTTTAGATAGTGGTGTTTGACCCCCTGGTTCGTCTCCTCAGAGCCGATCGGTTCATACCCATTCTTCAGTCCAAATGCGATCATTTCCGGGAATTTGTCATAGGTGTTGAATGTGATCCTTTTCAAGCCCATCCCGTGTACCACTCGTTCTTGCTCGTCCAAGAGTGCCTGGGCAATACCCTGCCGTCTGAACTCTTCCTGAACACCGCCCAACCAGGAATGAAACGTGTTTTCATCTTTTCTAAATCCCAATTTGAACCCAACAGGTCTCTCTCCCTCGAATGCAACAAGAAGGAGATTCTCACAGTGCCGCACTTTTTTATATTTCTCAGGACTGATCCAATGTTCTCCAAAGATCATGAGCTCCAGAGAGCGTAGCAATTCCCAATCTGGTTCTGACCTGAGAATGTTAATACCTCGGCTGATATTGGCACCTTTCCCTTAATTGATAGTGGCAAGAAAAGACTAACGCACTTTCGATTTACATATAAATTTATCCACGCATGCCAGAGAAACAAAAAGTAAGATTACCGGCAAATACTCACTGCCTGAATTGTGGTGAAAAACTTGATAGTTATTTCTGTCCAGAATGTGGTCAGAAGAATAAAGAATACAGATTGACCTTCAGGGACCTGTTCTCTGAATTCTTTGAAGAGCTACTCGATATTGATTCACGCGTTCTCCGCTCCTTGCGGATGCTCTTTACCCGTCCTGGTTTTCTGACGTCTGAATATACAAAGGGTAGAAGGATCAGCTATCTACCGCCAGTCAGAATTTACCTGGTTGCCAGTGTCCTTTTCTTTCTCCTGCTTTCACTAAAATCGCTCATACCTGAAATACAGAGCAATGAACTGATTCGGGGTTTCTCTGAGAGCGGTGATCTGGAAACCACCCTGGAGCAAGCTGTAGAGTCAAGGATCAACCCCTCTGTACAGGATTCAGCCCCAGACCCAGCTGCCAGTGGGCAAGTCCTGAGTGCCGATACAACAGGTTCAGGCATGACATTCTCAGTAGGGAATGATTCTTTTGACCTGGAGCAGAACGATGTTATGACCGGCTTCCAGGACAATTTTGCCAAGGTCATGTTCTTGCTTTTACCCGTTGCTGCCTTATTGCTCAAGGCACTTTATGTCCGCAGAAAAAAGATGTATATCGAGCACTTTATTTTCAGTCTACATGTGCACGCGTTCATCTTTAGCCTGCTCATTCTGACGGTAATACTTGATTACAAGGTGACCATGTGGGCCGTTATCGTTGCCAGTCTCATTTATCTGTATCTGGCCCTGAGGAACTATTATGGGCAGACCTATATGAAAACTGCGGTCAAGATGCTGCTGCTGCTCCTGAGCTATGGATTTTCCATTATGCTGGTCATGGTCCTGACACTTCTGGTGACAGCAGTTGGGCTGCTAATGGGCAGCGCTTAGGACCTTCATTCAATGTTTGAATTCCTGAGCCAGACCTTTAACGCATCCGTTCTCGCTGTAACCCAATTATTCCTGTCAACTGTTGTAAGCAGCAACCCCTGGTTTGAACAGTTGGATATTCAGTATTTTGGCGTAAAGAAACAGATCGTCTGCAATACCCGGCTAACGGAATCGTTTACCGAATCACTGGATAATGTGCTCCTCTCTGGGAAAAGTATAACCCTGCATTTTAAATTTGATCTCATGTCCACCGATTCCCCAAACCCGATCCAGTCCACTGAGGTGATCAACGGGCTTCGGTATGACAGTGAGCAGGAGACCTTTTTTCTGGTAAATTCGGTGAATCCCAAGGTGGATCGCTTTTTTAGCATTGAGGAAGCGCGATCCAATTATGTCTCAGTTCAAAATCTGGTGGTGGCATCCACCGAAGATCTTGGTGGTGAACAGGAATATTTTCTGCGGGTGACTGCTTTTCTTGACCCTGTAAAAATGGATGATATGGGTGAATCTGTAAACCTCATGCTGCGCTGGGCCAGTATCAAACCCTCCATCATGTCAGATAAATTCAGGATCGAGGCTACATCGACGTGATCTGCTTAGGGTAATTTTACAAAATACAATTGGGAATCCTGCCGTGCCTTGATGGTATACTCTGGCAGGTTTGCCGGCACGACAAAGGAATCTCCCTGCTGATAGATACCGCAGCAGGAGCTATTCTCAGTAGACCAGAAAACATTCACTTCACCCTGCAGGACCAGAAAGAGGGTTAACTCGGCCTGCTTCTCAAATGTGAATCTGTCTGCTTCATCGAGAGCCAGGGATTTTACAAGGAATTCAGATGTCGGTGTAATGTATTCTGTCACTTGTCCATCACTATGAGGGATAACGCGAATCTCTGGGTTCTCATTAAAATTCAGGACATCCTTCAGGGCTTCTGTATCACAAAATTTCGGAGTGAGTCCCAGGCGGACAACATTATCAGAGTTCGCCATGCATTCGATGATGTTCCCCCGTAGATAAGCGTGGGGGATGCCAGGACCCAGGAAAAGTGCTTCACCTGCCTCCAGGTACTCATATTTAAGGAGCAGAATAAAAAGGATGCCAATATCCGCAGTGCCATGCTCGGAAACCTGCTCCAGGAATATTTGTTCGTTTTTGTTAGGTTCAGGATTCGCCTGAATCAATTCCTGGATCTTTTCAATGCAGATGGTGACACGCTCCGGTGTGTCCCCCCAGATATCCAGCAATTTGAGAACACTATGCTGGATCCCTGGGATTTCGAGACCAAGCAGGTCCTTCAGGTCAGAATATTTATGCAGTAAAGCCTGGAGTTCTTGATCTGATATAAATCCAACCAGGGCTTCCAAATGATCAATGGCAATGGCGATCTCGGGTTTGTGGTTATCATCTGGATAGTGAAGCGGATCAGTAGCATGAAGCTTAATTGCCTGCTGACGATCCGGATGGGTCTGGATGCTCAGCATCTTCTCGGCAGAGAGCACCTTGAACAGATAGGGGAGTTTCTCTGAAAACTGCTCTGATCGATTCAGGCTGAGCCTGTTGATCGGGTCTTCCGCGATCCAGTCGGCAAGGGTTTGTGTTCCATTCTGGGGGTCGATCAATTGGGACGGACCATTGGGGTGGGTACCCATCCAGAGTTCTGCATAGGGTGTTTCATTCTCCGGCTCCAGGTTCAGCAGTCTGGCAATGAAGGCAGATTCGTTCCGCTGACCCCATGCGTAATTCTGGACAATATTGTTCAGCAGGTAGAGGCGTGGTTGGTGTGATGATCCCATGATGATAAAACTATTCGGGGCGGCTATACTGTACAACGATAATTAATCACATTGCCACAGATGCTCCCGGTCAGGTCGCCGTCAAAAGAGAACGACATAATTAATATAATATAAAGAAATTAGTAAAATATTAATTGTATCCTTTGGTTATGCTTTTAATTTTAGACAACCAAACCATCAGTCAGAATGAAACAGAGGCATACTTGAGAAAGTATGGGAGTGGTGTACATATGATTAAATCAGAGAAAACAAAGGCCCGATTATTCATAAGCTATTTAAAGGATAAGACAGAGCTCTTCCTTTATATCAAACCCAGGGGGACGATAGGGAGTCGCTGCATATACCGTCGTTCACCTGGGGATGCAGCCATGCACCTTCGCATAGATACACTTCTCGATATTTGTGGGATATTGCCCTCAGAAGTTGAGCTCTGGATCATCCTCTATCCGCCTGAAATTCACACGACTACATTTTATGTTCAGCGAGGTGCCCCACTGACGACAATCAGGGAGAGAATCAAGGAACAGATCCTACCCGTCAATCCATACTCAATTCACTACGATTGGGAAAATTTTCTCATCAAGCGAAGAGAGAATGGACATGGCAAAGAAATGATAAGTGTAGCATTTCTCGGAAAAAAGGTGCTGCCAACAATTTGTTCCCTGCTCCATAAGGATTTAGGCAAAATAAACTTTGTTGGCGATGGGCTACAATTCCTGGCCGTTGATGAAACCCAGGTCCCGGACGTAAGAGGTCGAACCTATGAGGTACTCCTGCCCTATGGGGAGACCAACTATAAGGCGGTATTCCGGGGAGGTGTTCACTTTGAGAGTGTCTGTCACCCGAAACTTAACGGTACTTTCTTAGGGAGAGGTAAAATGTATGCTGAGCAGGTATATCTTAAGTATGAATTGAAGAATGGGCGCCGGATGACAACCATGCTCTTACCGCTTGTTGATCGGGCCGATTGGAAAGAAGCGCTGCTCACACCGTCAGCGTTTCCCCTGTGGCATATTGCAGGGGCCACGATGCGTATAGCTGAACCAATGAATTTTGCCGAGATCTTTCACAAATTGACAGAGGAAGAACGTCGACAGTCAAAAGGGATCCAGTGCTTTAGATCAAAATATGAGGCGTAGTAGATAATTGTCCTTCTGAGAGAAGTGAAACGGAATGAAGAATCTTGACCCCAATTTCGGAGCAATAGATCAAGATCCTTCCCCTACGCACTTCGACGGACTCCACTCCAGCCTACGCTCATCCCCCGCCGTGGCGGTGTTCAAGCTACGGCCTGGCAGACAGTGTGACAGCTCAGGGTCAGGATGACAATTAAGGGGGTCTAAAGGGAAAGAAAGCCTATGCGATCATATTACGTTTACATAATGACCAACCGCTCACGCACCCTATATATTGGAATAACCAACGATATTGCGAGAAGAATGCAGGAGCATAAGGAAAGAAGGGTTAAAGGCTTTACCAAGAAGTATAGCATAGACCAGCTTCTTCATTTTGAAGAATTCAATGATGTTTATGATGCCATCTTTAGGGAAAAACAACTGAAAGGATGGCTGAGATCAAAGAAAATTGAACTGATAGAGGAAAATAATCCCAATTGGAATGATCTAAGTTTCGAACTACTCGATTAAAACTTCTTTGTCTGTCATTCTGAACGAAATGTCACCCTGAGCCTGACGAAGGGTCATGAAGTGAAGAATCTTGACCCGGCGCGAGCAATTCGGAACAAAGGATCAAGATCCTTCCCCTTCGTCAAACTCAGGGTCAGGATGACAATTGCATCGGGACTCGCGAAGACGCTTCAGCTTCCTTAGTCACAAAGATCACTGCCTGTTCTTCACCCAGACCACAAGATCCCTGAAGGCGAATGGCAGGTAATAAATATAGAAAGAGATAACTGCCACGACTTCCAGCGCCAGGATGTACCAGGGCCAGGGACCCATGGCATCCATGATGGATCCTGTTGGTGGCTTGTAGCAAATGAAGAGATAATTCCCATTCGTCAACCAATTAAAGCCTGCAATGATCACCAAATAGACGTTGGTCAGCCCAAAGACTTTCCAGATCGACTTATGAGTAGGACGCATTCCGGAAACAAAAGTCATGTAAAGACTGGCAAATATCAATACCCCATGTGACACGAAGAACTGGAAGTAGCGATAATGCGGATAACCATAGACGCCAATATTTGGAGTAAGCAAAGCCTGGATCGCGCCACCTAAGCCCCAGAAATAGACCAACTCATATAAAAGATAATTCCGTTTAAACATCCAGACTGCCCCCAGGACAATACCCATTCCACAAAGATGCAAGGGCAGACCGTTTCCAAGGGTCCATTCTCCATAATACATACGCCAGACGCTTAGACTGAATTCCTGAAGTAAGAGTACGCTCCCGATCGTCCAACGAGCCCATTTATCGCGAACAGGATCCTTGAACCAGTCTCTGAAATACCAGAGGAGCAGGTAGGCGGAGATCAATACACCAAGGGCAGTCCAATGGGGGGGTGAAAAGAAAACAAAGGGTTCGCCCGCATATAAAAAAGCAAATGAACCAGTAGAAGTCATGCCTGGAGTACCTTTCGGATCGCAGATTCCCAGCCAGATAAATTCTGCTTTCTCTGAGCAGCAGGCATTCCGGGCTTAAAGCGTTGCTTCTCCCTGGCAAAAGCCTTTAGATCCTCACTTTTCCAGATACCTATTCTCAAACCAGCCAGATAGGCTGCTCCCAAAGCTGTTGTTTCAATTCTTCTCGCACGATCGATAGGCAGATCCAGAATGTCCGCCTGGAATTGCATGAGAAAATCATTCTCTGTCGCACCGCCATCCACAGCAAGCGTGGTGATCTCCAGCCCTGTTTCATCGATCATGGACTGGATCACATCATACGTTTGATATGCCATAGATTCCAGACCGGCTCGGATCAAATGATTCCTGTTGGACCCCCGGGTGAGACCTGTAATAATTCCGCGGGCTTCCATATCCCAATGTGGGGCACCTAATCCAACGAATGCCGGTACGAAGTAGACGCCTCCATTATCTGTTTCCGAGCTAGCTGCAGCTTCGCTTTCGGCTGCACTTTTAATCAGACCCAACTCGTCTCTCAGCCACTGGATAGCCGCACCGGCAATAAAGATCGCACCTTCCAGGGCGTAACAGGGTGAGCCATCAGGAGCGACAGCCAGGGTTGTGATCAGCCCTTTCTGTGAATGGACCGCTTCCGCACCAGTATTCATCACAATGAAGCAGCCAGTGCCATAGGTGTTCTTGATCTCACCGGGTAAAAAGCACTGCTGGCCATAGAGTGATGCCTGCTGATCCCCAATGACACTGTAGATGGGAACATTTCTCAGTTGTTCAAGGCTGGAGACGATCCCATAATCATCAGCAGAACGCTTCACCTCTGGAAGCAGCGCTTCTGGAATCTTCATCAGTTGGCACAATTCTCTGTCCCAATATTTAGCATGGATATTGTAGATCATGGTACGGGAGGCGTTGGTGTAATCCGTTGCATGAACCTTCCCCCCAGTGAGTTTCCACACCAACCAGGTATCGATCGTCCCAAATTTTAGATCGGCGTCAGGAGGTATCTCCGCCTGCTCAAGTATCCACTGCGCTTTGGTTCCACTGAAGTAAGCATCCAGAGGTAATCCTGTCTTTTCTTTGATGGTCTCGCGAAGTGGCTCAAGCGTCTTGCATATCTCACTGGTTCTCCGACACTGCCAGACAATGGCGTTGTAAACCGGTTTGCCAGTAATGGCATCCCAGATCAGGGTTGTTTCGCGCTGGTTGGTTATCCCTACTGCAGCTATGGTCTCATCATGTTCTTCCATGATCTCATCGACACACGTTTCAACCGTGTGCCAGATCTCGAGCGGATCATGCTCAACCCAGCCTGCTTGGGGATAGATCTGTTCGAACTCCTGGTATGCTTTGGCAAGGATCTCCCCATCGTTATCAATCAGGAGTACAGTTGTACCCGTCGTCCCTTGATCAATGGTGAGAATTGCCATCAGATATGATCATCCAGCCATTGAATGATGTCAGCCTTCACTATGTCTTGCTCGGGCTCATTGAGTATCTCATGATATAGTCCCTCATACCGTTTCAACGTTTTGTCTTTCGACGCCACTTTCTCATAGAGCATTTCACTACCGCTCATATCTGCAAGCTTGTCCTCTGTCCCATGCATGATCAAAATCGGCTCCTCGATGGCATTACATCCCTCGCTGATCTGTTTTGTCGATTTCAACACTTCAGCTCCTGTTCGAGCTAATATTCCTTTACGGTAGTTCAAGGGATCACTATCGTAAGCCTCCCTCACCTTAGGGTCTTTTGAAATGAATGAATTATCCAGTTTGATGGCCGGAAGTTTAGGTGCAAGGGCACTCAATATTCCTGAGATCTTCTGGAGCAAGGGGGAGAGATCATCACTCACTTTTGCTGAAGGAGCGCTGAGGAGGAGACCCTTCACATCAGGGTGTCGCTCCATGGCGAAAAGTGTCACGATACCACCACCCATACTATGTCCCATCAGAAAGACTGGAATGCCGGGGTACGTTTTTTTAAGCCGGTCGAGAACTTCACCCAGATCATCCAGATAGTCTGAAAAGCTATCGACATAATTGCGTTTACCGCTAGACTTCCCGTGGCCCCGTAAGTCGAATGCAACAACACCGTAGCCGGCTTCACAAAGTGACCTGGCTACGTGATCGTAACGCCCACAATGTTCTGCGATGCCGTGGCAGATCAACACAATTCCCTTTGGCTCATCCAGGAGCCAGGAGCATTCATACAGGCTGAATCCGTCTATGGTCTCGAATGTTGTCTCGTGCATATGAACAGAATCATTCATGCCATCCCCCTCGATTTAAAATAATCCCCAAAATATTTGCTTAATTGATCAAGGGAAAAAGTAAGTAAAGTCAAGCAACAAATACAATGGAAAATATTTGATTAATACTAGCAGGGGAGCTTGTTGGAATGTGAGCCCTATTGTTAGTGCACTCGGGTTGGAGTGCTAGTCGCTCAATTTTGCTACATTGATTAGCGACCCATTTGACTCAGGGCATCCTTTACCAGGTCATCGTGGTTTTTAGGGTCACGCCAAAGATCCTGTCCCTCCTTAGGCAGTAAGTAGATTGGATCGAAGTACAAATATAGTTTATCCTCATCCACACTGGGGCTCCTGTAAACGGATATGCCGGAAACTTCATCATAGTGGTCGTAACTATGAATATCGCGTTTGCCGCCACCTCCAGGTGCATCCGTCACAAATGTGGGTGTGTTAAATCCTGCCGTTGTGCCCCTGACATGCCGCTCAACTTCTAAAGAATGTTGAAGGGTCGTCCTCAATTCTTCAGTCCCCTGGACCATATCATGCTGATACACATAATAGGGCTGAACATTGATGATCGAGAGCTGACGAACCAAATTGATCATATCTTCAATTTTATCATTTACACCACGGATCAGGACGCTCTGGTTTCGAACGGTGACACCCGCTTTAAAAAGATAATCCATGGCATCATACGTAATTGATGTGATCTCTTTCCAGTGGTTAAAGTGAGTGTGCAATACCACTTCTTTACTCATTTCCCGGCCCTGATTCACCACATCAATAAGCGCATCCGTCCATTCCGGTTGATTCAAGATCTTCATGGGCATGACAGCAGGTCCTTTGGTAGCAAACCGTAAGCGTCGAACATGCGGTATTGACAACAAGGTCTCCCCAATTTGCTTTATCCTGTGGGGTTTGAGCATATAGGTATCTCCACCAGAGATCACAATATCCTCGATCTCGGGACGGGAAGCGATATAGGCGAATGCTTTGTTCCATTTGTCTGGAATAGCTTTAAAACTCAGCTTCGTAACTTGGTCTGTGTCACTCCCGATAGCGTAACTGCGTGTGCAGAAGCGACAGTAAACTGGACAGACATCAAGGGGGAGAAAAAGGGCCTTGTCGAAGTAGCGGTGGACCAGCCCACCTGTCGGAGAGTCTTCCTGTTCGCTCAATGAATCGAGACTCAGCTTCGGGTGATCTGGTTTTTTTGTCGATCCTACAGGAATAAATTGTACCCGCAGCGGGTCATTGTAGGGATCGGACCAGTCGATCAAACTCAAAATATATGGAGATAGGCGCATATTCATTGGTGCGATGTGCATCCCTTTTCTAACATCAGCCAGGAAATCAGGGGAAACCACATCCTCAAGCAGCTCATCCAGGTGATCCACCTTTGTTGCTGAATTACTGTTTTGAAATTTGACATCCAGAAACTCCTCGCGCGAAACGCCCTTGAACGCTGGTATCTGTTCCCAGAATGGTTCAGGTTCAAACTGTCGATGGAGCAGGTCGTCTGATGTGACTGGATCTTTTAATGGTTCAGGGATCTCAATATCAGAGATTTCCTGCATTTCCGGTTGTGATGCTACAGCATCGGGTAGATCCTCAATGGTATCTGCGTCGTGGTATTCTTTCAGCTCTTTATTTGAAGGCAGTTTAGGTTTCATAGTTTTGTCCTAATCTTTTATTCGTCGAAACCAGACGTTCATACTTTCAATTGAACCTCCAATATTCGTGTTATTGATTAATGTGCCACCATACTGATACCCACACCGGGCGAACGTGATGTTCATTCCGTAAGATTTGGCGCGGGCAATGGTATAACACATGGCCACGGGGCTATCTTGAAGAACTTTTTCCATATGGCGTAAGAGTCGTTCCGCTATCTGCTTTCCCCGGTGTACTGGCTTGACGGCAAAATCGGTCATTTCTGCTGTCTTCCTATCGGCAGACTGCTCAATTGAAGCAGCCCCCAGGAGCTCATTATCCTGCATAAGACAGAAATATCGAGTGCCGGTGGTCATCTCCTGCATAAGGAAAAATGGATCCTGGATGGGAAAGGGATATGATTTAAATATATGTGTATAAAGCTCTGCCAGCAGGTCTGCATGCGAAAAATCAGCCTCGATAATATTCATTCCCTTGTCTAGTGGCAGATCCTGAGGGGTCTCTCGATATTCGTCCTGTGCTGTTTTAATCACTTTTTCCGTATGACCGGGATCTTGCTCCTGCTTCCTGTCCTGATCCAGGAATTTTGACAGGAAGACCAGATTTTCAGAGGCGGCAGTACCAGACCCACACTGAGCTTCCACCTGGTAGCCCTTAGCAGTAAAACTATCGATGCTCTTTGATGACACCTTGGCGAAGATCTTGGAATATCCATTTGAATCTGCCAGGGATTCTGCTTTCTTGATGACCTTAGTCTCATCGCCAGGGTGGACCCCCATCAGATATACGCGATCATTGAAGGTCCCATGCTGTAGGATGGATTGGCCTATCTGAATAACAGAGTCGATCATATTTTTACGCCAGGCTGGTTGGGCTTAATGAGGGAGACGCTAATGAGCAATACCAGACTTATCAGCATACCAAAGAAAGTGGGGTCCAATCCGAAAGGGAGAGCTGCCCCCAGGCCGATGAGTACGAGCGTCGTTGTTCCTCCCCCGATCATGGCGGACAGCGCGGCAAGAGAGGTGGCCCGTGGCCAGAAGTATGCAGCAAGCGTGGGAATAAAGAGACCAGCGACCATAAATTGATAGGCATAAAGAATTGCATCAAGGACGGTCGTCAGGGAGCTGGCCAGGATGATTGCCAAAACACCGACTATCAGGGTGACGATCTGAGATAATCGAATGGATTGTTTTGTTTCCAGAGGACGCTTGATCAACCTTTCTATCAGATCATTGACAAAGTTGCCGGAAGCAGCAATAATGCAACTATCAGCTGTTGACATAATGGCTGAAAAATAACTGGCGACCACGATACCGGTTAGGCCGATGGGCAGGACCTCTCTCAACAGAATAGGTACCCCCATTTCAGCTTCAACATTGGGGATAAGCACACGGGCCAGGACACCAAGGAAAACACCTGTGAAGGCCATCAGGGGATATTCAAAAATGCCAGCGATATACCATGCTCGCTGAGCAGATTTTACAGACGGACTGGCAAAAACACGCTGATAGAGTGTCATGGCCACCAGCCAAATGGGTACGATCGTGAGAAACCAGTTGATGAAGGTAATGGGTGATATATTGCTCAACGTAAGGTGAGCGTCCGGCAGCGCTGCTCTTAATCCAGATAAACCGCCTGCGGCGTTCAGGGCAAAGGGGATGGCCGCAAATATGAGTCCACAAAAAAGAATGATCCATTGGACGGTGTCGGTGTAGATGACCGCTTTTAGACCACCGAGCACGGTATATCCAACGATAATGAAGCCGATAATGAAAATGGCAAATGTCAATGGATCCATTCCCATGGGAGCCACTGGCAGTACAGATCCAGACATCAATTTTGCACCAGCCAGAATTTGTCCACTCGTAAAGCCAAGATAACCGATCCCGGAAATGACAGCAGCTGTCAATGCAACTGACTTGCCATACCGATGTCGCAGGAAATCTGGGTAGGTCATGAATCCGTATTGCAGGTCGAGATGTTTTAAGTGGGGAATAATAAACACAGCAGACAACCAGGCACCTACCAAACCGGTGAACAGCAGCCAACTTCCTGATAAGCCGATTGCGTAACCCAGCCCACCCAGTCCGATGGAGAATCCACCCCCAACATCAGTTGCTGCTATGGATAATCCAATATGTGCGGATGAAATTTTCCGACCACCAACATAATAATCCTCTGTGGTGGTGTTCTTCCTGAAGAAGTAATAACCAACCCCAAGAATTATGAGCATATATACTGCGAAAATGGCGTAATCGAGAAAAGACATATAATGATGACGTATTAGAAGTTACAGATTAGCATATAATTTTATAACATAAGAATTATGCTGATTAATGCAACAGATGCCTCGGCAGGAGTTCCCCCGTTATATCAGTTAAAAATCAGGTCCAACTGTCGATATCGATGTTTTCTCTTATAAACCGGGTTGATTTGGCCCGGATTTCTTTTAAAAATGGCTGAGATTCCATCACCCAGGGCATAATATCCGAA
>JAIPJM010000016.1 GCA_021734255.1 Fidelibacterota bacterium | reverse complement strand
GACTCGACGAGAAGACGATAAGGGAATATGTGAAACATCAGGGCGAACAGGATTCAGGACAAATCCTCAAGGATTTGTGATGTTCGCGTAGCGGGGGCGTTAGCCCCTAGGACCCCGGGCATGCCCGGGGGTATCTATTTCAAGCTGAAATACTTACCGGTTCGTAGCAGCAGGGTGTTGGCAACCACCGACACAGACGATAGTGCCATGGCCAGACCTGCAACCATTGGGTTAAGCAAGGTCCCGGTAAATGGGTAGAGCACGCCCATGGCTACCGGTATACCAACAGAATTATAGATAAACGCCCAAAATAGATTCTGATTGATCTTTGAGAACGTCGAGCGGGCGATACGGTGAGCAAAGATCAAATTGTGAAGGGATGTGTTCAGAAAGATCAGATCTGCTGCATTTGTGGCAATATCAGTTCCTGAGGAAAAGGATATTCCGATATCAGCCGCTACCAGGGCCGGGGCATCATTAATACCATCACCGACCATACCTGTCACCTTCCCCTGTTCCTGAATGCTCACGATCTCCTCATGTTTATCGGTGGGGAGAACCTCAGCCAGGACACGATCGATCCCTAATTGGGCAGCGATATTCTCCGCCACTCTTTTTCGATCCCCTGTGAGTAATGTTGACTGGATGCCGAGCGTCGTGAAATAGTCTACCATCTGAGGACCTTCTGGCTTTACCTCGTCAGCAAATGCGATCAGGGCAAGCACAGTATCATTTTTGGATATGGCTGAAACCGTATATCCCTGATCAAGGAAGGCGTCCAGTTTAGCAGAAAAACCTGAAGGCAAGGCTTCATCATCCTCAATCCGGTGGAGTGAAAACTTATCCTTGCCCTGAGTAGCTTCCATTCCCGAACCAGCTACTTCGCTGATCGTATCGAACTGAGTGGCCTGAATGTCATTTTCCAGCCCGAATTGTGTGATAGCCATAGCCAGTGGGTGCCTGCTTTTCTGGCTCATACCGATTGCATATTCTGAAATCTCAGTCTTCGACTCAGGAAAGACCTCTACGACCCGAGCTTTCCCCTCCGTAAGGGTCCCTGTCTTATCGAATATGATATGGTCCATTTCGGCCAGTTTTTGGAAAGCATCGGGTGTTTTAAATAAAATACCCTCTTTTGCGGCGATACCACTTCCCACTACCAGAGCTGTTGGTGTTGCCAGCCCCAGCGCACAGGGGCATGCGATGATCAAGACCGAGATCAGTACATTAAGAGCAAAAGTAAGGGGAAACCCAGCCAGGAGCCAGATAAGAGAACTGAGCAGAGCCAAACTCAGTACGACGGGAACAAAAATGGAAGCAATTCTGTCGACCCTTTTTTGGATCTCAGGTTTTTTTGATTGAGCATTTTCTACCAGTGTGACAACCTGGCCAAATAAGGAGTCACGACCGATCTTCTTTGCATGCATTTCAAACGGGGATTGAAGGTTCATGCTGGCTGCCACTACATAACTACCCACATGCTTATCAACAGGGATGGATTCCCCACTGATCGCTGATTCATCGACTGATGTCGAACCCTCTACAATCAGTCCGTCCACCGGGATCTTGCTATGGGGTTGGACACGCACCTTATCGTCCACACCTACTTCATCTAAAGGTAATAATACCCACTTGTCATCTCGCAATACCTCAGCTTCGTTAGGTAATTCTTCGATTAAGCCGGATAATGCCTCTGTGGTTTTGCCCCGGGCAGTTGCTTCCAACCACTTCCCAAAGGTGATGAAAAGCAGGATCGTACCGGCTGCTTCATAATACAGGACATTAAAATCGCTGATTCCCAGACCCCATAGCAGATTCACAGAGGAGATCAGGGAATAGACATAGGCAGCTCCAGTTCCCAGGGCCACCAATGAATCCATATTTGGCACTCTCATCAATAGGTGTCTGAATCCGCGTCGATAATAGCCAGATCCACTGATGACCAGGATGGTTGCAAGGGTGAACTGAATAAAGATACTCAGTGTCTTGGAACCAAAATGGAAACCAAGAAACATTTCTGCCATGGCATAGAGCAGGAGCGGTATTCCAAATATGGACTGCAGCAGCAGAAGATTTTTCCAGGTTGTGACCCGCTTTTGCTGTTTCTGAAGAAGGGACGCACTACCTTTGGCCTGTAGCACATAACCGAGTTTCGAAATGGTGTTGCTGAGTTGATTAAGTTCAATAGGTCTCGATGCAGTTACGGTTGCAGATTCTGTTGCCAGGTTAACCGAAACGGTCTGAACCCCCTGAACCTTTTGGATCGCAGTTTCCACATTGCTGACACACGCAGCACAGGTCATTCCCTCGACATCAAATTGATATTTAAGTGATTCTGATCCGCTATTTTCGCTATTCATGTTCGCCAATGTATCCCTCGCAAAAACTATCTTGTTTTATGATGATTCACGCAACAACAATGAACCATCTGACAAAATCTAATTATATGAATAGAATATAATATGGAAATGAAAAGTATTTTAATTAAATGAGGCAAATATTATCATATACTGTAGGCAAATCAACTGGGGATAATGTTTTGATGATAAAAAAAAGATATATAGTACTATTAAGCACCTTGTTTTTCATCATCGGGTGTAGTGATATGGGTGGACCCATTATTCTTCAGCCCCAGATGGATTGGAGTCCCAGTGCTCTCGATTTTGGAGTGACGACAGTTGGTCATGACCAAACCGGAGTCATCACTGTGACAAACCAGGGTGAGGGCCTGTTGCAGGGAGAGATCATTCTGGATCAAGACAGCTCAAGCTTTAGCCTGCTGTCCAGCAACAACTTTAGTATTGAAGCCGGCGATACATCAACCATTCTGATCCAATTTTTGCCAACCGCTGCCGCGGCGTATTCTGGATCGCTAATAATAAATAGTGACGATCCCGGAAATGCTGAAGTGACGATTCCACTGAGTGGAACAGGCGTAGCACAGCGTGTCCCGGCCATTCAACTGTCAGCAAGCTCGCTGGCATTTGGATCGATCCTGAGTGGTAGCGCAAGTAGCAAACAATTCAGTATCGTGAGTAGTGGAACTGATACCTTAGTTGTGGACTCCATGGTGATCGCTGATGCAAGCTATTCTCATGATCAGATGACGCCCATTTCGATAGCTCCCGGTAATTTCGTGTCTGTGTCCGTCACTTTCGAACCGATGACAGCAGGTGATCACAGCACACAGATCATGGTCTACTCCAATGTGTCAACCTCTCCCCATCAGATAGCTGTAAGCGGTGAGGCAGAAGCCCCCGTGGGGTATGCCAGCTCGATACAGCCCATCTTTAACGACAACTGTATCGGTTGCCACGGTGGTAATGGAGGCTTGAGTCTTGGGTCTTACGCACAATTAATGAGCGGATCGAACAGTGGTGCTGTGGTCATTCCGGGGGATGCTGCAAACAGTAGGATCATTCAAAGGCTGAAAGGGATTGGTGGGAGTAGAATGCCACTCAATAACCCAGCACTTCCGGATGCAACGATTCAACTGATTGAGACCTGGATAGACCAGGGGGCATTAGACAATTGAGGAATTCGATGCGAATACTACCGATACTACTTTTGCTGAGCAGTGCCCTGGCAGTACCAAGATTTGCCATGATGGAAGATGTGACCTGCAGCAGCTGTCACAGTTATCAGGGGGGTGGTGGTCTCAGAAACACGTATGGACAGGATTATGTACAAGAGAGTCTGGTTGTAAAGGACATCAGATTACCCTGGAGCCTAGGGGAAAGTGAATCTCCCTTGTATTTTGGTGCAGACATGCGGTATCAGGCAATATCGGATGATACCCTCAGGCATTTTCCCATGCAATTCGCAGTATATTCGGGCGCTGAGTTTGGCAATGTGATAGCCCAGGTCCAGGTATCACGGATCTTGGAGGAATTCCGGCTATCAGGTGGTGTCCGATATGATATCTTTCCCCTTAATTCATGGATTTTTCTGGGGAAACAACTACCTGCCGCAGGGTGGCGACTGGATGACCATACAAGCTTTACCAGGGGAGGGAATCTGAGTTACCTGGGTCTTTCATATGAGGGGATGCCCTATACACCTTATCTGGAGATGCCACTACTGATAGAAATGGGATATCTTTCTCCCTTCGGGATGGAATTTTCATTCGCTGGCGGGACCCCTTTTATTGATCCAACCTCCGATTCGACCCAATTCTTCGGGATGGTGAAGATGGATCATTCTCTCTATTTGGGATCATCAGTAGCACGAGCAGGCACAGCGTTCCTACTTGAAGGAGAGATACGGTCCCTGACAGCCTCCTATGGATTGAGTTATGATCGTTTTGTCTATCTGGGTGAATATACTGAGATGCATAACTGGCCAGAAACCGATATGATCAGTGTTGCCAGTCTAAATCAATTCAGTTATCGGATCCGCAGGGGTGTCGATATTCTCCTCCGTTGTGAATTCTTCGATCCTGATCGGAAGTTTGGTGCAGGTGCCATCACCAGATTGAGTGGGGGTGTCGAGATCTTTCCTATTCCGGGCATCGAGATCAAATTGTCATATCGCGAGGAACGAGTGGAATTACCTGACCAACTGGATCGTTCACAGGGAAAACTCCTGGCTCAACTCCATCTGTTTCTCTAATTTTGTTTAAAGTTAAGCGGGATCGGTGCCTGATAGCTTGGATGCTGCTCGATTACCTGTTTGTATATTCGGTTCCAAAATAAATGATTCATTTTTCCTAATAGAGTCTCCTGGCGATAAATATTTTTTACCACGTCCCACAGCGCTATTTTTGTATTCCAGATATTACAATATTTGTCACCAAAAAGTTGAATAATTTTTTGGGGCAAATAGTCATGTGGCTGACATAGGGTTATGCAGATCAACTCTTGTAATACTTTATAGGACAACTACTGGCGGACTTAATAGACATAGTAACTATTTGAATTTTAGCTCTGGTCTGTCTTTTGCGTAAAACAAATTGTTGGTGGTTCGTAAATGTTTTAAACTAACCCCACATATCTATTGAGAATAATTATACTGCATGGGGGACTGAATTAGACCTATCCACACCACTTTGGTAAACGCCAAATGACTTTACTGCCTATGAGTAGTAAGTATGCTTCCCGCATGTATGTGATTGAAAAGACTGAATATTTTACCGCAGGAGCGACGATTAAGTAGGATAATTAGCGAAGCTTCGGGGTAAGAGTATATCCAGGAATCTCCAGGGGGAGGTTTCAATACCAAAAAAGGAGGACAATGTGAAACGGAGTCGAATTTTATTTATCGCACTAGTTTTTCTCATTGGTCTTGTAGGTACGACCTATGCAAACGTATACGCAACAAAGGTCGCAGCAAGTGCCAATTTGATCACAACGAGCGAGTTGAGTGACGATGTGGAAATTTCATTTCTGCTCAATGAGGACGCCGATTTGGGGGTAGACGTAAAGTTTTTTAACGGAGATATGGACTTGGTCCGTACAATAACCCTGGCAACAGCCACAAAAGGTGTTGTGACGGTTGTGTGGGATGGCAAGGACGGATCGGGGAATATGCTTTCCGATGGTGATTATACCTTTGAAGTTGTTGCAAAGGATGATGGTTACAGTGATTGGACCAAGATCAGTGATGATATGTCAACTGTCATGTATTCACCTAAGGGTCTGGTCATCAACCGTGATCCAGCCAGTCCACATTTTGGTAAAGTGTACATTGCAAATGGTTACGCCGGTACAAGTGGCAATGCAGGTGCGTTTTATAATGATGACGGTGTTTACATGTTTGACGCTAGCCAGGACCTGCTTGGATTCTCTGCTGGTGGTCACGACTGGAGTGGTTCTTCCAATACACCCGGGAAAATGTCGATCGGTGAAGATGATCGTGTTTACGTAACTGAATACGGTTCTGATGAACTCTTTGTTTTCGATGGAGATATTAGCACAGCTTCTGCCGTAAAAGCACTGGATGCAACCAATAGAATTGATGGACAGTACATCAGTGCCAACTGGGTAACAGGTTCAGGTGAAGATCGCATCATCTACATTGCCAATGCCCATTATGCCGCAGGTGAAGGTATTCGCCGATACGAGATCGGGCTAAATGATACCATGCCGACTGGTGACACAGGTACGCTGGTCATTGAACGACCCAATGGTAGCTATTATCAAACTGACGTAGAAGTCGATTCTCAGGGCAATATTTATTTTTGCCAGTTACGAGGCGACTACAATCAGGCGATTCCAATATTAAAGTATAATCCTTATGCTGGAACCACGCTCACAATTGATGATACGCTCTGGACGCTTGGTATGGACGTTGCCTATGGTGCTCAGGGAATCGGACTGGATGAAGAGCGAAATATTCTAGCCTGGGGTAATGAATACTCCGGCAATGTTCTCATCCACGATGCAACAACTGGTGCCATTCTTGATACGATAGCAACAGGTCAGGGGCGCTCAAAGGATGTTGCATTTGATGCAGCGGGAAATCTGTACACAATTGATAACAATACAGAATACTGGCATGTGTGGTCCCCTGCAGGTGCCAACGAGTTTACCTCTCCAGGAAATGCCACCATCACCATCGATACGGCAGTACCGGTAAGCTCAGTCTTTATCAATGAGTTTGATACGAAATCATCCTCCTCAGAGTATATAGAGCTCTACAATTCCACAGATACTCCCATCGACCTTGCTGCAGAGAACTATGTGCTGGTCTGTGTAAATGGCTATGATGACCAAGCTTATCAAGCCACTGAATTGACAGGTACAATTCCTGCTTACGGTTTCTATGTAATTGCAGAATCTGGCGTGACTGATCTCGGTGGTTACACTCCTGATCAAAATGCTAGCTGGACAAGCTTCCAGAATGGTACAGACGGTGTTGCCCTGGTGAAGGGTGCTTCAGCAGCAGATTTTCCAGGAGCTGCCGTCTTCAGTACCGAATATAATGCAGTTGCCGGAGCGTTCCTTGAGAGTGCTATTGTTTACGGTGAGAGTGATGATGTGGCTGATCCAGGTCTGGAAACAGAACTCAGTAAGTCTGGTATTCTCATCCTCAGTGACGGTGCCGGGTCTTCATCCAGGATATCAGATGGACGAGGTGGTTTTGATTACACCAACGATGATTGGATGATCTCAGAGATCAGAACGCCTGGAATCACAAATGTATTGCCGGCTCAGATCGTGAAGGCAGTACCTTACAGTGAAACCGAGATAGAGGTTTTTTATTCAACTGAAATGATGGCTGCCAATGTTGCTGATTACTCACTGCTGGGTACCGCAGGCGTAACATTTGCTTCAGCTGATGTAGATCTTGTGGATGCACAGCTCGTGCATTTGGTAGCAACAGAACCTATTCCGGGTGATGTCATTCTGGATACACTTATCGATGCATCGATCCCGGATACACTAGAGCTATATGCAGGCATAACACCCATTGCTTTAACGAATACTGCTTCAGCTTCTAAAATAGCTGAGGATATGCCGGCTACATTCAGAGGACTTGTAACTGCAAATGATGCTTACAACAACGTCTGGATCAACGATGGAAATAAAGCGTATCAGGGAATTCTGATCTTCGATTATGATTTTCCTGATTCAGTTGCGGTCGGCGATGAGATCATGATAAGTGCATCTCTTACTACGTACAATAATCTCACAGAGCTTGTAGATCCAGTGGTACTGGGAGTAAAGGGCAAGGCACTACCGACACATCCTGCTCGAGTACGCGCTGAGGATCTCGAAAAATCCATTGCTGCTGACACGAATCCAGCTGAACAGTGGGAAGGTCAATTGGTAACAGTTTTCCGTGGAAAGGTGATGTCCTACGATGCGGCGAACTATGTCTATGAGTTGAGAAACCCTGATGGCATCAGATTCCTGGTCGGTGATAATGTTGACTATCATTTCGGTTCCATAACCCTCAATGTTGGTGATGTTGTTAATGTCACTGGCGTTGTCGATTTCACTGACGGCGCCTACCGCGTCAACCCAAGAGGTATGGAAGATGTTCGACCCTATTTCCCACCTGGAAATATTATTGGCTGGACATTCGAAGATGCATATGATGTTCCGCCCTGGGCAGGATTTGTCTCCACTGGCTGGAGCATACCTTCATTTGTTGACACAGGTGGCGTTGATGGGTCCGGTGGATTGTGGTTTAGCGATGGTGGTTATGGCTTCTTTGCCAAGCGACCCATTCAAGCTACAGTCGGTGGTCGCTATGTCATTACTGTTGATGTAAAAACAGCTGGATGGGATGATGCAGAAACCTACCCGATCACGATCGGTATCGAAGGTCTGAGTTCTCCTGATACATTGAATACGGTGAACATCAATGGTACAACGGACTTTACGACCATCGTATTGACCGGTGTTGCTGACAATGCTGAAGGATTTATCAAAATCGAAGGTTCGAATACGCTGGGGCATAACGATGTCTGGATCGACAACCTCGTCTTCCATGATAATGCTCCAAATTTGGACCTGCGGTTTGAGAGTCCACTTGAAGTCTCAATGTGGAATGAGTTTGTCTCTACAGGTTGGACGATACCTTCACATGATCCAGTGGGTGGCGTTGATGGGTCAGGAGCACTCTACTTCAGTGACGGTGGATACGCACTCTATGCCGCGCGACCGGTTGCTGCAACACCAGGCACATATTATAGTCTGCAAGCGACAATCAAAACGCTTGCCTGGGATGATGCTGAAACATATCCAATTACATTTGGTATTGAAGGTCTGGATGCTGAGCCCGTTGAGGTCAACATCAATGCATTTACGGACTATACCACAGTGTATTTGGAGGGTATAGCAGCCAGTGCTGAAGGGTATATTTTTATCGATGGTTCCAATACCTTAGGTCATAATGATGTTTGGATTGACAATCTGAAATTCAAGGACAATGTTACTCTCACAAGTAACGAGGTCTCAGCACTTCCAGAGAACTATGCCTTGCATAACGCCTATCCAAACCCCTTCAATCCAGTAACAAATATCAACTATGAGCTTCCAGAAAATGCGCATGTTGTGATCTCTGTGTACAACATGGTTGGTCAGCACGTCGTTGATCTTGTAGATAATGAACAAGCTGCTGGCTATTATCAGAAGCAGTGGAATGGTCTGGATAAATCAGGAGCCCCAGTTGCCAGTGGAGTTTATCTCTACCGGATGACGACTCCTGGTTTCACGCAGACACAAAAGGTACTCTTCCTGAAATAGCCCGCTTTCAATAGTAGGAGTATAGGAATAAAAGAAGGCTGTCCCTTGCTGGACAGCCTTCTTGTTATATAGCTATTTGTAAATTATTTAAATAAGAGTAACTTTTGGGTTTGGTGATCTGTCACTGATCTCACCAACAATACGGCATTGGTCATCTCCCTGTGCCTGAAGATGCTCAATAATGGATTCTGCATCCTTGGGCGTAGCGCTCATCAGTAATCCGCCTGAGGTTTGTGCATCTACTACTACGGACACCAGGGTGTCATCCAGCCCTGAAGCGATATCCAGAAAAGGTCTGAAGAATTTATAGTTTGTTTTCAATCCGCCAGGTACGACCTTTTGCTTGATCCACTCGATAGTTCCTGGAAGAATGGGCAGTTTATCTGTGAAAATTTGGGCGTTAACTTCGCTGGCCCTCAGCATCTCCAGCAAATGGCCAACAAGTCCATAACCCGTCACATCAGTCATGGCATGAACCTGATATTTGACCGCTGCTTCAGAAGCACCTTTGTTCAATTGCACCATACTCTTCACCATGGCATCAATTTGATCTGCAGGCGCCAACTTTCGTTTTAAAGCCGTTGCCACGATACCGGTGCCAAGTGCCTTTGTCAACACAAGGAAGTCGCCAGGTTGTGCACCCTTGTTGCTTATCATTTTCTGTGGATGAACAATCCCTGTTACTGAAAGGCCATATTTCAACTCGTCATCTTTAACTGAGTGTCCACCTGCCAGTACGGCGCCAGCTTCTTCAACTTTGCTGATCCCGCCCTGAAGGATGTCCTTCAGGATGGACTTGTCCATTGTTTCGATGGGGAATGCAACAATGTTGAGAGCAGTTTTTGGTGTGGCTCCCATGGCGTAGATATCACTGAGTGCGTTCGCGGCGGTTATCTGGCCAAAGGTATAGGGATCATCAACTATAGGTGTAAAAAAATCCAGCGATTGGACAATAGCCAGGTCTTCACTGAGCTGATACACAGCGCTATCATCGTAATTATCCAAGCCTACCAGTAGGTCGGGATGCGAATTGATACTCAAGCCGCAAAGAATATCGTCCAGGTCCCCTGGACCGATCTTACCCGCTCAGCCAGCTGCCTTGACCTTGGCGGTCAGATTTATTTCCAGACTCTTATTCATCAATAAAAAGTAATCCTTGAATGCGATGTGCCAATGATAATTCAAGTGCCTTTCAGGAGAAAAACATATTGAAAAACCGGACATGTACTTCTATGCTCCCGGCATGTCTTTTCCGCAAAGAACGATGCTGATCATTCTGTGCACATTCATGCTCATATCCTGTTCAGCAGGGGATACCGGGCAGCCTGATGGAGTGATGTACTTTATTCTGATCGACAGGTTCGCTGATGGGGATTCCAGTAATAATACCGGATCCAACCCCGCGAGTTACCTGCCCTATGATGGGTCCAACCCAGAGGCACTAAAACATTATCAAGGTGGCGATCTGAAGGGTATTACTGAGAATCTGGACCGTTTGGCCGAAATGGGTATCACCATGCTGTGGATCTCTCCTTTTCTGGACAATTCAAATACTGATTACGTGGGCTGGTGGCCTTATCATGGCTATCATCCCATTGATTTCTATGCAGTGGACGAACACTTTGGTGAACTGGCGGATCTGCAGGAACTGGTAGCCCAGGCCCATGTCAGGGAGATGAAAGTGATCTTTGATATGCCATTTAATCAAACCGCCGCTGATCATCCCTGGTTGGATGATAAGGAGAAACAGGATTGGTTTCATTTTGACGAAGATGGGGAACCATATGCCATTACTGATTGGTTCGATCAAGATCAGATCGAACGGGGCGAGTTGCATGGCTTGCCTGATCTGGCGCAGGAGAACCCGGAAGTGGCACAGTACCTGATCGATGTCTCAAAATACTGGATAGAGACCACAGCATGTGATGGATTTCGGCTGGATGCCGTAAAACATATACCCATAGATTTTTGGAGGGAGTATAATCGGGAGATCAAAGCTATTGCCGGGGAGGAATTCCTGCTTCTGGGAGAGGTTTTCTGGGGTGATGCTGACCTGATCGAACCCTACGTGGATCTGGGCTTTGACATGCTCTTTCACATCCCAGGGTATTATGCTATCCGAAACACCTTTAATAAGGGTGGATCATTTAAGGATTTTTCAAACTTTTATCAGTCCACCTCCCGCATGCTGGAACCCCAGTCATTAGCGACCATTATCGACAATCATGATGTTGCCCGTTTCAATGTTGGACTGGAAGAGGATGCCTGGGAGAAACAGCGTTTAGCACTGGGGTGGCTGATCACCTCACCAGGAATGCCTGTGATCTATTCTGGCACAGAACTGGGCATGCAGGGCTATCCACCACTCAGCGCCACGGGGGTACCTCAAGACTTTCTGAACCGTAAACCCTATCCGGTAGAACTGACGGGAAGCATGGAAAAGAAAGTGCAAGAGTTTTCGACCCTCCTGGAGCTTAGATCAGAGCACACAAGCCTGGCCAGGGGGGCCTTCCATGAGATATATAAAGACTGGTCGGTCTATGCATTTCTGCGCTCCTACAATAATGAAACGACCCTGGTACTGCTGAATAACGCCACCACTGAGGAATTTGTAGCGATCACTCCTCCTGAGGTTCTGCGTCAGATTTCTCCGGACAAGATTTATGGAGAAGCTGTGCTGCGGCAGGAGGGGGACAATTGGTATTTTCGCATTCCACCCAACAGCATGGCTTTATGGCTATTTGAAAGATCCATACCTGCTCATCTACCCACCTGGACCCAATTCACCGATCGACTGTCAGCTGATTATAAACGAAGACTGTTGTTCTATCATGATCCAGAGCACAATGTGGCGCGCATCCAGCTTGCAGGAGATTTTAATAACTGGACCGCTACAGATTATCCATCCTTCCGCTCTGCGGACACCATCTATATGGAATTGCCCCTGAAGCAGGGATCCTATGAATACAAGCTGGTGCTCAACGGGGAGATGTGGATCGCAGATCCCAATGCTACTGAAACCACATTGGATCCCTACGGTGGAAAGAACGGTATCCTGGTTGTGGGCGAGTAGTTACCTCAGCTGTATTTTCTGCAATATATAGTCCTCCAATAGATAGTAAAGTAGCTTGAAATTATCTTGACAATAGTGGGTCATAAATCTATCTTGCAGAAGCGTAACTCAGAAGAGGGTTACTAATATCAAATGAACACTTATAAATTGGTTTTAAACAAGATTGTGGGGACTGCTGACGTGCTATATTCCAGTATAGTAAAGCCATTGCTGAAGCTGAAATTGGCCCCTGCACTACTGGTGATCATCATCTTTGCATGCCTACCTCCTGGCATGGATGCACCAGAGAATGCACGTGCGCCGATCACTTATAAGGCTCCTGAATGGAGCAAAGATGTTGTCTGGTACCAGATCTTCCCTGATCGGTTTCGAAATGGGGATCCGGCTAATGATCCGGATGTTGAGAGTCTGACAGGTACATGGCCCTACGCCAATCCTGAGGGATGGCAAGTGAGCCCCTGGGGCTCAGACTGGTATAAGTTACAGCCCTGGGAAGCAGCAACTGGCCAGGACTGGTGGTATAATGCACAACTGAGAAGGTACGGTGGTGATCTTCAAGGGATCATCGATAAACTGGACTACTTGAAATCCATGGGGATTTCTGCTCTTTACCTAAATCCGATCTTCGAGTCAGCGTCCTCCCATAAATATGGTTGTACCATGTGGCACCATGTGGACAACAATTTTGGTCCTGATCCAGCAGGTGATGAGGCACAGTGGGCGCAAGAAGACCCGGCTGATCCTGAGACCTGGCAATGGACCTCAGCAGATTCTCTCTTCCTCGAATTGATCGATCAAGTACACAGCAGGGATATGCGAATCATCATTGATGGGGTATTCAATCACACCGGTATTCCTTTCTGGGCTGTTGAAGATGTGAGGAAGTATGGGCCTGAAAGTGAATTTGCCGACTGGTTCTCTATTCTTTCCTACGATGACCCCGACACACCGGAAGATGAATTCGATTATCAAGGTTGGTATGGGGTAAAGGATCTTCCTGAACTCGCCGAGGATGAGAATGGACCGAACAAAGAAGTAAAAGCACATATTCATGCTGTTGTAAAACGCTGGATGGATCCAAACGGTGATGGTGATCCCTCTGATGGTATCGATGGCTGGCGTCTTGATGTGGCAGAAATGGTCTCCCAGAACTTCTGGAGAGAATTCAGAGTGTGGACCAGAGAGATCAACCCGGAAAGTTACCTGGTTGGTGAGGTATGGTGGAAAGATTACAATCAGAATCTCATGTTTGAAGCCAACGAGTGGCTGCAGGGTGATATCTTTGATGCGGTCATGAACTACCGCTTCGGGGATGCCATGCTGCGCAGTTTTGTAGATGAACAGCTGCAGGTAACACCCTCTCAGATGGACTCTCTGCTTGCTGTCGTTCGGGATCACTATCCTCTGGATAATCAGTATGTGCTCATGAACATGTTCAACAGCCATGACACAGAGCGCTTATCAAGTATGGTAGCAAATCCAGACCGAGCCATCGATCACGGTGGCAATTCCAGAGATTTTCCAGACTTCTATCTCGGAAAGCCCGATGCAGCAGAACGCTCGATCCAGAGAGCTATGCTCTTATTCCAGTTCACCTATCCCGGTGCGCCTTTGATCTACTACGGAGAGGAGAAGGGTATGTGGGGAGCCGATGATCCTGGCTGTCGAAAACCCATGCTCTGGGATGATATTGAATATGAAGCGGAGGTCACCCACCCCCATGACAAACCATTTGGTCCCTTTGAAGTCGCAATGGATCGAGATCTGTACAATTATTACCGAACGCTCATCGACCTCCGAAATACAGAAAAGGCGCTGCGCCGTGGTGACTATAAAACTGAATTAATAGATGATGAGCATGGGTATCTGGTCTTCTCCAGAGAATTGGGTAATGATCGCTTCCTAGCGTTGTTTAACACTGGGAGCCTCATCTGGGAACCAGAACCAGAGATCTTTGGTGAAGGTGGAAAGCGTTCATGGACACTCATGGCTGACTCCAATGGCTCATCTGATGAAGCCATCGATCCGCTAAGCGGAAGGGTTTACAAGTATAAGCATTAGGATATGAGGTCGCCGCAGAAGAGATCAACCGTACATATGCTGGGGATTAGCCTCCTCTCTCTTCTCATAACGATGGGAAGTTGCTCGAAGAATGAAAACACCCTCGCCACGTATCGGGGTGGCGATGTTACAAGCGAGGAATTTCTCACCCGATACAAACACTACCTGCAAACAACAGGGTTGAAGGACAACCTTCCGGAGCGCAGAAAGATCCTGCGAAGCGCCCTGCATGAGGAGTTGATCCTCCAGGATTGGCAGACAAAAGCCTTGGACGAAAATGCTGATAGCCAGGCCATTCTTAAGCAGCAGGAGGAACAGGCTATTCTGGATGCCTGGTATCAAGAGATCGCCCCTGACCCAGGTCAGGCAGATCCCCAAACGCTGGCAGCAATGCTCATTAATGAAGAGACAAAATTCAACCTGTTTGAATCTACGCATCAATCGCATGACTCAGCCATAAGGGCGCGTGAAGCACTTCTGGTAGGAAAATCGATCCCGGAGAGAAACCTGGGGTATATCTCGCTTGAAGATGTTCACCCAAGACTTTCAAGTGACATCATGAACATGAAAGTGGGTGAGGTGAGTTTGCCGATCAGAATGGGGGACGGATACTATTTGGTCCGCCTGGCGGATAAGCGTATTCCTCCCATGATACGCCCCCAGGACTTCGCTGCTTCCCGCGCTAGATTACAGCGTGAATGGCAGGTGAATCAGGTTGATTCGGTCATGGATGCCTATACGGAGGGTGTGCTAGGAGATCTCGAAGTGACCTTCGATGCGGATGGGCTGAGGGAGTTATTTGAGCTGATAGAAGGGACACCAAGAGCTGAATTGGCCACGCAGTTGGCTGAAGCTGAGGAATCCGATATATCCGTCTGTTCAACAAGCAATGGAACATGGACACTCTCAGGGTTGGCCCCGCACCTTCAAGAAACGAAATCTGAACACCTGGCTGCCATTATCGACCAGGCCGATCTGCAAAAGGTGATATCCGGGATTCTGGTCAGACGAGAAATGATCAAAAGAGCCATCAAGGAAAATATTCATGAGAGATCTGAAACCAGGGAGATGATCAGGAAGCGTCAGAACCTTTGGCGGATCAAAGAATGGCAGGATGGATTTGCTGATACCGTATCCATAGCTGCTGAATATTTGGCTTCACAGGCAGAAAATGGTATTTCCGACACAACTGTCATGTTCAGAGATGTGATCGTTATGGGGTTTGATGAAAAGTCTGAGGCAGATCGCTACTTCAAAAAACATCAAAATGATCGTTCAGCGGTGCAGAATGAGATTTTTGGCGAAGATTTTGCACCAGATTTGCAAGGTGGCGGAAAATTAGGGTGGGTCAGCGAGGACAACCTTGGTCAGGCAGCCCCTATCATTTTTGATCAGGCACTTTTGGCCTGGACCAAACCATGGGAATACAATGATAGATTTTTTGTATTCAAAAGTCTGGCAGAGCAGCGTGTAGAGATTTCAGCAAATGAACAAAGGCAGGAGATCGAACGTCAAGTGCGATTAGCTGGTGCACCTGTTCAGCTGCAGCAAGCCCTGACACGCTTGGAGAAGATCTATGATGCTAAAATTTATGAAGATAGAGTTAAAGAGATTCCATACATTCAACTGGCAGGGAAAAGCAATGAGAGCTAAACAAATTTTATTGACACTCACCCTATTACTCAACGTGGCATACGCTGGAGTGACTGGCAAGATCGCAGGAACCATCACTGATGCAAGTACAGGTGAACCTTTGATCGGTTGTAACGTCGTTCTGACCGGTACATACCTGGGTGGCGCTACAGATATTGATGGATCCTTCGTCATCCTCAATGTGCCGCCAGGTGAATATTCGTTGCAGGCCAATATGATTGGCTATACGGCAGGCCGCATGGATGGGGTCATCGTTACCATTGATCTCACCACCAATATTGCCCTTGAATTATCCAGTGAATTGCTGGAAGGTGAGGAAGTCATTGTAGAATACGTAAGACCAAAGGTCCAGAAGGATAGAACCAGTACACAGGTGCATGTTGATGGCGAGATGATCAACGATCTGCCAGTGGAAGAGGTCTCTGAGGTCTTAGAACTTCAATCTGGTGTTACCAAAGACGCTGGTGGCGGTCTCCATATCCGCGGAGGTCGTGCCCGTGAGGTTGTCTACTGGATCGATGGTGTACCCGTTTCTGACGGATACGATGGCAGTCAGATCGTTGAAGTGGATAAAAATGCGATCCAGGAATTGCAGCTGGTCTCTGGAACCTTCAATGCCGAATATGGCCAGGCCATGAGTGGTATCATCAATATGGTGACCCGAACTGGCGGCGAGAAATTGAAGGCAAATCTGGATGTTTCAACGGGTGGCTGGTATTCCACTACCGACGATATTTACCTTGGTATGGATAAATTCGATCCGACTGCGACCACAAATGTATCCTTCTCCCTTGGTGGTCCGCTGCTGATCAAGAAGTTGAAGTTCCATCTATCTGGAAGGAGCTACAACAGCGAGGGTCATCTGCGAGGTCTGGATGTGGTAAACCCGCAACCCTATGCATTCATAGATTCTGCAACCAACACGGAAGTCTATTTTCCAGATTTTACTGATCTGGAAAACGATCTATTTGAATTTAATTTTAACGAATTCGATCTTGATAACTATGATGTCATTCCCATGAATCGTCAGTCCAAGTATTCACTGAACGGGAAGTTATCCTATACGATCACGCAGGCGATCAACCTGCATGTGAACTTTCTAAAATCAAACCGCGAGTATCAGGACTACGATCACTTCTACCGCTGGAATCCTGGGGGCAATCTCCATCGATTCGATGAGGGTCAATCAGTTTCCTTTACCATGAATCATTCGCTTTCACCGGAGACCTACTATGCGGTGAAGTTTGCCCGATCCAATAGTCATTATCAGCACTATGCTTATAAGGACCCACTGGATCCGCGTTATGTCAATCCTGAGGTTTTGAATATGCCCAGTTATTCCTTTTCAGTTGCAGGCGTAAACACCTCTCATTTTCAGCGGAATTCGGAGATGGACCTGCTGAAAATTGATTTTACCAGCCAGATCCATCCCAAACATTTGCTGCAGCTTGGTGCAGAGTATCGAACGCATCAATTGGATCGTGAAGACTATTCCATTGTAGCAAAAGTAGATGAAAACAATATTCAGGTGGTACCCTTTGAGCCCGACACACTGTCTGTCTTGACTCAATCCCACACCTATTACAGTGAAGCACCGGAAGAGTTGTCATTCTACGTTCAGGATAAACTGGAATACGATGATTTTGTGGTGAATATAGGTGTACGCTGGGATTGGTTTCACTCCCACGGTGTACTGCCGGCAGATCCCAAGGATCCAGCCATATTTAATCCCCTTGATCCTGATCATGCGGACATGACACTTGAGGAGCGAGAAGCGATCTGGTACAATGAGGTCGATGCCAAAAGTTCGATATCTCCCCGCCTGGGTCTGGCATTCCCAATTACCGATCGAGGCGTGATCCACTTCTCGTATGGTCACTTCTTTCAGATCCCCTCCTTCGAGTATCTCTACACGGATCGTGGATATAAGATCAATACCACGGATGGGACCTACGGACCCTTTGGTAATCCAGATCTGAACCCCAAACGTACAGTGAAATATGAATTGGGGCTTCAGCAGCAGCTGACAGAATCTCTGAATTTTGACCTTACCATGTTCTATCAGGACATTCGCGATTGGGTCAGTACGGGGATCGTTCAGCCGACCTACCTGCCCGGTGTGAACTATGCACACTTCGTCAATAAGGATTATGCCAACAGCCGTGGCGTGACCCTTTCACTGGAACAGGGCATAGGCGGCTCAGGGAATCTGAACATACAGTACACCTATCAGGTAGCAGAGGGGTCGAATTCAGATCCTAATGCGGAATTCAATGCAGCCCAGAATAATGATGAGCCTACTAAGGAAATGACGCCGTTGGATTGGGATCAGAGACATACCATCAACGGGTCGTTTACGATCCAGGTCCTGGGCGCCAGACTCACGCTGCTTGGTCGCTTTGGCTCAGGGTATCCCTACACGCCGTCCTTTGGTGTCTCCTCACGAACAGGACTTACCGCCAATACCGGTCTTGCCTCCAACAGCCGTTTGAAGCCGCAGACCTTCGATATGGATTTTAAGGCCAGCAGAAAAATTCAGCTCGCCGGAATGGAGTTTGGTCTGTCATTGAACGTGAATAACATTTTTGATACAAGGAATGCTACTTCCGTCCATACTGACACTGGCAGCCCTTACTATTCGGGACGATTACAATCCATACTGGATGACATATATGTCCTGAACTCCGTAGGTGAGTATATAGAATATCCCACCTGGTTCTATGCACCTCGTGAAATCTTAATCGGCATGAAATACTCATTCTAAGAAGCTAGGGAAGAGATATGAAAGTGACACACAGCATGAAGTATATGAAGAGCCACTTGGGACTTAGTCTTCTTATGTTCGGGTTAGTCTCGATAATTGCCGCTCAGGATGTTAGCTACACACCCTCAGATCATCGCGGGAATCCCATTTACAGGAGAAAGACAGAGATCGATGGAAACCTGGTGAGGGCGTCGATCTTCAATTATGGTTTTTCTGGTAGAACCGGTGGGGGGCAACCCACACATGTTCCCTATGAATGGCCCAAAAATACAAAACAGCACTACATCGCCCTGACAGGTGTCTTCTATGGCGCTGAGGTGTTCAGTGATGACAGTATTCCCCGCAAGATCAAAGTCATGATGACGCCTAACTACCGAACGGAACCTCAGACAGGTGATTCATGGAACCTGGAGCCAGTACCAGAATTTCTGAACCAAGAATCTGATCTGATCGCAAAAAGTACAGTGCCCGGTTCCTGGCCGACAGAATGGCCAGACAGACTGGATGATGTAAATGATCCGGGTTGGGCTGGAAGTTGGAATGGTTATTTCGGTAAGGATCAATTCAATGCCGATCAGGAAATTTACTACGAGTGTACGGATAACTGGTATGACAGGCATCTCTACTTTCCAGATACCACAGATCTGACCCGGCGTG
Organism: Fidelibacterota bacterium; assembly: GCA_021734255.1. Classification (GTDB taxonomy): domain Bacteria; phylum Fidelibacterota; class UBA8477; order UBA8477; family JABMPR01; genus JABMPR01. The sequence goes on along the minus strand of JAIPJM010000016.1, from coordinate 34,945 downwards.
GCTTGGGTATTCTAACCAAGGTGCGGGTACTGGCATGGAGTCAGATCACCATTAATGATGTGGTCTTTCATCTGCATACCTTGACCAATGATGGCACCAAAGATCTGACGAAGACCGGTTTTTCACTCTGGCTGGCAGACTTGGTCGGTGGCGATGGTGATTCTGATGATGATTCACCCTCTTTTGACCTTCTGAACAATGTTGCCTGGAGTGTAGACGGAGACGGAGTAGGGAATACCGCTTTTGGTTCTTCACCGGTGGGTGTTGTGGCCACGGCCTTCCTGGAAACACCGGGAAACGGTGTTGACGGAATCGACAATGATGGTGATGCTGATTACCATCCCACGCTACTCATGGAATACACCAATTACGACACACTCTTCCCCACGTTCACATCATTGGATTTCGATTCTCTTGAACTGGAAGGTGGCGAAAAACTGGTCAGGATAGATGAAAATTACGCCAGGCATATATTCATGTTTCCGGGGACTGATACTGCGATCGTTTCCCAGGGAGTCACCTGGAATCTATCCTATGGTGATGTCCTTAAAGAGAACCCGGACAATCTTATTGATGATGATCTAGATGGCCTCATTGATGAAACGGAAGATCTGCATCGTGACCGCTGGACGCTCAACGGACCTGAGCCAGTTCGTTACATAAACTACAAGTATTTTGATGTTGGCGATACCCTCCGGAGAGGGCTTATTGTTCCTGGTGGCTCCACACCTTACAATCAATCAACGGTGGCACCCATGATCGACGAAACCCGTGCTGATGGCGTGGACAATGATCGAGACTGGACGGCTTTCTCAGATGATGTCGGTTTGGATGGCAAAAAGGACACCTTTGACGAGGGCGAGGGAGATGGTGAAGCGACCAGTGGTCAGGGGACCGGTCTACCTGGCGAACCGAACATTGATGTTACTGATGTGTCTGAATCTGATCAGGTCGGGCTGACTGCTGCTGCTTATCGACCGAGTTCAGAAGGGATTGGAAGTCTCAATGATGCCACCTTCTGGCGCTATTTTATGACTCCGGGTGTCTTTTTCGATCCCACGATCCAACTGGAAGGCGATTACAACTTGCACGTGACCAGCGGTTACTTTCCACTCCAGGTTGGACAGACGGAATCCATCAGTATGGCAATCAATATGGGTGTAGATCCAGCTGACGCCCTGAGGAATAAGGAAGTCGCTCAGAAGACCTATGATCTGGATTACAATTTTGCCACGGCCCCACGGCCCCCAAATGTATCAGCTGCTATTGGCGACGGTACGGTTACTCTCTATTGGGATGAGACAGCAGAAGCCTCTTTTGACCGTTACATGGCAGACCTGGGCTCAGAGGGCTATGATTTCCAGGGCTATCGTATTTATCGCTCAACAGATCCAGCATTTGAGGATGCTTATATCATTACGGACGCCGATGGTGTCCCCACCTTTTATAAACCCATCGCCCAGTTTGATAAGGTGGATGGGATCAAGGGACTTCAGGAACTGGATATCAACGGTATCAAATTTGATATGGGTGACGATACAGGTCTACAGCACAAGTATATCGATGACAATGTCTTGAACGGCAGAACCTATTACTATGCAGTTACCTCTTATGACCCGGGTGATGTGGCTCTGGGGGTAGCACCCAGTGAATGTCCCATCTACATTCAGGTTACATCAGACGGAACTGTGGTGAACGGAGTGAATACGGTTACCGTAACACCTGCTCCCAAACCGCTGGGATATGAAGAGCCAGAATATGATCTGGTGCATACCCAGGGTTCCAGTTCTTCATCGATCTATATTGATATTGTAGATCCATTGGATGTCCCTGACAACAATACCTATCGGATCACATTCCAGGATACACTCCTTCCTGCGTCGAGTAGTCTTTACCAGGACACGCTGACCACAAAGAATTTTTCCTGGGAAAATATAACAGATATCAATGCGCCGGATACACTCATCCTGCACTCAACAAAATTTCAGGATGGGGATGAGAATATTGTGGTTGATGGACTACGTATTTCATTCCACGTTGAACCGATCATTGAACTTAACAAGGGTTTGACGGGCTGGAACGACTCAACCATCTTTGACCCAGCGCTAAATCCGTACAATCTTGAATTTTCTGGGGTGGGGTTAAAGAAACCCAATGATTACACCTTGACCTTTGGGCCGGTTGGGACAGATACATCCACCAGCTATGATATTCTGGGTGGTTTTGTGAATCTACCTTCCCAGGCAGTGAATTTCACGGTTTACAACGAAACTGAGAAAAAACGCCAGCCCTTTGCCTTCTATAATCTGGTGAATGGCGACACGTTGGCGCCCTTTGGTGGTCCCTCTGACGGTCGTATGAACAGTAATACCGATGAGTCAGATGTGGTGATCTTCATCGATGAGGTACTGGATACGCTGGGAAACCTGACGGGATATAATCCCACCTGGCAATTAACCTTTAAGCATCTGGTCAGTGATAGTGCCAGAAGGCATCCCACCGATGGTGATATACTTGAATTGATCATTAAGAAGCCATTTCTGGCCGATGATATTTATGAGTTCAAGACTGCTGCTGCCTATCTGGATGAAGAAACGGCCAAGGATTCGATCGGGAAAATCACTGTGGTACCGAACCCCTACGTGGCAGCAACCAGCTGGGAACCCAGCAACCCCTACAATACTGGCCGAGGCCCACGTGTACTTAGATTTAATCACATTCCCAAGGATTGTGACATCAAGATCTTTACCATCAATGGTGAATTGGTCGATCAGTTCGAAGTCCACAACTTCATGGATGAGGGCAGCACAACCTGGGATATGTTAACCCTGGATAACCTGGCGATTTCCTATGGTCTCTATCTCTTTTATGTAGAAGACCTGAACACCGGTGCAACACAGACCGGTAAATTCGCAGTGATCAAGTAAGGAGAGTATCATGAAAAGAAGAAATACAGCTATACAGCTCCTCCTGGTCACCTTGATCCTGGTTGGTGGCGCATATGCTCAGACCGTTTCCAAAGTTGGCACGTCTGCGGCTAACTTCCTTAAAATTCCGGTAGATGCCACGGGGACAGCCCGTGGCGAGGCCGTGGTAACAGGCTTTAATAACCCGGCCACTGTTTTTTACAATCCAGCCACCCTGGCTCTGATAACAGAAACAACTGCCCATTTCAGCTATGTGAACTGGTATGAGGGGATCAATCTCAGTCATTCTGCCATCGCCCTTCCTGGACTGGGAGGTGGTATCCTTGGTATTAATGTGATCAGTATGAGCTCTGGTAAGATGGAGATCACAACTGAGCTGGACCAGGATGGAACCGGAGATTTCTTTGAAGTGGGTGCCTTGCAAATGGGCTTGGCCTATGCCAGAGCATTGACCGATCGCTTTATGATCGGTGGAAATGCCAAGATATTAAGAGAGACGATCTATAATTCCCAGGCCCAGGGTTTTGCCCTGGATATTGGGGGTCGTTATGTAACCCCCTGGCCGGGTCTTGTTCTGGGATTCTCAATTAATAATTTTGGGACCAAGATGCAGATCACAGGAGATGATCTTCTGGCCACCGTGGATCCAGATCCACTGAACAGTGGTAATAATGATATCATCAATGCCTATTATGCTACCGATCGCTTTGACATTCCCTTGCGGATGATCATTGGCGCCGGTTGGCAGGTCATAAATACACCTGTCATGAAGCTCCATCTGGAAGCTGATGGTGTTTACCCAAGTGACAATTACGAGTGGCTGAATGTGGGTGCAGATCTAAGTATTCTAAATGATCTACTTCACGTCAGTGCAGGTATGAATCACTTATTTTTACCTGAAAATGAGCCACAACTCTCAATGGGGGGTGGCATGAATGTAAGGATATTTGGGGGTGTGATGATGCAGTTTGATTACGCTGTACAATCCCACACCTATTTTCCGTATAATGAGCATTTCTCGATCTCCCTGAAATACAGGTAGATCGCTTAGGATATGTGGAGGTTTTTGATTTCTGATTTCCTATAAAACAATAACTTGTTATGAGGAAATTAAGACGTCATATTGATATGTTTTTAACAACCAAAAGGAGGTAAGTGTGAAACGCTTATTTACAACACTCCTCGTTTTAAGCATCACCCTGGCTTTTAGCTTTGGCCAGGTTACTGATGACTTTGAAACGGGTATCGGGAACTGGCAAGATCCCAATTACTCTGGTTCTACTTCAGCGGATGCTGCTTCTAGCTTCGCTGTGTCGACCGAGCAAGCCCATGGCGGCGTACAATCAGGCAAACTTGATCTGATTGACGATGCTGGTACAACGGGTGGATATTTTGTTCGCTTGAGTAACAGGGTTGACCAGTTTGCACCAGACGCCAAAGTTGGTTTCTGGGTCTACACCGCTGCAACGGATGTAGAATTTCGCCTGGTTATCTGGGATAACGGGGCAGGTGGGGACGGTTACGAAGCTGGTCCATATTGGACAGTAAGTGCCGCAGACACCTGGGAATATTTTGTTCTAGACCTTGCTAATGATGCTGTAGAAGGCTGGATAACGGGAAATGGTGCCATCAACTCAACTGATTTCGTTACGATTGAGAGTATCCAATTGAATACAACAAGCGATGCAAATGCTGTGTTGTATTTTGATGATATCGGTGTTGGTACAGGACCACCCCCCACTCCCTTCTTCTCCCAGGTCAACGAAGGTAGCTCTAACAACAAAATGATTGAGATATACAATCCAACGGATCAAACCATCAATCTGGATGAGTATGCATTTCCAAATGTAGGCAACGACCCAACAGTTGTTGGCGAGTATGAATTTTGGAATACGTTTACCACAGGCGCAACAATCGCCCCTGGTGAAACCTATGTCATCTCGCATGGAGACGCTGTACCAGAGCTGCTGGATGCTGCAGATCAGACCTTTACTTATCTCAGTAATGGCGATGATGGTTTTGCTCTCGTCAAGGGAACTGAATCCTCATTCGAAGTTATTGACTGGATCGGTAATTGGGATGGAGATCCAGGTGATGGTTGGGACGTAGCTGGTGTCACCGCTGCTACCAAGGACCACACACTCTATCGTAAGCCTCATGTAATGATGGGTAACACGAACTGGCCAATGTCCGCTGGCACAAATGCCGAAGATTCTGAATGGCTAGTGATGCCTAAAGATACTTGGGTTGGTGCTGGTGTTTTCCCAGAAGAGCCATCTGATTTCTGGCCAAAGGTTACCTTTAAGGTCAACGTGGCTCACCAGATCATGAATTCTAACTTTGATCCATTGACAGACTATGTTGATGTCGCCGGTGATTTTAACGGCTGGGGTCCTGCTGCAGGTGAATGGCAGCTGACGGCTCATCCTGACACCAACGGTATCTGGATGGGTACTTTTCCGGTTGCACCGGGTGAGTATGGCTTCAAATATCGTATCAACAGCTCCTGGGATGCCGGACGACATGACGGTGGCGACAATCGCGAGCTGCATGTTGAAGACATGGATACTGAATACTACGGCTATCTTGACAACTATACCTACTATCCTGTGATCTTCTTCGGTGTTGACCTTACTGATAAGTTCAACAAGGGCGAATTCGATCCATGGGCTGATAGTGTCAACGTTGCCGGTTCATTTAACGATTGGGGCGGCGATCCTGGCGACCTGCATCCTAAGAACGATGATAATCTGAAATGGGGCGCATACCTTGATGAAGCCGGTGTTTTCAATACTGGTGACAACATCGAATTCAAGTTCCGTATCAATGAGAACTGGGATAATGCTGAATCCATTGATAACCGCACGCATCTGGTCACAGACGGTCTGCAGGAGTACACGGCATACTGGAATGACTTTGATTATAACCTGACGGTTACATTTGAAGTCAACATGAATGCCCAGATCGATGCCAATGAATTCGATCCTTCATCTGATTTTGTAGATATTGCCGGAGACTTCAACGGATGGGGTGGCAATGATCCAGAATTCTGGAAGTTAACAGATGATGATGCAGATGGTGTCTGGTCCATCACAGTTTCTGACAGCTTTGAAGTTGGTCAGGCACTGTCATTCAAGTTCCGCAAGAATGGAGATTGGGCGACAGCTGAATTTCCCGGTGGCAGCAATCGTCAGTACCTGGTTGTCGGTGGCGCTCAGACCTACCACGTATGGTGGAATGACTTTGATCCTAACTTCATCGGTGCACCTGTAACCTTCAAGGTCAACATGAATGCCCAGGCAGATGCCAGCCTCTTCGACCCAGCTGTTGATAAGGTCGCTGTAACTGGTGTCTTTGGCGCTATCCTCATGGATGATGGCGATGCAGATGGTATTTATGAAGTGACAGCACCTATGCCACTTGGTAATACCTTCTATCGTTTCCGCATCAATGATGATACCCCTGAATCTCTGCCCTATGACAGATCTGTCATGGTAGAGGTTGCTGATGTACCCGTTGTACTTGATGTTGTGTACTTTAGCAACGTAGCGGTTGTACGCTCTGGATCAGGTAACATCACCTTCCGCGTTGATATGACCGTTCTCGAGCAGCTTGGTTTCTACAGCCGTGCTGATGGTGACAGTCTTGAACTTCGCGGTGGCGTAAATGGTTGGGGATCAGATCCAGACCGCAGTAAGATCGATATGATCCGTCAGCCTGGAACTGAGATCTACTTCCTCACCGTGCCTTACAGTGGCGATGCTGGTGACGTATTCACATATAAGTTCTTCCTGAATCTGCATCAGATCGCTGGTGGTGATACTGCCGCACATGCAGGCGAAGACTTCTATGAATATGAACTACCTGCACTTGCTGGTGGTGGTGACCGTTTCTTCGTATGGAATGGAATGGATGCTGATACGGTTCTTCCTGTTCAGACCTTCCAGGACTATGTCACTGAAGGTATCATTCCTGCCGGTGAAACTGTCTATGCACAGTTGCTTATCGACATGAGTGAAGCCATGACGTACGAGGACGATCCCTTCGATCCTGCTACTGACAACCTGTACTTCATCTTCCAGGATGCCTGGGGTGCTGAGCTGCAGGGTATTGCTGCTGGTGATGTGGCTGAACCTGCCAGCGACTGGATGTTCGAGAATACATGGCAGGCAAGGCAGCACGGTCCGAATGTGTGGGAACTTGTTGTTCCGATCACTGGGCCAGCGCCACATGCCTTGATGTACACCACACGTTATGAGAAATCTGACGGTACAGAAGTTGCCGAACAGGGTGCAGGATATGGCTTTGGTCGTTTCCGTACCCAGTGGTTAAAACCAGAGACTGTTGACGGGAATATCGCTTCCGCACAGGCACTCGAAGTTGTGAAATTCAGCAACCTGGGAACACCTCTGGAAGTATTCCCAGAACCATATGCCAATGATCTGGTGTTCTCAAATGCCACATCTACAGGTGTTGACCTTCTGCCAACGAGCTTTGCTCTGGATCAGAACTATCCGAACCCCTTCAACCCAACAACGACGATCAGCTATACATTACCAAAAGCTGTCGACGTTGAGTTGATCGTCTTCGATATTACTGGTCGTGAGATCACTCGTCTGGTCGATCAGGCACATCAGCCTGCTGGTCAGTATGATATCATGTGGAATGGCTTGAATGCTAGCGGCGAAAAAGTTGCTAGTGGATTGTACTTCTACAGGATCAATGCTGGTGATTATCAGCAGACACACAAGATGATGATGCTGAAATAATCGCGTCATGCGATTGTAATACTGAAAATAGGGTGGAGAGTTTTCTCTCCGCCCTATTTTTTCTTAAATGGAAACTGGGATCACATGATACAGGGACAGACAAGAGGGGCCATTACCAGGATACTGTTATTCTCGGTGTCCCTTATCGCGATCAGTTCCTGCATCCTGGCACCTGATCTGCGGACCGACTTTGGACTGACGGAAGAAGAACAACTGGCCCAGCTGACCAGTACAGGGGAGACCTCCAGTTTCAACGATTTTATCACGTCTATCTATCAAGCAGCACCAGAAGATAAACAGGCTCTGGTGGATTCATTTATTCACTGGGCCGATTCTACTTCTGGGATTCCCTATATAGAGGACTCAACGGTCTATTTTTTATATGCAGCAGGTAATGCAAGTAAGGTCCACGTTGCTGGTGATTTTAATGGGTGGGCACCCGGCAACGCATTTAATAGCGTGTCCGGTACAAATTTTTTCTACCGGGCCTATACATTCGAAATGGATGCCAGGCTTGATTACAAATTGGTCGTAGATGATGCATGGATCCTGGACCCCTTGAATCCAAATACCTGCGCCGGGGGATATGGTCCCAACTCGGAACTATCGCTCCCTGATTACATCCAACCCCCTGAGATCCAGGAATATGACATTCCACATGGCGCGTTGAACCAGACCAGTTTTAGCGATTCAATTCAGGGTAGAACCCGAAATATTACTATCTATACACCGCCGGGATATGAGGCTGGGATGTTAAGCTATCGATCGATCTATTTCCTTGATGGCACAGAGGCGCTTCAGCTGGGATTTGCCGCTAACGTCTTGGATTATTTGATCCATGAGGCATTGATCCCGCCTGTCATTGCTGTTTTTTCTGATCCAACCAATAGAAATTCTGAATACGCCTATGATATGGATTTTATGGACATGTTCGTCTCTGAACTGGTGCCCTGGATCGATGAAACATATAGAACCATGCCTGAACCAAGGAACAGAGCGATCACAGGCGTGAGTCTGGGAGGGCTGACCTCGCTACTGTTTACCCTGAACCATCCTGAGGTCTTTGGGAATTGCGGTGCCTATTCTCCCGCAATTTGGCTAGGTGATCTCATTGGGGACTATCAAAATTCTCCTAAGCAGGATACTAAAATTTATATGGATGCCGGAACCTATGAGCAAAGCATCCATGCGGCCTCCATGGACCTGAAACAGATCCTCGATTCAAAGGACTGGGATTACAAATGGAAGGTCTGGCACGAAGGACATTCCTGGGGCGCCTGGCGCGCTCACCTGGATGAGTCCCTGACCTATTTTTGGCCCATGCACACGACAGGGATCGATGAGCGTTATTAAGATGCGATTCATCTTTAAAATATTTTTACTTATTACCCTTAGTGGGTTTCTACTGGGAGAGGAGACAACACTCCATCTCTGGCACCCCATGCCAGCACCCAGCCGAGCGGTTCTCAATGAACTGGTGGCTGAGTATGAATCACTGAATCCTGGTATCAAGGTCCACCTCCTTTACAAAGAGAATGAAGAAGTTCGGATGGCATATATGTCCGCCACTGGATTTACCGAGGGCGGCCCTGACCTTCTTTATGGACCCAGTGATTTCACTGGCGCTCTGGTTGAGATGGATATCATCAAACCACTGGAAGATCTGTTCACAGCAGAAGAGTTAGCCGCCTTCGACCCCAAGGGTCTGACCTGGTACAATGATCATCTTTATCAGATCGGTGATGAATTGGGGAATCATCTGGCATTGGTCTACAATAAGCGGCTATTTGCAGAGGTTGGATTGGATCGACCGCCAAATTCTCTTCAGGAGATGGTGGAATTTGGAAAGCTCCTAACCAAGGACAAAGACGGTGATGGGATCATCGACCAGTATGGACTGGTCTGGAATTTTACCGAACCCTTCTTTTTCATGCCTTTTTATGCCTCTTATGGTGGTTGGGTAATGGATGAGGATCAAAATCCTACACTCAATAATCAGGCTGCTGTCAAAGCCTTTGAATTTGTGCGGGACATGCGCGACAAACACAAGATCATTCCCCGCGAATGCGACTATGATGTCGCCGATTCAAAATTTAATTCTGGCACGGCTGCCATGCTCATCAATGGCGCCTGGGCCTGGGCGAAGTACATGGAGTCGCCCCATGTGGATTTTGGCCTGGCCGTACTCCCTGTGAATGAAGAGACAGGGCTTTTTCCCGCTCCCATGGTGGCAACGAAGGGGTATTTTCTTAATCCTTACCTGGATGGAGAGCGCTTGGACCAGGTCTTGGATCTGGTCAAGTTCCTCACCGGTCCTGAAGCCCAGTATGAATATGCCAGCCGTCTGGCAACCATCCCCACGCTCCTGGCAGTCAGGGAGCATCCCGATATCGCCAATGATCCGATCATCCGCACCTCCATAGAGCAGGTTCAACGAGGAAAGGCCATGCCCATTTCTCCTCAGATGCGAGCTATCTGGGACGCCATGCGCCCTGCCTATCAAAATGTTCTGGGCGGATCCATGACCCCGGTTGAGGGCGCTAAATATCAGCAGGACCTGGCAGTCCAGAAGGTGGCAGAATTATTTGAGGGTGCGGATATCGATCAAGATGCCGTTAACTACACGGCCTACCTGGTTTATCTCGCCGGGATCTTACTTGTGGTCTGGGCGGTTTATAAATTGATCAAAGCATTCATCTTTCCCCTGATCAAGGGAGTGCCAGGTGTGCAGGTCCAGGAATCCCGGTTTGGCGTGCTCATGGTAGCCCCGGCAGCGCTGTTTATCTTCGGAGTGGTAGTCTACCCCTTCTTTTACAATTTGGTGATCTCATTTTCCAATATGGGGCTTACAACGGTGAATGACTGGGAGATCATAGGCTTGGCGCAGTACGGTAAGGTCATGACAGATGTCCAATTCTACAATTTCTTCCTGAAAACGGTTATCTGGACCGTGGTGAATGTTACCCTGCATGTCTTCTTTGGCGTTATGTTGGCACTTTTGCTCAATCGTCCTCTTCCTGGCAAAGGGATCATCCGCGTGCTGCTTATTCTACCCTGGGCCGTACCGAGCTACATCACCGCCCTGACCTGGCGGGGCATGTTCAATATTGATTATGGCGCAGTGAACGTCATTCTGAAAAATTTATTTGGACTGGAGCCCATCTCCTGGCTCATCGATCCAACCAATGCCTTCATCGCTGTGATCATTACCAATGTTTGGCTGGGAATCCCGTTTATGATGATCATCGCCCTGGGAGGACTGCAATCCATTCCGCAAGAACTATACGAGGCAGCTTCTATCGATGGCGCTTCAGCCTGGCAGCAGTTCAAAAATATCACACTTCCCCTGCTTAAACCGGTCATGATCCCTGCTGTGACCCTTGGTATCGTCTGGACATTCAACAATATCAACGTGGTGTGGCTGGTGTCCAATGGGGGACAACCAGGTGATCAGACACATATCCTCGTTAGTTTCGTCTACCGGGCGGCATTCAATCTCTACCGGTATGGCTATGCGGCAGCATTCAGCGTGCTCATTTTCCTCATGCTGGCCTTTTTCTCGGTCAAATTCATGCAGAGAAGCAAAGTGACGAAGGCGGCCTATTGATATGAAAAAGACAAGCGCACTACAGTATATCATCATCTATAGTCTATTGCTGATGGCGGTGGCCTGGTCGATCTATCCAATTCTACGCGTCATCACCATTTCTATCAGGCCGGGAGATAACTTACTGAATGAGAGTTTGACTGTCATTCCTGATGATTGGACCTTCGAGAATTATATCAGAATATTCACCGACCATCCCATGCTGAAGTGGATCTGGAATTCTATCCTGGTGACCATCACAGTTGTGATCACAGGCGTTGCCCTGGCATCGACAGCTGGATATGCCCTGTCAAGATTCCGTTTCCCCGGTCGCGAAGCCAGTCTCCTGAGTCTGCTTATCACCCAAATGTTTCCAGCAACCATGCTACTGCTGCCCCTATTCATCATGCTCTCAAACCTGCATCTGATCAATACGTATCTGGGCTTGATCGTGATCTATTCATCCACAGCACTACCCTTCTGTGTCTGGCAAATGAAGGGATATTATGACACGATCCCCTATTCACTGGAAGAGGCGGCCCGCATCGATGGGGCCAGTCGTTTCATGGCGTTCTATAAGATCATCTTACCCCTGGCTTCGCCTGCCTTGGTGATCACAGCGCTATTTTCATTCATGTCCGCCTGGACCGAGTATATCGTCGCAGCGCAGGTGCTGTGGTACGAAGAGATGTTCACCCTACCCATAGGTTTGAAATCATTCCAGGCGAATATGACAACAGAGTGGGGGCTTTACGCTGCCGGGGCCATTATTGTCTCGATACCGGCCATCGCCCTGTTCCTTTTTCTGACAAAATATTTAATCGGCGGTTTAACACTAGGTTCTGTAAAGGGTTGATTCAAATGAGATCCAGTATGAGATATATACTTATTATCTTATTGATATTATTACAAATAGCTTGTGAGCCAATCAGCAATGAGAAGCAGGAACTCCCAGATCTCTGGAAGTTTAAATATGACCCGGAGAATCAGGGCCTACTGGAAGGGTGGTTTGACCGAACACTTGATAGATCAGACTGGCAAGATATTACGGTACCCGGGACCTGGGACGATCTTGAATATGATGGATTTGGCTGGTACCATACCAAGATCCAGGCAAAGAAATATCCGGCGGGTAGCAAACTGGCGCTGGTCTTTGAGTCTGTTGACGATAATGCCGTCATCTGGTTGGATGGCAGACTCATTGGCAAACACAATGGATATGGAAAAAAATTCTATATAGATATGGATGATAAGTTGGATGACTGGCGACCCCATGACCTGGTGGTGCGGATCGAAGATCTGGGCCAGCCTGGGGGTATCAATAAGCCAGTCTACCTTCAGGCATATTTGGAGGAAGAAGATTTGATTCGAAGTGAAGTAAGTAAACTATCTGCACCAGAGGCACCGCAATGGGTCCAAAATGCCGCGATCTACGAACTGTTCATTCGCTCCCATAGTTCAGCGCGGAGCTTTGAGGCAGTTGAGAAGGATCTTGACAGAATTGAGCAATTGGGTACCAATGTTATCTGGTTCATGCCCATTCATCCCATTGGGGTGGAACGGCATAAGGAAGATCCTGGATCACCCTATGCTGTGAGAGATTATTATGCTGTCAATCCACGTTTTGGGACTTTTGAGGATTTCGAGAGACTGGTGGAAGCCATTCACGCAAAAGGGATGTATGTGATCCTTGATATGGTCCTCAATCATACAGCCTGGGACAATCCGCTGATTGAGGAACACCCAGAGTGGTACACCCGAGACGCAAATGGTGAGATCACGCATCCACCCAATACAGACTGGACGGATGTGGCAGATCTGAGTTATGATTCAGAAGCGGTTCAGGACTATATGATCGACATGCTGGTCTGGTGGCTGAAAGAACAAAATATAGATGGCTTTCGTTTTGATGTGGCCGAACTGGTACCCAATGATTTCTGGGTCAAAGCCAAGCAAGCGTGTGAAGCTGTCAATCCTGATGTGTTCTTTCTGGCTGAGGGTGACAAACCAGAACTCCATCTCAACGGTTTTGACATGACCTACTCCTGGAATATCTGGCAGGCTACGATTGATGCGGCCCGGGGTGATAAACCAGTAAGCGCATTGAAAGCCAGCTATGAAGCAGAAGCTTATCAGTACCCCAAAAATGCCTTACGCATGCGATTTACGGAGAATCATGACAAGAATCGCTCCCATGCCAATATCGGTGACAAACAATTGAACGAGACGGCCTGGGCATTCGTCGCTCTCATGGACGGCAATCCACTGATCTATGCCGGTCAAGAGGTCGGTGCACGACGGCGTGCCGATATCCATATAGATCCCGTGATCTACTGGTCCAGGGCAGACAGAGTCCTGGAACGGACCATGGGTGAGATCCTGGCATTGCGCAAGGAATGGATCAAAGCGGATTCAGAATTCGAGGTTGTGCTGGCCAATGATGAGAAGCAGATCATCGCCTACAAGCACGGTCCGCTCCTGGCCTTTTTCAATTTTTCAGATCAGGATTTTGAATTCTCAGCCACCAACATGGACTCCATCCTGTATGGAGATCTGAAGATAAATTCAGACAATAAATTAACACTTGCTGCAAAAAGTTACGGAGTCATAAAGTGAAGACCATATACAAGTTACTCTTAAGCCTCATCTTCGTTGGATCCCTCTTTGGGCAATATGATGACAATATCCTTTATTGGGAACCGGAACAGGTCTTACAGGGCGATACCGTAAATATTTACTATAACCTGATCAATGGCAGCTTACCTAACACCGTGAATCCAGTTCAGCTGCATATGGGGCATAACGATTGGACCGGCGTCGTCGATCAATATACCATGACTGAATTATCTGATGGCTGGTGGGTCTACCATCATGATGTTCCTGAAGATGCAGATGTCATTGATTTTGTATTTAGAAATGTTGCTGGCACTGAATGGGACAATAATGGCAGTCAAGACTACCATATTCCCGTTGTGACTCCCGGTATGTGGACACCCTTTACACCTGGACCCAATGATACGATCCGAATTCGCTACACCAACACCACCGCCACAAATATGTGGTGGGGCGTGAATAGCTGGTCGGCTCCCATTGCTGACTATCAGCCGCCAAATACGATTGATGCAGATCCAGGCTTATCGGTTGAGAGCACCATGAATGGGCCTGATGGCAATGGGGATTATTGGGTGGATATTGGACCCTTCAACAAGGCTCAACAGGTTGTCAGCATAGTCGATTTTGTCTTTAACTGGAGTGGTCGCACAGAGTGGGATAATAACAGTGGAGGCGACTATCACTTTCCCATTTCCTTCGAACCGGGTCCAGACGATCCTTCGGTCACCATTGACAACATTACAGATGGCCAGGCAATTGCCAGTGAGCAACTCGTTCAGGTCAGCTCTCAGGATGCCGTTTATATCGAAATTCTCATCGACGGCGTGACCAAACATATCGCCGGTGGGGGCAATTTTGATGTCACAATCAATACCGATGCCCTGGGACTCGGCAGACATCAGCTCGTGGCGTATGCAAAGCATGCCAACGATCGGGTCATGATGGATGTGAAGACCATATTCAAATCGCCTCAAGTTGTTGAAGCACCCTTCCCAGTCGGCGATGTGCTGGGAGCACACGACAGGGGAGATGGTACTGTTACCTTTTCGCTATTGGCACCCGGCAAGGCATTTGTCTTGTTAGGTGGCGACTTTATTGGCTGGGAGGATACGACGGGTCTCATGAAGTTTGATCCAGCCCAGGATATCTTCTGGCTCAATGTTCCCCTTGCAGATGGAAGTCATGAATATCTGTTCAAAATTAATGGGGAAACCATTGTTGGAGACCCATTTGCAACAGATGTCAACTGGACTGATGCGAACGGTAATGAGCATTGGGCAGCCTCTAATCAAAAATCTATTATTCATGTAGGACAGCCTGATTACCAGTGGACAGATGATGGATTCGTTAAACCACCCCTGAAAGATCTGATCATCTATGAAACCCTCATCAGGGACTTTAGTCCCTCTGGTGATCTGGCAGGCTTGACCGAACGCTTGGACTATCTCAAGGACCTGGGGATCAATGCCATTGAGCTGCTACCACCGACAGAATTTCCAGGGGAAAGTTCCTGGGGTTATAATCCTGCCTTTTTCATGGCCCTGGAATCGACCTACGGTACCCCTGATGACATGAAGCATTTTGTCAATGAGGCCCACAAACGAGGGATCGCTGTGCTTGTGGATCTTGTATTCAACCACGCCGATGGTAGTTCTCCTTACGAGCAGATGTATGGCGCTGACTACAGCAACTCGCCCTTCATGCATGCAGAGGCCAACGATTGGGGCTTCCCGGATTTTGACCATGGAAAGATCGGGACCCAGGAACTCACCAGACGCACCGTAAGACATTGGATAAGCGAATACCATGTGGATGGCTATCGCTATGACCACACCCCCGGTATCGGATGGCGTGGTACGGCAGAGTTCGGTGTCAGCTACTTTTCCAACGAAGCCAATGCTGAGAACAGTGAGACCTATCAGATCGCCGAGCATTTTTGGAGTGATGTATGGGATCTCATTGCGCAAACAGCGATTCAATCCCATTGGCATGACGCCTTTCATGATCAGATGAAGGCGAATCTTAGGCAGGGATCATTTGAGGGTTCCAGCTATGGGGATATGTCGAAGACAGAGCGGGGAATAGACTATAGTGCAGATGGTTTCCAAGATGCCGAAGCCTGTGTGAATTATCTGGAGAGCCATGATGAAGAGCGTGTGATCTATGAAGCTCAGACCAATGGACTAAGCTATCAACAGGCCCTGAAGAAGGCTGAATTAGCTGCTGAAGTACTGTTCACCAGCGCAGGTGTTCCCATGCTCTATATGGGTGCAGAGCTGGGGATGGATACCCCCAAAACCCTGGACAGGAATCAAATCCGGTGGTTTTACCTGGATGTACCTGACCTGGCACAGCTGCAACAGAAGTATAAAGATCTCATCTGGTTAAGAAATCGATATGCAGCATTCCGGTCCAACAATATTGATGTGGTTTATAAGTCCAATACCAGAAGGGTTCTCGTTCATCATCGCACGGCTGATGGACAGCCGAGTGCTGTTGTTGCCATCAATTTTGACTCCCGTGATCAGACCATCGATCTGACCTTTCCTGAAACGGGTCAATGGTGGGAATATCTGAGCGGTGAAATATTGGATCTTACGGGTACGACACAACCCGCTTATACCATTCCTGCATCAACGGCGCGTATTTTTGTCAATGAAAAACAATGGCTGGACGTGGACCATGACCCAGATCTGCCTGTTGAATATGCATTGCACAAAGCATTTCCCAACCCGTTCAATCCCTCCACCACAGTTCGCTTTGATCTACCGGAGGCTACAGATGTAAACCTGAATATCTATGATATTCGGGGACGATTGGTCTGGAGCAATGAGGGTGTCGCCTATAGTGCTGGCCGACACCAGGTCAGTTGGAACGGTCGAGGACTGGATCAGACCCAGCAGGAGACAGGCGTGTATATTCTCGAGATCAAAACAGCAAATTTCAGAGAAGTGCAAAAACTCACCCTTATTCGATAAGTTATAACACATGACAATGAAGCAAACATTTTGGGCCATCATCCTTGTGGTGGTGGTCCAAAATTGTGGTTCAAACCCATCTTCTGACCTGCCGCGGTATTCTCCAGCCATGGGTAGTGAGCGAGAGATCGCCTATACCGATAAAGCAGACGCTTTCTGGGTAACCCGCACAGGCGGCTACCACAATTCACCCTGGCATGGTCTCCATGCTGCCAGACGGCAATACTTAGAAGATCTGTACGTCTCAGCCAATGGTGCATTGCTTCCCAGAGAGGCAGCGGTCGTCACGGTAGATCCTTATCAGCTGACCAGGGATTATCCAGAATTGGGCATCCAGGAGACCTGGACACTTCTGGATAGCTCACGGACGCTCATTGTGCAACTTTCGGCTGACGATGCCACCCACTGGACGGTTCAACCAGCCATCCTGGGAGGATCCACGCCAGGGGATTTCGAACTGGTATACGGCGAACAAAATCTAGCCGTTGGGATAAAGAGCCTGGCCGGAATGGAGTCAGCCTATTCTCATCTGAATATCTGGTTTTCGCTTCCCATGACCTGGTCTGAATCAAGCGCTACCGATCTGAATACCTACTCATCCTATCTGACTCAACGCGCGGCTCATGATGCATCCCATAGCTTGACCATTGCTGTGACAATTGGCGCTACTGTTAATGACGTACTGGGAAGCCTAATGGGGTTAGAAAGTGCACTCAGTCAGCGTCAATCAAGATTGGCAACACGTTTGGCAAAAACTGAATTTCATAGCAATCGGGAAGACCTGAACCAGGCGATTCCCTGGGCGAACGCCTCTCTGGATGCACTGATCATGGACCAACAGGGGGTTGGTATTTTTGCCGGGCTGCCATGGTTCAGTGATTACTGGGGGAGGGACATATTTATCTCCTTCACGGGTGCTGCTCTGGTAAGCGGTGAGTTTGATGTGGCGAAACAGATACTCCTATCTTTCGCTGACCTTCAGAATGTTGATCCGACTGACAAAAACTATGGTCGTGTGCCCAATCGAGCCCGTCCGGATGAGGTTATTTACAATACGACTGATGGCACACCCTGGTTCATCAGATCTGTCTGGGACTATTATCGCTACACAGGAGATGAAGCCTTCCTTCAGCAACTCTGGCCAGCTATCCAACATGCAACCAGCGGGGCGCTCAAAAATTGGGTCGATGAAGAAACAGGACTGCTTGTCCATGATGATGCCGATACCTGGATGGATGCCAAAACGCAGGAAGGTGCCTGGAGCCCCCGGGGTGACCGAGCCATAGAGATCCAGTTCATCTGGCGGGATCAGCTGGAGATCACACGCAGGTTAGCAGCCAAGTATGGTGATGAAACCCTGCAGGAAGCCTGTGCCAATACATTGGACCAGATGGTGAGAGGCTTCGGTCTTTTCCGTTCAACTGAGACTGGACATCTCGTTGACCATTTGAATGCCGATGGCAGTCAGGATGTACAGATCAGACCAAATGTGTTTCTTGTCCCACCACTTTTCCAGGAGACCTGTGACTGGGTGACCTTCAAAACCCTGGCACCTGAGCTGGTCACAAAAAATGGGGTCCTCTCCTTGAGTCAGACCGATGAGAATTTTCATCCCTATCATCATTTGAAGGGCAGATATGTACAGGATGCCGCCTATCATAATGGGATCATCTGGACCTGGAATTCTGCGGCCACCTTGAGTCAGGCGGTTCGATTTCACCAGGATCATTATGTCTCGGCGATTTTCGATGACCTGACCCACCACTTGAATGACCGAGGCGCCGTAGGTACCATTGCTGAACTGACAGATGCCTGGCCCAGAGATGGGGAGTTACAATTGTCCGGTACATTTTCTCAGGCCTGGAGCCTGGCTGAATACCTGAGAGTACTCTACCAGGATATTCTGGGAGTACAACCAGATCTGACTCAGTCGCTGGTCAACTTCGCGCCGCGCTTACTGCCAGACCTGCACGAGCTTGAGTTTACAACGACAATTGGTGCCGACCAGTGGTCTGTCGAGTATGTGGAGAAGGATGATTCCTTTGACATATCTTTAGCACGAAAGCTTACTGACCCAATGCATTTATCCTTTTCACTGGTCCATCGAGCCAGCAAATACCAGTTTGATGCCCAGTGGGAGACGGAAAATCTGCATCTGAGATTCGAAAAGAATATGGGACAGTGGACTGTGCCTGCAAGCATAGCTGATTACCAGATCTCCAGTTCCGCCATCGACGTTCCTATCGATAGCCTGCCATTTCTTGAGGTAGATGTGGATCTGCCAGTTCCAGCACTACAGGGGCCACCCTATCGATCGTTGACCAAAGCAGAGGTGATCAGAAATGACACAGGAGTCAGAACGATCATCGAAGCCAGGGATCCGGCTGGTGATGATACAGGTGATACCAGACAATACACGTACCCACAAAACCCGCAGTTTGCTGCAGGCGTGGCTGATATTCGTAATTTTCTCCTTCACGAAAGCGCAGGAGGCTACATCTTTGAGTTCTCGTTTGCTGACCTTGTAGACCCTGGCTGGCATCCGGAATTTGGATATCAACTCAGCTATTGTGCATTGGGAATCAGTTATGATGCTGCCAAGGGGACAAATCATCTGGGGAGGAATGCGAAAGCCACTTTCCAAGACTGCTTTAAAGCCGAGGCGATCATCTATATCAGTAGTGGACTGATCATGACTGATGCAGAAAATCGTCCCATAGCGGAATATTTACCGAGTGAGGAATCAGGTGCCATTGGTGATGCCCTGACAGATAGAGTAAGATTCACTTTACCCAGGGAGCTGTTCTCCGATGACCTGAAGGATGCAGAATTTCAGATCGCAGTTGGCTGTCAGGATGATCATGGTGGCTCAGTCATTGGTGACTTTCGAGAGGTTGAGCCATTAGCAGCTGAATGGGTAGGGGGTGGAGCAGGACCCAATTCATCAAATATCTATGACTGGTTGATACCAGGCAAGACCCATGAATAGCAGTACAGTACCTGCAGCTAAAAAGAAGCCCTTTTTTGGAGGGGTCCTTTCCCGGTGATCAGATCAGGACTGCACATCATTCTCCATTTCCTGGTTCCAGCGTTTGTCGCACCTGGCCTTAAGAAATGGACAAAGCAGAGCTGGCTCAAACTATGGTTGACCATGAGTGCAACTATTGTGATCGATCTGGACCACCTGCTTGCGGATCCCCTCTACGACCCGAATAGATGTAGCATTGGATTTCATCCATTGCACACTTACCCTGCTATCTTTGTTTATATTGTATTGCTATTTCCGAAGCGAACCAGAGTTGTCGGTATTGGACTGCTCATTCATATATTTTTGGATCAATTGGATTGTATCCTAATGTAAAGGAAGGAATATCATGAAGTATTTGCTATCAATCGGTTTAATGAGTGTTATTCTGTTTGCGTGTGGGGGGCAGAAGGATTCAGCTCAGACTGTTAAAAAAGAACAAGCCATGCACGAAGGCACTGACCACGCCATGGCTGACGGTGAACAGCTCATCTATTACACTTGCCCCATGGAATCACATAAACATATCCACAGCCGAGAACCTGGTAAATGTCCGGAGTGCAACATGGTACTGGTAGAAGGCGTCGTTACAAGTGAGGATAAAATGGAGTATTGGGGCTGCCCTATGCTGATCCACAGTCACATCAGACATGCTGAGCCCGGTACCTGCGCAGAGTGTAAGATGAAATTGAAGCCCATGCGCTTGAAAACGCAGGAGACTGAAGCTGACACTACGTCAGAGTAGGAGAGATCCATTATGGAAGGTATGAAGGATGTAGCTTTGGCGAATCCCATGATCATTCTGGGGGCAGTTTTCCTGGTCATCCTGATCATTGTATTCATCATCAAGAAAGTGTTCAAGATCGCCATGTTCGCTGTAGGGCTCCTAATTGCCTATGCGGCATATTTGTTTTTCACTCAAGATGACCCCATGGCAACCATGAAGAAACAGGTCGAAACGGGCAAGGCTGCCATGGAAAAAGTGGATAAAGCCACTGAAAATGTGCGTGACGGAGCCGTAGAGAAGATCGTGGATGAAGTCGAGGAAAAATTAAAAGAAGCTGCAAAAGATAAAGAATGAATCTTAGCCCATAAATCATTCATGGGCTGCTCATAGCCCAGTCCTTCAGGACTGGGGTTCATTAATTGAATGAAATGATGGGAAGGCCGTTACCAGCCTTTCTGCGTTATTGAGATACATTAGACCCAACCGTGAACGGCTGGGTTATGAATTCATCCAATATTCCCAGAGTTATTAGTTAATTATTCTGGCTTTGTAGGACGCTTCGATATCCTTTAGATCCCCACGCGGAATGGCTGCGATCAGACGTTTGGTGTATTCGGTTTGCGGGTTTTGATAGACCTCATCCGCTTTACCCATCTCCTCGATCTTGCCGTCATTCATTACCACCATGCGGTCTGACATGAACTTCACGACGGACAGGTCGTGCGAAATAAAAATGTAGGTCAAGCCAAAATCATCCCTGAGCTCATTGAGCAGGTTCAAGACCTGAGCCTGTACCGAAACATCCAGCGCAGAAACAGATTCATCACAGATAATAAACTCCGGCTGTACAGCCAGGGCGCGGGCAATACAGATCCGCTGCCGTTGACCGCCAGAGAACTCGTGGGGATAGCGGTTATAATGTCCGGGATCCAAATTTACCCGTTCCAGGAGTTCTTGAACTTTTTGGCGTCGTTCCGTTTCATCCGCATGCAGACCATGGACCTGCATGGGTTCCATGATGGCAGAACCAATGGTAATTCGTGGATTCAGCGAGGAATAGGGATCCTGGAAAATGATCTGGATCCTGCGATGGATGGCTCGCAGATCCTCTCCGCTGATATGCGTGATGTCTCTCCCATCAAAAATGATCTTCCCTGCAGTCGGTTCGATCAGGCGCAGGATGGTTCTCCCCAACGTGGTCTTACCGCAGCCCGATTCACCAACAAGACCGAGTGTTTCTCCTGGAAACACATCAAAACTTACATCGTCAACTGCCCGGACATGATCCACGACCTTACTGAATAGTCCTTCCCGGATAGGAAAGTAGGTTTTTAAATTTTCCACGGTCAGGATGGGCTCCTGTGCATAAAGAGATTCGTGCCGTTTATCGGTCTCTTCTGCAGTAACGATCAGCTCATTTATGGCTTCATCAACGGATCTTTTTATTTCCACCATTTCGCCTGCTTCGTTCTCGTCCATGAAATCTGAGATCGTAGGTAGCAGTTTTAATCGATGATCCAGTGGGGGACGGCAGGCCAGCAGCCCTTTGGTATAGGGGTGCTGTGGTTTGGAAAAGATCTCCCAGACAGAGCCCTGCTCGACCACCTTGCCTTTATACATGACAACGACATGATCAGCGATCTCCGCGATCACACCCAGGTCGTGTGTGATAAAGATGATACCCATATCATGTGTGTCGCGTAGTTTCCGCATGAGATCAAGGATCGTTGCCTGTACGGTTACATCCAGGGCAGTTGTGGGCTCATCCGCAATGAGTATTCTGGGATTGCAGGACATGGCCATGGCGATCATGACACGCTGCTTTTGGCCGCCAGAAAGCTGATGGGGATACGAATCAATAATGGCTTCCGGTCGCGGGAGTTCCACCTCTTGAAATAATTCCAGCGTGCGGGCTCGTGCATCAGCTTTGGACATCTGCCGATGGAGGATAAGGGCTTCCATGACCTGATCACCGCAGGTGAACACCGGGTTTAGCGATGTCATCGGTTCCTGGAAGATCATGGCGATCTCATTCCCCCTGAATTCGCGCATCTCTTTTTCAGGGACCTCGGCCAGATCGACCAGACCCTTGGTCCTGGAATGATACTTGAGTTTACCCCCAACGATCTGACCTGGAGGATTAGGGATCAAACGCATAAGAGAAAGTGAGGTTACAGATTTACCCGAGCCAGATTCACCAACCACACCGACGGTTCTTCCTTTTTCAAGGCTGAAACTTACGTCATCGACTGCTTTAACCGTTCCTTCATCTGTGGTAAATACAGTTTCCAAGTTCTCTATATGGGTAAGCATATTTTCTGACATCCTATACCGTATCCTTTTTTCTGCTGCCGTGCGATTCAATTAAAACAAGGCTCGAATATAAATAGAATGCTGTCAGGAAAAAGCACGACCGTAGGGATAGTCACAATCGATCCGTGCGGGAAAGCAATTTCCACTGTTTCTGGTAATTATGATCATCTGCACATATGACCATTCACATTGATGACATACCCCTTGACGAAAAGAGGTGTCGATTTACCACTGAATTCTATATTGATTCCAGATGTGTGTGTTAGGAAAATTCAATAAATGTGAGGTAAGGATGAGAACAAGAACTACCCTGGTAAGCATGCTAACTGTCGTCAGTATTCTCTTACTGGGTTCCTGTGGGCAGCAGACTGCCCAACCCGAAATGCCGACTGCAGAAAATGAAGCCATTCAGCACGTGAATATGGATCCGGGTGCTGTAGCTGGTGACGATTTCTATCGCTTCGCCAATGGCGGTTGGATCGATGAAAATCCAGTCCCTGAAGAATTTGGACAATACGGTGCAAGTCATGAAGTTTGGCTGCGCAATAATGAGCAGGTCAAGGCAGTGGTAACTGACCCAGCCCTGCAGGACGCAGAGCCTGGTTCCGTAGCAAGGAAAATAGCTGATTTCTACAGCTCAGGAATGGATTCAGCAGCCATCGATGCAGCCGGTACGTCAACACTTGAAGCCGGTCTGGACAGGATCGATGCCATGAGATCCAAAAAGGATCTGGCGGCTACCGTGGCATATATGCACCAGACAACCGGTTATCCGGTGTTCGTTATCTACCCTGACCAGGATGAGAAGGATAGTGAACAAGTAATAGCAAACCTGGCCCAGGGTGGACTTGGTATGTCCGACCGGGATCAGTATTTCGACGAGGATGAAAGAACTGTTGGTCTCAGAGAAGCCTATAAAACTTTTATGACCACCGTTTTTACCCTCCTGGGTGATTCAGAAGCTGAGATCAAGAAACAGATCGATGTGATCATGAGGATGGAGACTGATCTGGCGGAAAATTCACTCACCAGAGTGGAACGCAGAGATCCGATTAAGGGATACAATCCCATGACTCTGGTGGAATTGAATGAACATTCACCTGTTTTTGACTTTCCCACCTACTTCAAGGCTCTGGGGGTTGCAGAGCCAGGCAAACTCAACATTCGCCAACCCAATTTCTTCAAGGCAGTCTCCGATCTGGCAGCATCTGCTACCCTGGATGAGTGGAAGATCTACCTGCGCTGGAATCTGATCAGAAGTGAAATGGCAGCTCTCCCTCAGGTTTACCGTGACGCCAACTTTGCCTATTATGGCACGGCAGTGAATGGTACAGAGAAGCCACAGCCACGCTGGAGAATTGTACTCGGTGCCATGAATGGGTCGATTGGTGAAGCGATTGGAAAGATCTATGTCGAGCAGCATTTCCCCCCATCATCAAAAGCACGCATGGAAGAACTGGTTGCCAATCTTAAGATCGCCTATGCCGAGCGGATCAAGAACCTGGATTGGATGACAGAAGAGACCAAGCAGAAGGCTCTGGTGAAATTGGATGCCATCAAGGTTAAAGTTGGTTATCCTGATAAGTGGACTGACTATAGCAGCATGGAGATCAAGCCAGATAGTTATGCGGATAACCTGAAAGCAGCACATGCCTTTCATTTCAAGAAAGAGATCGCCAAGATCGGCAAAGCTGTGGACCGTGATGAATGGTTCATGAGTCCACAAACGGTAAATGCTTACTACAGCCCATCTCTGAATGAGATCGTCTTTCCGGCTGGCATCCTGCAGCCCCCATTTTTCTGGCCTGAAGGTGACGAAGCTGTCAATTACGGTGCCATTGGCGTTGTTATTGGACATGAGATCACCCACGGTTTCGATGATCAGGGACGGAAATTCGATGCCAAAGGAAATATGGAAGACTGGTGGACAGAAGCGGATGCAGAAGCGTTCCAGGAAAAAGCGCAGCTTGTTGTGGATCAGTATAATAATTTTTATGTGACAGATTCAGTTCACGTAAATGGTGAACTCACGCTGGGTGAGAATATTGCTGACCTGGGTGGTCTTACCATCGCCTATGCAGCCCTCCAGGAAGCATTGAAGAAGCACCAGGAGCCAGCTCAGATCGCTGGATTTGACCAGGACGAGCGTTTTTATCTCTCTTATGCTCAGATCTGGCGGGGCAATGCCAGAGAAGCAGCTCTATTGCATCAGGTGCAGACTGATCCTCACTCTCCAAGACAATTCCGCGTGATGGGCCCCGTCGTAAATGTGGATCCCTGGTATGCGGCTTTTGAGGTGAATGAAGCAAACGGTATGTTTGTAGAGAAGGCGAACAGAATCCAGATCTGGTAATATCTTAAGCCCTGCCCGGGAGGTCCTGGGCAGGGCATCTTCTCCTCCTTTTTGAACAGATAGTTATTGAAAGCCAGGCGGTATCGTTTGGTTTTTCTTCACTTATCCTTTATCTTCTGATATTGCTGAATATCGATAATCCGCTTATCGAGACTTCAGTAGGGGATTCGGGGTAGAACACTTCAGGAAGACGACTTCCAGCATTGCTCCTATAGACGGAGGAAAATTTTGTTATGGTTAAGCGACAACAGCTGATAAGTAACGAACTGAACAAAACCCATGATACGCCGGGTTTTGTTGAAGATTTCCACGCATCTGAATGTTTTGGGATCATGGGCCAGGCCGGTCTCATTGAGGAGGAACGACTCAGTTTACTCCTGGATCAGGGGAAGGTTGAAGAAAGGCGGAGCCGCCTTCTGGAGGCCCTACTGAAGATGAACTTTGCCAAAATAGCGGGTAGAGAGGGAAATTTCCGTTATGCCACTGAGTTGTATGATGAGGTTTTGGAAAAGATAAATGTGCTAAATAGTCCAGCCCAGCAGGAATCTGCCCTGGCCTTCTTTTACTATGACTACTCTCAATTCCTACGGCGAATTGGACTTGAAAATAGCTCAGTCCTACACCTGGAGCACGCCAGGGCTATCGTTCGCTCCAACAAGCTTAAGCAGGTGATCGGCTTTCAGCTGCTCGTCAGTCAGAAGGGCCCCCTGAAAAAGAGTGTGCTCAGGAAATGGTATCAAAGCATCGCCTACTTCAACCGCTATGATATGACAGTTATGGAAGCCCAGGCTCATTATGAACTGGCCAGGCGCTTTTTGGTTGAGAACGCTGTCCATGAGGCCACTGAGCACCTGGATATTGCTCATGAAATAGCAGCCACATCAGGCTACAATTTCTTACGCTGGGCTATTGATCTCACCCGCGGGGTCATGCTGCGGATGCAGGAACGGGAGCCAGAGTTGATCCTCTATTATGAAGATCTACTCAAAAAGGTCGGGAATAATTTTTTCAAAAGCAGGCTTTTGTATGAGCTTGCCAGTATGTATCAAAAGTCTGGTGACCTTGAAAAGGCATTGGAATATGCAAAAGAGGGCACGGAACTTAGTCAGAGATTTGCCATTGAATCGGAGTTGGCAAGCTTGAGTGCCCTTCTGGCCCGTTTGTACCATCGTCAGGAGAAGGACATGACGCGCGCCTTTTTCTACTTCCAGCAAGCCCATGAAACTGTCATGGATCTGGCCAGGAACAACATTCCTATCGTCGGAGACAGACTGAGGGTGGTGCGGCAGTATGTGAGGTTTCTTGAGGAACATTTCCCAGGTGACGTGAACGAGGCTGCCAATGAGGATCTGTTTGCTTTTTCCAGGGAAATGGAGTGGGTCAGGATCAAGGATCTGTTCCACTACAATCTGTTCCTTTACCACTACACAAATACGGGTGTTGGGAATAAGACCTTAAAGGCGCTTGAGATACCGGCATCCTCCTTTTATTCCACAACGGAGCGTCTCAGGAGAAGGGGGATACCCTTTCCCAACTTCCGAAAAACTGATGTGGACATTCCAGCCGACCACTATATGGAAGGCCTTCAGCAGTATTGTCGGATGCATCGGGATCTGAATTGGGTGCAGATCAATGAGCTGTTTGAAAAAGACATGCTGGCCTATCACTATAAACTGAATAATTATAATAAGAAACAGCTGGCAAAAAATCTTGGGCTGGCTTACTCAGGTATCGTGAACCGCACGCGTTACCTCACTGCAAATAAATAGCAGAACCGATTTTAAAGACCTACTTTACGCAGCGGAAGCCAATACGATAATATGAGTACTTGGGACTCGCTGGCTCCCAATTCCAAACGTAAAGATCTTCAGAATAGAAGGACCAACTCCCACCACGAATCGTACGGTTGTCCGCTGTACCATCAAATACATCAGGATCGTAGGTACTTGTCCATTCCCAGACGTTCCCAACCATATCGTAGGCTCCATAAGCACTTTCACCGCTGGTCTGTCCAACGGCTACAGTCCCATTATTACAGGAATTAGAGAAATTTGCCAGGTCGCAAGTGGGAGCTTCATCGCCCCAGGGGTACCTTCTGGCATCAATACCTCTAGCCGCCTTTTCCCATTCATTTCCAGTGGGCAGATCCCACCCATAATGTTGGGCAAATGCATTAGCACCAAACCAGGTGACTGCGACCACTGGGTGGTTCTCATAACCTGCTTCAATTGTGAAATAGGAGCCATTGAAGCCGATGCGTCCGTCTACTTCTGTAAAATCATAATACAGGTAATCATCTAGAGGCCAATTACCATCACCACCGAAGGGTCCTATGATCGAGTCCTGACCAACAGGGGTGATTGCGAATGTGGCAAGTGCCTCTTCCAAGTAGGCAACATACTGTGCATTGGTAACTTCATATTTCATGATATCGTAGTTGGTTCCCAAATCAGACAGTGTATCCACTGGGTTGGTCCCGAAGGAATAGTCACCACCTAAGACTGTGACCCATTCTATAGCATTTAGAGCTTCAATGGTTGCAGAAGCAGTATTTGAGTAGGAGGATTGATCAGCTCCCTTATATGCAAGCACGCGATAGCTGAAATCAGTACCATAACTTAAGTAGTTGTCTGCGTAATCGGTAATATCCGTACCAATCTCTGCTATTTGGACGAACCCTAAGCCAGAATCCCTTTCAATCCTGAATCCGTCTTCAAACAGGCAGTCATCATCCCATTCCAAGTGAACCGAGTTACTCGACACAGTTGCAAGAAGGTTTGTTGGAGTGAAAATCGCGGGAGAAAGCTCTGAAACCTCTCCACTATACCCAGAACTATCTGCTCCAGTATAAGCGAAGATACGGTATGAGTAGTATTGGTCCTCTTTGTATACTACGTCTTCATAGCTGGTGGTATTGGCTGAAACTGAATCGAGAAGCATAAAACCAGCTCCGGCATCACGTTCGATAACAAAACCATCCTCAAACAGACATCCATCTGTCCATGTGAGTGTGATCGTTGTATCTGCAGCACTTGTTGACAGCCCTGTGGGTGTGAACACAACTGGTGAAGCAATTGTAACCTCATTACTAAATCCAGAATTATCTCCACCCTCAAAAGCATTAACCCGGTATGAATAGTCACTATTTTCTTCTAGATCGCTATCATCATAGCTTGTAATATTTGCAGCGAGTGCAGCAATTTGTACATATCCAGTTCCTGCGTCTCTCTCAACCCTGAATCCATCTTCAAATAAGCAGTCATCATCCCAGGCTAGACTTATGGTAGTATCAGCCGAGGTCGCAGTCAAGTTTGTAGGGGTAAATTTGACAGGAGAATTAACATCAACCACATTGGTATACCCCGAATTATTCGTTCCTTCAAAAGCAAAAACTCGGTAAGAATAGTTGCCACCCTCTGTTAAGTCAGAGTCATCAAAGGTTGTGACATCGGCAACAAGCTCTGCTATCTGAACAAAACCTGATCCTGCATCTCTTTCAACTTTGAATCCATCTTCAAAAATACTGTTATCTGTCCAGGAAAGGTGGATTGTTGTATCACTCACTGTCGATGCCAGGCTTGTAGGGCTGAACTTCAGAGGTGAAGCTAATGTGATGATAGGAGTAAATACACTCTGTGTCGCACCGACAAAGGCACGAACTCTGTACCGGTACTCGGTGTCATAGCTGAGATCGCTATCTGTATACTCTGAAGTATCGGGACCGATTCCTGCCACTTGTACAAATCCGGTGCCCGCGTCCCTTTCTATCCTGAACCCATCTTCAATGATGGAGTTGTCTTGCCAGGAGAGATTAATTTGAGCGCCCTCTCCAAAACCTGTCAGATTTGTGGGTGCTAATTTTAGAGGAGAATCAATTGTTATAGTATTTGTATAAGCTGAAACACTAGACGAGACATAAGCGGCAACTCTGTAAGTGTAAAGTGTCCCATAGGTCAAACTATCGTCAGTAAAATAGGTATAATTGTAACGTACGCGTGCAATTTCATCGAAACCTGCTCCCTCGTCTCTTTCAATGATATATCCTTCTTCAAAATCGCTATTGTCTGACCAGGTCAGTCTGATACTTGTTTCTTGCGGAGTAACAGCAAGGCCAGTTGGAGCAAGTGAGATCGGCGACTGTATAGTCACAGTATTCGAATAGTTCGATTGCTGTTCTGAAGTAAAAGCGGCAACTCTATAATTGTACAGCTTGTCATATTCTAGACTATCATCGACAAATGTTGTGTAATTATACCCTAACTGGGCAATCTCTTCGTAGCCACTCCCATCATCTCGCTCAATGACAAAACCTTCTTCTAGCAATGAGTTGTCATTCCATCTTAAAACGATTGTATTCCCAGTTGAAGCAGCGGATAAACCACTAGGTGCAAATTTGATCGGGGAGGCGATAGAAACTCCAGCACTATAATCTGATTGACTGTCCTGTGTGTATGCTGCAATGCGGTAAGTGTAAAATTCATCCTCAAATATTTCAGAATCTACATAACTTATACTGTCAGCTCCCAATGTGGCTATACGAACGTAACCTGCATTGGATCTTCTCTCAATGATGAAGCCATCCTCAAAAATGCAGTTGTCTTCCCACCTTAGCACGATGGCGGTATCTGCACCTTGCGCGCTCAGATTCGTGGGTGTAAATAGAAGCGGTGAGTGAACCGAAATTGTATTGGTGAAATCAGACTGCTTTTGGGAAGTATGGGCAGCTACCTGATATCGATATGTTTGATTGTATACCAGATTAGTGTCGATATAACCCACTGTATTTATTGGTAGTCGAGCAATTTCTGAGAATCCTAATCCTTCATCTCTTTGAAGCACAAACCCCGCTTCGAAGATACAATTATCATCCCATCTTAAGCGAATAGTTGTCTCGGTTGTTGTGGATGTAAGTGAACTAGGTGCGAATTTGACAGGCGATGTAACTGATAAGCTATTACTATAATTGGACTGTAAAGTTGTAGTAAATGCTGCAACTCGATAAAGGTAGTACTCTCCCTCATCTAGAACTGAATCAGTAAAGGTTTTAACGTTAGCTGATACCTCACCAATTTGAATATATCCATCACCCTCACTACGTTCAATACGAAAACCCTGCTCAAAAAGAGAGTTGTCTACCCAACTTAGCGTAATCGTCGTATCGCCTGTGGATGCGGCAAGATTTGAAGGAGCAAATTTTAATGGGGAGCTAATACCAGTATATGAGCTATACTCAGACTGATTTGTCTGTGTTAAAGCTGCGACTCGATAACGGTAATAGATGTCATATTCTAAATTCTCATCACTATAACCAGTTGTATTGGTCTTGACAGTATCTAGAATTGTAAAGCCAGCACCTTCATCTCTTTCAATAATAAAACCACTTTCAAAAGGACTATTGTCAACCCATCTAAGTTTTATCGTATTATCAGTGCCGGAAGAAGTTAGTGAAGAAGGAGCATAATCTCTTGGGTCAGGAGATAGGTTGTGTCTCCCAGCAGTTGCCAGGCCAAAGGTGTCTGTCACGGTTATTCTATAATAATATTGGACTAGAGGATCAACATCCTCATCGCGGTATGAATGTTCTGCCACGTCAAAAGACTGGAAGGCAATCCTTGCTGAGTCGAGCAACGACCCTGCATATTTTCTCAGCGTATATGATTCAAAATCCGCTTCTGCAGACTCATCCCATAAAAGGGTAAATCCATCATCCTCATAGGTGATCTGTATGACATCGATGGAAGCCGGGTAGTAATCATCATTGACGATCCTTACCCTCACTGGTTCACTGTCTGAGTAGTTCTCACTAGCATCCCAAGCTCTTGCAATAAGAATATGGTCTGACTGATTTTCATAATCGTAAGTACTCCAATCAATGAGGTACGGAAGGGTGGAGTCCCTGAGGCTAGTCTCCTCACCGTCCACGAGTAACTCGACGTACGCCATCTCTTCATCATCAGTAGCAGTGATCTCCACCCGAGTTATGTCCATGACTGGGGCCAGTGCATTTGGAGAGTCGATGATAACTTCCGGCGGTGTGTGATCATAGGTCTCACAGGCAAATAACATCATTAAAACCAAGAGTATTGATAGGAGAGAAAATTTACGCATGACAAACCTCAAGTCAGGAATAGAATACAAATATTTATCAGCGCGTATATTAATACGCTTTATTATTAATAGCTAATAATTGGATACGTAAATTTCAGGATCTGAGAATATCTACAGCTGGAGTAGGTCGTGGAACTTCTCAATAGTCACCGGCGCGGACCCTTCATAGTGGTTATTCACGTTAAGATAGACATCCATTCCTGATTGGTCTACCATCTTGCGGATCATCCGACTGATCCCCGGGATCTCAGCATCTTGCGGGTCCACCACTCGTCCCCACTGCTTCCCAGTCGTCTTTTCGATCCCCTTGCGATCCCGTCCCAATAAGCGAATGATCGTGGTTCCCTGTAGCTGGCTGCTGAATGTCTCGTAGGTCTCAGTAATATCAGGCATGTAGTAACCATGGCAGAAAGTATGACCCATGTCTGCTGCCTGCAGGAAATCAAAATAGCGCGTGTTGAGATAGTATGGATTCCGAGTTTCGACACAGATCGGGACAGGGGATTCAATGGCCTGGGCAAACGCTCCCAAGTGATCAAGAAATTCCGTCTGAGACCCCATTTTTTGTTTATTCAAATACTCAAATTGAAAACTCAAAGCACCTACCTGGGGTAATAAGGGCCCAATGGAGTCTAGGAAGCGCCTGAACAGATCAGGTGACAGAAAATGCGGATTCTTGCTAAGGGGATCCGTTTTAACTTTTTTGTAGTAATGGGTGAGCGTCAGGCTATTGGGCACCTTGATCACAAATTTGAAGTCAGCAGGAACTGATCCCTTGTATTCCGTTACCACCCCAGATTTTGGTAGAACGACCTGATTTTCCCCAAATAGTGACCAAAACCACTGGTCGATCTCCACAGAATTGTATTTTTGAGCATATTCCCTGAGGTAGTTGTCAGGTTTGGCCGAGCGATAGACCAGACCCTCCCAGGAGTCATATTTCCAGCTGCAGGTACCGATATGAATGTTGTCCATGATTTTACTCCTGACCGGGGTGTTTGAAATGCTAAGCTAATTAATTGCATTTTGACAACAAGAGGGAAGTTTAAAGTCAATTTGGAACAGGAAGGGTACCATTAGCAGACACATGGCTCCCTTTGTAGAAATGAGTGGCGAACCGGAAGCGTGTATACGAACTTAGGGCCAGGGATTACCTGAAAGACAAAGCCATGAAAAAATATCTACTGATCATACCCTTCCTGTTCCATAGCTGTGACCTATTGTTTGATCAGGGGGTCCACGAAACCTATACATTCTTTAGTCGGTCCATCTCGAATATATCACAAGTGGAAGTCTATTACCCAGATTCCTACACCTCCTCCACCCCGGTGATCTATTTGTTGAATGGGTGGAATACAGAGGCTGATGCATGGGGCTCTGGTATCGATCTGGAGGAAGAAGCCAAGGAGCGTGAGATCATGTTCGTTTCTCTCACCGCCGGTGCACATACCTATACCAATGACCCGGTGGACGTGAATGAACAATATCAGGATTATGTCCTTGAGGTCGTCCAGAAGGTCGAAAAGAATTACGATATTGACATTGATCTCAACCGCCGGGCAATTTGTGGGATCTCAAATGGTGGTGGGGGAGCGATCTTCATCCTGAGTGAGCACCCGGACAAATTTGCAGCCTGCGGCGTCTTGAGTGGAACTTATTATTCGGCTACTTCCAAGTTCACGAATCTGGTGGACCGAGATATTCGTATCGATGTCGGGACGTCTGATGGTGTCCTCAGTGAGATGCGCTTTCTACGCAATAAGCTAAATGAGAACGATCTCGAGTTTGAGTATTATGAGCATCCTGGCGGACACAATTGGACCTTCTGGGAAAAGTGGTGTCCCGAACAATTCGACTTCCTTGAATCAGTGATCTCAGGCTGATGGATTATTCTCAGTGATCCACGCCTCACCCTTGCTGATCAATTCACGATGATCAGGGGGAGTGATCAGCTGACCCAGCACTTCATCAACATATGTTTGCAGGATATCATTTGCGTGTGGAGACCCTTGTCCAAACCAGTCATCCAGAGAAATCCCTGGCCAGATACGATTATGCTGTTCATGGATTTCACGAAATAATGTGAGGGTTTGATCGGTCTGGAGAAAGTTACCTCCAGGTCCTGTCTCTTGAATCGTGTTCAGGTCGATCTTCTCTTTACTCAAATCCAGACCGTCCGAGAACAGACGTAGCTGGCGGATCACCTCGTTGGCGTAGATCAGCAGTTTTGATGAGAAGACCAGTGAATCAAAATTGCCCCCTACGAATGGTGCCATCCCTACTTTTCCCAGCATACTGGTCAGGTGATTCATCCAGAGTAATCCACCTGCAGATAGGTCCGCTCCCCATCCTGCACCGCTGCCGGATGTTCCAGCATGGGGGATGCCATAGTAGTGCATCATCTCCGCACAGGCCAGGTTGACCAGCATGGTCTGGGGCGTGTACGCGGAGGTCATATGGTGCATCTCGAAGACCGAGGGAAGACAACCCAGAATAACTGGCGTCCCCGCCTTGACCAGTTGGGTGAATACCAAGCCAGCCAGCAGCTCCGCATTTTGAAGTGCCAATGTCCCACCTGCTGTGATGGGGGTCGTTGCTCCTGACATACCATAGCTTGAATAGATCAGGGGCAAACCCTTCTGAATGCTCATGATCATTTTATCTGTTGTTCCAGCATTTAATATCAGGGGTGTGATAGGGTTAACGTAAGGGATGATAAAGGGATGAGCAGCCAGATCACCGATCAGATGATCGAAAAGATCCAGGCTTGTTCTGAATGCGCCGGTATTTGAGCTCAGGATCACAAGGGGCTTGGTAGTATTTGCCAGCATTTCGAGAGCGGCCAGGACCTCGCCATTTTTTAATTGGGGGTCTTCGATAACACCTGGGGTGGAGATAAGCGCAAAATTCTCCAGACTGTTCCCCAGACGGGTTGCCTGTGCGATATGCTGACGCGCAAAAGGAACAATGTCCTCTGTTTCTGGATCCTGAAAGTGAGTATTTGTTACTCCAATACCAAAAACGGTTTCAGTCACATCAGGCCCCAGTTTGAAGCTGGGATTTTTATGACGATCATAGATCTGGATAGAACTTGGAGCCTGCTCAATACAGGTTTCAATAAGATCTGATTCAAAGAGAACAGTATTGCCCTCAATGGTGGTGCTTTCGGAGGAAGCAAAAATTTCCAGTGCCTGGGGTGACTTGACTGTGATGCCTGTTGTGCACAATAGCTCCAGTGAAGCAGCGTGCAGTTCCTGGATCTGGTGTTCATTCAGAAGACTTAGCCGTGGCAATGCGGTGTGTGTCATTCATCTAACCCTTTCAGGATGGGGCAATACAAAATCAGCCATTGAATATAGCTGAGCGCTACTGAAAATGGAGATGGGAAATTGGTTCTGGATCTAGATTCCATACCTGTCCAAAACGATTGAATATCTGGCTTTAATAAAATAGAATAGCCCCGCAACTAGAGGGCAGGGCTATAAGGAGTGTCTCTGCCATTCTGTAACCCAACAATAGCGGAGGCGAGATGAATGTAACCCTGTT
>JAIPJM010000015.1:0-55000 GCA_021734255.1 Fidelibacterota bacterium | reverse complement strand
GTCGAGAAACCTTAAAGAGCCTTGTCTTTGACGAGGCTCTTTTATTTTAATGACTTTGCTGTTAAAAATAGCTGCCGCATGCATGCTGGCGATCCTGTCCAGAGAGACGCTGGAACACTATTCCCTGGCCTCTCATGATCAAAATTGCTCATAATTTCATAACAGATATTGATATATCATGCTAAGTATATAAAATACAATAAATAGATAATTAGAATTACACTGGAATATTACCAGTTGAATGGTTGTTTCTCCATCATCCGCAGACTAAATTCACACAATTAGAAGATGACATAGCGCACGTAGATGACAGCCCCGTGGGTTATCTTGCTTCTATGCAGGAGGATAAAATGAAAGTATTGCGTAACATTGTTGTCCTGATATTGCTCGTCACCCCGTTGATGGGTCAGAATATTACGGTCACAGCCAACCCTGATCTAGCTGACTGGGACGTTATTAAATTTACAGAGATGACAGGCAGTTTTGGACCCTCCAGTCCATTGTTGTTCGGCATAAGGATAGAATCAGATACTTATCCCGTAAAGGACCTAGAACTTCATGTGGCACTTACCGCTTATTCTGAAGCACTTCAGCTAGAAAATACGACCATTTTCAATGCATCAGTGAAAATGGATCTACTGGCACCTCTCACAATTAATAATAAACAATTAAGCATGACCATGTCACTGGATGATATTCCAGACGAAGCTGGGAATACGATCTCTTTTAATGAATATGACTATTATCTGATAGACGCTGCAGAACAAACCAGACTGCAAGAAGGTATTTTAGCCAATGGTGGGAATATGCCTGGTGGGACCTACACGCTGACCCGTCAAGTAAGGGGGACAAACCCTGAAACAGGCGAGGCTTATAACGTGCAGGCCATCGGTTATGATGAGTATCGTACCATCGTTATCACGCAATCCGCAGGTATTACCCTCATTCGACCGGACCTTGGTGAGGAGATAGTGAGTAATACTTTCCCCGTTTTTGAATGGAATTCCTCTGGATGTGATGAATATTATATAAAGATATGCGAATATAATCCCCTTATGCATAGCTCCCCTGAAGATGCCATTAATGGTGAGTCATCGTTCCCTTACCCCAGTACCGGCGACTTTGCATACGTTGGTTCAGCAACCAGCCTGGATTATGCCGCAGTAAGTGGTAAACCACTGGAAGTTGGAAAAGCTTATGCCTGGCAAGTAAAAAAAGTTTGTCAGTCGGTTAGCACCACAAATGAGGAAACAAGTCTGATCTATGGCTTTACAATTACAGAAGCTGGCCAGACCATTACAGTCTGTCAGGAGCAGATCCGCTCCGCCATCGGTGACACGCAGTACAACATCCTGTTTGGCCGAAATGGACCCCTCTATGGGTTTGGTGAATGTGGGGATGTCAGTATGGATGGGGAAACCATGAATTCATCAGATTTTAGCGCGTTATTGGTCCAGTTGATCAACGGCGCTTACACCATCGAAAGCATTACGACTCAATAGGGGCAAATTATGAAGCAAGCATTTAAAATTACTTTGTTGATCACCCTTTTTTCCGCTTTGGGTCCATCATTGCAGGCCCAGGAATCAGTAGGTGTGATCGCTAAATCAAGTGGGACAACATTCCACAAAAAATTCAATGCTGACGATTATAGCCCCAAGGCTATCATGGGCACACAACTGAAGAACCATGACTGGATCAAAACAGGGAAAGATGGATTTATTGCCATCTTTTTCCTGGATGACAAGAGTCAGTTAAAGATAAAAGGTGATTCAGAAGTTGAGATCCTCGCAGCCGTTGAAAGAGGCAAAATTTCAAAAACCATATCCCTGGATTATGGAACAGTTAAAGCCACTGTTACCAAACAAAAAGGTGAATTTAGGATTGCTACACCGACATCAGTTGCTTCTGTGAAAGGAACGGAATGGTGGGTTCAGACGGATGAGAATGGCGATATTTTTATTGTGATCGACGGAGTGGTCGAAGTTGAGAATCTTGTCAGTGGTGTGGTCCAGAATGTTGGTCAGGACCAGACAGCAACCTCTAACACGGATGGTTCTGTGGACGTAGGAGCTACACAATCAGGTGATATCCCGGACGATCCGGAAGATCCAGGTAATGACGGTGACGATGCAACAAATATCCACGAACTGAAAATCAAAATGAAGAACGAAGAGACCAACGCTGAGAAGTTTATCATCATCGAGTTCTCTGAGTAAACATACCTGACCCTCCCGCGCCGATGAGACATATATTCGCAGCCTTGCTCCTGGGGATAGGGCTAAGTTCCCATGCCTTCCAGGACTTTGGCGAATTAATACACATTCCTCCACTTGAAGGCATCGAAGGCAGTTCTTTAACACTTGAAGCGATATATACGGGTGATCTCGACCAGGTACTGAATGCCAAGGTCATGTACCGTTTGGCTGGTCAGGTTGGCTACCTGGAACTACCCATGGAATTTGGGGATCTGAAATTCACCGTCGATCTGCCTGGTGAAGTCATCGGGGCACCCGGTATAGAGTACGTCATCGTGACAAATCTAAAGAGTGGTGGACTCGTCGCTTTCCCGGAAAATTCAGATCCACTCACCAATCCACAATATGTGCCGGTGGAAGAACTCCCAGCAGACGATGAAGCGCTCAAAATGGGCGAGGTATTCGGTGAGCTGATCATTCTAACACCAGACCCGGGTTCCAGTTTTCCATTCGGTGAGCCGCTCATTATAGCGGCCTCATTATTCTCTCTGGAAAATGTGGATATTGGTTCCGTTAAGGTTTTCTTCGACAATGTGGATGTGACAGCATATTCATTGATCACAACCGATCTTGTTACCTACAAGCCAGATATTTTAAGTGCTGGTGTTCATACTGTTTATATCGAGGTGTCGAATATCTATGGTGTTCGCCTGGCCAATAAATCCTGGACCTTTACCATACAAAGCCAAGCTCAGCGGATATTTGAAATGAGCTACAACGGTAATTTGAACATGAGCCATAGGCAGGATGTGATCAACACTATCGCTTCAGAAATAGATTCAGTGATCAGTGGTGATACGGTTTCTGTCCCCCGCTATCAATCCAATACGCAAACAGTGGATCGAGTCGATTTTTCAACCAACCTTAATTTTGACTGGGCCAAGGTAAAACTTTTTACAAACCTGACTTCCCGCGAGGATTCGACAGTTCAATCACAGAATCGCTATGGCGTTAAGGTGAGAACCTCCTGGTTAAGATATACCTATGGTGATGAAACACCGATGATGAACCGACTCGCCCTGTGGGGTAAACGTGTCCGTGGACATAATATTGATATACGCTTCAAGGGATTGAACCTCCATGTCGTTTCAGGCCAAACTGCCCGCTCAATCACAGGTACCGCTTCATTCGACAGCACAAGCTCCGAATGGCGCAGAACCGGATATAGCTTTGAGCGTGGACTATTTGCGATCAGACCCAGTTTTGGGAAAGGGCAGCTTTTCCAGTTTGGTATGTTCTATGTCCATACCAGGGATAGTGTGAATAGTGTAAAACTAAAGCCTGCTTGGAACGAATCCGATTTTTCACATGAATTAGTAGGTATGACGGAAACCATAAACATACCATTTGGTGATCCCACCTATACTCTGGATGATAGCACGAGAGATATCTACTACTTCCTTAATGGGAGAAAGCCGGAAGATAATATCGTCGTTGGCTCTGACGTCAAACTGGCTCTGGATGATCATCGCTTCGTTCTTGAAGGCAGCGCTTCGTTCTCACTACATAACAGCAATATCCTCAATGGTCCGCTTACGCGGTCACAGCTGGATACCTTTGCATTACTGGCGGACACAACTGCGGATTCTACACTTGGAACGGGGTCTTTTGATCTTGACCTGCAGGCTCTAGACGATGCTGTCTCCGGGATAAGTTTCCTGTCATCTAACGGACAGATCGACCTGGGGAAATTCTCGGATATATTTATTCTGAACGAAAATATCACGCTTCCCTTTGATCTGAACAATCTGGAAGAAAAACGATACATACGAGCATTGACGACGCTCGGTCTTCATTTTGGCCTTAAATTAAATTATTACAATAATTTCATCCACATCGATTACCACCACCTTGGCCCTGGATATAAAGCACTCGGTAGCCCTGTACTACGACTGGACGGTAAAGGCTGGAATGGCTGGAAGATCAGCGACCGCGTTCGAATGCTGAATAATATGCTTTATCTGAATTTGGGCTTTGAAAGCTATAGAAACAATACGGTGACTCTAGACCCTGTGACCGATCCGCGACTTATTCAAAATACGTATAATGTTGGGTTAACTTTGAATCCTGGTCAGGGACTGCCTACCATAAGTACGACCATGAAATATTTTACTCGAAACAACAACGTAGATACCAGGACAGAGATCATTCAGCCTATCGTTTCTGTGGATACAACAACTTTTGACACGAGCTATATTGACGGGAGAGAATTGAATGAATCTCTGAGTTCTAACATCAACTTGACTTACATCTTACGTACTGGTATGATCAGAAATACCTTTACCCTCAGCCTGCTCACTTCCAATATGGATAACCTGGTGACCGGATTCGAAGCCAGACTTCGTTCATCTAATTTGTATGGTCTGAACCTGAGGACTGAGTGGGGCATACCCCTTACTACAACCCTGGTCATACGAAATAATAGCAATCAGCTATACGATGAGACTAATCCAAATTTCCAGTCCAACATATTCAATACTTACCGACTCGGATCTTCCTATCAGCTATTCTCCGGTTCGCTTGTCCTCAGGGGGAATGTGCAGCAGATGAACTTTGAGTCACAAAGATTTAAGGCTGATGTCCTGGAGACTACCACGAAGAAGCAGACAAACATGCAGTTGAATGCACAGTATAATATTAGTCCTCTCACGATAGGTGAAACGACGCTTAGACCGAGAGTGATCGGTGGCTATGAGCGACGTCAGTACGTGACCGAATACTCAGAATACATGGACAGTATGGTCTCAGCTCGTTTTGAAATGACCTTTTAGCTTTAGACGGCGTAATAAAATCGGGGAATAATCATGCTTCGGAAATACGGCCTTGGTCTCATATTCACACTTGCGTCAGTACTGTTAGCTATTGGTCTACAGGCACTTGGCTGGTTTGATCTGGCGAACTTCAAGCTGCTGGATTTCAGTTATCAACTCCGTGGACCACTCTCATCCTGGGCTGCACGTCAGGATAACCCCAATGATAGTCTTGATGTCATTCTCATTGATGTCGATGATGAGACTTTCCGCATCCTGGCTGATATCAGCTGGCCCTATCCCAGGGAGAAGGTATGGAGTCGGACCATCAGAAACCTTGTAGATGCAGGCGCCAAAGTAATCGTATTCGATATCCAGTTTGATTCCCGGGATAAGTATACCGCCTTGGCTACTTCTGTTTTTGAGGGCGCTTTGCCAGAGGGCTTTGTTGATGGTGATATTGCAGTTGCTCAAGCTGTGGAATATGCACGATCCAAGGGGACTGAAGTTGTCATGGCATCCACGATTAAGAATGAACCATCCAGGATCCCACCACACATACTGGTTGTGCCCAATGATTCGATCATGTCGGTCAATCCCGATCATGGTCTGGTTGATGTGGAAGAGGATCCAGACCACTTTACCCGGAGATATCCCATCTTCAGTGCCTTACCACAAGAGCCGGATATCTGGCGCCTTTCACTTGGCATGAAGGCTGTTAAATACTACCTGGATATACCGGACGACCCCGGGTTGACCTACGATAAGGAGCAAGGTAATTTCATCTATGGACCTTTGCGGATTCCAACCTATGGTTCTGATCATCCAGGTTTCCTGATCAATCTGTATGGTCCCGCCTCTCATGCTCGGATAGGCGAATCTGAGCCCTGGGCCACCTTTAAACGCTTTCCCCTCGTATGGGTGATCGATACCGAAGACTTTGACCTTCCCATCTTCGAAGAGGATACCGACTGGATGGATACCTTCAATCCCAGTAGTTCATTTAATTCCATGATGTCAATGATCGACCCTGAGTATGAGGTTGCCGAATCACCCTTTAAAGGGAAGATATGTATGATCGGTGTCTCTGTAGAGGTGGTTCATGATTATAAATCGACCTCATTCTTCGATTATCTGGGTGTACCATCACTCATGCCTGGATTTGAGTATCATGCCAATGCTATTCAAACCCTACTTGATCAGAATTTTATTGATGTTATAGGTGACACTATTGAATTCACCAGCGATTCAGCCTGGACCCAGATACTGCTCATCGTGTTGTGTGCATTCCTGGCCTATGTGATCATTTCATTCTTTGGCCCGCTTTGGGGCGGAATTCTCACCATTCTGGAAGCAGCTATTTTCACCAGCCTCAGTGTAGGTATGTTCACTTCTGACCAATTGTGGTTCTTCAAGTGGATCTCAGGCAATAAAGAGGCGATCAATGTACCAGCAGCAGGAGAGTCAGCCTTTGTACCTGTTATCGCACCCATGGTTGTAATGGTGCTTACCTATGGCACAAATGTGGTCTATAAATTTATTCTTGAACAACGTGA
The DNA here is from genome assembly GCA_021734255.1 of Fidelibacterota bacterium. Classification (GTDB taxonomy): domain Bacteria; phylum Fidelibacterota; class UBA8477; order UBA8477; family JABMPR01; genus JABMPR01. Next base: position 48,436 of record JAIPJM010000015.1, on the reverse strand, counting down.
TAAGCATTTTCTCAAGGATACTTTTGGTACCTATATCTCCCCGGATCTGATCGATCAGATGTATGAGCAGAAACGGGAACCCCAGCTCGGTGGTGAAGAATCAGTTCACACAGCTTTCTTTACTGATATTCAGAGTTTTTCCAGCTTTTCAGAAAAACTAAGCCCAACGGACCTGGTTGAACTTCTGAACGATTACCTCACTGAAATGACGAATATCCTTCTGGATCAAAAAGGAACTCTGGACAAATACATTGGGGATGCCATTGTCGCTTTTTATGGAGCGCCTGTGCCTGTCCCTGATCATGAATATCTGGCTTGCCTCACTGCGGTGAACATGCAGTCCCGGCTGGCTGAATTGCGGGAAAAATGGAAGTCAGAAGGAGACCGCTGGCCGGAGATCGTCCACAACATGCAAAACAGGATCGGTATTGCGACTGGTGATATGGTCACGGGGAATATGGGATCAGCCATGCGTATGAACTATACCATGATGGGTGACACCGTGAATACAGCCGCCAGACTAGAATCGTCAGCTAAGCAGTATGGTGTCTACATTCAGGTTGGTGAGGCCACATATCTTGCTGCAAAAGAAAAATTCGAGTGGAGAGACCTGGATTATGTCGTTGTGAAAGGGAAGAGTGAACCCGTCCGCGTATTCGAACTCATCTCCGAGAAAGGGGACCTGCCTGAGGGGTATGCGGAGTTACTGGAGGCTTTTCATGGCGCTCTTGATCTATATCGCAATCAGAAATGGGATGAGGCACTCAAAGCATTTCAGGATTCGGACTCAAAAGAAGACATGTTTCCAGGCAGAAGTATGAATCCAAGCCGTCTGTATATTGATCGTTGTCGATATTTTAAAGACAATCCCCCCGGTGAGGATTGGGATGGTTCCTGGACACTGACCACCAAATAAATTCAGAACAGTTAACACTTACCAAAATCCATCACCCGTGGAGTCCCACGCAGACGGATATCCAAAGAATAGTGTTTTCAATTGGCATTCGAGGCATATTTTCTACCATAATGGCTAGCGATATGATAAGAGGTAGACTTCTTTGGGCGGATGATGAGATCGATCTCCTCCGTTCACACGTCATGTTTCTGGAAGGCAAAGGCTTTCAGGTTGTAACGGTTACAAACGGAGATGATGCCATCGCAGTTTGCCATGACCAACGCTTTGACCTGGTGTTACTGGATGAAAATATGCCAGGAAAAGACGGATTGGAAACCCTGGGTGTACTCAAAGCAGAATACCCGGCAATTCCGGTGATCATGATCACCAAGAACGAAGAAGAGAGCCTCATGGAAGAGGCCATTGGTAGTCGCATCACTGATTATCTGACAAAACCGGTTAATCCATCACAGATTCTCCTGGCCATTATGAAGGTCCTTGAGAATAAACAGATAAAACAGGAGGCCGTCTCTGAAAAGTACCTCCAGGCCTTTGCTGAACTAACTCACCGAATCGAGGATAACCCGGATCATAATGAGTGGATTGAAATTCACAATCAATTGAGTACCTGGGAGCTTGAACTGGACGATTATCCTGATCTCGGTTTTGGTGACATGCTCCTCCAGCAGCAGCATGAAGCCAATGATCTGTTCACCCGCTATATTAAATCGAATTATGAGCAATGGGTAAAAGCTGCTCCCGACCAGCGCCCGACATTATCACCAGATGTGTTCTCGCGCTCAATCAAACCCGCTCTTGATAATGAGAAGAAAGTTTTATTCCTGATCATTGACTGTATGCGATGGGATCAATGGTTGACCCTTGAACCATTACTATATGATCTCTTTCAGATCAAGAGGGAAGGATACTTTTCACTTCTGCCTACAACGACTGAATACAGCAGAAATGCCATTTTTAGTGGTCTATTTCCTGATGATATGAAAAGATTTCACCAGGATTGGTGGAGCGATGGTGATAGTCATAGTCTGAACAGGCATGAGCATGATTTCCTCCTGGAAAATATCAAACGCTCTGGGTTGGTGTTCAAGCCTGAAGCCAGATACAAGAAGATCCTTGGCAATCAGGATGGGAATCAATTTGCCAAACAGTTTACATCATGGGGAAACCAAAAGCTCATCGCTGTTGTGGTCAATCAGGTAGATCTTCTGGCTCATCGACGGACTGATTCTCAAATACTGAAAGAAATACTTCCCAATGAAGCCAGCTACCGCGAGATTGTAAGATCCTGGTTCAATAACTCATGGATCAAGCAAACCTTGACCTCTGCTGCGAAATTAGGGTATCACGTTGTTGTCACCTCAGATCATGGGAGTGTACGCGTACAAAATCCTACCCAAATACTGGCCGACCGCGAAGCCTCCACTAATATTCGCTTCAAGCAAGGGCGGAATCTGAAACCAAGCACAAAGGACGCCTGGTACATCGACAACCCGGAACGCTTGAGGCTCTCAGCTAACTCACCCAGTGATACCCTGGCTATTGCGCAGAAAATGTATTATTTCCTGTATCCGAATAATTTTCGGAAATATCAGTATAAGTATGCAGATACCTATCAGCATGGTGGCTTGAGTATGTGGGAAATGATCATCCCACTTGTATTTCTGGAACCCAAATGATGTTTCGTTATCATAAAACCACAGCCAACGCAGAGGAGACTCAGCAACTTGCTGCCCAACTTGCGAAGCAATTGAAGCCAGGGGACATCCTGGCGATGAGTGGTGATCTTGCCAGCGGTAAAACGACATTTACACAGGGAGTTACGGCGCATTATGATGTTGAGGAATACACGCTAAGTCCAACATTCACATATATTAATGAATATCACGGAAAAACTCAGGATGTCATCCATATTGATGCCTACCGCTTGCACAATGGCCAGGAGTTGATCGCCATGGGAATCTGGGACTATTTTGAATCTGGAGCAATCGTTATTATCGAATGGGCCGATATCGTCGCAGAGGCCATCCCGGAAGATGCATTTGGCCTGAATTTTCGCCGTTCAGGCGAACATGATGATGCTAGAGAGATCATTATCAATGCCCCTCGGGAGTTGGATCTATGATGCTGTTAGCATGTGATACCTCTTCAGATATATGTTCTGTCGCCCTGGTAAATAATGGGGAAGTGCTCTACACCAAGCAGATCGCAGGTCCACAGATCCATATTGAAAAATTATCCATTTTTCTCCATGAAGCTCTTGTGGAAGTGAAACGGCAGGCAGCTGAACTTGACCAACTGGTGATTGCTATTGGACCTGGTAGTTTCAACGGTCTGAGAATTGGGCTGGCGACGATGAAAGCACTGGCGCTGACAATGAACGTGCCCCTCATCCCAGTAAAGACTACCGATGCCCTTGCCTATGGCCTCTGGAAAAAGCAGGCTGGTGTGGGGCGGGCTGTCATATTTTCACATCGAGACTATGTCCATTTTGCCGATTATACCTTTTCTCCTGAGATCACTCCTGCCACCCAGCAGTTCCATTATTCCTCCTGGGAAACGTTGTTTGAGTCAGGTGTAGACTTTTACTTTGGTCGAGCAGAGCGGGGCTTCAAAGATTGGTTGGCTTCAACAGCAGGGGTACAGATCCGTGAGAATTTTTATGAGGTTGAGGCTGATGCTATCAATGTGGCCCTTTATGCTGCTGCTATTAAATCACAAAAAGTCCCCGATCTGGATGAGTTGGAACCTTTCTATAATGCGAAATACGAGGCCAAAAAGTGGGTTCCTCCTAAGTTCTAGTCTATGATTGTTTATTACTGATTCACTGCGGATAATTGTTATTTTCCAGTCCATTGATCAGTAGAGATCGATCAATTCTACCCTGCCGACGAACAAATTGTTGTCAGTGGGGAATTAAGTCATTAGTGAAGGACATACATGAGCTGGTTCAGGCGAACAGAAAAAAATATCCGGACTGCAAGTTCTGAGAAAAAAGAGATCAAAGAAGGACTCTGGGTCAAATGCCCCAGTTGCCGCCAGATCCTCTATAAAGCTGAGTTGATTCAAAGCAACAATGTATGCTATAAGTGTGGGCATCATTTCCGTATTCCCGCCAACAACTATGTTGACATCCTTCTTGATGAGGAAGGTCGACAAGATCATTTCAAGAATATCAAACCTAAGGACCCCCTGAAGTTCAAAGCTCAGCGGAAATACAGCGATCAGCTTTTAGCTGCCCAGGAAAAAACAGGGATGAACGATGCCGTTCGGGTCGTCGAGGGTAAGCTGAATAACAAACCTGTTATTCTGGCCGTCATGGATTTCTCCTTTATTGGTGGAAGTATGGGTTCTGCAGTTGGAGCCCTCCTGGCAAGCGCTGCTGATCTAGCCAGGGAGAAGAAGCATCCCCTCATAATCATTTCAGCTTCTGGAGGCGCCAGGATGATGGAAGGTGCCTATTCATTGATGCAGATGGCAAAGACATCAATGAAACTCAGTAAACTTGCTGAAGTAAAGGTCCCTTACATTTCAGTGATGACAGACCCAACAACAGGAGGGGTGACCGCCAGCTTTGCCATGCTCGGTGATGTAAATATTGCTGAACCAGGAGCCCTTATTGGCTTCGCCGGGGCCAGGGTCATCAAGCAGACCATCGGGGAGGATCTTCCTGAAGGTTTTCAAAGAGCTGAATTCCTTCTCGACAAGGGATTCCTGGACATGGTAGTGTCACGCGATAAACTCAAAGACCAGATCGCGGAGATCCTAGATATTATCTATGTCCAAGCCTAAGATCCTTCTGACCAATGATGATGGTATAAACGCTCAGGGAATAATCACGCTTGCTGAGGCGCTGGCCGATGAAGCAGAGCTGTATGTAGTTGCTCCCATCTCAGAAATGAGTGCCATGGGACACGCCATAACCATTTCAGACCCCCTCAAAGTTACAGAGATATTCCGAAACGGGACGCACTTTGGCTGGGGTATTGGTGGTACACCTGCAGACTGTGTGAAGCTGGCGATCAATGGCGGACTCATACCCAGACCAGACATGGTCATATCAGGGATTAATCAGGGTGCAAATGTTGGGGTGGATATTATTTATTCTGGTACTGTATCCGCAGCTTATGAAGGCACTATTCTAAATATTCCAGCCATGGCAATATCCTTGAATTCATTCACCCAGAAAGATTTTTCAGTGGCAGCCAAAGTTGCTAGAAATATAGTCCGCAAGGTTTTACAGGAGGGTCTGCCAGCTGGTACCTTATTGAATGTGAATATTCCCTCAGGGGATTACGATTCCATCAAAGGTTACATGATTACTCAGCAGGGGAAGGGGATGTATGAAGAGACCCTGGAAAGGCGGGAGGATCCCAGAAAACGAGTCTATTATTGGCTATCTGGAAAGCGGGCATACTCAAATGATGATTTGGATTGGGATGAGAATGCTGTTCGAATGGGGTATGTTTCCATCACACCACTTCACTATAATCTTACAAACCAGGAATTCCGGAATAATCTGAGCCAATGGAATTTGACCGTTTAGGGGAAAACATGCACGAAGTATTACTCATTTTAGATTTTGGTTCCCAGTATACACAGCTCATTGCTCGTAGAGTCCGTGAACAGCAGGTGTATTGTAGGATAGAGCGTTCAGAGATGACGGCCGATATGATCAAAGCATCAGGAGCACAGGCAATTATTCTGTCGGGTGGCCCTAATAGTACCTTTGAAGCAGGGGCGCCACAGATTGATCCCGCAATTTTTGACCTGGACATACCCATCCTGGGTGTCTGCTACGGTCTTCAGCTGGCTGCCCGTCATTTCGGTGGACGCGTTGAACCTGGAAAAACGCGTGAGTATGGTCCCATGGGTATCGACTTTCCTGCAGAAAGTGCTCTATTTGCCGATGTGGAGCCTAACACGCAGGTATGGATGAGCCACGGAGATCATGTTTCCACTGTGAATGAGAATTTTGAGATCATTGCCCAATCCAGGAATGGTCTGATCGCTGGCATTGCGCATCGTGCTAAACCAGTATATGGCGTCCAATTTCACCCAGAGGTGAATCATACCATCAAAGGTGAAACGATCATTAGTAACTTTCTCTTTAAAATAGCTGGATTTACACGTGACTGGACCTCTTCCAGTTATGTGGAGAACGCTATCGCGACAATCCGTAAAACGGTAGGAGATCGAAAGGTGCTGCTCGGTTTGAGCGGTGGCGTTGACTCCTCAGTGCTGGCATTCCTCATGCATGAGGCAATAGGCGATAATTGCATCCCGGTATTCATTAATAATGGGCTGCTCCGGGCCAATGAAACTGAGGAGGTAAAGACCTCCTTCGAAGTCTCGCACATTAAGATCTACCAACACGATTACAGCAGAGCCTTCCTGGATGAGCTGACAGGTGTAACTGAACCGGAGGCGAAGCGCAAGATCATCGGTCGTGTATTTGTTGAAGCGTTTGAGGAAGTGGCCCTGGCCCATGAAGGAATTGACTTCCTGGCACAGGGGACGCTGTATCCGGATGTGATCGAAAGCGGTGCTGTTTCTGGGCACGCGGTAACTATCAAATCACACCATAATGTGGGTGGTTTGCCAGAAAAGATGTCATTGAAGGTGATCGAGCCTTTTAACGAATTGTTCAAAGATGAAGTCCGTGCTGTGGGCCAGGTTCTAAATGTTCCAGCTAAGATCATCGGTCGTCATCCCTTTCCTGGTCCCGGTCTGGCAGTACGATGCCTTGGTGAGATCAATGAGGAACGTTTGAACGTCTTACGGGAAGCTGATAAAATTTTTGTGGAGACGCTTTATGAGACCGGTTGGTATGATAAGATATGGCAGGCTTTTACTGTCCTCCTTCCCCTGCGAACCGTGGGTGTAATGGGAGATAAACGCACCTATGAAAATGTGTTAGCCATTCGTTCCGTCCACAGCCTTGATGGGATGACCGCAGATTGGGTTCGAATTCCGTATGAGATCTTGGCTGATGTTTCCAGTAAGATCGTTAACACAGTAAATGGAATTAATCGTGTTGTCTACGATATCACTTCCAAACCACCTGGAACTATTGAGTGGGAATAACATTCAAACCTGAGTCAGCGAATACTAAAACTATTTAGAGTATACACATGTGTGGAATTGTCGGTTACATAGGAAAAAATAATGCTATCCCCATCGTAGTGGAAGGGTTGCAGAGACTGGAGTATCGCGGCTATGACTCCTGTGGGGTTGCCCTTATCCAAGATGCCCAGATTCTGATAGAAAAAGTTACAGGCAAGGTGAACGAGCTTCAGAGCGCCCTTGCTGGGAAACAGATCTCAGCTGATCTGGCTATCGGACACACCCGTTGGGCAACTCATGGTTCTCCTACCCAGAAAAATGCGCACCCACATCTCAGTCAGGATGGAAAGGTAGCTGTTGTTCACAATGGGATCATCGAAAATTATAAAGTGTTGAAGGATGACCTCACAAATAAGGGCTACATATTTAATAGTGAAACCGATACTGAGATCATTGCAGCCTTGGTCAGCCAAATGTACGACGGCAATCTGGAGAAGGCAGTTCGTAAAGCGCTAGCTCTTGTTGTAGGTGCCTATGGAATAGCGGTGATGCATGCAGACGAACCGGAAAAAATTGTTTGTAGCCGGAATGGTGCACCTCTCATCATGGCTGTGGGAGAGCAGGAATATTTTGTTGCTTCAGATGTTGCCGCTGTGCTCAATCATTCGAAGGATGTAATCTACCTGGATAATCAGGAGATCGGGGTGATCACGAAGGATGGCATCAATACCTTATCCCCCGATGATGTTCAGATCGATAAAGAGATCCATAAAGTCACTTTCGACCTGGAAGAGATCGAGAAGAGCGGCTATGAGCACTTTATGCTCAAGGAGATCTTCAGCCAGCCCCAGACCATTTACGATGCCATGCGCGGCCGCCTCCAATCATCTGAGGGTAATGTACACCTCGGCGGTATTGATCACGTCATAGGTACCATATTGAATGCTGATCAGCGCTATCTTACTGCCTGCGGTACTTCCTGGCATGCTGCCTTGATAGGGGAGATGATGTTTGAGCAATTTGCTCGATTACCCAGTGAAGTTGAGTACGCCAGCGAGTTCAGGTACCGTGAGCCTTTAGTGGATGCAAAATCAGTTGTTTTTGCCATTAGCCAATCAGGGGAAACAGCAGATACTTTGGCTGCCATTCAGGAGGCAAAGCAGAAGGACGCGACTGTGTTGGGAATCTGCAATGTAGTGGGGAGCTCCATAGCCCGAGAAACGGAAGCTGGTGTATACATCCATGCCGGACCCGAGATCGGTGTTGCATCGACCAAAGCATTTACGTCTCAGGTCACTGTTCTCTCCCTGCTGACATTAAAGTTGGCCCGGATGATGGGCATGAGCGAGGCAGATGGCATTCGGATCGCCGCTCAAATGGAAAAATTGCCAGAAGATGTGGAATGGGTGCTAAAGCAGGCAGATAAGATCGCTGAAATTGCTAAAATTTATGCTGGAGCGACCAATTTTCTATATCTGGGACGTGGAGTGAATTTTCCAGTCGCCCTAGAAGGTGCTCTCAAATTAAAAGAGATATCCTATATTCATGCAGAAGGATATCCTGCAGCTGAAATGAAGCATGGACCTATTGCTCTCATTGACGAATCCATGCCGGTTGTCGCTATTGCTCCCCAAGACAAAACCTATGACAAGATCATCAGTAATATTGAAGAGGTTAAAGCACGCAATGGTAGCGTGATCGCTCTGGCAACCGAAGGAGATAAGCGGATCAAGGATATTGCGGATCATGTGCTCTATGTGCCTCCAGCACTGACATTTACTGCTCCTATCCTGAATGTCATTCCTCTCCAACTCTTATCCTATTACATTGCAGTCGAGCGAGGCTGCGATGTGGATCAGCCTAGAAATTTAGCAAAAAGTGTGACTGTGGAGTAAGCGATGCGCCAGCTCTTCCTTATTTTACTTCTTCCTGCAATCATTATGAGTGCCCAGCCTGATTTCAAAGAAGGTGTGTCACTCTATAATCGTGGAGCTTACTGGGAAGCGCTTCGAATATTCTCAGAGCTTGCAGAGCAGGACCTTTCTCTAAATCCCCAAAGATCGGCTTCATCCTTCATGCGGATCAAGTGCTATAATCGTTTGGGCTTTAATCAGCGGGCAATGATGCTGGCAAGAGATTTCCCCCAGGAGTTTCCTACCAGTGATTATTTAGATGATCTGGAGTTTCTGACCGGCGAGATATACCTTGATCTCGGAGATGCCAGGGAGGCAGCCTGGTCATTTGCCTCAGCATTGACCCTAACAGCCGATCGGAAGGTGCGGCGAGAAGCGCTGAGACTCACTGAATCAATCGTAGCATCAGCGTGCACCCCTCAGGATCTGGAAGCTCTGGCCACCCGCTCAGTAGATCGGACCGGACAATTCCTTGCCCTTTTGGTTGCCGAAAGAATGGAAGCTGAAGGAAATCAGGCGGACGCGATTAATATTCTTTTCAACCTGAGACCCTTCATTAAGGATGAAGATCTTACCAAACGGGCGATCAAGCTCTACGAGAGATTCTACACAGCTGAAATTGATACTGTGCATATCGCAGTGGTTTTACCCCTGTCAGGGCCGCTTTCTGCCATCGGAACTCCGATCCTGGATGGAATTAGATATGCTGCCATGAAGCATATGGATAGTACAGATCAACAGATCATTCTGCATACTTTTGACAATGAAAGTAAGCTGACAGAGAGTATCAATATCGCCAGGGAAATTCGGTTGGACCCCAGAATTATTGCCCAGATCGGGCCGCTGACGAATGAAAACATCAAGGGAACCGCTGCTGTTCTGGAGGGACGTCGAATTCCAATATTAGCGCCTGCTGCCACAGAGGATAATTTGACCGACCTTTCCAAAGGGATCTTTCAGTTCAGGGCCACTCGTGAGCGGAAAGCCCAGGCCTTAGCAGAATATGCCGTGAAAACGCTAGGGCTTCAAACCTTTGCAATTATTGCCCCCTCGACGGAATATGGTCAGCAACTGGCAGATAACTTTTCCACTCGCGTCGATGAGTTGGGTGGACTGATCCAGTACCAGGGCTGGTATGTGGGGCAACCAAAAGATCTTTCAACCTTCCACTTCAGGCAAATACGCGAACTGGGGCTTGAAGAGCTGTACGAAAAAATGCAGGCAGACTCGCTGAGACTCGATTCACTACTGACCGGCCTGATCTCCGAAGGTGACTCCATCAATATCTATGAAGAACAGTTAAGACCCATTCTAATTAAGCAGGAACCCAGTCGGTCTGACTCCCTGCGGATAGAGTTAAGCCATATTGACGGGATGTTTTTCCCTATTCATCGGGGGAGTATCCCGTTTATCGCTTCACAGCTTGCTCACAACAATTTGGAAACACATGTATTAGGTGATGAGAATTGGCTGGATACAAAAACGTTAAAGAAAAACGCCCGATATTTGCCCAATCTTACGCTCGTCACCGGTGATCGGCTTGGATTTGAAGAGATCGGTGAAGATTATTCATTGGAATATGAAAAATTGTTCAAGCGGAATCCTGCCCAGTATGATCTCATGGGTTATGACGTAATGGGCCTCCTGCTTACCGCTGCAAGATTCTCAGGAAACTCTGAAACGATAATGTGGGATATTCTCATGAATTCGCCAACCTATGAAGGACTGGTTCACCAGATCCAGTGGGGAGGGGACACGAAGCGCGAGAATAGTCTGGTTTTTCTGATGCACTACGCAGATTTTGCTTTTCAGATGGATGGATATTTTGATAATATTGGGTTCTTCTCAATGGACAGTGTTTCGGTAGACAGCATAGAGGTGAGTGTACCATCAACAACGGAATAAAAGTTCTCTCACCAGAGTCTCTGGAAGTACCGGATAATATTATACTTGGATTTTCTACGCGAATCGGCGGGGTCAGTCCTGAACCCTTTCAGAGTCTGAATATGTCCACCTCCCGTGGTGATTCAGAGTCCAACGTTCAAAAGAATAGAGCACGCTTTCTGGACTACTTTCAGGCAACTGAGGCAGATGTGGCTCAAGGCAGGCAGATAGGTAGCGATGGCATTCACAAGGTCCAGAGCCCTGGTGTCTACCCCAACTGTGATGCACTCATTACCGACCAAAAACAGGTGCTGCTCGGCGTTTTGACTGCTGATTGTGCACCTGTCTTGATCTGGTCATCCGACTCAGCTCTGGTTGCATCTGTTCACTCTGGCTGGCAGGGATCAGAGTTGGATATTCTGGGAAAAACGATCAAAAAGATGAAGTCTGACTATTCAGTCTCACCTGAGTCTCTCCATTTGGTGATCGGTCCCGGGTTAACGGTGGATAATTTTGAAGTTGGTCCAGAATTTATTGATAAGTTTCCATGCCAATATTTGCATGATCAGGAACAGGGAAGATTCAAGTTCGATAATAATCGGTATTTGAATGACAGGGCGATTGCGTGTGGGGTCCCACCAGCGCAGATCGAGGTGCTAAAATACTGTAGTTATAAAGATAACGATCTCTTCTTTTCCCACCGGAGGGATAACAATATTACCGGACGGATGATGTCCATCATAGGAATGAATGAATGAGTCTTATCAATACCACCATATTAGCCGTTATCCAGGGATTAACCGAGTTTTTACCTGTATCCAGCTCCGGTCATTTAGTGCTGGGAGAAGCCCTCTTGGGCGCAGATGCATTTGGAGAGAGTATCGCCTTTGAGCTGGTGGTCCATCTGGGCACCTTTCTGGCGGTAGTGGCCATATTCTGGCACGATATTATTCACCTTGGATCCATCTTTTTTCCCAGGATTATCAAACCAGTCTCCTGGGGTCAGGAGTACAGATCTAATTCCGAATTTAAATTGACGGTCCTCATGATTATAGCCATGCTCCCTGCTGGGATCATTGGTTTGACTCTCAGGGAGAACATCAGCGACCTGTTCTCCCAACCCTTTATGGTCAGTATCGCACTCCTGGTGACCGGTTCCATGTTGATTTCAACCAAATATTATAAAAAAACAGACAAGCCCATTGGCTTGATCCAGGCCATTCTCATTGGGTTTGCCCAAGCGTTGGCTTTGGTCCCCGGCATTTCCCGTTCCGGATCTACAATAACCATGGCACTTGCACTGGGGATAAAACAGAAAGAAGCTGCCAGGTTTAGTTTCATCATGGTACTTCCCCTGATTGTGGCGGCTACCGCTCTTGAGTTCATGGATTTGATGCAGGTTGGGATTTCCCAGGAAGAGATACTTACACTGCTCATTGCCTTGATCGTATCATTTGCAGTTGGGTTTTTCAGTCTGAAGTGGTTGCTGAAATTACTCAGCCAGGGACATTTCCACTATTTTGCCTGGTACTGCTTCAGTATTGCAATTGCAGGGTTATTTTATTTCTAATATGTCATCGCAGCAGAACAAGTATCAAGCGTATCTTAGGCTTCTATCTGACCTGGATCAGGGACAGATTCATCCCTTATATCTTGCTAGTGGTGCTGATTATTATCTCTACCAGCAGTTCATGAAGAGGATCAAGGCAAGCTTTCAAAAGAAGTTCGGGCAGGGTGCCGAAATTGTCCAACGCTGGGGGTCGGACTTGAAGACAATTGCCGATGTGACCTCTCTCCTGGGGGGTGGTGGCCTTTTTGCCACGGCTAGTTTGGTGCTGCTCCACGAGATTCAGGATGCTGGAAGAGCTGTGAAGCCTGCACTACATCAAATCCTGGGAGGTTTGAGCAGTGATACAATCGTCCTGGCTCATTATTCCTCAAGTGATTTCCGGAAGGGCAAATGGATTAGCAATTTAGAGTCCATTTCTACCATGGTCCCGCTGGAAAGTCCCGCTGCAGGTGAACTCCCCGTGTATGTGAAACAAATGGCTAAGAAATATGAGCTGAATATCAATGAATCTGCGATTCTGCGACTGATCGAATTGAGTGGAGCAGAATTAGCTATTATCGACAATGAAATGCAGAAACTTGCACTCTACCTTGGTGAGCAGAAGCAGATGGTCGAGAGGGATCTGATCGACCAGGTGGCTGGATCAGTAGAAAATGCAAAAGTGACCCAATTCGTAGACGCTTTTTCTCATCGCAACAGGAGCCTGGCCGTGAGAACATTGGTTGAGATCAATAGCCGAGGCAAGGAGGGGCTTCCTTACGCCGTTTCCCAATTATATAACCGATTGATCCAGTTAATGACCCTGCAGGAGAAGCTGGAAGTCAGGAAAGCCATCGGTAAGGGGATCATCTCATATTACTTCCTAAAAGACCTACAGGGCTTATCCAGAAATTATACCCTGGAGGAGTTGCAGGCTGCAACGTATGAATTGGCGGAGATCGATTACCAGTTTAGATTAGGATCTAACGATATGTTGGCGGCATTTTCCAGCTGGGTATCACGAGTCGTATAAAGATGAATGATCTAAAAGATAAAACTGATGAACAACTGATAGCAGCGTTCCAACAGGACGATGAAAATGCGTTTGTGCTGTTGGTGGAGCGCTACCGGGATCGCTTGATAAATTTTGTCTATCGCTTTCTAAATGACATGACAGATGCTGAGGATCTCGTTCAAGAAACCTTTGTAAAAGTATACCGGAAAAAACATTCCTACCGGGAAATAGCAAAGTTTTCTACTTGGATCTATACCATTGCTGGCAATCTGGCCAGGTCAGAGTTAAGAAAACGGAAGAGACGTAAGACTTACACCATGTCTTCTCTGGGCTATGAAGACACGGAATTCACACCAGTTGACACTGGAAAAGACACAGAAGGTATTGTTTTTAATAGCTATGCTGGTGAGGAGATCATGAAGGCAATTGACCAACTGCCGGAACCCTTTAAAACAATTACAATTTTACGAGATATTCAGGAACTTTCCTACGAAGACATAAGTACAATACTCGACATCCCAATGGGGACTGTCAAGTCGCGTGTCAACAGGGCACGCTTGAAATTGCAGGAAACGTTGAGCTACCTAAGGGAGTAATCAATATATAAAAACTGCTATTGTTAGTGGAAAAGACATCAAGGAATACTGAACATGCAAAATAGTGATTGTGGATTCATTCGTAATCAATACACCGAGTTTAAGGATAACACACTTACCCCCGAGACAAAGGCAGAGGTGGACACACATCTAGCTGAATGTCATGCCTGCCAGAAAGTGTTCACAGAACTTGATCAAGCCCTCTCCACAATGCATAGCATGGAAACCGTTCAGGCGTCTCCCAATTTCACCACAACTCTATTATCCAAAATTTCAGATTCAGAACCTGCTGGCGTATGGCAACGGCTTTATAACTCGAGCTACACGAAAGTTGCAGGCTACGCAATCGCTGCAGGAATGGTCGTGGCCATTGGATTAAATTTTATTATTGATCCTGTATCCGGTGTCTCTGGGGGGAACAATTCGAATTTTACCATAGAGCAGCAGGTGGATACCAATAACCAGGAAAACCTGGTAGGAGCATCTGATAGTGCACTTATGGCCGGTAACGATTCACTCAATCTGAACTCCAAGACCATCAATTCTGGCTCATCGACCCTTCAGCTGGTGAACGGGGGCAATTAAGGAAGTTCTACCACCGGCTCAGGCCTTGTTTACCCCTAAAAATATCTAGCAAACCCTCTGAGTATCAATTGATTTTGGTACTCCTCATGTTTAACTTTAAATCTATTGCAAAACTGTCTGAAAAGACGAGTTATTAAGATTATCGTTTTGAATTTCACATGCGCGTATGGTGTGATGAGACTCGAGGAAGAAAGGTCGCAAATAATTGTCCCTGGCAGACATAGAATTAACCAATCTAGACACTGAGCCAATTTTCAACGACCAGATCAGACATATCGATCGATCGATACATGACCATTTCCCAACAGTAAAATCCCACCTATACCTTCTGGATGAGTCAGGTAGCTATAAACGACAACAGCTAAGCTCAGATATCGGGCATGAGATCCAGGTATTATCCAAAGATGCCTCAACCATTACCCTGCTCAAGTCTCAGAAAGACTATGCTGGCTTCAAGATCAGAACATCCCAGATCAGGGATCTCTTAACTGAGGATGAAGCAGGGGCAGACTGGGCAATTGTCTCTCCTGTTAGGTTTGAGGAAAGTTTGGTCGGAATGCTTTTGCTCCTCCTACCGGACGGTCTGGAGCTCGGGGATCAGGAGATCTCATCAATTGACAGATACGCCCAAGCAATTGGCCTGGCCTTCATCACAGCTCGTCTCCTCGAAAAGTATCAGGAAAGATGTGATCAGCTTACCGTCATGCTTGAGGTAAATACCCATCTAAATATTGCAGCCACGAAGTCAGATTATCTGGAAGAGATCTCCCGATTCGGTAAATACTTCATTCATTTTGATCGTGCAGTCCTCGTACTACACTCAGAGGAAACACCCGAATACTTTACTATTGACCATATTGAAGGAGATTCACAGGGTCTGCAAGTCGGTATGAGCTATCCGGTTTTTGACACTCTTGTGAGCAAATGCATCAGGAGCGGGAAGTCCTTTTTATATCGGCAGAATGAAGGCGTTTCTGAAAAAGGCATTTATTGGGAAGGTGACGCAGAAGAATCACCCTTTGCCCAGGTTATTGGATTTCCCCTCGGTAGAATGAAGGAAGCTCCTGGTGCCCTTATCCTGGAGTCCCTCAACGAGGCAGAGATTTCAGAAAGTGAGATCAGTATTTTCGAAATGATCAGCGAAAGTCTTGGTGTAGCACTCACGCGCTTCAGTCTCGTTGAAAGATTAGCTAATTATGCCACAATCGATACGCTTACACATTTATACAATATTCGAGCCCTCAAGCAGAGATTTGCTGAAGAGTTAGCACGAGCCGGCCGCTATCAAAATTCCCTGACGGTACTATTCCTGGATCTGGATGGCTTTAAATCTGTGAATGACTCTTATGGACATTTGGTGGGGGACTATGTGCTACGAGAAACAGCTCACATTATACGGGAACGAATTCGAACCAGTGATATCCCCGGTCGTTATGGTGGTGAAGAATTTGTCGTTATCATGGTGAATTCGGATGCTGAATCATGTTTGGCCAGTGCAGAACGTATCTGTAACGCCATCCGTGAGCATCATTTTGAGATGAATGATATTACAATAGAGAATAGGATTAGTATTGGGCTGGCAGAGTTTCCCGCAGATGGTGAGACGATGGAAGCCTTGATACAGTCAGCTGATACTGCCATGTACACTGCAAAACGGCAGGGTGGTGATCAGGTCATAAAATACCAGGAAGGGATGGCTCAAAAATCAGACAACTAACAAAATTCCATAGCGTGCTGTTGGCTCTCCTCTTGATAACTGGAGTGAGTCAACCCTTATCGGCCCAACAGATCGAAGTACCCAAGACCATCCTTGCAAATATTCCTTTCGAGATCACCTGGACAGGCTTTGCTCAAGCGAGTCCAGAGCAGCCAGTTGTGGTAAAAGGCCTTTCCGATGGAGAACTGCTTATTCATGAGCCAGATGGGGCTGTAAAAGTATCTTTGAAGCAGAATTCAACCCTGGAGTACAACCTTGGCAGTGGCCTTTTACGAAAAATTGATATATCAGTCATTCCAGCCTGGCTAAGCATCCTGCCACCACTCATTGCCATTGTGCTTGCCCTGCTTACCAAGGAGATGTTGTTATCATTATTTACGGGGATCTGGGCAGGTGTGACTGCAATGTTAAGCTATAACCCGGTCGAGGGCTTCCTTCGGACGCTTGATACCCACATCGTTTCCACCCTGGCAAACTCCGGTCATATGACCATTCTGCTGTTCACTTTTGGATTTGGCGGTATGGTTGGAATCATTCAGAAGAACGGGGGACTGGCAGGGATCGTATCTATAGCGACCCGCTACGCAAAAACACGGGTTCGGGGCCAGGTGGTCACCGCCGCCATGGGATTATTCATCTTTTTTGATGATTATGCCAATTCTCTCCTGGTTGGCAATACCATGCGACCATTTACCGATAAACTGAAGATCAGCAGGGAGAAGCTGAGCTATATAGTGGACTCAACAGCTGCACCTGTTGCAAGCGTGGGGATAATCAGTACCTGGATTGTATTTGCCATGTCGCTCCTGGATGGCCAATTGAAGAATCTGGGGATCACAGCAAACGCATATCTCATCTTTTTGCTCTCCATCCCCTTCAGTTATTATGCCATTCTTGCCATAATCTTTGTCTTCATGAATGCCATCATGCAGCGTGAAATAGGACCCATGCATGAAGCTGAATCGCGGGTCATCACGACTGGTCAAGTACTTAGACCAGGGTCGACTCCTCTTTCCGATGATTCAGCCTTGCGAGACGCCGTACCCAAAGATATTCCACATCGTTGGTACAACGCAGTGATCCCCGTCCTGACTGTCATTGCTGTAACAATGATCGGGATGGTGATAACCGGGATGCCAGTTGAATTTCCGGCAGATGCTAGTTTTTTAAAGAAACTCCTACTCATAATGGATGGTACTGATTCCAGTCGAGCGCTGGTGTGGGCTGCTTATTCAGCGGCTGTTTTGGCCATCCTGATGGCCTTGGGTCAAAAACTCCTGACCCTAAAAAGCGCGCTTACCAGTTGGTTTGAAGGTGCTCGAACCATGTTCCTGGCTTCAATTATTTTAGTTTTGGCGTGGACCTTGGGGGCAGTTTGCAATGAAATGCATACGGCAGATTTTATTGTATTCCATACTCAGGATTGGATATCGCCAGCGATTCTGCCCGCGCTCACCTTTATAATTGCTGCGCTGATCAGTTTTGCCACGGGGACCTCATACGGTACGATGTCAATTCTCATACCGCTTCTCATTCCGCTCTCGGTCCAATTATTTGGTGATGTTTATAATGTGATGTTCATGGCGACGTTCGCTGCGATCATCAGTGGGGCGACATTTGGCGATCATTGTTCACCAATTTCTGACACGACCATATTGTCATCTCTGGCCAGCGGTGCAGATAACGTTGATCATGTTCGAACGCAGCTTCCCTATGCCTTGCTGGTAGGTGGGGTCGCGATATTTTTTGGTTATCTGCCCATTGGACTGATCCATCAAGGGTCAATTTTTCTTACCTTACTCCTATACGGCCTGAGTGTACTCACATTATTTCTCATTTTGAAATTTTTTGGCAAGCCTCTACCTTCACTACCGGATACCCTTGGGGAATCTACCAATTAAATCAAACTCAAGACATATATCCATTCTGCTAACCACATCGTTTGCCCTTGTATTCCTGGCTATACCCATCTCAGCTACAGAGAGTCAGGTCAAAACATATGATACGCGTGCCATGGAAGCATTCATGTATGGGATGGACCTGGAGCAGGCTGGGGAGTATGAGCGAGCAATTAATGCATATCTTCGGGCGATATCCTATGACCCAAATGCGGTAGATATCCACCTGTCCTTAGCGAATTTATACCTGCGGATCGGCAATATCCAAAATGCAAAGCAGGAGCTCCAAAAGGTCATCGATATCGATCCGCATCAGGTGGAAGCCCTGGAACACTTGGGTGAACTTGCATTTAATGAGGGTAGGCATAGTGAGTCGCTGCGGTACTTCGAGCGAGTTCTGGATATTGAGTATGACAACGACTATGCGGTTCTCCAAACGGCCCAGATTCACCACGCACTTGGTGATACTATCCGGGAAGCTGAATATCTTATCCGTCTCTGGGAACTGGATACAGATCGTATCGCAGCTATTCAACGGGCAGAAAATATTTATTTAAATGCAAGTGACTATGAACGGATCATAAAGCTTTACGACAAGCTGATTCGTCGAATGCCTACTGAGACTGATCTTGTAGGCAGACAGATCAGATTATTCCTGGGCATGAATAGATTTTTCGAAGCGGAAGCGCTTATGGATTCCCTGATCCAGGTAGCGCCCTATTCGAAGGATCTTCAGGCGATGAAGACAGACCTGGTCAAGGTCATGCATGGAGAACTGGCAGCCATCGACTATTTGACGGCAGTTGTAGATGAGTACCCCGGCTCGTTTGAACTGAAAATGAAACTAGCCCAACTTCTGTTGGACGCAGGAGAATCGAGCAACGCCAGAAAATATCTGGAAGAAATACTGGAGGAGCGGCCCGATCTGCCCAATGCTATATCTATGCTGGTTTGGACTTACCTGGACACGGATGATATTGTTACAGGAAGAGAAATCCTTGAGAATTATTTACCGGCCTTCCCTGATGATTTTTTTCTCCACCGGCTCATGGCCACTATTCTTTACGATATTGCTTTATCTGAGGATGATACGACTCATTATCAGGAAGCACTTGAGGCTCAATACACGGCTCTCAGCCTGAAGCAGGATGATCAGCAAATTCTGCATATGGTGGCGAATTTGCTGGAACGACTGGGTATGCGAGAACAGGTTCTTGAAACTTACCTCCATCTCATAGAAACTTATCCCGAGGATGATCTGGCTCTGAACAATTACGCCTACATGATGACAGAGGGGGAGGTAGGTGAGGATACCCTCAGGTTGGCCGCAAACTATGTAGAACGGGCATTGGCAGTCAATCCTTATAGTGCACCCTACCTTGATACCGCTGGCTGGATATACTTCAAATTGGGGCACATTCAGTTGGCCCGGGATTTCATTGATAGATCGCTGGAGATCAACCCTGACAATCCCGAGGTTTTAATGCATATGGGGGACATTTTGGAGTATCTTGGGAAGTCGAACGAAGCATATATATACTATATGCGAGCCAACAAACTTCGGTAATGACCCTGGACCGGAACATATGTTAAGTATCAAAGTATAAGTCGGCTGATAATAAAGAGTTAGGAAATTATTTTGAGACGAATCAGTATCATTGTCCCTGTATTTAATGAGGAAGAATCCCTTGTTGAACTCTATGGGCAGATAAAGGACGCCCTGGAGCCTTCAGAATTTGACTTTGAAATTTTATTTATAGATGATGGAAGTACTGATAGATCCTACCATTTAATGCTGGAGTTGAGTAGCAAGGATTCGCGGGTAGTGTCGATCGGCTTTCAGAGAAATAATGGAAAAGCCGCTGCCTTGAACACAGGTTTTAAGGAGTGTACTGGAGATTATGTCATTACCATGGATGGGGATCTTCAGGATAACCCCGAAGAAATACTTGAAATGGTGGCGATGATAGACTCCGGCTGGGATATGGTCTCGGGATGGAAGAAAGTTAGGCATGATCCTATCGGTAAAAGGCTCCCATCCAAGCTGTATAATTTTACTGTTTCCAAAATGTCAGGAATAGCCATTCATGATTTCAATTGTGGGCTAAAAGCTTACAGGAAGAAGGTCGTTAAGAACCTTGAGATATATGGCGAGTTACATCGGTATATTCCTGTCCTGGCTAAGCAGAAGGGCTTTACCTGTACAGAGAAGGTCGTCCAGCATCGAGCCCGTAAGTATGGCCACTCCAAATATGGACTCTGGCGTCTATTCTCTGGATTCTTTGATATGATCACCGTCGTTTTTATTTCAAAGTTTATTGAACGTCCACTCCATCTATTTGGCATGGTAGGTATGGGGTCATTGACCACAGGCGTCCTCATTGATCTATACGTGCTTTATTTAAAATTTTTTACAGGTGCATCCTTTCAGACGCACATAGCATTACTCCTCTCAGGTGTATTGCTCATCATCGTAGGTGTCCAGTTCATATCTTTGGGATTGCTTGGTGAAATGATCACAGTAACAAGAAAACGACCGACACCAGTTATTAAAGACAGGACTCATGTCGACGACAATCCCTGATCCTGAATCATCCTCGATGTCCCTCTGCTATTTCGGGACCTACGAGAGTCAATACCCAAGGAATCGTATCTTCATCAAGGGACTGAATGAGCTTGGGATTCAAGTTCAGGAATGTCATGTAGCACTGTGGGAACTGAATGAACACAAAGGTGCAAGCTTTGGTTTCTCAATCGGATTCCTGCTGAAATTTATATTCGCCCAGCTCAGATTACTGGTAAAATTCATCTCGCATCCCCATTCAGATGTCATAATCGTTGGTTATATAGGCCACCTTGACATATTTCTCGCCTGGTTTCTAGCCAAGGTCACCGGGGCAAGGCTGGTCTTCAATCCTTTGGTCTCACTGTACGATACCGTGGTGGCAGATCGTGGTTTTGCCCGCAAATCATCACTGAAAGCCAGGCTGTTTCGTTGGCTGGATCAAACGGCGTGTAAACTGTCAGATCATGTACTTCTCGATACAGAGGCCCATATCAATTACTTCAGGGATGAGCTGAACTTGAAAGATGTGAGTTTCCACCGAGTCTGGGTTGGAGCAGATGACCAATTATTCAGGCCAATGGGGGAAGTGAAGACTGAAAAATTTGAAATTCTCTTCGTTGGCAAGTTTATCCCATTGCATGGCCTACCCAAGATCATAAGGACTGCCAAGCAGCTGGAATCTCACCGCGATATCCACTTCAATATCATTGGGGATGGGCAATTGAAACCTGAGGTCGATGATCTGGTAAAAGAGCTGAATGTCACCAATATCAGTTTTACCAGTTTTGTACCTTATGATGAATTGAGTGAATCGATGAGATCCGCTGATCTGATACTTGGCATCTTCGGAGATTCAGAAAAGTCAAAAAGAGTGATCCCAAATAAACTTTATCAGGCGCTGGCAGTAGGAAAAGCAGTGCTTTCTGCCACAAGCCAGGCGACAGAGGAATTACTGGAGGACGAAGTCACGGCATTTCTGTGTGAAGCGGAAGTAGATCAGATGGTAGAAAAAATTCTAAGGATCAAGGCAGATCCAGCTGTCCGAATCAGTGTTGCTGAGCAGGGACACGCCTTGTATAAAAAAGTCTTAACCAACCGTGCCTTGTCAGAAACTCTCATCCGCGTAATAGGTTGAACGACCGACATGAATTCAGAACCACAGTTGAAGTTGCGAAATGAAGACATCGTCCTGATCTCAAATCAGATGCTGGAAGACAGGTATTTGACGTCCAAACAGTATATCACCCAGGAGATCGTCAAATCAAATCGGGTGCTGTATGTAGAGGCTAATTACTCTTTCGGGAAACTATTCCTGGGGCTGGTGAAGGGTAGTTGGCCGGTTCATCCATTTGGCTCACTCAGACGGGTCAGCGAGAACTTGTGGGTTCTGACCCCACTACCAAGGCTACCCCTGCGAAACCATCTAAGAGTATGTGGCTGGCTGAATCAGTCCCTGTTGAGATGGAAGATCCGGTCAGCAACTAAGAAACTTGAGTTCCACGAATCTATTCTGTGGACCTTTCTGCATCAGACCGCTGAATTGATTGGCACTCTTGGGGAGAAAGTGTCCCTCTACCATTGTGTTGATGATTGGCCTGCCCTTTTACCCATGGCAGGGATGGGGAGGCCAGCACGAATAATTAAAGATGAAAACGAGTTGCTGGATAAGGTTGATATCATTTTCAGAGTTTCCCAAAAATTGCTGGCAGACAGACAGCTAGAGCATAAAACGGTGGTAGATATACCAAATGGAGTTGATACAAATCTGTTCCGCATCCCTTCCCCTACCGAAACGCGCATATTTGAAGATCTGAATGAACTCCCTGAGCCGATCATCGGTTTTTCAGGCTCAGTAGGCAACTGGGTTGATGTTTCACTCTTTCGTAAAGTCGCAGAGAAGTTCAGCCATTGTAGTGTTGTGCTCATTGGCTTAAATGAAAAGAACCCGCGTTTGACTGAGATTTTGAATACACCGAATATCCACTTCCTGGGGATGAAAAAGCGAGAAGATGTACCACACTACCTTGCAAAGTTTGATGTCTGCCTGATGCCCTTCGATAAGGGCCAGATCGGAGAAGGACTGCTCCCGCTCAAAATGTTTGAATATTTAGCGCTGGGAAGACCCATCGTCACAATATCTTCTAAGACGATGGAAACCTTTGAGGATGTACTTTATTGTGCCGATGATCATCAATCTTTTCTAAACCAGGTCGGAAAAGCACTGAACGAGGGAATAGATCAGGACAAAATTGAAGCGCGTGTTCAAAGGGCACAGGAATATAGCTGGCAACGCAGAGTCGAGTTATACGGGGAACGAATCAATAGAACGATAGCACAAGGTGAGATACATGCAGAATGAGAAAGTTATGAATGAATCAATGAAAACGTGGCAGGTGTGGGTGCTTATGACAGTGCTGCTTTTTGCTGCACTCATTTTCCTTTATCAGGAGCCGGTCATCAAAGGCGAAAATCTTGCCATTGCAGATGTGAAGTCCCAGGGATTGATCTTTGAGAAAAACAAAGTGGAATACACAGAGCAATACGGCGAGTATCCTCAATGGTATCCATACATTTTTAGCGGTATGCCCTTCCAGGCATCTGGCACCTATCGTCTCCAGTATACGCTCGAAACCTTGTATAAAGTGGTCCCAAAATTTGTTCGCAGCAATTTATCGGTTGGATTCACGTTTAATCTTCTATTCGGTGGCCTATTCATGATCCTGCTTCTCAGATCTTATGGGCTGAGCTATACGGCTGCATTTACGGGAGCACTAGCTTTTATTTTTACTACCAAAATGCTGGGGACTCCCCATACGAACCGAATTGTTACTTTTATCCATCTTCCACTCATCCTGTATGCATTACGCATGGCTGTGACAACAAGGAAATGGATATTTTTTGTCCTCTTGGGAGGGGCTATTGGCTCACAGATCGGGAGTTATCACCCTCAGGTTGCTTTTTACGGACTGATGCTCGTTGGCCTCTACACGCTTTATCGCTTTGTGTTAACGGTTCAGGAAAAGGAGCCCTGGCAGGATATTGCTCGTTTCGCCGCTCTATGGGTTCTGGCACTTGGGACTGGCTATCTCATGGCTTCCATTGTACTCATGCCCATGCAAGAGTACCTTCCGTATTCCATTAGAGGTGCAGAGGGTGCAGGGAGTGGGGGTGCCGCTGGCCTCTCATACAGCTATGCTACGAGTTGGTCATTTAGCTGGGGCGAGATGTTCACCTTCATTATTCCATCATTCAGCGGTCATAGTGGCAATACCTACTGGGGGGATTCGCCCTTCACCTCTTACCCGCACTACCTCGGTATCATGGTGGTTATTCTGGCCATTATTGCCGGAGTCTGGGAGCGGAAAAGAAAGGACTACTGGTTTTACATCATCCTTATTGTCCTCACTCTGCTCATCGCCATGGGTCGGAACTTTGAACCACTGTCCAAATTTCTACTGGCCTATTTACCCTATTTCAACAAGTTTCGCGAACCATCTATGATCCTTATCCTTACCATTATGGCAATAGCAGTCATGACCGGGTGGGGTACAGAAGCTGTGTTACGTAAGCTGAAAGAGGAAGAAGATGAAAAGCTGGTAGCCTTATTTCAAAAACTCCTGATCGGTGCAGGTGTATTATTTGTTCTCTCAATATTATTTAAAGGTGGATTACAGGACATCATGGATGGGCTTTACAAGAATGCCGATATTGCCCGCGATCGTATGAAACGATACGGCAATCTTGCACAAGCCCAAGCTTTCTACGATATCCGCTTTGGAATGTTTTTCAGGGACCTCTTGCTCGCATTTGTTTGGACGATCGGCTCCCTCGCTCTGCTATGGGGCGCTTTCAGCCACCGCTTGAGGATAAAAACGGTGATGATTGTCATACCGCTTTTAGTCTTTGTGGATCTGGGAATACAGGGCCGCATGGTCATTCCCGAGATGTTTGCCAAGATCAGCACGCAGCAAATGAATCCACAGGAGACGGGCGCTATTCGCTTCCTCAAAAGTGACAAGGAACTCTATCGGATATTCCCGCTTGATCAGGCTACCACCAATGATTATGCTTACTTTAATATTGCTTCAGTTGGTGGCTATCATGCAGCAAAAATGGCGAAGTATCAGGAGATCATGGATGCCAATCTGCTGAGTAACCTGAAATTTCTAAAGATGTCAAACACCAAATATCTTATCAATCATCAAGCCTTGAATCATCCATCACTCACCGAGCGGTATGCAGGTGGAGGCACTTATATCTATGAATTCAATGAGGCATCTCCTCGAGCTTATGTGGTAGGTGATTATGTCCTAGCACCTAGTACTGAGGAATCACTAGGTGTGATGAAATCACTGACATTCGACCCAGATTCTACGGTGATCCTGCATGAAGAGATCAAGGGAAGTTCAGGTGGAACTGGAACTGCCAATATCGTCAGCTGGGAACCGCAGCGATATGAGATTGATGTCTATATGCAGGGTGCTGGATTCCTGGTCTTAAGTGAAGCCTGGTATCCACCCGGTTGGCATGCCACGGTCGATGGAGAAAATGTCCAGATCCTGAGAGCAAACCACACCTTTCAGGCTATTGCATTAGGTGATGGCAACCATAAGGTCATCGTTGAATTCAATGCAAATTCGTTTTCCATGGGACTTGCACTGAGCAGAGGACTGTTTTGGCTGATTATTCTCCTGCTTATCGGTTATGCCATATATGGAAAACGAGATCTCATTATGGAGAAATTCGGTAAATCCTAATGCGCCTTGCCCTCTGCACACAGCAATTTGGCGATTATTGGTCCGGACTTGGATCCTATGCTACCCTATTGGCTCGGGGTTTGGTAGAAGCGGGTGTTGAGCTTACGGTGCTCACACCAGGTGATGCGCTTGAATCATTGAAAGCCGACACCATCAAGGTACATCCAGGAAAGCTGGACCCCACCCATGGAGGCTGGTTTTCCCTGTCACGTGCCTACCAGCGAGAATTAAAGAAGTTGGACGTGGATCTGATCCATTTTTCAGATGCCAGGGAAGCATATGCTTATCGAGGGGAGATACCAGCCCTCGGTACTCTCCATGATGATTATTTCGCGAGACACAGATGGGTGCCATGGTTCTATCAGAAGCAGTATGTGGACTGGATCCAGCGTTATCTATACTATTCCTTTGTTACCTGCACTGAAAGGCGGGCTATCCGTCGATTGGATGGCCTCATCGCGAATTCTGATTGCACAGGACGCACGATAAGCAAGCGCTATGGTATCGATCCCAAAAGCATGCAGAGGATATATATTCAGCCTGATCTCAGAGTCCAGCCATTGACAGAAGGACTGGAAGAGAAGAGACTGCAGCGGAAGACCCTCCTGTTTGTGGGAGGTAATATCCAACGTAAAGGGCTACCCCTTGTATTCGATGCGCTCAAGCTGCTACTCCCCGAATATCCAGAGATTGAATTGACGATCCTTGGAAGAAACCAGAATCTCGTGAAAATGCAGAAGATCGCCGAAAAAATGGGGATCGCTAACCATGTACACATTGAGGGTTGGGTGCCACCGGAAGAGATCGCCGGATATTATAGAGAATCCAGCATGTTTATTATGCCATCAGTTATGGAGGGGTATGGACTGGTATACCTGGAGGCAATGGCTCAGGGCTTACCGGTAATTGCTGGGAATGTGGGTGGGACAAGAGAGTTGATCCGGCATTCCGAAAATGGACTGCTCGTTGATCCAGCTGATTCTGAAGCATTGGCTCAGTCGATCCAAAGTCTGCTTCAAGACCAGGAACTGAGACATAGGCTGATTGCTGGTGGCTATAAGACAGTAGAAGCCCAGCAGGTGCAGGAAATGGTCAACAATACCATGTCATTTTACAGTAAAGTCATTTCTGAGCACAGGACCAGGTAAGTATGTCTGGCCTGGAAAATTCGAGATCGCTCCTGTATCGGTCAGTTTACAAAGCACATGCCTCTTTACCTTCGTTCATTCATCCACTTCAGAGAGGTGAACACTACCATCCATTTTTTATTATTGGCTCAGGTCGCTCAGGTAATACGCTACTGAGGAGGATGCTTCATAATCATAGCAACTTGTATATTCCACCTGAGACCTATGTTATTGGCAGTGTAATAAAGAAATTTGTGAAACACCCGTGGTATAGCTGGGGCCGAAAAGTACAAATGGTGTACGAAACCATTGAATCTTATCCCGAATTCCACACATTTAATCTAAGCGGTTTGTCAGAGCTCACTGAAAAAGTCAGCAATTGTACGTCTTCCAAAAGAAGTATGGCATATATCCTGAATGCATTCTATGAATTTTATCGAGAAAAAAATGAGATAGCTGCACAAAGGTGGGGTGATAAAACACCCATAAATACAGATTATTTATTTGAGATCGAGAAGACCTTCCCTGATGCCAGATTTATTCATCTTATTCGAGATCCCTATGATACTATTTATTCGTATAAAAAGGCTGGATTGTATGGCGATATCGAAGCTGCTGCAGACAGATGGGGTCAATCCGTTACTGCTGCGCTATCTCTAAAGAGTGGGGACCACAACTACTTCGAACTTGAATATGAACGTCTGGTAAGCTCTCCGGAGCCATGCGTACGGGACATTTGTCAGTATCTGGGTATCGCGTTCGAATCAAAAATGTTGGGCTCCCTGGAAACGGAAGATCATCTTGGAGATGTCGAGACGCTCAGGCATCATGCGAATGTGAAAAACCCCATTAATACCAAAAGTATTGGCAAGGGGCATCGAGAACTGGCACCCAGTGAAATCACCCAGATAAATGCTCGACTAAAGGCCTTTAACAATGATCGGATTGAGAAGTACTTAATTGTAACGAGTGCATAAAAATGAAAACGGATCTTCATATACTTGTTATTCCGTCCTGGTTTCCTTCAGAAACTTCGCCGATCTCCGGGATATTTGTCAAGCAACAGGTCCATGCGCTTGTGGACAAAGGGTTAAGGGTTGGAGTGGTTTCTCCAGTTTTAGGAAAGGTAACCCCACAGGAGCAGGGGGGACAAACCTTCACTCTGTTACAGGGAAACGTTTCTAACCCCTTACCATTTCTTCCAGGTAGCACTGGCATCTTCTGGATTCGCAAAGGCATGCAGCTTTTTCAGGATTACCTGAAAAAACATGGTACGCCTGACCTGATCCATGCTCACTCTGCCCTTTATGGCGGTGCATTGGCGTCCAGGATCAAAGAAAAATACAAGATCCCGTACGTGCTGACAGAACACTCCAGCTATATATCCAGAAGGGATATTAACAAGTGGAAACTACGCTGGGTCAAATCCGCATTTCATGATGCCGATCTAAATTTGGCTGTAAGTGAGTATATGAAGCATTCCATCCTGGAGAACTATGGTCCAGGACACGGCCAATGGAGAGTTGTTCCCAATCTCGTTGATGAACGATATTTTAGGCAGCAGTTACCTGCGCTGGAGCAAGAACCGTTCATTTTCTTGAACATTGGTAACCTGATCGAGGTTAAAGCTCAGGACGTACTGCTTAAAGCCTTCGCAATCTGTTATGGAAAATTGGGGGCGAAGATAAAGCTCCGGATCGTTGGGGAGGGTGAACTGGAGGGAGACCTGAAAAAACTGGCATTGCAATTGGGGATAGAGGATGCCCTTGAATGGATTCCTGACGTTTCGGCTGAAACTATTCCCTCTCTGATCGCCAAGTCACACCTCGTTGTTTCCTCCAGCTCAACAGAGACCTTTGGTATGACCCTGGCTGAATCGTTGGCAGTAGGCCGTCCTGTTGTGAGTACGGATAGCGGTGGTCCCCGCGATATCGTGAGTAAAACAGTGGGTAAATTGGTACCCAAGGACGATCCAGGTTTGCTTTCAAATGCTCTGATCGAAATGGTAAAGCACTATTCAGACTACGCAGCTCATGATCTACGGCAGTATGCCGAAGGACGGTATCACCAGGATATTATCATAAACAGGCTACATGAGATATATAAAGATATTGTTGGGATCCAGATAAATTGAAAAGCACCAAAAAACAGCTCGCCTTTAATATGGGAACCACCTTTACCAGACAGGTGGGGGTGACAGCCTTCCAGCTGCTTTTTACCATGCTCCTGGCCCGATATTTGGGCAAGGAGAACTATGGGTTTTATGCACTAGCCCTCATGTTACCACAGCTCCTGATGAAAGTGCTGAATATGGGAATGGGACCATCCCTTGTCTATTATTTGGCCCGTGACGAAATATCATTTGCTATGGGTTTCCGGAGAATTCTTTCAGCCACTCTCTGGCTCACCATCATAGGTTTAATTTTAGAAAATGTTGTTATCCATTTTTTTGGAGAGAAGATTCTACCTGGCGTACCCTCAGAGGTGCTTTTTGTGGCAGCGTTCCTGTTTCCAATACTCCTCCTCCAGGAACTCCTGCCAAACCTGCTACTGGGGATTCAAAAATTCAAGGAATACAACCTTTCATATGCAGTATTCCCTCTGGTTTCGTTGATCACTGCCTGGATTTTATTGAACTATGTGGGAATTGAAGTCCATTTTGCCATCATCGCCTTCGCCCTGGGACAGCTGGCATCTGTCATCTGGTTAATTCTTCTCTCACTTCGTGTGATCAGGAAAAATAGGGACCAGCACTCTCAAGAGGTTTCCTGGGCACAGTTGTTCTCCTATTCATGGAAGATCCATACCAGCAATATCATTGGGTTCCTTAACTACAGGATTGACATTTTTCTCATCAATTTGCTCTCCTCTGCCGCCACAGTTGGTGTTTACTTCATCGCGGTTCAGATCGTAGAAAAATTGTGGTTACTCTCCCAGGCAGTAAATACAGCCATTTTTCCTCACCTTTCGGGGAAGTATAAACGAAATAGTAAGGATACAAGTGTCACCGAGATCCTTGGTAGCGCAACCTTTATGGTGACCGCTATAACGGCATTGCTGCTGGCACTACTAGGCGCCTCGATCATCAAAGTATTCTTTGGTGTAGCGTACCTCGATTCTGCACCTGTCCTGTTGATCCTGTTACCAGGAATTCTGGCATCCAGTGTTGGTAGATTGCTCTCCAATGATTTTTCAGCACGGGGCAGACCGATGCTCAATGTTTATGTTGGGCTGGCAACCGTCACGATCAACGTGTTAGCAAATTTGTATTTTATTCCACGAATGGGGGCTGAGGGTGCAGCATGGGCCACCACCCTGAGTTATGGCGTTAATTTGTTCATCAAACTCGGTATTTACCAGATACTGGTGGGTATCCCTTTTTGGAGAGTTCTGTTACCCGGACGGAATATGCTTCAGCTGTTAAAGGAGGTCCTGGGTAATCGTGAGAATCAACCACATATTAAAGATATGGAAGACAAGGAATAGATGAAGATCATAACTATCATAGGAGCGAGACCCCAATTCGTGAAAGCATCGGTTGTATCACATGCTTTGAGAAATACTGGAATAACAGAGATCCTGGTGAATACTGGTCAGCATTACGATGATAACATGGCTAAAGTATTTTTTGAAGAGATGGGCATCCCCCGTCCAGATTATGATCTTGGTGTTGGGTCTGGGACACATGCAAGGCAGACATCAGAGTCCCTTGTCGGTATCGAAGATATCATCCTGAAAGAACAACCGGACGGGCTCATCGTGTACGGTGATACGAACGCCACCATAGCAGGAGCACTGGCAGCCTCAAAATTACATGTTAAGCTGATCCATATTGAAGCCGGATTAAGATCTTATAACCGCAAAATGCCAGAGGAGATCAATAGAGTTGTCACTGATGTTCTCTCAGATCTGCTGTTTGTTCCCACAGAAGTCGCTGTAAAAAACCTGGCCAAAGAAGGAATCACAGCAGGGGTTCACATTGTTGGGGATGTAATGGTTGATGCACTCATAAAATATACGCAAGTCGCTGAGCATCAGTTAGATACATTGGAAGATCTAGGCCTGGCATCAGAGCAATTCAACTTAATGACCATTCATAGACCGAGTAACACCGATGATGATCAACGTCTTCAATCCATCCTTGAACAAGTCTCAAAGTCTGATAGGCCAGTTATTTTCCCGGTACATCCTCGCGGTCGAAAGCGTGTGAATGCATTGATGGAGAAGATGAGTGACCGCATACGCATTATCGATCCCGTGGGTTATCTCGACATGATGCTATTGGAGAAGCATGCCAGATTTGTCATTACAGATTCAGGCGGTGTACAAAAGGAAGCCTACCTGCACAAAACGAAATGTTTAACGGTTCGTGCTGAAACAGAATGGGTAGAAACAGTGAGAGATGGGTGGAATCAGCTGGTGGGGGATGACCTGGCTCAGATACCTGTGTTGTTGTCCGCATATCCTGAGCCAGACAATTGGTCCGAGCACTACGGTGATGGTCACAGCGCCTCCCGTATCGTTGATATCATAATAAATACACTGGACTAATTGCCCTTTTTAAACCTGTGAGTGATTATGTCAAGCAAGAATAGAGAATATAAATCCACTACCAATATCAAGCTGGGATTGTTCGTCCTTGCCGTTCTAATTATTCTCGTTTCACTGGTATACACCAATTGGGTTGTCAGACAGTTACGGGATGACAATCTTCGCTTCCTGAAGTACAATTCTACATTACTCGCTAATGCACTGGCAGCAGATCTCCAGAGTAAAGCGTATCAGGAAGAGCAGAGGCAGTTTCTAACCTATAATGCTAACTTGTATGCCCGGGCGCTTTCAGCAGATACGCCCAGTATGGACTTTGCCTTTAATCAGGTCATCAGAAATGTGAGTTTCCCCATTATCATCACTACTATGGATCAAGGGCAGGAGATCATATACGCTCATAGAAATCTAGATCTCGCTGACACGATTTCTGAATCTCGTATGGAAGAATACTTGTTTTCATTGGTCCAGGAAATGGATCAACAGAACAACCCCATCCCAATTGACTTTAATGGTATTGAGATCATGAATATTCATTTTGGCAAGACCGAAAGTCATAAATTACAGGAGGTTGTAAAGAAGGTCTTTCAGGCAGTTAATTTTCCAATGATCATTACACGCGAAGAGAATGGTCAGTCGATCATACATGAATATAAAGTAAATCTTCCCTCTGATCTGAATCCAAGTGAAAGACAAATGATGCTCAATAGCGTCTTGAAAAGGATGGATGCGAAGAATGATCCTGTTCCGGTTGAATTTCAAGCTGAGGTCGTTATGCTCATCCACTATGAGGATTCACGACTGATCCAGATCCTCAAATGGTTTCCAGTCATGGAATTTGTGATCATCGGTATCTTCATCCTGCTCGGATTTAGTGGGTTCCAATTCATTCGAAACGCTGAACGGAGGGGCATTTGGGTCGGATTGTCGAAAGAAACCGCTCATCAACTGGGTACCCCGCTATCATCACTCATGGGTTGGATCGAACTCCTGCGACAGGATGATCAAGCTGGTAACACACTGCAGATCGTGGAAGAGATGGATCGTGATCTGCAACGCTTGAACCAGGTGGCTGAACGATTTTCCAAGATCGGAGCGGGTGTCACTCTTGACGTTCATGAGGCGAGTAGTCTGGTTGAACCTGTCCTCACGTATATCGATAGACGTATCCCCCAATGGGGAAAATCAATAAAGATCGAGATGGAATGTCCACGAGGAATTAAGGTGATGGCTCATAAAGAGCTGTTCGGATGGGCGATCGAAAATCTTCTTAAAAATGCGGTGGATGCCATCAAACAGGAAGAAGGACACATTAGGATAAAGGTAACAGGTGATGAGGATTGGGTCCGTATCTCGGTATCAGACAATGGGGAAGGCATCCCATTTCTTGATCACAAGAATATTTTCAGACCAGGATGGAGTTCAAAAAAACGAGGCTGGGGCCTTGGTCTAAGCCTTGTTGAGCGTATTATTCGAGAGTACCATCAAGGTGATATTTCAGTCGAGTCTTTTCCTCAGCAGGGAACTACTTTCGAGATCAGGTTGAAAACTGCGGCAAACGCCTGAAAATTCTACATTTCTCAGCAGGGAAATTATGTTTGACAAGCGACAGGGCGTCGTTTAGATTACGTCGCTTTTTCCGGACCGAAGGTGGCCGGAAGCTAAGAATAAGAAGGATTTGATTTGAAAACGTATAATGTTAAAGCGGGTGAGATTGAGAGAGATTGGTGGATCGTTGATGCGACTGAGCTGACACTCGGTCGGCTCTCAAGTAAAATAGCTCAGATTCTTAGAGGGAAACATAAGCCAACATTTGTCCCTCATCTTGATAATGGTGATTTTGTCATTGTTACAAATGCTGAGAAAGTGAAAGTGACAGGGAATAAGGAAGAACAAAAGACCTATTTCAGTCACAGTGGATATCCCGGTGGTGATCGTACAACCTCACTGGCACATCTCCGTGAAAAGCATCCAGAGCGCATCATTGAGAATGCCGTTAAGGGTATGCTACCTCACAACCGTCTCGGACGCTCTCAGCTGAAAAAGATGAAAGTTTATGCTGGAGATGCCCATCCACATGAAGCACAGCAACCAAAACCCCTTGATATAGGTTAATTTCAATGAGTACTTCTAACACTTTTTATGCCACTGGAAAACGTAAAACGTCAATTGCACGTGTTTATATGCAGCCCGGTAAAGGCATCATCAGGATAAATGACCGTGAAATGGACGAATATTTCGGTAGAAAAACCCTGAGAATGATCGTCCGTGAACCACTCGAGTTGACTGAGAACAGCAACCGCTATGACATTTCTATTAATGTGAATGGTGGCGGACTGTCCGGTCAGGCTTATGCAATTCGCCACGGTATTTCCCGTGCATTACAGGGGGAGAATACAGAATTGCGCCCTGCTCTGAAAAAAGCAGGTCTCTTAACACGTGACGCTCGTAAGAAAGAGCGTAAAAAATACGGTTTGGCTGGTGCACGTAAAGCTTACCAGTTCTCCAAACGTTAAAGTTTTTCAGGAGTTTGAATGCATAAAGTTTCATTAGAGGACCTATTAGCTTCTGGTGCCCACTTTGGTCACATGACCAGTAATTGGGATCCTAATATGGATGAATACATCTTCACCAAGAAGAATGGTGTTCATATCATCGATCTGTATAAGACCATCGACCAGCTTACAAAAGCCGTGGATCTGGTTAGCGCAACTGTCAAAAAAGGTGGGTCCATCCTATTTGTTGCTACCAAAAAGTCGGCAAAGATGGTGGTTGAGGAAGAGGCTGATCGCTGTGGAATGTTTCATGTAACCGAACGCTGGTTGGGTGGAACACTTACCAATTTTATGACGATCAAAAAGTCGATCAAACGCTTACACCTCCTTGAGAAGGATGAAACCAGCGAGATCGCTGAGACCCTCACTAAAAAAGAATTGCTTATGAGGTCCCGCGAGCGGACGCGTCTCCAGACTCAGCATCGTGGCATCAAAGACATGCGTCGATTGCCTGATGTTGTGATCGTCGTAGATGCTGACAAGGAAGCCATTGCCGTTGCTGAAGCGTCGCGCCTGGAGATTCCAGTTATTTCAATTGTTGACACGAATACGGATCCCCGTAAGGTTGATATCCCTATTCCTGCCAATGATGACTCCATTCAGGCCATCCGGCTGTTGACGGGAACACTTGCTGATGCAATTCTTGAGGCTAAGGGTGTTTCCAAGGCCAAGGATGCTGAAGAAGAAGTCACTGAGTAAGCACCAATACATAATTTATAATTCGGAGAAGATTTAGAATGGCTATTACAGCTGCTACCGTAAAAGAGCTGCGAGAAAAAACCGGTGTCGGTATGATGGAGTGCAAGTCAGCACTTCAGGAAGCCGATGGTGATATTAATAAAGCAGTAGAGATCCTTCGGAAGAAGGGTGTGGCTAAAGCTGCTAAAAAAGTTGGCAGAGCCACGAATGAAGGTTTGGTCTTCAGCTATATACACGCCGGTGGTAAACTCGGAGCGCTGGTTGAGATCGCTTGTGAAACAGATTTTGTTGCCAAGACTGAACAATTCCAGGAATTGGGACATAATATTGCCATGCATGTTGCTGCTGCATCTCCGGATGTGGTGAATCGCGAGCAGGTAAATACTGAAACCCTGGAAAAAGAATCCGAGATATTCAAAGTACAGGCCTTAAACGAAGGCAAACCTGAACATATTGTTGAAAAGATCGTATCTGGTCGTCTCGAGAAATATTACAAAGAAGTCGTACTTATGGAACAGTCCTTCGTTAAGGATCCAGAGAAGACGATAACTGATCTGTTAAATGAAACCATTGCATCCTTGGGCGAGAATATGTCCATCGTGCGGTTCCAGCGTTTTGCCATAGGAGAATCAGACTCCGATTCTGAATAACCTTTCCTGATCATAGGCGGATAAAATGTCAGCCGAATCTATCTACAAGCGAATATTACTCAAACTCAGTGGCGAGTCGCTTGCAGGTGATTCGGCTCTTTCTATTAGTACAACAGTACTGGACCAGATGACCACTGATCTGGAGACTGTTGTGGATCTCGGTGTTGAGGTCGGAATTGTCATTGGTGGGGGGAATATTTTCAGGGGCTTATCCCAAAAAGCGAAAGATATGAACCGCGTGCCTGCAGACCATATGGGTATGCTGGCAACGGTCATTAATGCTGTTGCCCTGGGCGATGCATTGAAAAGACGCGGCATACCGGTTAGCGTTCTCACCGCTATTGAGATGAATCAGATCGCTGAACCATTCACGCAACGAAAGGCACTCCAGCACCTCTCGGATGGGAGGGTGGTCATCTTTGCAGCGGGAACTGGCAATCCATTCTTCACAACAGATACAGCAGCTGCGCTCCGGGGAGTGGAAATGAATGCGGATGTATTGCTGAAAGGTACCAGAGTGGATGGTATCTATTCATCCGATCCTGAGGTGGATTCTGAAGCTGAATTTCTAGCGCGACTGAGCTATGATGAGGTGCTTAACAAAAATTTGAGAGTTATGGATCAAACTGCCTTCGCTCTCTGTCGTGAAAATCAACTTGCAGTTCATGTGTTTAATATGGAAATTCAGGGTAACTTGCAAAAAGTAGTTCAAGGTGCTGAAATTGGTTCTGTAGTAGGAGGTAAACATGATTAATGAGTTATTCAAAGATGTGGATCACCGCATGCAAATGTCAGTTGAACATGTGAAACAGGAGCTGAGTGGGTTAAGAAGCAGCCGCGCGTCGATCACGCTCGTTGAGCATGTAAAAGTCCAATACTACGGTAATCCCACTCCTCTGAACCAGGTTGCCAATCTTAGTGTACCAGAGCCACGCTTGATCGTTATTCAACCATGGGAAAAGTCACTCACAGCCGAGATCGAGAAAGCGATCATGTCTGCGGACCTGGGGCTGAATCCTCAAAATGATGGTGTGATGATACGAATCCCTATTCCACCACTTACAGATGAGAGACGTAAAGAATTGATTCGTCATGTCCATCAGTTAGCGGAAGAAAGCCGTATCGGTATCCGCAATATTCGTCGTGATGCAAATGAGCAGATCAAGAAAGCTGAAAAAGATCATGAGCTCTCAGAAGACAATGCTAAACGTGCTGTTGATAATGTACAGGAGATGACAGACAAGTATATCAAGCAGATCGATGAAGCCAGTGATGCCAAAGAAACGGACATTATGGAAGTTTGATCTCCAGATTTACTTTTAGATATAAAAAAAGCTCCGATCAGACCGGAGCTTTTTTGTTTTACGTAGGGTTTCTGTCTAGAGTTCACCTGCGTGATTTAACAGAAACTTGGAAACACCTTCAGGATTCTCACCCATGGCATCTTTTCCTTCTTCCCAGCCAGCAGGGCATACCTCACCGTGTTCCTGATGGAAACTCAAGGCGTCAACATAGCGAAGCGTCTCATCAATATTTCTACCGAGTGGCTCGTGATTGATGGTAGCATGCCAAACGATTCCCTCCTCATCGATCAGGAAGGTACCACGGAGTGCAACACTCCCGTCAACAGTTGTTTCAGACTCACCATCATCTGTAAGAACGGTAGCTGGCGTTGCTTCCTGAAGCACATCATAGGCACGAGCGATTGATTTATCAATATCTGCGATTATGGGATACTGGATCTGTCCGATGCCACCATTATTGACATCGGTGTTCTTCCAGGC
The DNA here is from genome assembly GCA_021734255.1 of Fidelibacterota bacterium. GTDB lineage: Bacteria > Fidelibacterota > UBA8477 > UBA8477 > JABMPR01 > JABMPR01. The sequence continues at coordinate 11,614 of JAIPJM010000015.1, read as the reverse complement.
CAGGTGACTCCATTTGGAATCAACTGAGCAACCCAGGACCTGAACGCCGCGCTTCTCAAACGCTTCCAGACGATGATTGAAAGCCAGGATCTCAGTGGGGCAGACAAAAGTGAAATCAAGTGGGTAAAAGAATAGGACGACCTTCTTTCCTCTATAATCAGAGAGGCTGATCTCTTTAAAAGTATTGTCTCCCATGAGGGCGGTTGCTTTAAAATCTGGTGCAGGTTTCGTTACTAACATGTCATTTCCTCTTATTCGTATTTGGGTTGTTATCTATATAATAATAGTAATCATTACTGTTAATATATAAATACTATTACGTGCTGCAACTCTTAATATGAGAATCACTGGTTAAAAAGGATAGCGAGTGCCCTCAATTGATGCCAAACCTCCATTGCTGGAGGGGAAGCCGTTTGGATTGAGTTAAGCACCAGTTTAGATTAGCGCGGTTTTTAAATTAATTAGGGAGATATATTTAATATGAATGCAACTGTTCTACTTATGGCCGCACCGCAGGGGGGAGAAGCCGGAAATCCGATTCTGAGTTTTCTTCCGATCATTCTTATGTTTGTTATTTTTTACTTCTTACTGATCCGACCCCAGACGAAACGCCAAAAAGAAGCAGAAAAAATGAGATCCGAATTGAAAAAAGGTGATCATGTCATTACAAATGGTGGTATCCATGGGACCATTGAAGGAATCAAGGACAATGATGTGGTCCTGATCAAGACCGCAACTGATACAAAACTGCACATCGGTAGAAGCGCCATCGCGACATTAAAATCTAAGTAATCATGCTTTACGAAATTCAAACATATGGGAAGGACGTGCTCCGGACGGACACAAAACAGATTCCCGAGATCGATGACTCGATCAAGCAGATCGTCTCAAATATGTTTGAAACCATGTATGCAGCCGAGGGGGTAGGTTTGGCTGCACCTCAGGTTGACAAGTCCATCCGTCTCTTTGTTATCGACCTGTCGCCGCTGGAAGAGAATGAAGAAAAGCGTGTATTCATTAACCCGGAGATCTATGCATTCGGGGAAGAAAAAGGTGAATACGAAGAGGGCTGCTTGAGTCTCCCCACCATTCGCGAAACGGTGACACGTCCAACGACGATCAGGATCAAGTACCAGGACCTTGATGGAAAGTTACACGATGAAGCGGTCGATGGCTTTCTTGCTCGCGTGATCCAGCATGAGTACGACCATTTGGAAAAAACATTATTTATCGATCATCTAAGCTCACTCAAACGGTCGCTGCTTAAAAAAACTCTCAACAAGATCGCTTCTGGCGAGATCGAAGTTGAAGCATCAGAAAACTTTGAGCTATAATTCTGAACCCAGTCCATGCTGACAGGGGAGTAGGAATCAAATGAATCCGGGTGAACCATTAAAAATAGTTTTCATGGGGACGCCAGATTTTGCTGTACCCTCACTTGAGATATTGGCAGGTAGTCGCCACCATATTCAAGCTGTGGTCACCGTGCCAGATAAACCCCAGGGACGGGGCCGTTCAGTTCAAGCATCTGCAGTTAAAAAGTCTGCAGATAAGCTGGGATTAGACATTTATCAACCGGCTTCCCTCAAGGATCCATCGTTTAGATCAGAGCTGGAATCTTTGGCTCCCGATGTGATCGTAGTGGTTGCCTTTCGTATTTTACCCGAGTCTATTTTTTCTATTCCGCGACATGGAGCCTTCAATCTGCATGCTTCACTTCTTCCCAGATATCGCGGTGCTGCTCCCATCCATTGGGCGCTATTGAACGGTGACCGCGAGACCGGTCTGACTACTTTTTTTCTGAAACGAAAAGTAGATACAGGAAATATCATCAGACAAAAAGAAGTACCCATTTTACCTGAGGATAACCTGTCAACACTTTATGAAAAGCTCCGTATCAAGGGGGCATATCTGGTCCTGGAGACCGTGGAACTTGTTGCTGCAGGTACTTTTATTGAGATGGAACAGGATAATTCCGTAGCTTCGCCCGCCCCCAAGGTCACGTCAGCGACACAGCAGCTTGATTTTACTGAAAGCAACGTACGCTGCGCAAATCGTGTTCGAGCATTTGCTCCCAAACCAGGAGCCTATACATTTCTCCATGGCAAACGCCTGAAAATTCTCAAGGCTGAAATTTCGGATATACAGGGAGAAGCCGGGGTGATCGCTGATATGGAAGTTGATTCGTTTACAGTTGGCTGCGGTGAGGGTGCATTGAGGATCAAGCAGATACAACCTGAGGGTAAAAAAGTGATGGATGTCTCGGCTTTTCTTTTGGGTAGTCGCCTGAGCATAGGAGATAGTCTTGGTCAGCACTCCTCGTGAGTTAGCCTTCAAAATATTGTTGTCAGCGGAGAAGGATTCCTCGCGGTATATCGATGACATCCTGGGGGATGTATTCACCAGACACAATCCGGAACAGCAGGCAAAAGCTTGGATTATGGAGCTTGTGTATGGCATTACACGGATGCGCCTGAAAATAGATCTAATTATCGCTCACTACTTCAAGGGACAATACCACAAATCGCAGCATGCGGTCAAGGTCCTGCTACGCCTTGGGGTATATCAACTCATGTATATGTCCACCGCTAAGCATGCAGCCATCAATGAAACCGTCAATCTGGCCAGAAAGGTCGGTCACCACAGATCGGCAGCTCTCATCAATGCTATACTCCGGAAGGTCAACTCACAGGGTGGGGAGGAAATGATCAGCTCCAAGCTGAAGGGGTCACAGCAAGTAGCTTTACAGACGTCGCACCCAGCCTGGATGCTGGAACGCTGGATCGAAAATTATGATTTCAAGGCTGTGGAGAATCTTTGCGAATACAATAATCGCACGCCTGCCGTTTGGGTCAGACGAAATGTTGCAAAAGTCCCACAGGCGCAATTTGAACAATTCCTTCAGGATAATGCTATCGAATTTGAACGATCGACGGTTATAGATTCATTTTACCACCTAAAATCTGCTGCTGCAATTATCCAGAGTCAGGAATTCAGCTCAGGTTGGTTCTCATTCCAGGATCTTGCCGCTGGAATGGTAGCTTCACTGGTAATTCCTGAATCTGGTGACTCGATACTGGATGCATGTTCGGCTCCTGGCGGAAAGATGGCCCTGATCATGGAAAAATATGGATCCGAGCTTGAGACCATGTATGCTTTTGATGCCAGTTCCCAGCGTCTGCAGAAAGTAAAAGATACCGTTGAACGACTGAGCCTGATAAAGGTTGAAGTAGACCAAAAAGATGCCAGTGTGGATTCACTTCCAGGAACCAATTGGACCCTTTTAGATGTACCGTGTTCCGGTACGGGCGTTCTCAGTCGACGGCCAGATGCCAGGTGGAAAAAACAACCAGGAGACATTGATTCTCTGCAAGAAATACAAATCAAGATCCTGCTCAATACTTGGAAACATCTGCAAAATAATGGCCGTATGATCTATGCAACCTGTTCCCTGGAGCCTGAAGAGAATTGGGAGTTGATCGATGCGGTTATACATAGGCTGAAAAATGCTCGGATCGAACCCATTCTAGATGAAAATTTACAAGCTTATGTTGATGAAAGAGGTGCATTGTCTACATTACCATGGCGAGATAACATGGATGGTATGTTCGCTGTCAGATTAAGAAAATTATCATGAAATTTGTAAGAGATTATATCATTATTTTTTCAGTGCTAGGGCTCCTGTTCGCATTACTGGCGAATAATGTGATCCTGCCGATTTATGTGAACTGGAATGATGAGATACGTGTCCCCAGTTTGACCCACACGGATTTGGATCAGGCAGACAAGATATTAAAAGAGCGGAAATTAGAATGGGTTGTGAAGGATACAGTCTTCAGAAGCGATATCCCCGAGGGATTTATCATGGATCAGCATCCAGAACCGGGGCAGATGGTAAAGGAAAATCGTAAGATTCAGTTGACCATTAGTTTACCCCCCGAAAAACTGGAAATGCCTGATCTGGTTGCTGTCACTGAGAGACAGGCAACCATTGCGGTCGAGCAGCTGGGCCTGATTCTGGTAGACGTCCAGGCCGATTCTTCAGATCTCTATGAAAAAACTGTCGTTATGGACCAATCCATTGCTGCAGGATTGCCGGTCGCCCCAGGTGATTCGATCACGCTTACGGTAAGTCTGGGGAAGCGAAACCTGAAAAAAACTATGCCCAACCTTCTAAATAAGGGCCTGGATGAAGCAGTAAGGATCATGCAGCGGAAGGGATTCCGGGCAGGTAATATTTCTTACACCCAGGATCCTGCGCTGCTCCCCAATACAGTCGTTTCACAGTCGATCGATCCAGGCAAGATGTTTCCCAAGGATCAACTGGTAAGTGTTGATCTGATCATAATAGATGGTTTTTAATGGCTACTGATCGAAAACAGCAAATATCGCCATCTATCTTATCAGCTGACTTTGCTGAGCTTGGAGATCAGGTCCGTTCTGTCATAGACGCTGGGTGTCAGGTCCTGCACCTGGATGTGATGGATGGTCAATATGTTCCCAATATTAGTTTCGGTCCCATGGTGGTCAAAGCAGTGAGAAGCATAACCGACGTTCACCTGGAATCGCATCTGATGATCGCTGAACCGGATAAGTATATTGAAAACTTTATCAGAGCTGGCTCTGATACCGTCCTCGTTCATCCCTCAACCTGTCGTTCTGTGGGGGACACCCTCGCTAGGATCCATGACTTGGGCTCGCTGGCTGGACTGGTGATCAATCCGGATGAAGCACTGGAATTGACGCTCCCTTATATAGATCAGCTGGATCAAGTTTTGATCATGTCGGTTTTCCCGGGCTTCGGTGGACAGACATTTATATCATCGGTTCTGGATCCGCTTTCAGAAATACTGGACACCTTCAAGAAAAATGATATTCTCATCGAGATCGATGGTGGCATAAACAGGAAAACCCTTCCTGCCTTGACAGAACTAGGTCTGGATCGCTTTGTAGCAGGCTCAGCTGTATTTAATAAGCAATCATCCCCAGCGGAAAACTATACTGAATTAACTTCTCTGTTACATAGTGATTAAATGACAGCACTTTCTATTCGCTCCAATGAGGTTGTGCGCAAGGCAATTCACCTCAGTAGCGCAGCAATTCCACTTCTGTACTGGCATTTATTTGACAAGGATACCATGCTTAAGGGACTGTTGTTTATCTCAACAGGATTTCTGCTTGCAGAATATTTGCGGTTAAGGTTTGATTGGGCAAAGAAAGCATTCATGCTCGTATTTGGACCTGCCATCCGAGCGCATGAACAGCAGCAGTTGACAGGAGCTACCTTTGTTTTTACTGGCGCAGTGATCAGCATATTTTTATTTCCAAAAACTATGGCTGTCGCGGCACTCCTCATCTTGTCTATTTCGGATACTCTTGCAGCTTTGATTGGAATACCGTTTGGACGTCATCATTTTTTCAGAAAATCTGTGGAGGGGAGTCTGGCATTTCTTATCAGTTCCCTGCTTATTTTATTCTACTTTTATCCGCAAGCTGTCTTTCAGAACTTAATTATCTCGCTGATCGTCACGCTTGCTGAAGCAAACCCCATTAATCTGGATGATAATTTCCTGATTCCCATACTAACAGGCAGTTTGCTCTTCCTCTCAAGCATGGTCTAACGATCGCTATTCTAGCATGACCTTCCTAAATCCCTTGTTTTTATGGTTTCTACCCCTGGTATCGATCCCGGTGATCATCCACTTACTCGCGAAACGAAAAAGTAAGCGCATTGCATTTCCATCTCTCATTTTTTTAAAACACCTGGAACAGGATGCTTTACGAAAATTTAATTTTAGACAATTGCTGCTCCTTATCATTCGTACCCTTATCGTATTATTGATCATTTTGATCTTTTCGCGTCCAACCCTGAATACGGGTTCTGGCTTTGGTATTCGCACCCAAAAAACTGATCTCCTGGTAGTGGTCCTGGACAATACGGCATCTTTTAATCACGCCCTTGATTCATCAGTTGGTCCCTGGTTGGGTGACTTGAAGGATATCCTTGGAGAACGGGGGACACGTGTTCTCTTTTGTTCAAGTGCTTCCCTGGAGTTAATGAATGAATATCAGGATATTGGACCCTCGTTTACCTCAGTTTATCCGGATGATCTGCGTGCTCGCCTTTCCGAGCAAGAGGACATGGATGCCTACAAAAGTAAAACCCTGGTCTGGATCGGTGACGGACAAGACATACAGGAAAAAACAGCCTCACTCGAGGATTGGACGATCCACGCACTTATCACTGCAAGTGGTGAAGACCGGGGGCTGGTTAGCCTGGAGATACCGAGACGATCACTTATTGAAGACGAAGCCTATCAAATTACTGCTCAGATCGGATTTGGGTCTGCGTCATCGGAGTTGGCACTTGAGCTGAATGTGAATGACAAACGGATAAACCAGACAGTCGTTAAATCGTCGAATAGTATCATTGAACTTGGTGGTCGCGTTATGGAACCTGGATTTCAGGAAGGTGTTTTGAGTCTGGAGCAGGATGCACAACAGTACAATGACCTCAGATACTTTGTCTTTGAAGCCAGGGGAGACATACCTGTTCAGATCATCCGATCAGAAAGGGGACCAGACTTTTGGAGGCCTGTACGTGATGCCTTAGAGTCTGTGGACGCCAACCTGCAAGTGGATATTCTGGCGTATGGGCAGGCAGATGAACTTGTTACTGGGCGGGGAGGTACGATCATCGTAGACGATGCGTCTCTCATTCCTGATTATGTGTGGAATCAGTTGAAGATATTCACTGAAAATGGTGGCCAGCTCATCCTCTTTGGTAATGGTGGAGTCAAAATGCAGGAGCTCCTCGGTCTCAGCACACCTCTCATACTGGAAGAATCCGAATTATCCTTCGGTCTGACTCCCACAGCGCAGGTTAAGGAAGATCTGCAAGCGCTCCCGATCACGGAAGTCATCACTGAAAATAGAATGAAAGTATTTAAGCGCTTCAATGTGAGCTCAACTGAGTTAGATCGTACGTGGATACGATTTTTAGATGATCAACCATTTTTAGGGGTGAACTATATCAATTCTGGAAGGATCGTTTGGTTCAATACAAGCTTCTCTCTTGAAGGTAGTAATTTAGCCCTTTTGGGGATGTTTCCATCTCTTGTACTCGATTTGGCGCAATATTCAGGGGATCGGGGAAAAATGGACCGCTTCAATGCAGAAATTGGTGATACCATTCGTTTTGTGCCTGACCCTGAGCGGGGGAGTGACGCGCTTTTTAGCGTGCAGAGGCCAGATGGCACCGTCGATTTTCAACAGCCTGATTCGAATTTTGTGATCCACTATTCTCAAACTGATCTGCCTGGGATATATCGGTTTCTCCATGGCAGGACCGTTCTTTTTCCAGTCGCTGTGAATGTGTCTGCTAAGGAGGCAAGTGCGCATCAGAAGCAATATGAATTGGAGCGTAATATTCATGTTTATCACGATGAGCTTGAACTAAGTTCTGCTGTACTGAATCAGAGTTCCGGGTATGCCCTATGGCCACTACTATTGCTCCTGGTATTGGGACTCTGGATGGCAGAAATTTATTTATCTAGGATACACTCGAATTGGCGGTCCAATGATTGAAACAGGTAGTACAGTAGAGAAAGCACTCCTGGTAGGCGTCGTTCATGGAAGGCAAACCCAGGAACAGGTAGAAGAGAACCTTAAGGAGCTCGCGCTGCTGGCAAACACGGCAGGTGCCGATGTTAAGGGTGAGATCGTTCAAAAGCGAACAGAGATTCATGCCGCCCTGTATGTAGGAAAGGGTAAGGTCGAAGAGATCGTCTCAATGGTTGGTATGCTGAAAGTGGACCTGGTCATTTTTGATGATGAGTTGACACCGGCTCAAACCAAAAACCTCCAAAATTTATTGAAGAAAGCAAGAGTCATTGATAGGAGCAGTTTGATCCTGGATATCTTCATGCATCACGCCAGCAGCAAAGAATCCAAAACTCAGGTTGAACTGGCTCAACTGCAATATCTTCTGCCCAGATTAACACGCGCCTGGACCCACCTTGAAAGACAGCGGGGCGGGACCGGTACGCGGGGTGGTATGGGTGAAACACAGATCGAAGTCGATCGGCGCTTGATCCGTACCAGGATTTCGACGCTTAAAAGTGAGCTGGGAAAGATCGAGAGGCAGCGGGATACTCGGCGAAAGAATCGGGACGACATGTACAAAGTGGCCCTTGTCGGCTACACAAATGCCGGTAAATCATCTCTGATGAATTTGTTCTCGGATGCAGAGGTCCTGGTGGAGGATAAACTCTTTGCGACTTTGGATACGACCGTAAGAAAAGTCGTGCTGAATGATCATCCCGTCCTATTAAGTGATACCGTCGGTTTTATTCATAAGCTTCCCCATCATCTTGTTGCATCATTTAAAAGCACGCTTCAGGAGGTTCAAGAGGCTGATCTGATCCTGAAAGTGATCGATCTGAGCTCGAGCCAATATGAAATGCACCTGGAAACCGTTAACGAAGTGCTAATGGATCTGGGTGTTTCTGAGCAGGAGACGATTACAGTTTTTAATAAGATCGACCTCGTGCAGGATGAGAGGGTACTCTCAATTGCTCAGCGAGAGCATACTGACTCTGTAATGGTCTCAGTTCTGAAACAAATCAATATACATGGGCTGGAACAAGCCATTCTGGGTAAAAGGCGAGCTGGATACATTGTAGAGACATTGAAATTGGATCACAATCAGCACAAACTGCTGGCATATCTACACCGCAATACGGAAGTCCTCAATGTTGATTATGATGAAGATCATTTGGTTGTCAGTATTCGCGCACGAGAAGATGTACTGGAGCAGGTTAAAAAACAGATCAACCCTTCAGAGGATTAGTTTGGTACAAGCACCGGTGAGGAAGCCATTACTTCTACTCTTGATCGGTATCAGTCTGGTCACGGTGAATCCACGAATTAATGGTTGGAATGAAGCCAGTAGAATGGCGCTAACCCAATCCCTGGTTGAGCAGGGAAGTTTTATCATTGATAACAGTGAGTTTGCTGAAACAGGGGATAGGGTCTATATAAATGATCACTTTTATTCAGATAAGCCACCTATCCCATCCCTATTAGCTGCATTGGTTTACCTCCCTATCTATCATCTGGGGGGGCAACTGAGCTATGGGTGGAATCTAGCCTATTATCTGATCATTCTTTTGACGGTCAAGCTCTGGTGGCTGCTGAGCGTTCTTGCGTTTGCTCAAATTTTGATGCTTCGGGGGCTCACGGGTCAAAAGTATCTCCGGATCGTTTTGCTCTTCGCCTTCACGTCGATCGCATTTTCCTGGTCAGCGACATTTAATAACCATAGTCTGGCAGCTTCATGGTTAACCATAGCTTTTCTCTACTATTTGAACTGGAAAAATACCGGGAACATCTTTCATGCAGCTATTTCGGGATTGTTTTTCGGGCTTTCAGGATCAGCGGATGTTCCAACTGGTCTGTTTTTAATAGGCTTTGCGTTGCTGGTGTTTCATAAGTCAGGATTTTCCAAATCGCTACTGGCATATCTCGCACTTGGATTTATTCCGCTGCTTACATATGGGGTTTTGAATTATACGATCTCGGGAAGTCTGTTGCCCGTTCAGATAGTGGGTGACAATTTCGCATATGAAGGCTCGGTCTGGGGGCAGGGATTACAGGTGAATTCGCTGGTGGCTTCCATCAAATACGCATTTCTTTCATTGATCGGGATGAAAGGTTTCATTTGGTATAATCCACTGCTAATACTCATCATCCCTGCGATGATCCTCCATATTCGTCAGAAATCAAGCTTTTGGATGGAAGGTGTCATCATTGGCATATCATCAATGATATTAGTTATTTACTATTCCATTTACACTCAAAATTATGGGGGTTGGACCTATAGCATTCGCTGGTTCGTTCCTCTGCTGCCACTCTTGTACTTTTATCTCTATGATTTACTTGAATTTACGGCGGGTAATGCAATGCGGAGGGCTTTAAACTATTTGGTGAGTATTTCGATTCTGATCAGTGTGATCGGATTGGTCAATCCCTGGTCAAACCCTGCATATCATTCCGTCCCATTTATAGCGAATATCAAACAGCTTCTCGACTTCATATTATAGGTCCAAAAGCCGGTGTGATATAGCTCATTGCTGTCCAAAACGTTTCAAAACTGATGGTATACCCTGTCTAGATCAACGATTTAGGACAGATTATTCCATTTTCTGATTTTAATCCCCTCATTTAGCCCACTCTAGTTCCTGTTATCTTGGGTTATCAGCTGCTGAGTTGTCCCTGAAGGGATGATTGAGCCATTCTGTCAGATTTATTTTGACAAAGAGGTTCATTCTTAGGAAAGCCAGGAGATTTGACAAGGACCAGGCATACTCAGCAAGCTGTCTGAGGTACTTCAGGATCAACATAGAGATCAATGCTGTCCAAATCTGTATCAGGACTGCGTTTTCAGAAGTTCCGACGAAAGTCTTGATTTTCATGAGCTGTTTTAGGGCTTTGAAGAAGGTTTCAATCTGCCACCTCTGTTTATAGAGCTCCGCAATGGTGGCTGCTGTCCAAGACATTTGATTGGTGATGAGCTCAATGGTTTTTTTATTCACATCATCCCAGACAGCCACTCTGCGGAGACGTTTCGGGTAATGGTCATAGCTTTTGGGGTTCTCCAAGATAATGGTTTCATCATTTAAGATATGCTGGTCAGTATGGGGAGGGAGTTCCCGTTCAACCTTGACGATGTATTTGACGGAACTCTTCATCCGGATGACAAAGCTGATCCGATCATTGTCCCAGGCATTCCACATCCTAAAGTCGACATAGGCTCTATCTGCTACAACCACACTGTCTTTGGGTATGGGGATAGACTTGGCTGCCCTGACATCAGCCACCTTCCCATCGGTCAGGTTCACATAACTGGGAAGGCAGCCGTCGTAGTCCAGGAGTACATGCAGTTTGACGGCTCCTTTCTTCTGACGGTATCTGGCCCAGTCAAAAACGGACAGACAGAGACTGATCACCGTTGCATCCAGCAGGAATATCTTCTTCTGGATCTGGTTGAACTTGATGCGTTTGAATCTGACTGTTTTGCTGAACTGCTCCAGGAGCTCAAAGTAATAATCCTTGAAGATGTGCCAGTCCCGATGATGATTGATATAGGACAGTGATGATTTACTGGGTGCCAGGGTCACACCGAGATGATTCAGGTTGCCTGTGGCTGAGCGCAGTCCGTTGCTGATCTCACGCAGAGAATTGGCTTTCGCAAAGTGACAGAAAAGCATGGACACCAAGTGAGTCCAACTGTTGATCCCTTTGCTGTGCTTATCGGATCCATATCTTTCAACTATTCGGTTGAAGGAAACCCGATTTAAGTTGCTGATTATCTGACTGAACAAGGTTACATTCATCTCGCCTCCGCTATTGTTGGGTTACAGAATGGCAGAGACACCTCTTATAGCCCCGCCTTCTAGTTGCGGGGCTATTCTATTTTATTCGGTCGAAGACAGAAAACCACGGGTTTACCCGTGGATGAATGAGCCTGCGGAGGTAACTTAAGTCGATGCAGATACATTTCATTTCCCACAGTGCGTATCGTTTAGAATATCACATAGTATGGGTATGCAAA